>NZ_JBFAEA010000004.1:130217-446886 GCF_040641675.1 Streptomyces sp. NPDC020742
TGGGTCCCGAGGGCGGCTTGGGTCCCGGGGGTGGCCTGGGTCCCGAGGGCGGCTTGGGTCCCGGGGGTGGCCTGGGTCCCGAGGGCGGCTTGGGTCCCGGGGGTGGCCTGGGTCCCGAGGGCGGCTTGGGTCTCGGGCGTCCGCTCGGATTCGGGGGTCGTGCTCACCCCTCCAGAGTACGGGCCGGCCGAGCGCGGCCACCGGTCGGCGGAGGCCCGCCACGCTCTTCGGGTCACAGGACCGCCCCTCAACACCACAGCGCCCCTACCGCGCGCCCCGTACGCGGTGCTCACCGCCCCTCCCTGCCCTCCGTCTCCGATTCCTCCGTCTCCCTGTCCACCCGCCGCAGCGACCGTGGCCACCGTCAAGAGCACCTGCACGGCGCCGACCGGCTCGGGCTCGGGCTCGGGCACCGTCCCCCTCATGCGGTCAGCCGGGCAGGTCCAGCTCACCCACGACCTGATCGCCGCTCATCTCCCCAGTCCGTACGAAGCCGAGCCGCTGATAGAAGCCCTCCGGTCCGTGCTCCCCCGGCACCCAGGTCACCGTCGCGCGGGACTGGCCCCGCCGACGGAGCTCGGCGCACACGGACTCCACGGCGAACCGTCCATAGCCACGGCCCTGTTGGTCAGCGGCGATGTTCAGGCGCCAGAGGCCCGAGCGGAGCCGGTCCGCCGGATTGTCCGGGTCGAAGCGAACGAGGAAGAAGCCCATGACAAAGCCCACGAGCTGTTCACCGTCGAAGATCAAGCGGGGCCAGGCGATATCCGGCTGTACATACGCCTCAGCCAGCGATCGTGCGACCGGCGCCACCAACCCCTCCTGGTCGGGGCGCACCCGCAGCGCACAGGCGGCCTCGACATTGTCCGGCGTGACCTTCTCCAGGCGCAGCGATGTTGATCTCGATTCCATACGGGCAACCTATGGGCCGCCCGACGTGGGCACGACCGAATAAACCACCGTCCGTGCGGTAGCGCTCCGCGGCGCAACACCGCGTCGGGCGGGAGGGGTTGGCGCTGGTCAGCGTCCCTTGTCGTGGGTGGGTATGGGGTGCGGACGCCGGCCGTCATGCGGCCGGGTCGGCGGGCTCTGGGAGCCGTGACTGCGTCTCCCCGGCCCCTTCCGGTCGGTGCCGGGAAGCGGGTGCCGGTTGTGTGCGCGTTCGGGAGCGCAGACGTGGGCGTACGCGCCTCCGTGGATGTGGGCGTCGGCGTACGCGTGTCCGTGGGTGCGGGCGTCGGCGTACGCGTGCCCATGGGCGTGGGCGTGAGCGTGAGCAGGTGTAGGTGCGTGCTCGGGGTCATGCATGGGGGTCAACACCTCTCGGCGAGCGCGTTGTTGGTGTGGCGATGAAGACGTCGACGGGTGGGGGTGGTGGGGAGGGGCGGGGCGGGAGGGGAGGGGAGGGGAGGGGAGGGGAGGGGAAACGCCAGGAGTTTCCACGGCCGAGGTGAGCGGCAGCCGCCGACCGGGGCAGTACGGCGTGCCCGGCCCCAGACGTTCTCGATGGAAGGTGGTGCGCGTCGGCACTGGTGGTGACGGGGCAGCGCCACGGGGCGCCAACAGTGGTGCTCAGGCACCGTGACGACCGAGGCCACGTGCGTCGCGCGGACGACGGCTGGCCTCGGCCGGGATGGAGCCGCCGGTGCCGCCTGCGCAGTGTCCGGGGCGGGTGGGGCTTCTGAGCCTGGGGCACAGTGCCCACGCTAGAGACCAGGACCGTGAGCAGCCCGTTGTGTGACCTGAGTGGGTGAGGACCCCAGCGGCTGAGGCACCCGGCGGGTGAGATACCCCGTGGATGAGATGGCTCCATGGGGGAGATGCCCGGTGGGTGAGGAGCGGAGGAGGCCCCTCCGGCGGTCCGATGGGAGATGGCCGGAAGGACTCCCTCGGAGCGGGAGCACTGGTGATGAGCGAGAGCCGACGGCCAGCGTGGGGCCGGTGACCTGGGCGGACGCCGGTGACCTGGGTGGACGCCGGTGACCTGCGGGGCGGGTGCCGGCGAAGCCGGTGCTCCAGGAGGTTCGGCCGTCTGCAGAGCCGGCGAACCCCTGCGGCCGGTGAACTGCGGGGCCGGTGCTCGACGAAGACCGGTGCTCCGCGAGGTCCGGTGGTCTGGGAGGTCCGGTGGTCTGGGAGGTCCGGTGGTCCGCGAGGTCCGGTGGTCTGGGACAGCCGGCGCTCCGAGACAGTCGGTGGTCTGCCGGAGTTCATGGCCGGCGACGGCTCGCGGCTGTCGAGGTAGCACGGCCGGTGAGGACACCACGCCTCGTCACCAACCAGGGCACGGCTCGCAACCGGTGAGAGCAGTGCTCGGGGCCGGCGAGCGCAGGGCTCGGGCCGGTGGAGGCAGGGCTCGGGCCGGTGGAGGCAGCGTTCGGGCCGGTGGAGGCAGGGCTCGGGCCGGTGGAGGCAGGGCTCGTGGCCAGGAGGGACTTGGGGCGCGGTGAGAGTGCGGCTACCCCCTTGGGCGCCGGATCAGTCAGTTGGGGACGGCCGCGCTCTCCAGGGCCTCGTGCCACCACAGGTCGCGGCCCGGCTTCCAGGAGACCGGCCGCGAGCACCGGTTCACGACCAGTACGGTCCGCCGGGGCGCGTCCCCCGCGGCCGCGCTCCGGGCCAGGGCGTGGTCGAGCAGCGGCTTCACCGGTCGTACCGCGCCGTCCCAGAACGCCGCATCCGCCGTGATGATCACCCGGGCGCCCGACTCCCGGAACCGTGCGACGAGTTCGGGCACCGTCAGTGTGACCGGCAGCGTGGTGCGTATCGCGTCCAACCTGCCGCAGGCGATGGTGGCGATCACCGATTCCGGGACCAGCGGGAGGTGCACCGCGACCCGGTCGCCGGCCCGGACCCCGAGCCGGGAGAGCGCCGCGGCGGCCCGGTCGGCCCGGTCGAGGAGCGTCCCGTGGGTCAGCTCCTCCAGACGTCCCGGCTCCCCGCTCCAGGTGAGGGCGATCCGCGACGCGGCAGGCTCTTGAACTTCGCTGACGTCTTCTGCATGCTCTGAGATCACACGGCGCAACATGCGGATCAGCATGGTGATCATCGATCAACGTTTGCTGAACGTCCGCTGTACGGGGCCGGCGCCCGCCCCTTCTCGCACCTCGACCCCTGGGATCTTCCCCGCTCCGGTGCACTCCATCCCTCTCCAGCCCGGTTTTCCGCCGTCCTTCTGCGCGCCTCCGTCCCGGACCGCGCGCCCAGGCCCGTGAGAGGTGCGCCGATGCCTGCCACCCCAAGTCCCCCTCCGTTTCCCGTACCGCGTCCCGAGACGCCTCCCGTTCTGCTCCGGCGGCGCCGTCCGCCGGCGTTCTGGGCGGTCGCCGCGGTGGCCACCGCGGCGTTCTGCGTCCAGCTGGACTCGTTCGCCCTGAACGCCGCGCTGCCCGCCGCCCGCGCTGCCCTGCGGGGTTCCGGGGACGCCGCCCCCTGGGTGGTCGGTGGGTACCTCCTGGCCGCCGGTGCGCTCATGCCGGTCGCCGGCCGACTCGGCGACCTCTGCGGGCAGCGCCGGGTGCTGGCCGCGGGACTGGCGCTGTTCGCCGCCGCCTCCATGCTGTGTGCGCTGGCTCCGTCGCTCCCGTTGCTGGTGGCGGCGCGGGTCTTACAGGGCACGGGCGGTGCCCTGATCATGCCCGCTGGACTGGCCCTGCTGACCCGTGTCCACCCGCCCGGGGAGGGCCGGCGGGCGATCGGCCGGGCGCTGGGGGTGGCGGGCCTGGCCACGGCCGGCGGCCCGTTCGTCGGCGGTGCGCTGGCCGAGTGGGTCTCCTGGCGGGCGGTCTTCTGGCTGAGTGTGCCGCTGTGTGCGGCGGCTGCGCTGTGCGCACACCGGGCGCCCGATCCGCGTGACCCGCAGGTGGGCCGGCCGCCCCTCGACCTCCTGGGTGCGGTCACCGTCACCGGGGCGCCAGCCTGCCTGGCGTACTGGCTACAGCGCCCTGCGGCGTGGGGCTGGGCGGTTGCCGCGGCGGCGCTGGGCGCGCTGTTCGTACGGGCCGAACGCCGGTGCCCCGCCCCGCTGGTGGACCTCGCACTGTTCCGCAACCGCCGGTATGTGGCACTGACCGCTGCGGGTGCGGTCGCCAACGCGGCGACGGTGGCCCTGTTGTACGCGGTCCCGCTGCTGCTCCAACAGGGGCGCGGGTGGCCGGCGGTGGGAGCGGGCGCGGCTCTGCTGGCTCCCGCGGCCGCGCTGGCCGCCGGCGGCCCGCTGGCCGGCCGGGTGCCGCCCGTGGCGGCGGTGCCGGTGATGGCGGGGTGCCTGTCCGCCGCCGCCGTGGCTCTGTGGGCGGCCGGCTGTGGGGCGGGCGCGGTGGCCCTGGTGATGACCGTGACGGTGGCCGCGGCGGCGCTGGGCGTGGCCGGCGGGCTGGCGTTGACCGGCAGTCAGTCGGTGGTACGGCGCGAGCGGGCGGGCGAGGCGGCCGGAGTGACCAAGGCCGTGCTGACCGCGACGGCGGGGGCCGGGCTCGCCCTGGCCCCCGCCGTCGCCCCGGAAGCGGACCGCGCCGGCGGTCTCGCCGGGCTCCACTCGCCCCTGGCGCTGGCGGCGGCCAGTTGCCTCGCCGCCGCCGTGGTGGCCGGGCTCCTCGGGCGAGAAACGAGGAGGTGAGGAACCTGGTGGGGCAGGCGCGCGGGCCGGTGCGGGCGACCGGACAGGCGCCCGGGCCGATGCGGGCCACCGGACAGGCGCCCGGGCCGATGCGGGCCACCGGACAGGCGCCCGGGCCCGTGCGGGCCTGCGCGGCCGGCGCGCGGGCAGGCGCGCGGGCCGGTACAGACACCCAGCCCGGTGCTGCCGACGGGACAGGCGCCCAGGCCGGTGCGGCCAGGCGCGCGGGCAGGCACCGGGCCGGTGCAGGCAGGCGCCCCGGCCAGCTTCAGGCAGCCGCCCCGGCCAGCTTCAGGCGGCTGCCAGCGCCTCGAATCCCCCCAGCACATCGCAGACATCTTCGAAGCCGCGCTCCTCCAGCAGCGCCGCCGCGATCACCGACCGGTTGCCGCTGCGGCAGTAGAGGACCACCGGGCGGGCCGGGTCCAGTTCGGCGAGGCGGTCGGGAAGGGTGGCCAGCGGGATGCTGCGGGCCCCGGGCAGAGCGCCCTCCTCGTACTCGGCGGGATTGCGCACGTCGACGACCTGGGCGTCCGCCGGCAGTTCAGCACCGGATCGGATGCGGTGGCTGCGACGAGCCAGTGCGGGCGCGCGGTCCAGTACGGCGGCGGGGTCGGGCAGATGGCCGAGGACATGGTCGTAGCCGATCCGGGCGAGGCGGAGGCGGGCCTCCTCTTCGGTGCCGGGCTCGGCGAGCAGCACGATCGGGGTGCCCGGGGCAACCACGCTGCCGGCGTACTCCGCGAACCGGGTGTCCAGGCTCGTGTGCAGCGATCCGGCCAGGTGCGCACCGGTGTAGACGGCCAGCGGGCGGCAGTCGAGGAGCACCGCGCCCTGCCGGTCGCGGGCGGCGAGCACCTCGTCCAGGTTCAGCGCGGGCAGCGGGGCGGGGTCCAGGAGGGGGTGACCGTCGCGGTTGAGGGCCGCGTCGTGGGCGAAGTAGCCGGGGGTGGCGGGCTGACCGGCGGTGACCAGCCGGACGAACGCGTCCTGGGACATGGGCTGTAGGGCGTAGTTGAGGCGGCGCTGGTCGCCGATGGTGGAGCTGGTCTCGGTGGAGAGGTTGCGGCCGCAGGCCGAGCCGGCGCCGTGTGCAGGGAAGACCCGGGTCGCGTCCGGGAGGGGCAGGAGTTTGGTGTGCAGGGAGTGGTGGAGACGGGCCGCCATCTCCTGCGGGGAGTGTCCGGCGGCGGAGAGCAGATCGGGGCGGCCGACGTCCCCGACGAAGAGGGTGTCGCCCGTGAGCACGCCGAACGGCACCTCATCGGCGGGGTGTTCATGGACGACCAGGCAGATGGACTCCATGGTGTGGCCGGGGGTGGCGAGGACGGTGAGGGTGACGCCTTCGCCGTCGCGGGCCCCGAGGGAGAGGCGTTCGCCGTCGCGTAACCGCCGTATGGGATAGCCGGTTTCGGCCGCCTCTCCGAAGGCGATGGCGGCGCCGGTGGCCCGGGCGAGTTCCAGGTGCCCGGAGAGGAAGTCGGCGTGGATGTGGGTCTCGACGACGAGTTCGATGCGTAGGCCGGCGGCGTCCGCGTCGCGCAGGTAGTCGTCGATGTCGCGGCGCGGGTCGACGAGGACGGCGCGTCCGGTGGTCTCGTCGCCGATCAGGTACGACGCCTGGGAGAGGCAGTCGAGGTAGTACTGCGCGAAGTGCACGGTCGGCCTCCGGGGTGGGCGGGCGCCTGGCCCGGCGGTGGGTCCGCTCGGGCGGGGTGCGTCGTTGTGCGGATGCACGGATGTACGTACATTAAGGAGCCGGGTCGGCGGGCGACAAGCTGGGTGTCCCCGCCGGCCCGTCAACCGACATGACCACTTCTCAGGTGAGGCCATGTCACTGCAGTCACCCCGCAAGGGAATCCGCAGGCCACGCCGTACCCGCCACCACCCCACGCCAACGCCAACGCCCACGCCCGCACCCGTCCCCGTCAGCAGCCCGCGGAGGAACCCACCATGACGACCGAGCCGTCGGACGGCGCACCCGGCGCGCACGCCCCGCGCCCCCTGGACCGGCGCTCGCCGCTGCCGCTCTGGGCGCAGCTCATGGCCGATCTGCGCCGTCGGATGGAGACCGGTGCGTTCACCGCGGAGTTCCCGGCCGAGCACCGGCTCACCGCCGAGTACGAGGTGAGCCGGCACACCGTGCGGGAGGCGCTGCGCAAGCTGCGCGCCGACGGGCTGGTGATCGCCGAACGAGGCCGCGCCAGTCGGCTGGACACCCGCCGCATCCAGCAGCCGCTCGGCTCGCTCTACAGCCTCTTCCGCGAGTTGGAGGGCCAGGGTGTGGAGCAGCGCAGCGAGGTGCTGCGGCTGGAGCAGACCGCGGACGGCACGATCGCCGGGCATCTGGGCCTGGTCCCCGATGCCCCGTTGGTCGTCCTGGAACGGCTGCGGCTCGCCGACGGCGAACCGCTCGCGCACGACACCGCACACCTTCCCGCCGAGATCGCCGAGCCGCTGCTGGGGGCCGACTTCGGGCACACCTCGCTCTACGGCGAGCTGACCCGGCGCTGCGGGGTGAAGGTCACCGGCGGCCGGGAGCGGATCCAGCCGTTCCTGCCGGACGTCCGGCAGACCTGGCTGCTGGGGCTGGCCGACCGGGAGGCGGCGTTCGCCATCGAGCGGCTGGGGCGGGCCGGGGAACGGCCGGTGGAGTGGCGGGAGACGGTCGTCCGCGGCGACCGGTTCACCTTCGTCACGGAGTGGTCCGACGACAGCCGGGCGGTGGCCCTGGCGCCGCGGGCCGCCGCCCCCTCGTCGGCCTCGTGCCCGTCCGCCTGACGTGTCCGTCCTCTTAGCCGTGGCGACGCTGCCGTGCGGGCTGCTGATAGGTCTGCTGCTGGGGGCGCTCGGCGGCGGCGGTTCGGTGCTGGCGGTGCCCGCGCTGGTCTATCTGGCGGGGCAGTCGCCGCACGAGGCGACCGCGGGCGCACTGGTGGTGGTCGCCGTCGGCGCGGTGTCGGGGCTGGTCTGCCACGGCCGCGCGGGCCGGGTCCGCTGGGCGGCCGGCGCGCTCTTCGGCGTACTGGGCTCGGCCGGCAGCTACCTCGGGTCCCGTTGGAGCGCGGCGGTACCGTCCGGCGTCCTGATGACCGCGTTCGCCGGGCTGATGCTCGTGGTGGCGTCGATGCTGGTGTTACGGGAAGTGCGTGCACGGCGCCCGGCGGGCGGGAAGCAAGGCGGCCCAGAGCGGCCCGCGGCAGACGACCGGGCGGACCGGGCGCGCCCCGCCGCCACCGGTCCCGTGCCACCCGCTTCCGTGCCACCCGCTTCCGTGTCACCCGGTCCTGCTCCCACCAGCTCCGCCCCATCTGTTCCCGTCCCGTCTGGCCCCGTCCCGCCTGGCCCCACGCCCTCCGGTCCCACGGATTCCAACTCCGTTCCGCCCCGCCCCGTACCTCCGCGCCCCGACCGTCCGCGCCCGGCCCGGGTCGCCGCGACCGCCACCGCCGTCGGGCTGCTCACCGGCTTCTTCGGGGTCGGCGGCGGCTTCGTCGTGGTGCCGGCGCTCACCCTCGTCCTGGGCCTGGAAATGCCGGTCGCCATCGGCACCTCCCTCCTGGTCATCCTGGTCAACTCCCTGACGGCGCTGGGCACTCGGGCCGGTACCGGAGCCCTGGACTGGCCGCTGCTGGCCGGCTTCGCGGCCTGCGCGGCGGTCGGCAGCCAACTGGGCAACCGCCTGGCCACCCGCCTCCGCCCACAGACCCTGACCGCCGCCTTCGCCGCCCTCGTCACCGTCCTCGCCATCACCATGGCGACCGCGGCGCTGCCCCACCTCTGACCCACCACCACCGTCCACGACCTGTCCCCACAACCCACCCGTCCGCCCCATCCGTCCCGACCACCCGCCCCGACCACCCGTCCCCCCGTCCCCCGTCCACCGCACCCCTCACACCCACCCGCACAGGAGGAAACCCATGGCGCACGTCACCGCCGCTCCGTCCCACCACCAGGTCCTCATCGTCGGCGGCGGTACCGCGGGCATCACCGTCGCCGCCCGTTTACGGCGTGCCGGCGTCCGCGACATCGCCCTGCTGGAGCCCTCCGAGACCCACTGGTACCAGCCGCTGTGGACGCTGGTGGGCGGCGGCCAGGCCCCGTTGCGCGCCTCGCTGCGCACCGAGGCGGAGGTGATACCGCCCGGTGTGCGCTGGCTGCGCGAGCGCGCCGCCGCCGTCGACCCGACCGCGCGTACGGTCACCACCGCCACCGGCCGGGTCCTGTCCTACGGGCGGCTGGTGCTGGCGCCCGGCCTGGAGCTCGACTGGGACGGTGTGCCCGGGCTCGCCGAGGCCCTCGGCCACCACGGGGTGAGCAGCAACTACCGTCCCGATCTCGCGCCCCTGACCTGGGACCTGATCCGCCGGATGCGCCGCGGCACGGCGCTGTTCACCATGCCGTCCGGGCCGGTGAAGTGCGGCGGCGCCCCGCAGAAGATCGCGTATCTGGCGGCCGACCACTGGCGCAAGCGCGGCGTCCTGGACTCGATCCGCATCGTCCTGGTGCTGCCGGAGCCCGCGATGTTCAAGGTGCCGGTCTTCGACCGGGCGCTGACCGAGACGGCCCGGCGTTACGGCATCGAGGTGCGGCTGAGCTCGGAGATGACCAGCCTGGACGGCGCGGCCCGGGAGGCGGTGATCACCGACCACACCACCGGCGAGGCCGAGACCCTGCGCTACGACCTGCTGCACGCCGTACCGCCCCAGCGCGCTCCCCGCTGGCTCGCCGACGGCCCGCTCGCCGACCCCAACTCCCCGCACGGATACGTCGCTTCGGATCGAGGCACCCTCCAGCACCCGGAGTTCCCGGACGTCTTCGTGCTGGGTGACGTCGCCCACCTGCCGACCTCCAAGACCGGCGCGGCGATCCGCAAGCAGGCCCCGGTCGTGGTCACCAACCTCCTCGCCGGCCTCCGCGGCCGTCCGGCCACCGCCCGCTACCACGGCTACACCTCCTGTCCCCTGGTCACCGCCCGCCACAAGATGCTGCTCGCGGAGTTCGACTACGACCTGCGCCCGACCCCCTCCATCCCCTTCATCGACACCACCCGCGAGCGCACCGACATGTGGTTCCTCAAGCGCTACGGCCTGCCGCAGCTCTACTTCAAGGGGATGCTCAAGGGCCTGGCGTAGCGGCCACGAGAAGCGGGACGGGGCCACAACGGAACCGCCGACAGGGCCGGGGAGGTAACCGGGACGGGGCCGGAACGGAACCGTGAACGCCCCGGCCCGCCCCTTTCCCCTCCCCACCCCGGACGGGCGCGTTACGCGGCCGCCTCCGCCGGCAGGACATCCGCCACCACGCAGCCGACGTTGTCCGGCGCCCCCGCCGCACGCGCCAGCCGGATCAGGGAGGCGACGGCCTGCTCCGGTGAGTCGGCCTCCGCGAGAGCGGCCCGCAGGGCCTCCGGCGGGACCACCCCGCTCAGGCCGTCGGTGCACAGCAGGTAGCGCTCGCCGGGGTGGGCGTCCAGGAGCTGGAGGTCGGGGGCGAAGTCGGTGCTGCTGTCCAGGGAGCGCAGCAGCAGGGCGCGCTGCGGGTGCGTCGGGGCCTCCTCGGGGGTGAGGCGGCCCTCGTCGATGAGGGACTGCACCAGGCTGTGGTCCTGGGTGATGCGGAACAGGCCGGTGTCGCGCAGCACATAGGCACGGGAGTCACCGATGTGCAGCAGCGCCAGCCGGCTGCCGGACCGGAGGAGCGCGGTGAGGGTGCTGCCGGTGGACTGGTCCGCCGAGGCGGCCGGCGGCGCGGTGCGGTGGGCGCGGCGGGCCGCCTCCTCCAGGGCCGCCAGGGCGTCCGCCGGGGCCGGGGCCCGGTCCTCCAGTGTCCGCAGCGCGTCGATGGCGGCGGTCGCGGCGAGTCCGCCGGCCGGTCCGTAGCCGTCGGCGACGGCCAACAGGCGGGGGCCCGCATAGGCGGCGTCCTGGTGGGTCGGGCGGACCAGGCCGCGGTCCGTTCCGGCGGCGCAGCGCAGGGTGAGCGGGGTGGGCGAGGCGGTCATGGCGGTGTCCTTCCGCTGGAGCTGGTCGACGAGGAAGGCGGCCAGGTCGCGGCGGGCCGCGGTGTCGGCCTCGACGCGCGCCCAGTACGCGGTGACCGCGTCGGCCGCGGCGTCCGGTGCCAGTGCGCACACCTCCCGGATGCCGGCCAGCGGCATCCCGAGCCGGCGCAGCCAGGCGACCAGCCGGGCCCGCTCCAGCTGTGCCGGGGCGTAGTGGCGGTAGCCGTTGACCGGATCGACATGGGCCGGCGGCAGCAGGCGCAGCTCGTCGTAGAGCCGCAGCGCCTTGGGCGAGAGGCCGCAGGCGCGGGCGAACGCCCCGATGGTGAGCAGCTCCACACCGTCCGCGGTCTGTTTCACCCCCGCACCTCCGTCCTTCCTTCCGCGCGCCGCGGCTCTTCGTGGCCCCGCACCCTGGCGACTTCGCACCCGGTGGTTCCGCACCCTGGCGACTTCGCACCCCGGTGGTTTCGCACCCGGTGGCTCCGCGCGCCAGCGGCTCCGTCGGACCGTCCCGGCACCCGGAGGTGCCCGTCCGTGCCCGCCCGTACCCGTCTGGGCCCGTCGGCGCCCGTCCGTCGTCCTCGTACCGGGCACTTCGGGCCCGGCCCCGCCGATGCTGGGCCTTCCCCCAGGGACAAGGTCAACGGCCGGGGCCCGAGGGGCCGGTCACCCAGCCACGCCCAGCCTCACTCGGCCGTCACCCGGCCACCGCCCGGCCTCACTCGGCCACCGCCCGGCCCTCCCGGAGCGCCTCCCCCTCGCCGCCCGCCCCCGGTGCCAGCTGGTCGAGCGCCCCCGCGATCAGGGCCTGGACGCCCATGGTGAGGGTGGGCAGGACGACGGGGGCGAAGCGCGAGGAGTGGTTGGAGGGGATGTCCTGGGCGAGCCGCCCGGCCGCCAGCGCCGCGGCGAACTCCTCCGGGTCCCAGCCGCCCAGCCACCAGTAGTACAGCGGCGCCCCGGCGGCGGTCGCCAGCAGGCCGGCGTCCTCGCTCCCGGTGGCCGGCTGGTAGGCCACCACCCGCTGTTCGCCGAAGAGCTGGGTGAACGCCCCGTTGACGGAGCCGAGGGTGCCGGGGTCGTTGACGGTGACGGGGAAGGAGTCAAGCACCCGGGTCTCCGGAACGCGGTCGGCGCCGGAGGCGGCGGCTTCGGCGCGGGCGATCCGGTCGAGGGCGGTGAGCACCGCGGCGCGCACCGTCTCGTCGAAGGTGCGGACGCTCAGTTGGACCACGGCCCGCTCGGGGATGACATTGGCGGACTCCCCGGCGTGGAAGGAACCGACGCTGACCACCACCCGGTCCTGGGGCGCGACCTCGCGGGCCACCACCGCCTGCACCCGCTGGACGAAGGACGCCGCCATGAGGATGGGGTCGATGGTGGTCTCGGGGCGGGAGCCGTGGCCGCCGGTGCCGTGGAAGGTGATCTCCAGGCTGTCGGCGGCGGCCATGCAGGCGTCCGGGCAGTAGGCGATCAGCCCGGCGGCGAACGGGGCGACGTGCTGCGCCAGCACCACGTCGGGCGTGGGGACCAGGCCCTGGTCATAGAGGCCGGCGTCGAGCAGGGCGCGGGCGCCGCTGCCGACCTCCTCGGCGGGCTGGAAGAGCGCGATCAGGGTGCCGGACCAGTGCGCGCGGCCGGCCGCGAGCAGATCGGCGGCGCCCAGCAGGCAGGTGACGTGGACGTCGTGGCCGCAGGCGTGCATCCGACCGGGGACGGTGGAGGCGTACGCCAGGCCGGTGTCCTCGGTGACCGGCAGCGCGTCCATGTCGGCGCGCAGCAGCACCACCGGGCCCGGGCCGTTGCGCAGCACGCCCGCCACCCCGGTCCCGGCGATGCCGGTGGTGACCTGGTAGCCGGCGGCGGTCAGCCGGCGGGCGGCCTCGGCGGCGGTACGGGTCTCCTCGAAGCCGAGTTCGGGGTGGCGGTGGAGGTCCTTGTAGAGCGCCACGAGGTCCGCGACGCGGTCGTCGAGCGGGGCCAGGACGGCGGTGGGGGCGGCGTGCGGGGCGGCGAGGGATCCGGTCTTTCCGTTCGTGTCACTGTCGCTCATACGCGCATTCGACCATGAACCACCGGGCGGCATCGAGGGGCCGCCCGCCCGGTCCCACCGGCTCGCTGGCCGGAGTTGGCGGGTGTGCGCGGCCGTTTCCGTGACACCGCAGCCCCCGGCTGCAACCGTGGATCACCCCGCCTGCGACCGCCGCCCCGCAGGCCCGATCCGACCACCGGAGGCCGACGTTGGCCGCTTCACCCCACCGATCGAACGACCAGCCGCACGACATCGCGGCCCACCTGATGGACCAGGCCCTGGGACACCTCTTCTCCGCCGCGTTACGCACCGCGGCCCAGCACCGCATCGCCGACCACCTGTCCGGGGGGCCGCGCACCGCCGAGCAGCTGGCCGCGGCCACCGGTACGCACGCCCCGCACCTGCGCCGGGTGCTGCGCTGCCTCGCCGCCCGGGGCATCTTCCGCGAGGACGCCACGGGTGCCTACGGGCTGACGCCGTCAGCCCAGCCGCTGCGCACCGACGTCCCGGACTCGCTGCACCCCGCGGTGCTGATGATGACCGACGAGCTGTTCCTGCGGACCTCGGCCGCCATGCCGGACGCGGTGGAGCGGGACGGCGCCTCCTTCGAGCGGATCTTCGGCGCGCCGCTCTTTGCGTACCTGCAGTCGAACCCGGTGGTCCGCCGGCTGTTCGACGACGGGATGGCATCGCTGTCCGCCCCGGTGGACGAGGCGGTGGCCGAGGTCTACCCCTTTCCGGAGAGCGGCACCGTCGTGGACGTCGGCGGGGGCCGCGGCGGGCTGCTGCGCGCCGCCCTGCGCCGCCGTCCGGAACTGACCGGGGTGCTCTTCGACCAGCCGCCGCCGCTGGCCCATCACCTCCTGGACGGCGATGAGTTGAAGGGCCGCTGGCGCACCGAGGCGGGCGACTTCTTCGTGTCGATACCGGAGGGCGGCGACGTCTACGTCCTCAAGCACGTACTGCACGACTGGTCGGACGGGGACTGCCGGCGCATCCTGCGCAGCTGCCGCACGGCGATGGCGGCCGGCACCCGGCTGCTGATCATCGACTCCGTCCTGCCGCCCGGCAACACCCCGCACTTCGGCAAGACCCTGGACGTCGCCATGATGGCGACGGTCGACGGGCAGGAGCGGACCGCGGAGGAGTTCGCCACGCTGCTGTCGGCGGAGGGCTTCCGGCTGACCCGGGTGCTGCCGACGTCGGCCTTCCCATCTATCGTGGAGGCGGTCGCCGAGTAGCGGGGCGGACCCGCCACGACACACCGCGCCCGTCGTTGGCGGTGCCTGCCGGCCGCGCTGTGCTGAGGTCGGCTCAACCGCCCGACGACAGGAGCTGCTGTGCCGGACCTGATGCGGGCGCGCCGCCGCGACGAGGAGCACCGCACCGCCACCCCGCTGGAGCTCTTCTTCGACCTCTGCTTCGTCGTGGCGGTCGCACAGGCCGGCCGGCAGCTGGCGCACGCACTGGCCGAGGGGCAGTGGGCGCACGGGGTGACCGGCTATCTGATGCTGTTCTTCGCCGTGTGGTGGGCGTGGATGAACTTCAGCTGGTTCGCCTCGGCGTACGACACCGACGACTGGCTCTACCGGGCGGTGACGCTCCTACAGATCGCGGGTGCGCTGATCCTGGCGGCCGGGGTGCCGCGGGCCTTCACCGACAGCGATTTCACCCTCATCTGGTGCGGGTACGTGGTGATGCGGCTGGCGCAGGTCTCCCAGTGGCTGCGGGCCGCACACGGCTCCCGGGGCCCGGACCGCCGCACCGCGCTGGGCTACGCCCTGGGCGTGACGGTCTGCCAGATCGGCTGGCTGGGCCTGCTGCTCCTGCCCACAGCGGCGGTGCCCTGGGTGTTCCTGGTGGTGGGGGCGCTGGAGCTGGCGGTGCCCACGCTGGCCGAGCGCGCCGCACAAACGGCCTGGCATCCGCATCACATCGCTGAGCGGTACGGCCTGTTCACCCTCATCGTGCTGGGCGAGACGGTCGCGGCGGCCACCCTCGCGGTGCAGTCGGCGCTGAACGAGCACGACGAGCTGGACGCCCTGCTGCCGATCGCGGCCGGCGGGCTACTGCTGGTGTTCGCCGCGTACTGGATCTACTTCGCGGTGCCCATCCACCGCCACCTGCGCTCCAGCCGGCAGGCGTTCCTGTGGGGCTACGGGCACTACCTGGTGTTCTGCTCGGCGGCGGCGGTGGGCGCGGGCATCGAGGTCGCGGTGGCACAGGCGTTCGACCGCACGCACCTGTCGGTGCGGGCGGCGAGCGCCTGTGTGACCGTGCCGGCCGCGCTGTTCCTGTTCACCGTCTGGCTGATCCACTCCCGCCACCACAAGCGCGGCCCGGCGCAGCAGCTGGTGCTGCCGGTGTCGGCCGTGGCGGTGCTGGTCTGCACCCTCGCCGGGCGGTGGGCGGTACCGGCGGCCGGCCTGGTGGCGGCGGCGACGGTCGCGGCGGGCGTCACCCTTACGGCCCGTCAGGGAACCGCACTGGAGCAGTGACGGGGGCGCGGCCTGGCCACCGTCGCCCGTCCCGGCGAGCCGCCCGTCGCCTTCCGACCACGCCACTGCTCCATTGAGGGTCCGTCAGGCGGTGTGCCGATCCCCCATAAGCGTGCCGAACGGCCGTACAGGACGCCCTATCACCCTGATTGCGCATCAGATCCGGCCATCTTCCCTCCCGCCCCGGGAAGGCCCCGTTCACCAGCGCGGTCCCCCCTCCGAGGGAAGTCCTCGCGAGCCCATGCCCCGTCAATTCCCCACCAATGGACCCCACTTCTCCATAATTCGCGCTCTTGTTCCCCACCGTTCCCAGAGGCCACCGGAGGCGCGTCGACACAGACGCGGTAGGGTGCAGATTGCCCTTTTTATGACAGGGGTCCCTCCCGGGAACCCCTGGGGCCGACCGCCGTCCGTACCTGGAGGAGACGCCAGCCATGGCTCGCCACGCCCAGTCCCACGCGCGGACGAGGACGAGACTGTCCCGGCGCAGCAAGGCCGTGAGCGGTCTCGCCCTCTCCACCCTGGTCGGCACCGCCCTGTGGGCGTGGCCGGCATCGGGCGACGACCACAACGCCGCGATCGACGCCAAGAGCACCACGTCCACGACCGCATCCGGCCCGGACACGCCACGGACTCCCGCCGTCGCCCCGAAATCCGCCCCGAACGCCGCACCCGGCGTCCCGGCCCGCCGACCGATCCCCGGCCTCAGCGACGCCGTCCGCAAGCGGATACCGGCCGACGCCCGCCAGGCCCTGGTCGTCACCGGCAAGGACATGGACTCCTTCGAGTCCCGGGTCGTCCTCTACACCCGCGAGGACGGCTCGGACGACTGGGAGCCGGGCCCCACCTGGTCCGCGCACAACGCCGCCCACGGCTGGACGGACAACCACCACTACGGCGACCTGCGCTCCCCCATCGGGGTCTTCAGCCTCACCGACGCCGGCGGCCTGCTGCCCGCCCCCGACGGCACCAAGCTCCCCTACGACCACAACAACAGCTTCGTCGCCGACGGCACCGGTGTGGAGGGCGAGCCGCTGGCCGGCGCCTTCGACTACGTCATCGCCATCAACTACAACCGGGAGGCGGGCAACTCCCCGCTGGACCCCCGGCGCCCCCTGGGCAGCGCCCGGGGCGGCGGCGTCTGGCTGCACGTCGACCACGACGGCCCCACCCAGGGCTGTGTGAGCCTCAAGCCCAAGGCGATGCGGGAGCTGCTGCGCACCCTCGACCCCGACCTGCACCCGGTCGTCGTGATGGGACCGGCCGATTTCTGACCGGCCACCCACCGCGCCGCACCCCGCCGGGCCGCAGGACGCGCTGACCGACGTCCCCGGCCTGCGGGTCGGCCATGCCCGGCGCACCGGCGGCGGTGCGCTGACCGGCACCACCGTGGTCCTCGCCCCGGAGGGCGGCGCCGTCGCGGCCGTCGACGTACGCGGCGGCGGGCCCGGCACCCGGGAGACCGACGCGCTGGACCCGCGCAACCTCGTCCAGCGGATCGAGGCGGTGGTGCTGACCGGCGGCAGCGCCTTCGGGCTCGACGCGGCGTCCGGGGTGATGGCCTGGTTGGAGGACGCCGGCCGCGGCTTCCGGGTGGGCCCCGACCCCGCGCAAGTAGTGCCGGTCGTCCCGGCGGCGGCCCTGTTCGACCTGGGCCGCGGCGGCGACTGGCGGGCCCGGCCGGACGCCGCGCTGGGCCACGCCGCGGCCGAGGCCGCCGCGGCCACCGCCCCCGGCGCACCGGTCGCCGAGGGCAATGTGGGCGCCGGCACCGGCGCGGTGGCCGGCGGGCTCAAGGGCGGCATCGGTACCGCCAGTGTGGTGTTGCCCTCCGGCGCTACCGTCGCCGCGCTCGCCGCCGTCAACGCCGTGGGCGCGGTGGCCGACCCGCGGACCGGTGTGCTGTACGGCCGGCTGTACGACGGGCCGGTGACGCCGCCGCCCGCCGAGGTGCACGCCGCGGCACGGCGCGCACTGGCCGAGGCCGAGGAGCTGACCCGGGCCCGCTCGGCGGCCGCCGCGCACCCACCGCTGAACACCACCCTGGCCGTGGTCGCCACCGACGCCGAGCTGACCCGCGCCCAGGCCCACAAGCTCGCCGGCACCGCCCACGACGGCCTGGCCCGCGCGCTCCGCCCGGTCCATCTGCTGTCCGACGGCGACACGGTCTTCGCGCTGTCCACCGGCGCCCGCCCGCTCGCGCCCGCGGAGGCCGTGGCCGACCCGGCCTTCGGCGTCCATGTGACGGCCGGCGCCCTGAACGAGATCCTGGCCGCCGGCGCGGACGTGCTGACCCGCGCGGTGGTCCGGGCCGTGCTGGCGGCGGAGTCCGTCGACGGGCCGGGGGGCCGCTTCCCTTCGTACCGCGAGCTGTACGGGGACACCGGCACCGGCGCCTGAGCGGACGTCAGGTGCCGGGCTCAGACCCCCACGGCGCCCAGCAGCGTCCCCGCGGCGTAGGTGACGCCCATCGCCACCGCGCCGCCGCCCACATTGCGCAGCACCGCCCGCCCCACCGGCGCGGCACCCAGCCGGGCGCTGCTCCAGCCGCACAGCGCCAGCGCGGCGAGCACCGCCACCACCGTGATCCACAGCCGCTGTCCGGACGGCGGCAGCACGATCGCCAGCAGCGGCAGCAACGCCCCCGCGGTGAAGGCGAGGAAGCTGGCGCCGGCGGCGTGCCAGGGGTTGGTGAGCTCGTCGGGGTCGATGCCCAGCTCGACCTCCGCGTGGGCGCGCAGCGCGTCGTGCTCGGTCAGCTGCTCGGCGACCTCGCGGGCCAGCTGCCCCTCCAGGCCCTTGCCCTCCAACAGCTCGGTCAGCTCGACGAGTTCGGCGTGCGGCTCGGTGGCCAGCTCCCGCTTCTCCAGTGCCAGCGCGGCCTTCTCCGAGTCCCGCTGGGTGGAGACCGACACGTACTCCCCGGCCGCCATCGACAGCGACCCGGCCAGCAGGCCAGCCAGCCCCGCCGTCAACAGCGCGCCGCGCTCGTCGGTCGCCCCGGCGACGCC
Organism: Streptomyces sp. NPDC020742; assembly: GCF_040641675.1. Taxonomy (NCBI): domain Bacteria; kingdom Bacillati; phylum Actinomycetota; class Actinomycetes; order Kitasatosporales; family Streptomycetaceae; genus Streptomyces; species Streptomyces sp. NPDC020742. Next base: position 148,384 of record NZ_JBFAEA010000004.1, read on the forward strand.
CACGACCAGCCCCGCGGTGGAGACGATGCCGTCGTTGGCGCCGAGGACCGCGGCCCGCAGCCAGTTGAGCCGGCTGCCGAGCCCGCCGCCGTGCGCCTCGCCGTGCTCCGGTGTCTGCTCCGTCACCGCCCCAGCCTCTCACCCGCCCCGGCTCCGGCCCAGCGGACGCGTCCCGGGTGCGGCCCGGGGATCCGCTTCCGGCCGCCCGGACGGCGGCGCGCCGGTCAACCCGGCGGTACCCGCGCCCGATGCCCGTACGCCGACCTTGATCGGCCGGTGGTAGAAACGGCCGTATGCCCGCACCACCCCCCTCCCAGCCCTCCCAGCCGTCGCAGCCCCCGCCGCCCACCCTCGTCCAGCCGGCTCCCCGTGCGCCGGCCCCGCGCCGCCGACTGTGGTGGCACCGGCTGATATTCGGGCTGTGGTACCGGCCAGTGGACGTCATGGAGGAGGCGCGGGACCGCAGCGCCTGGAGCGCGGCGCTGCTGCTGTCGCTGATCAGCGGCGCCATCGGGGTGCTGTCGGTGGACGCCTTCCGCGGCCAGTGGTCGGCCGACCGCACGGCGGCGCTCCAGCTCGCCGGGGTGGCCGAGGCGGGGGTGCTGGTCGCCAGCTTCACGCTGGGCGCGGTCACCCACGCCATAGCCCGCACCCTCGGCGGCAACGGCCGCTTTGCGCCGACCGCGAGCCTGTTCATCGTGCTGTTCTGGGTGACGGACCTGCCGCGGATGGCGATCGCCGCCTGGCTGCCGACCGACGCCACCTTCGTCCAGGCGGCGACCTGGACGACCTGGGGGTTCGGCTATGTCCTCGCGGTCCTGCTGATACGCGGCCAGCACCACCTGTCGACGTGGAAGTCCGCGGCGGCGGTGTCGGCGCAGATGCTGGCCGCGCTGGCGCTGCTGAGGCTGGGCCCGGTCCAGTGATCAGCTGCGGCTGGTCAGCTGCCGCACCAGCCCCTCGAACGCCGCCCGCTCGGCGGCGCTGAGCTGCACGCACTCCGCGGGCGGACCGGCCGGCCCGGTCTGCCGCGGGACCGACCCCAGCAGCTCCGGCGGCGCGGGCCGGTCGGCCGGGCCGCGCCGCCCGTACCGCAGGCGCATCTCCCGGTGGTCCCGGCGCATCGCCGCCTCGTAGTGCCCCCGTCGCAGCAGTCTGGTCATCACCACGACCCAGAGGACGGCCACCGCGAACAGCACGCCGAAGCCGATCTGCTGCAGAATCGAAACGGAGGGAAGCATGCGGTCCTCCTGGACGGGTGAGGCGCTGGGTGAAGCCAGTAGACACCACGGCCCAGGGGTACGGATAGGGCAAGCTGGGGCGTACGCCGCGAAGTGACGCATCTCCTATGACATTTCGCCACATTTTCGGCTGATGCCCGGCACGTTCGGCGCATTCTCTCCGCAGCCGTCCACCGTCGTCCACCGCTGTCCACAGCCGTTCGCCCCGCGCCGGTCCGGGGACGCCGCCCCGGCAGAACCGGACCGCCCCGTTGGACACCCCGGCAGGTTCCCGCCGGCACGGCCCGTCGCCGACGATGACGGCACCCGCCCGCGATGTGAGGAGGACGTACGTGCCCCAGCCGCATCACCCGCGCCCCGAGCCGTCCGCCGCCGACGCCGCGCCGCCCGCCCGCGCACTGGACGGCATCCTCGTCGCGGACTTCAGCCGGGTGCTGGCCGGCCCGCTGGCCGCGGCCACGCTCGCCGACCTCGGCGCTGAGGTAATCAAGGTGGAGCGGCCGGGCACCGGTGACGACACCCGCGCCTGGGGCCCGCCGTTCGCGGCGGACGGCACCGCCGCGTACTTCGATGCCGCCAACCGCTCCAAGCGTGGACTGGCCCTGGACCTCGCCGACCCGGACGACGCGGCCGCGGCCCGCGAACTGGCCCGCCGGGCCGACGTACTGATCGAGAACTTCCGCCCGGGCTCCCTGGCCGCATACGGCCTGGACCACACCGCCACCCGCGCCGCCAACCCGGGCCTGGTGCACTGCTCCCTCACCGGGTTCGGCTCCGGCGCCGGGGCGCAGCTGCCCGGCTACGACTTCGTCGTCCAGGCCGTCGGGGGGCTGATGAGCATCACCGGCGAGCCCGGCGGCACCCCGCTCAAGGCGGGGGTGGCACTGGTGGACGTGCTGACCGCGAAGGACGCCACCACCGGCATCCTGGCGGCGCTGCACCACCGCGGGCGCACCGGCCGCGGCCAGCTGGTGGAAGTGAATCTCCTCTCATCCCTGCTGGGTTCGCTGGTCAATCAGGCGACCGGACAGCTGGCCACCGGCCACGATCCGGGCCCGATGGGCAACCGCCATCCGAGCATCGCGCCGTACGAGACGCTGGCCTGCCGGGACGGGCAGCTACTGGCGGTGGCGGTGGGCAACGACCGTCAGTTCCGGGCACTGGTACGGGTGCTGGGCGCGCCCGAACTCGCCGAGGACGCCCGCTTCGCCCGCAATCAGGACCGGGTCCGGCACCGTACGGCCCTGGTCACGGCGCTGGAGGACCGGCTGGCCGGCGACAGCGCGGAGGCCTGGACGCAGCGGCTGACCGCGGCGGCGGTCCCCTGCGGGCCGGTCCACACGGTGTCGCAGGCGCTGGCGCTGGCGGCGCGGCTCGGGCTCGACCCGGTGACCCCGGTCGGCGAGGGCCGGGTCCCTCAAGTCACCAGCCCGCTCCGGCTGTCGGAGACCCCGGTGGCCCCTCCGCATCCTCCACCCCGCCTGGACGAACACGGCACCCCACTGCGAACCTGGCTATCGGGACCGGCCGACCGACCCCTACCGCCGCGGATGTGACCTTCATCACAAGGTGGCCGGACCCGCAACCAAATCCGCCCGTCGGTGCTGTTTAGCAGCACGGAACCACAACCCCCCTGTATGGAGCAGCTCGTGACATCGCCGGACAACCCCGCGCCCGCTCGGTCCCGCACCCCGCACCAGCTGCTCCAGTCGGCCGAGCAGCAGACTCCGGGCGCGCCCCGCCGCAGCCGCCGGACGCGCCGCACCATGGCCGTGACCGCCCTCTTCGCGGCGGGCGCGCTGGCCCTGACCGCCTGTGGCGGCGACGCCTCGGCCGGCGGCAACGACGACGGCAAGAACGGCCAGGCCGGCGCGGACGCCGCGGCCAAGAAGGACGCCTCCGACGCCAAGATCAAGGTCTCGTCGAAGGACGGCGCCACGGACGCCAGCATCAACGACACCGGAGTGAAGGTCACCGGTGGCAAGTTGACCGATGTGAAGCTCACCGCGGCCGACACCGGCACGGAGGTGGCCGGCGCCATATCGCCCGACGGCTCGTCCTGGAAGCCCGGTGCCCAGCTGGAGCGGGGCACCAAGTACAAGATCGTCGCCAACGCCAAGGACTCCAAGGGCCGTCCGGCCACCGAGAACGCCACCTTCACCACGGTCTCCTCGGCCAACAGCTTCATCGGCTCCTACACCCCCGACAACGGCAAGACCGTCGGCGTGGGCATGCCGGTCTCGTTCAACTTCGACAAGGCGATCACCAACAAGAAGGACGTCCAGTCCCACATCACGGTGTCGTCCAGCAGCGGCCAGCAGGTCGTCGGCCACTGGTTCGGCGCCCAGCGCCTGGACTTCCGGCCCGAGGAGTACTGGAAGGCCGGCTCCAAGGTCACCATGAAGATCGACCTGGACGGGGTGAAGGGCGGCCAGGGCATCACCGGAGTCCAGTCCAAGACGGTGTCCTTCACCATCGGGCGCTCCCAGGTCTCCACGGTCGACATGAACACCCAGACCATGACGGTCAAGCGGGACGGCCAGACCCTCAAGCGGGTGCCGATCTCCGGCGGCAGCCCCGACCACCCGACCTACAACGGCCAGATGGTGATCTCGGAGAAGTTCGAGCAGACCCGGATGGACGGCTCGACGGTCGGTTTCGGCGGTGAGTACGACATCAAGGACGTCCCGCACGCCATGCGGCTGTCGTCGTCCGGCACCTTCCTCCACGGCAACTACTGGGGCAACCCGTCGATCTTCGGCAACTCCGGCACCAGCCACGGCTGCGTCGGCCTGCGGGACAACAAGGGCGGCGGCGGCGACACCCCGGCAAAGTGGTTCTACAACGAGTCACTGGTCGGCGATGTCGTCATCGTGAAGAACTCGCACGACAAGACGGTCCAGCCGGACAACGGCCTCAACGGCTGGAACCTGTCCTGGTCGGACTGGAAGTCCGGCAGCGCGGTCTGATCCGGCGGACCCTCCGTACGGCGGTGGCCGGCCCCCTCGGTGGGGCCGGCCACCGCCGCGTCGTATCCGGCGCAGCCGGCGCGCCCCTGCGCACCCGGTGAAAGGCCGAAAGCGCCGGTTGACGTCCGGCCGCCGGGCGCGGGACGGTCATGACGGGCGATCCGGCAGGCGAACCGGCGGGCGAACGGTGGGAGACGGCGCCATGGGCGAAGAACTGCGCTGGTCCAGGTCCAGCTACAGCAGCGACCACGAAGACGCCTGCCTGGAGCTGGCCGTCGAACCGGACCGCTCGCACGTCCACGTCCGGGACTCCCGCCAGCCCGGCCCCGGCACCCGGCTCACCTTCCCCGCCACCGCCTGGTCGCTGTTCCTCGCCGCCACCACGGCCGACTGAGCCCCGCCGCGCACGGGTGCTCCGGACCTCCCCGGGTGAACTCCCGCTCCCCGTAGACGCCCCGGCACGCGCTTCCAGGTACACGCACTCCAGCGACCGCCGGCCGAGGGGCCGACGGTCGCTGGAGTGGAGTGGAGTGTTGGAGTGCGGTGAGGGGAGCCCGGGCCGGGCTCAGGGGTGGTAGTGCTCGGCGACCTTCGTGGCGGCGCCGTCGTCCAGCGTGACCCGCACCTCGACGGAGCCGAGCCGGGCCGCCTTGCGCAGGTCGGCAAGGGTGCAGGAGGTGGTGCCGTAGCCCGAACTGTCCATGTGCACCCGGCCGTCGGGCGCCTCACAGATCGTCGCGGCACTCAGCGCCTTGGTGCTGCCGGTGAGGTAGAACGCCTGCTCCATACCGGTCTTGGGCACCACGGTGAGCTTGTCCTCGGTGAGCCACTTCAGCGTGCCCGTCCAGGTGCCGGTGGCGCCTTTGCGCCCGGCGGACGCCCCGCCCTTCGACCCGGTGCCGCCGGATCCGCCGGCCGACGACGACCCCGCAGACCCGCCCGTACCGGATCCGCCCTTGCCCCCGCTGGTGCCGCCGCCGCCCGCCTGCCCGTCGCCCGCGGCGGAGCCGCCTGACGTGGCGCCCCCGGAGCCCCCGGCCCCGGTGGTGCCCGCCTTTCCGCCGTCGTCCGGTGCGGACGGGGCGCTCGCGGAGGCGGCGGGCGCGGCCGATCCGTTGTCCCCGCAGGCCGTCAGCGACAGTGCGGTGACGGCGAGGAGCGAGGCGGCGGCGAGGCGGCGGCCACGGCGGAGGGCGGTGGTGGCGAGCGGCATGGGGTTCCCCCGAGGTGATGAGGTGTCAAGCGGTGCCGTACGGCGGGACACCCTGACTCTCGTCCCGGCCACTAAGGATCGGCTAACAGGCGGGTAACACCTTCTGCGCAGGCCAGCCCCCCACCGCAGCCGTCCAGTTGGGGGCCTGGGCCGGCGGAACGAGCCGTCAGACGGCCGCCGTCACCCCGGCGCCGTCGGGGGCCGCGGCGTCCGCCGGGCGGTCCGGGGACGGGGTGCGCAGCCGCTTGACGAGGACGACCACGGCGGTGCTGACGCCGGTCCCGGCGGCGAGGGCGAACAGGTGGAGCAGCGGCTGGCCGGTCAGGGGGACGACACGTTGGAGCCCCGACGCCGCTGGGCGGACACCGGGGCTCGTGCTGTCGGGTACGGGGTCAGGCGGCCGCGTCGAATCCCGTGTCGCGGGCCATCCGCTTGAGCTCCAGCAGCGCGTGCTTCTCGATCTGCCGGATCCGCTCACGGGTCAGGCCGTGCTGCTTGCCGACCTCGGTGAGGGTGCGCTCACGGCCGTCCTCGATGCCGTAGCGGGCCTTGATGATGGAGGCCGTGCGCTGGTCGAGGCGGTCGATCAGGTCCTCCAGCTCCTCGCTGCGCAGCAGCGTGAGCACGGACTGCTCGGGCGAAGCGGCGGAGGTGTCCTCCAGCAGATCGCCGAACTGGGTGTCGCCGTCGTCGTCCACCGACATGTTGAGACTGACCGGGTCGCGCGCCCAGTCCAGTACGTCGGTGACGCGGGCGGGCGTGGAGCCCAGCTCGCCGGCGACCTCCGCCGGCTCCGGGTCGCGGCCGTTCTCGCGGTTGAACTCGCGCTGCACCCGGCGGATCCGGCCCAACTCCTCGACGAGGTGCACGGGGAGCCGGATGGTGCGCGACTGGTCGGCGATGGAGCGGGTGATGGCCTGACGGATCCACCAGGTCGCATACGTCGAGAACTTGAAGCCCTTGGCGTAGTCGAACTTCTCCACGGCGCGGACCAGACCGGCGTTGCCCTCCTGGATCAGGTCCAGCAGCGGCAGCCCGGCGCGCGGATAGCGGCGCGCGACGGCGACCACCAGCCGCAGGTTGGAGCGGATGAAAACGTCCTTGGCCCGGGCGGCCTCCTCGGCCAGCGCCGCCAGCTCCTCACGGCTGGCACCTGCGGCGTTGCCGTCGGTGACCTCGGCGTCCAGGATCTGCTGGGCGTAGACGCCCGCCTCGATGGTCTGGGACAGCTCGACCTCCTTGGCCGCGTCGAGCAGGGGCGTGCGCGCGATCTCGTCGAGGTACATGCCGACCAGGTCGCGGTCGGCGATCTCCCCGCCTACGGCGCGAACACTGTGGGCCGCGTCAGCTTCACCGGCGCTGTCCTGACGGCGGGCGACGGCACGGGTTGCCATGCGTGTGCTCCCTCTTGCGATGAGTCGGTCGCGGGACGATCGGGCGGGCTGGTTGCGGCCTCGACGGCTGGGCACCGTCTGCGATGCTTGCCGAGTGGCCCGTCCGAAGGAAACAACGGCTGGAATCCGGACAGAATTCCCACACGGCTCCGCTATTTTTCTGATCATGCAGTACCCTGCACCACCACGAAGGAGGTCATATGCGGGTGGGACCGGGGGAAGTGCAGGTCAGGGCGGGCACCGAGGCGGATTTACCGGCTCTTACGGATCTTTACAACCACTACATCCGTGAGACCTGCATCACCTTCGACACGGAGCCCTTCACCAGCGAGCAGCGACGCCCGTGGTTGCTCTCCCACCCCCAAGACGGACCGCACCGCCTTCTGGTTGCCCAGGAAGCGGCAGACCGGGCGGAAATCCCGCAGAACGGGTCAGCGGATCCCCGTCACGGGTCAGCTGACACCCGTAACGGGTCGGCGGACACCCACCCCGGGGCAGCGCCGCCCGATGTCGCGGTTACCCCCGCACTGCTCGGCTATGCCACCAGCAGCGCCTTCCGCCCCAAGGCGGCGTACGGCCCGTCCGTGGAGGTCACCGTCTACTGCACCCCGCAGGCCACCGGCCGGGGCGTCGGCACCCTGCTGTACACGGCGCTGTTCGAGGCGCTGGCCGACGAGGACGTGCACCGGGCCTACGCCGGGATCACCCAGCCCAACGAGGCGTCCGTCCGGCTGCACACCCGCTTCGGCTTCCGGCACCTCGGCACGTTCACCGAGGTGGGTCGCAAGTTCGGCCGCTACTGGGACGTCGCCTGGTACCAGAAGGACCTGGGCTGAGGACGGCGCGCGGCCGGATGCACAGGCGGCCCGGCGCGGCCGCGGCCCGCCGCTCCGGTTGACGCCTGCGGTGCCCGGGTGTCGCCTGGACAGGAGGGCAAGCGAGAGGAGCCCGCCATGGACCAGCAGCACCCGCACCGGCACGGCGCCCGGGCCGCCCGCTCCCACGGCACCGTCGAGACCGAACACGGCGCCACCGCCACCGACGACACCCGGGCCGCCCCGCGGCACGCACGGCCGGCCTCGCTGGCGGACCGCATCCCGTCGACCGTGTGGGCGCCCCTCCTCGCCGCCCTGGCCTTCGGCTGCTTCACGATCTTCCGCACCCACACCGCCGGGGAGAAGGGCGGCTCGGCCCTGCTCTACGGGGTGGCCGGGGCCGTGGTCACCGGCATCCTGGGCCTGATCGTGGTCCACTTCCAGTCGTCGATGCTCTCCGAGACCCGGGCGGTCGCCTACGGTGCACTCTTCGGCCTCGCGATGGGCTGGGTCTACAGCCTGGGCGGGGAGATGATCGCCAAGTCGGTCGGCTTCGGGCTGCTCATGGGCGCGGTGATGTTCGTCGCCTCCCTGTACCTCTTCCGCGGACGGCGGGCCAGCGAACCGCACGGCCGGCACCGGCCGCACAAGGGCGAGCGGTCCCGGCAGCTGCCGGTGGCCACCCACTGAGCGAACGGCGGAGCGCCGGTCGGCGGCCCCCACCGGGCCGCCGACCGGCTACCGCTATCGAGCCCGCCTCACCCGTCTCCCCCGTCTCCCTCCTCCCCGGGCTCCCGCACCGCCCCTTCGTCCGCCTCCCGTGCCGCTGCCCCCTCGCCCGCCGGGAGCGGCGCATCCACCAGCAGCGACGCGTCCTGTGACGTCCGGCGGACGGTGCGCAACGGACGGCCCGGCCGCCAGCTCTCCAGCAGCAGATACGGCGCGTCGACGGAGGTCCGCACCACCTCCGTGAGCTCCGCCCGGAACAGGTGGAACTGCTCCGGCGGCCGCGCCTCGGCCGCATAGCGCGCGACCACCTCGGGGTCGGTCACCTCGACCGCCCGCCCGGACACCCGTACGTCACCAGCGGTCAGGTCGGTGCCCGGACCGGGGTTCGCGTGCAGTGAGAAGCGCGGATCGCGCCGCAGGTCGGCCACCTTGCGCGCGCCGGTCATCATGCCCAGCCACAGTTCGCCGTGGCGGAAGTCCGCCTCCAGACCGCCGAGCCGGGGTGCACCGTCCCGGCGGAGGGTGGCCAGCACATGGTGCCGGTGGGCCCCGAACCGCTGCCGCACCCGCGCGGCGAACTCCGGCACCGCCCCCTCGACCGCCGACCACCGGACCGCCCGCCCCGTCCGGTCCCCGCGGTCATCCGGGTCCGCCCCGCCAACCCGGTCCACTCCGTCAGCCCGGCCCACCCGGTCGACGCGCCCCGCCCGATGCGCCCCGCCAGCCCGGTCCACCCGCTCCCTGCCGTCGGCCCCGCCCGCACCGGCAGCGGCCGGACGTCCCGCCGCTGCCGCACCGCCAACGCTCTCGCCCACTGTTGTCATACGGCCCACCCTCTCCGCCATACCCGACACCCCCTGTCCGGTATTTCCCCGGGTTCCGCGCCGTACGAGCCGGCCGCCCCACAGCGAACATCCCCCGGGAGAGCTGGAGTTGGTACATCCGCACCGAGGGCCGGGGCCTCAGCCGTACTGCACCGACCGCTTGGCCAGCCCCATGCAGAACCCGTCGATCACGCTCCGCCCGCTGTCCAGCTGCCCCTGGGCCTCCGCGGCGCCCAAGGTCACGAACAGGGGCACGAAGTGTTCGGTGCGCGGATGGGCCAGCCGCCCGGCCGGCGCCTTGCGGGTGAAGTCGAGCAGGGCATCGAGGTCCTGGGCCTCCAGCGCCCGCCGCCCCCAGTCGTCGAACTCCGCCGACCAGGCGGGCGTCCCCCCGTTCCTCTCCCGCAGCGCCGCCAGGTTGTGGGTGAAGAAGCCGCTGCCGATGATCAGTACGCCCTCCTCCCGCAGCGGGGCGAGCCGGCGGCCGAGCGCCAGCAGCCGGGCCGGGTCGAGGGACGGCAGCGAGAGCTGGAGCACCGGGACGTCGGCGTCCGGATACATCTCGACGAGCGGGACGTACGCACCGTGGTCCAGCCCCCGGTCGGGCAGGTCCACCACGGGCGTGCCCGTCGAACGCAGCATCGCGCGGACCCGCTCGGCCAACGCCGGCGCACCGGGGGCCGGGTAGCGCACCTGGTAGTAGTGCGAGGGAAATCCCCAGAAGTCGTAGACGAGCGGGACCGTCGTGGTGGCGCCCAGTGCGAGCGGCGCCTCCTCCCAGTGCGCGGAGACGATCAACACCGCCTCCGGGCGCGGCAGCCCGGCGGACCAGGCGGCGAGTTGGCCCGGCCACCACGGGTCGTCGGCGAGGGGCGGTGCACCGTGACTGAGAAAGAGGGTCGGCATGAGGGACATCGCAACTCCATCGCGTCACACTGGGCGGTAGTCGGGACGTCAACAACATTCAGCCACCGCAGCCGCAGTACTTGAATGTTCAAGCGTCGTACCCCCACCTTAACGCGACGTTGTTAAAATTTAAATAACTCTCCGAGCGGTGAGAGAGTGGATGGTATGAGCACCGAACCCGCAACCGAGCCGCGCTGGCTCACCGATGAGGAGCAGTACGCGTGGCAGTGCTACCTCCACGCCACCACGCTCCTGGAGGACCACCTCGACCGCCAGTTGCAGCGCGACGCCGGGATGCCGCATGTCTATTACGGCCTGCTCGTCCAGCTGTCCCGGGCCCCGCGGCGCCGTATGCGGATGACCGAGCTGGCTCAGAACGCCAAGATCACCCGCTCCCGGCTCTCCCATGCGATCGCCCGCCTGGAGAAGAACGGCTGGGTCCGCCGGGAGAACTGCCCCTCCGACAAGCGGGGCCAGAACGCCCACCTCACGGACGAGGGGATGCGGGTACTGGAGAAGTCCGCCCCCGGCCATGTCGCCGCGGTGCGCGCGGCGATATTCGACCGCCTCTCCCCGGAACAGGTCGGCCAACTGGCGGAGATCTGCCGGGTGATGTCCGAGGGGCTGCAACCGCAGGGCGCCGACCTCCCCTGGCTCCGTTGACTGGTCAGCGGAGCCGGACGAGGCCGGCGCACGGGCAGGTGGGCGGCGGGGAGGCCGACGGCTGCCGGGACCTGCCGTGGGGGAGATCGACGACTGCCGGGACCCGCCGCCCCGGCCGGCGCCCGGGAGGGTTGAACCGCGGGATCCGGACGTAGGAGTGAGGTAGGAGTCCGGTAAGAATCACGGGGCGCGGCGGCGCAGGGACGCGCCCCCGCGCGCCCGCCCCGCCGCCGCGCCCCGCCGGCTCAGTGCGCCAGCACCGGCACCGGCACCTCGTCCTCGGCCACCGCATCGTCCGAGGAGGCCACCGGCGAACCGGCGCCCGGGCGTCCGGTGTTGATGAGGGTGAAGGCGATCGCCCCGGCCAGCGCCAGGATGCCGACCGCCCACCAGATCGCGGTGGTGTAGCCGTGCACCATCGACTGGAGCTTGAGCAGGCCCAGCGAGCGGGCCCCGGCCGCGTGCGCGGTGGCGTACGCGGTGGTGGCGCTGGCCGCGATGGTGTTCAGCAGGGCGGTGCCGATCGCGCCACCCACCTGCTGCGAGGTGTTGACCATCGCGGAGGCGACACCCGCGTCGCGCGGCTGGACACCGTGCGTGGCCAGCGACATGGCCGGCATGAACGCCGTACCCATGCCGAGGCCCATCAGCAGGAAGCCCGGCAGGATCAGCGCGGGGTAGGACGTGTCCAGGTCGATCTGGGTCAGCACGAGCATGCCGGTCGCGGCGACCACGAAGCCCGGCGCCATCAGCAGCCGCGGCCGGACGCGGGTCATCAGCCGGGCACCGATCTGGGTGGAACCGGTGATCATGCCGGCGACCATGGGCAGGAACGCCAGGCCGGTCTCGACCGGGGTGTAGCCCTTCACGATCTGCAGGTAGTAGGTCAGGAAGAGGAAGAGGCCGAACATGCCGATCACGGCCAGGCCCAGCGAGGCGTAGACACCGGCGCGGTTGCGCTCGGCGACCACCCGCAGCGGCAGCAGCGGGGCCTTCACTCGGGACTCGACCAGCACGAACGCCAGCAGCAGCACGGCCGCGGCGGCGAACAGCCCGAGCGTCGGACCAGCCAGCCAGCCGTCGGACTCGGCGCGGGTGAACCCGTAGACCAGCGAGACCAGGCCGAGGGTGGCCAGCACCACGCCGGGCAGGTCCAGCCGGGCGGGGTTGCGGCTGCCCGCGGGCTCACGGATGACCAGCAGCGCACCGGTCGCGGCGACCACGGCGAACGGGATGTTGACGAAGAAGGTCCAGCGCCAGTTCATGTACTCGGTCAGGACGCCGCCCAGGATCAGGCCCACGGCGCCACCACCACCGGCGATCGCACCGAAGATGCCGAACGCCTTGGCGCGCTCCCTGGCCTCGGTGAAGGTCACCGCCAGCAGGGACAGCGCGGCGGGAGCCAGCAGCGCACCGAAGACGCCCTGCAGCGCCCGGGCGCCCAGCAGCACGCCCTCGTTGGCCGCGGCCCCGCCGAGCGCGGAGGCCGCCGCGAAGCCGACCAGACCGGTGAGGAAGGTCCGCTTGCGCCCCCACAGGTCGGCCACCCGGCCGCCGAAGAGCAGCAGACCGCCGAAGGCCAGCGCATAGGCGGTGATCACCCACTGCCGGTTGGCGTCGGTGATCCCGAGGTCCTTCTGGGCGGAGGGCAGCGCGATGTTCACGATGGTCGCGTCCAGGACGACCATCAGCTGGGCGAGGGCGATGAATATCAGCGCTTTCCAGCGCCGGGGATCGACGTTCGAGGAGGTTTCAGGCATGGCGGGATCCACCTAGGGACACGTAAGAGCGAAGAACGGGAAGAGTGGTGCGGATGGTGTGGGTAGTGCGGGTAGTGCGAGTGGGGCAAGCAAGGCAGCGGGGCGGGAGCCGGCGGTGCCGTGCCGCCCCGCCGGAGATCAGGCGCGGCGCCTGAGGTCTTCCAAGGTCACCGCGGAGCCGGGCAGTTCGGAGCGGGCGGGCGCCTGCAGGCCGTCCAGGAGCAGCTCCAGGTGCCGGTGGACGAACCGGTCGAAGTCCGCGCACCCGCCCCCGGACTCCGCCCCGGGGGACCGCCACCCCGGCAGCGGCCGGGTGAGCTGGGTGAGCGCGACCATCAGGTCACCGACGGCGACATCGGTGCGCAGCCGGCCGCTGTCGCGCGCGGCGCTCATGACGGCCTCCACCGCCGCCTCCAGGCGCTCGCGCGCCGCGAGCAGAGCGGGATGGTCGCGGTCGACGCTGTCCGAGAGCAGCGAGCACAGGGCTCCGATCCGCTCCTCCACGGCGTCGTGGGCAAAGCGCCTCAGCGCTCGGAAAGCATCGGACTCCTCGGCGAGAGCACGCTCCGCGAGGTCCGCGGTACGGGACATGACGGAGAGCGTGACGTGGTGGATCAACTCCGGTCGATCCGGGAAGTGACGGTAGAGCGTCGCATTGCCGACCCCTGCGCGTCGAGCGATTTCATCGAGCGGGACCTCGGGCCCGGACTCGACCATCGTTTCGCGGGCGGCCGCGACGATCCGCTCGCGATTGCGCTGGGCATCGGCCCGCAGACGGTGCGGCTGCCCCGGTACGGGGGACACCGCGCACCGGTCGGACGTCGCGCGGTCGACGGCGGCGGTCATCCGGCTCACTCCTCTCGAAAGGCTCGACGGGCAGGGCTTCTCGGCCACCGGCTCCGGAGACGGTGAACCGGGGAAGCACTCCCCGGTTCGTACGGACGCCTGGTCAAACGGGGAGAAGGTCCCCGGATATTTCCCGGCGCCGCTGTGATTCGCACCACGGCCCCGGGTGTCCGGATGCGTCCAGTCGGTGCAACCCCGCGCGCGGGGGAATGCCGGGCACCGCAGGGTGAGCGGTATGAGGCTGAAGGTAACCGCGGTGCTGGCCGCAGGCGCGGCCACCGCGGCTGCGGCGATAGCCCTGGGCTCGCCGCCCCGCGCCGTGGCCATACCTCCGGGGCCGGGCGCCCCGCCGACCGGCCCGTGCGCCCTGCGCGGCATCTCCAACGATGTGGCCGAGTCCACCGACACCCCCGCCGGCTTCGCCCGCTCGTCCGGCGTCGTGAAGGCGCTGACCCTCTTCGTCGACTTCCCGGACGCCCCCGCCACGATGCCGCCCAGCGTGCGCTTCGCCGAGTTCTTCCCGGCCGCGACCGAATTCTTCCGGATCAGCTCCTACGGCCGGCTCAACTACCTGCCGATACCGCTCTTCCGCTGGATCCGCATGTCACGCCCGCTCGCGGCGTACGGCATCGAGCGCGGCACCACCTTCGACCCGGCCTCGGACAGCGGCTACCACGCACTGTCCCGGGAGGTGGTCGACGCGATCGACCCGATCGTCGACTTCCGCGCGTACGACGTCATCAACGTCATCGCCGCGCCCAACGCCGGCCCGCCCGCGACCCGTACGGTGCTGTCGGTCACCTTCAGCGGCGGGGACATGGGGCTGCGGACCGCCGACGGGGTGCCGTTCCGGAACGCGTCGTTCATCTGGAGCCGGCAGACCGGGATGAGCGCCTTCCGCGTCCTCAACCACGAGAACGCGCACAGCTTCGGGCTGCCCGACCTCTACTACACCGACGAGCGCCGGACCCCGCCCCTGGTCGGCCACTGGGACCCGATGGACGAGGACTGGGGCCCGAGCAACGACTTCGTCGGCTGGCACAAGTGGAAGCTCGGCTGGCTCTCCGCCGGCCAGGTGCACTGCGCACCGCCCCGCGGCACCCCCGGCGAACACACCCTGACCCCGGTCTCCACCCCCGGCGGCACCAAGATCGTGGTGATCCCCACCTCCCCGCACACCGCACTCGTCGCCGAGGCCCGCACCCGCGGCCTGCTCGACCCCACGGTCTGCCGGCCTGGCATCCTGCTCTACCGGATCGCCACCGACGTCCCCTCGGGCCGCGGCCCGATGCGCATCGTGGACGGCACCCCGCACAGCGGCGGCTGCTTCCAGGCCAGCCAGTACGTCGACCCGGAGCTGACCGACGCCACCTTCCGCCCCGGCGAGACCTACACCGACCCGGCCAGCGGCGCCTCGATCACCGTCCTCACCGAGAACCAGGACGGCAGCTACCGCGTACGGGTCACCCCGGCCCGCGCCTGACCCACACCCCTACCTGCCGACGGACCGCCACACAGCCCCACCGACCAACCGCCCCCGGCCGGAACACGCCGGCCCACCCCGGACCGGCTCATCCCCGGCCCTCCTCCTGCCAGTGCCGCCGCCCGATGCTGATCAGTCGCAGCTGCCGACGGGCCGTCCACACCACCTGGTCGGCCGCCCCCGGCGCCCCGTCCGCCTCGGCGTCGAGGAACTCCGCGGCCGTCGTCACCAGCCGGTCCACATACAGCTCGGCCAGCATCCGGACGTCGTCCTCGCCCCAGCCCTCCGACACCGGCTGGGACCCCAGCGCCGCCGCGACCTCCTGCGCGAACCGGTCCAGCTCGTCCGCGATGGCCCCCCGCACCGCCCGCACCCCACCGTGCCGCTCCCGCGCCACGAACCGGATGTGCAGCGGGTGTTGCCGCACATGCTCCACCACGACCGCGACCGTACGGTCGATCCGCTCCTCGGCCCCGTCCTGTTCGGCGAGGATCGCCCGCACCATCGCATGCAGACTGCCCAGCGCCTCCTCCACCAGCGCGACGCCCAGCTCCCCCATGTCCCGGAAGTGCCGGTAGAAGGCGGTCGGGGCGATCCCCACCACCCGCGTCACCTCCCGCAGCCCCAGGCTGCTCAGACTCTGCTCCTCCAGCAGCTCGAGCGCCGCGTCCAGCAGCGCCTGACGGGTCTTCTGCTTCTGTGCCTGGCGGACTCCGACGATGTGACTCATGTCATCCAGTAAACAACCGTTCTCCGAACTTCTCCACTCCTCGTACGCCGTATGCTGGAGCCACTGAGTGAACAACTGTCCTCCGAGTTGGAAAGGCAATCATGCTCTTCCTCGTCGCTGCCCTCCTCCTGATGGGGATCGCGCTGGGCACCGCGGCACACCTCCCCCTCCCCGTCACCCTCGTCGCCGCAGCCGTCATCGGCGGCTGGCTGCTGGTCTTCTTCGTCCGCGAACGCCGCCACCAGTCCGAGGTGAACTCCCGATGACCACCCTGACCGAAGCCCGGCCGAGCACCCCCGCCGCCGCAGCCGGCCCCCGCTCGCACGCCGACGGCATGGCCGTGGCCTCCTTCATCCTCGGCCTGCTCGGCACCCTGGTCCTCAACATCGTGCTCGGCCCCTGCGCCCTGGCCCTCGGCGGCCTGGCCCTGGCCCGCGGCACCACCCGCCGCGGCCGCGCCCTCCTCGGCCTCACCCTCGGCGCCGCCGACCTCCTCATCCTGGCCCTCCTCGTCACCACGGACGGCACGGTCAGCTGGAACATCCCGGGCTGACGCCCCTACCTCCGGGCGCCGGCCCGTCCCGCCGGCGCCCAGCCCCTCGGGCGGAGCGAGTACGCCGCTTCACCGCCGCCGAGGCCCCGCCACTTCGACCTGGACGAAGCCGTCACCGGACCCAACGGTCGGCCATCCGGCGCTCGTCATCATCGCGGCGAACCCCCTGTGGGCCACACTCCACCGCGCGACCGCCTTCTCCGACTCCGCGCCCCGACGCCCATCGATGCAGCCCGGATCACCCTCCAAGTCTTGGCCGTAGGCGGCTTCACAACTCCCACCGCCGCCAAGGCACTTCAGACATGCCCCGGGATTCCGCACCCGGTTGCCCCCGAGCGCCCGACTTTCCCCGCGGGTACTCACCAGCCGGGCGCCACCCGAACCGAAGTCGTCCGCGCCCGCGCCTTATCCCGCCTCCGGGATGGCCCCGGCCCGCCTTCCCCTGCCGCCAACCCGCCGGCCACCCCATCCGGTCCGCCGCACGACAAGCCCCCGCCCCCGCACTCCCCCACTCGGCCCCTCAGCACCCACAGCTCCGAACGCGGAGCAAACCCCACCCGCTACACTGACGGCGGTGGCCCAGGCCTTACCGTCAGGCCACCGCAGCCTGTCGGTGGGCTGACCTGGGCAATCGCGTCCTCTTCGACCGATTTTCCAGCACGTTTCCCGACAGCTCCCCGCCTCCGTAGCTCAGGGGATAGAGCACCGCTCTCCTAAAGCGGGTGTCGCAGGTTCGAATCCTGCCGGGGGCACCATGCCGCACAGGCCGAACGCCTCCGCGATCACGGATCACGGAGGCGTTGACGGCAATCTCACGACCGTGCTGCTTGAGCAGCCGATCCGTTGCCCCTCACCTCACGCCGACTGTCGTCGTTCGCGTGCGGATAAACCTCATCCTGACCGCGGTCTGCGAGTGCCCGGGACTCCATCGCCCCGGCGCGGGTCACCCCCTGTCAGCTCTCGTCCGCGGTACCACGGGCCCGGGTGCCAGCCGGCCTGCCGGACGCACTCCTCCAGGCCGACAGCCGGGTGGCGCTGGGTGTCCAGCGCGAGGGGGCGGGCGCTGTCGTCGGTGCGCAGCCGCCGCAGTACGGGCCAGGCCAGCCGCTCGCGCGCTGCGTGAGCCGGCCCCACCGCCGCCCGCAGTGGAGTCGGCGCAGAGGCCGCCCTCGTGGTTGACGGCTGTGGACTTCAGCAAGCTCATCATTGGCTTGAGGACCCCTCCACCCAGATGAGAGCGTGTGATCATCTGACTTACGGTTTACGGGGGATGGGTTTCACGTGGGCGTTGTACTGCCGGGGTGGGCGGACGAACTGCTTGACCTGATCGGCGTCTCGTGGCCGAATGTCGATGAAGATGACTATCGCGAAATGGCCCACGCCATGCGAGAGTTCGCCGACGACATCGGTGAAGGCGCCAACGAAGCACACAACGCCATCCAGAACCTGGTGAACTCGGCAGGCGGCTCTCTCGCTGCGGAGGCACTCAACGCGCACTGGGGAAAGGTCAACGGCAAGCACCTCACGGGCCTTGCCGACTGCGGTCGCATGGCGGCCACCGCCATGGACGGCGTCGCAACCCTCATCGAGGGCGCGAAGATCGGCGCGCTGGTCCAGCTGGGCATCCTGGCTGCGGAGGTCATCGCCGCCCAGGCCGCAGCACCCTTCACCCTCGGGCTCTCCGAACTGGGCGCGCTGGGCGCGACGCAGGCGACCCGCGTGATCCTCAAGCGGCTGTTCAAGGAGGTCTGCCAGCAGGTTGCCGAGCAGGTCGTCAGCATCGCCCTCACTCCGGTCGAGGAGGCTTTGGGAGCGATGGTCGGCGACCTGGTCGTCCAGCTCGGCGCCAACGCCCTTGGCGTCAAGAACGGCGTGGACCTGAGCCAGACCGGCAAGGCAGGCAAGGCGGGCTTTACCCAGGGCGTGCAGGATGCCAAGGGAGCTTCGAAGCCAGCAGCGGACAAACCCATGGAACTCCTCAGCGCCAACGGCAGCAGTGGCGGAGGAAGTGGTGGTGGCGCCGGAGGCAATGGGGGGTTCAGTTTCGACGCCGACGAGCACGACCGCGTGGTGACGAGCCTGGAGAGCGCGGGCAGCACATTCCGCAACAAGGCCGGCGGCAAGATCGGGCGGGCCAAAAGCCATCACGGGCGTACCCGGGGCAAGGATGCCATCGCCGATGCGGCAAACGTGATGCTGGACAAGGTCGTCGACGGCATTGAGGACGGCGTCAAGAAGACCGCCAAGCACCTCGACGACAACATGACCCGCGGCATCAAACAGATGGCCAAGAACCACCACGACAACGACAAGGGACTCGCCGACCACTTCAAGAGCCTCGGAAAGGGAGACGCGAAGGACCCGAAGGCTCCCGGAGCGGGTGGGGCCACAGGCGGTCACGGTGGACCGGGCGGCGGAAAGGGACCGGGAAGCCCCGGCAACCGACCCCCGGGTGGGGGCGATGGCCCGCAGGGGCAACCCATCAACCCTCCCTGGCACGGACAGAGTGCATGGGGGATGAAGAACTACCATGGTCGCGCCCTGGACGTGAGTGGCCTGAGCCACGACCAGAGGCTCAGGCTGCTAGAGGAAGAGTCGCGGCGCTTGGCGAACAAGGCCCACACAGCCGCGCCGGGGAAGTCGGGCGTTGAAACACCGGGCGCATATCGCATCAAGAATGGATGCTCCGGAAGCTTTCTTCACAACGGCGTGATCACCGGACACACCAGCTCCACCAAATCGGGAGGCAATGTAGCCATCGATGTTCATCCCGAACTCAAGAAGATGCTGGATGACATTGAACAAGAGGGCAACATCAGTGCGGGGCACGGAAAGTGCGCCGAGGTGGCCCTGATATCAGACAGGTTGAAGGACTTGGATCCTGATGGTACGCGTTTGACCAGTCAGCAAGCCCTGAAAAACGAGTTGGCGGGGGGAGTCACGCACTGCAACAACATCGGGGACAGGAAGAGGGGTGGCGAGATAATCGAGGCACACGGGGATTACAAGGAGCCCTGTGACTCCTGCAAGCGGATGCTACCGAGGCTCGGTATCATCCCGCATAGAAGCTAGTTAGGCGCTGAGGATTGGCAGAAACCGTGATCGGTGAAGAAGAAGTCAGATCTTGGCTGGCGGAGCACGGCTGGTTCCCCGGTCGGGACATCGGCGAGGAGGCCGACCGGCTCGTTTCGGCCAGGGTACGAGACTTCGCCAACCAAGGCGAAGACATTGTTCCACTGCCGTGCGCAACGGCTTTCGTGCACGAGTACGGAAATCTTGAACTCCCCTACCCGCGGAGCCCGAGCATCAAGATGGTGGTGACGCCGACATTCGGGTACGACGACGACGCCGAAGACATAGTCGAGCTCAGCCAAAGTCTCGGTAGGCCGATTTTCCCCGTGGCATACGAAACGCGAGAGTTCGGCATCCTGCTGATGGATGACACCGAGCGACTATTTTACCTGCACGAGACGGGTTCTTACTTCGTGGCCGAGCGACCGATCGAGGCATTCGCCAAGCGCCTGGAAGGAAGCCGTCTGCAGGATGCGGAGGATTTCTTTGTATAGCGTGGCCCCAGGTGTCGCATCATCGCTGCTCATCAACGATATGGTGCTCAGCCAGACCAACCTCACGGGCGAGGGGAAACCCAACCTTCATCCGGCAGTCGACCACTTCTTCCGCTTCCTGCCCGTACAGTTGAGGGAACCATTTGCGGGCTACTGCGCCGAATCGGCACTCGTCTCGGACCAGTTGTGGCATTTGGACGAGCAGCAGGCGGACGAGAGCCCTACCACACTGAAAGCCGCGGCACCACACTTCTCGGGTGCCGTGATTCTGTCGCGACTTATTCGTGAGCAGGGTGACCCGGAACATGGCAAGCCAACGCTGCCCTGCCGGTCTTGCACCGCGCTGCTTGACGAACTCGGCGTGAGGATCATGGGCCGTGAATGACGAGGGGCAAGAACTCCACTCGGCAGGATGGCACCCCGGGCGGGATGCCGGCAACGACGCGATGCTCGCGATACTGGAGACCGTAAGCACAGTCGCGCAGTCGGGCCCTGGACGATGGGCGGTCTTCCCAGCCGCAGAACAAAGCATTCGGGAGTTCTACGGGTTGACCTTCCGACCCACCTTTCCTGGGCTTCAGGTGGCCGCCACAGGGTGCACGGTAGACCCCCGCCTCGGCCGGTACACCCACAACTCCCTGGCCGCATTGAGTGAGGGCCTGGGAGTCAAGCTGTTCCCCTTCGGCCGCACCGACTCTGCTGCCCTGCTCGCGATCGACGAGCGGGCTCGTCTGTTCTCCATCGATCACAGCGGCTCGTGGCTCCTCGGCGCTTCGCCCAAGGAGGGAGTCACCGCCCTGCTTCAAGGCAAGCGGCCCGAACGGGTGGCGGGCGAGAAGCGGGAATGGCACCTCCAGAACATGGCAGGGGAAAGTGTCCTTACCGACGCGGTGAAGACTGCCACGGCCCTGGCCTTCATCCTGGATCGCCACTCTGTACTGAAAACGGACACGCTCCGGCTGCATGCGCGCAGGGAATCCAGGTTCGCCAGCGAACCGATTGATGTCGAACTCTCGCTACAGGATGCCTCATTGGAGGAGGCAACACTGCGTGCTGTTGAGGAAATGCGTTCCCGTTTGCAGGCTGCGGGCTTCGGGGCCATCGATCTGGACCTTACGTTGGTAGCGGCGCAGGGCAGGACCGATGGCAGTCATGCAAGCGCGCAGTCGGCGGCACCGCGAATCGACTGTGCGTTGGCTGCGGCAGACGATGACCCCCGCTTGCTGCGGGTGGAATTGGCAGCACCGGCCGGCCGGCTGGCCTTCGAGCAGGAGAACGTCGCGGCCGCCCAGGCGGAGATCGACAAGTACGTGGAGTCACGAGGGTAGCCAGAGGGAAGCCAAGTACTGCCTGCCTGGAGGAACGACTGACTTCCCTGAGGGAAGGTGGGGCGCGAACGCCACGGCAGCAAGGCCTCACTCACGGGTGACCGAACCTTCGCGCGCGGGTGTGTACGCCGGTCAGAGGGCGTAGCTGTGGTGGCCCCAGGACGGGGCGGCGATCATTCTCTGGGAGGACCGTGCTGCAGGACGGCGTACACCGGAGCGCTGCGGTTGGTGTGGGTGCCGTCGCCGAGCTGGCCGTAGTCGTTCGCCCCCGGGCCGCGAAGGTGCGACCGAGGAGGGCAAGATTTGTGCAGACCGCCGCCGGCGATAGCCACAGCATTCATCAGGTCGTGCACCTGCCCGGCATCGCACGGTTGGCGTCCACCTGTCCTCGAGCTCCCCAGACCGTTGTAGTCCCACGCATCGACCTCGCCGCCGGACAACATCACCTCCCGAAGCTGGCGTTGCCGGCGACATCATCCGCTCTCCCCGCCGCTCCGGACTCGACCGTGCTCGACGGCCACCACGGTGAACAGGGCGGCCGCTCCGCCGAGAAGAATCAGGTGAAGGGACCCGGCGATCCACAGCCGCAGCCACATCAGCCCGCCGCCCGCCACTACCGCCGTGCAACCGCTGATCCACGCTCCGCGGCGCGCCGCACGAGCGGTCCGTAGGCCGGGAGAGCCGAAGTCGTCACCCGAGAGGTACATACGCGCTCCGAGCCAGACAACGAGTGCCGCTGACATCGGAAGCAGGAGGGCCGCAAGGCCGACATCCACCCATAACGGAGGCCATCTCATAGCCACCAGCATGCCTCCGGGGACGATGCCGGGCATGTGGTCTCGGTCCGGTCGGATCCGTACGGGCGGTTCCTGCCACGGCTCGGATCCTGCGAGAAGGTCGAGCCAGGCAATTCGCCTGCGATGGTGGGTGGCTGGGCGTACGATGCGCGCCATGGCGACCACATGCGTCCCAGACGCCGCCGAGGCCAACGAGCGCATACGTGCGTTCATGGTCCAACGCGCCGGTCGGCCGCTGTGGGCCGAGGAGCAGGACGAGTACGAGCGGCTGCTCACGACCTGGGCCGCGGCCCTGAGCGCCGCTACGCCGGCCGAGCGGGAACACTGACCCGCTGACTTTCGGGGCGCTTACCCACCCGTTCCTCTTGACGACCGTAAAACATCATGCAGCGATGCGCCTTGGGCAACCGTGTTGTGGTTCAGGCTGGTTGGGCTGTCCATTGAGCGAATTTTCGGGGTAAGCGTCGCGGAAGTGAGAAGCGCTGGCGCCTTCGGGGAATCGACCCTTGCGGAAAACGCTCTCCGGGAATCACCACTTCCCGGAGAGTGGCATTCGCCATTCGTCGCACAGGCGAAAGGGGCAAGGAATGTGTGCCGGGCGAGGAGCACGCCACCACAGGGGCCGGGCGCCCAGTGGAGCGGGGGTCTGGGCTACACGGGCCCGGGAGCCGGAGTCCGTGCGGGGTGCAGTAGTTGAGGGTTTGGTCTTTGTGGACGGGTGCGTTGGCGTACGGCCGTTCTGGGGGCAGGCGTGCGTTTTGTGGAGCGGGCGGGGGCGGCGGGGTGGAGTGCGGTGGCGTGGCGTGTGTAGGCGGTCTGACGTGGGGTGTTGCGTGGGGTGTGTACGGAACGGCGCGCGAGTATGCGGTGGGCGCGCGTTGTGGAGTGGACGCAACCGAGCGTCGCCTGACGACTCCGTGTGCGCCTTCGCCACGGTGCGCGATGCCATGGCGGCGACTTGACTTCGGTCATGGCGATTCGCTCCCGCTTGTTGGGTAATGACCTGTCCAGTTCCGGTATCACTGGATATGCCAACGTGAAGCGTTGGCGGCATGTGCTTGGAGGCGCACCATGGCCGCCCGACCACTCGTCGCGCGACAGATCAACCAGCAGCTGCGTTCACTTATCCAGGAGGCCGCGGTGTCCAACTCGGGGTTGGCCCGCCAGGTCAACGTCCTCGGACAGGAACAGGGTCTGGATCTGCGGTACGACAAGACGTCCGTGAGCAGGTGGCTGCGAGGGCAACGGCCGCGCGGACGCGTCCCTGCCATTATCGCCGAAGCACTGAGCAGCAAACTCGGTCGGACGGTTTCGACCGAAGAGATCGGCATGGCCAACGGCAACAGCGTGACGTGCGGGGTCGGGCTGCACTTCGCGGCGGACGTGGAGGACGCGCTGGCCCAGGTGTGCGAACTGTGGCACATGGACGTCGAGTCGAGGGAGGCGCTGACCGGTACGACCATGGGCGCCTCGGCGCTGGTCGAACCCAGCCGGGACTGGCTGATCAGCTCCGTCGACCCGGAGGTGGCGCGGACCCGGCAGGTGGGTCCGCGGGCGGGGACGGCCGAGGTGGAGCTGGTGCGGGCGACCACGGACGCCCTGGTGGAGCTGGACCACCGGATCGGTGGCGGCTATGTGCGGCCGGTGGTGGTGTCCTGCCTGAACAGCGTGCTGTCGGGGCTGATGACCGGGAGCTACGGCGAGACCACCGGGCGCCAGCTGTTCGCGGCGGCGGCGCGGCTGACCGAGTTCGCTGGGTACACCGCTTTGGACACCGGCCAGCCGGGGCTGGCGCAGCGGTACTACATCCAGGCGTTGCGGCTCGCGCAGGCGGCCGACGACCGCTGCTACGGGGGCTACGTCCTCGCGGCCGGGCTGAGCCATCTCGCCGTCGACTCCGGGTGCGCCAGGGAGGCGGTGCAGTTGGCACGGGCCGCCCAGGAAGGGACCCGGGGGCAGGCGCCGCTGGCCGCCCAGGCGCTGTTCTACGTGGCCGAGGCCCGGGGCTACGCCCTGCTGGGGGACTCGCGGATGTGCGGGATGCTCGGGGACAAGGCCATGGAGGCGCTGACGCACGCCGCTCCGGCCGACACCCCCGAGTGGATCGCCCACTTTGACCGGGCCTACCTGGCCGACGAGTTGGCGCACTGCTACCGCGACCTGCAGCAGCCGCGGCAGGCGGCCCGCCGGGCCACCGAGGCGCTGGCCCGGCATCCGCGGAACCGGGTGCGCCGCCGGACGATCGATCTGCTGCTGCTGGCCTCCGCGCTGGTGCAGGCCGGGGACGTCGAGGAGGCCTGCCGGGCGGCGGAGCAGGCGGTGGCGCTGCTCGTCCGGCTCCGGTCGGCGCTCTGCGAGCGGTACCTGGAGACCTTCCGGGCCGACCTGCGGCCCTACCAGGACACCAAGCCGGCCAGCGAGTTCGACGCCCTGGTGCAGGAGAGCGACGTACGGGTGCCGCTGCAGCGCGCGTCCAGCCGGTGACGGCGAAGCGCCGACGGCCAGGTGGCTCGTCCCGTTCCGCGGGGGAGGTGGCGCGGAGCCGGTGCTGCCTGGCCGTCGGCTGTCGGTGCGGCTCCGGGCGGTGCGCGGAGCCGGGGTGCCGGCGTGGTTCATCGGCGGTGCGTCACGGCGGCGTGGGGCGCTCGGCGAGGACCTCCGCGGCCGGCAGCGGCACGGCGGCCCAGACGGTGCAGCCGTCGCCCGTGTCGGTCCGACGTCCCCACTGCGCACAGGACTTGGCGACCAGCTCCAGCCCGCGGCCGTGCTCCTGTCCGGGGCCGGTACGGCGCATCCGCGGCACCCAGGGGGTCCCGCCGTGGTCGTGCACCTCGATGTGCAGCAGGTCCTCCGACCGCCGCAGCCGGCAGGTGATGCGCATGCTGGCGGAGTGCTGGATCGCGTTGGTGACGAGCTCGGACAGTACGAGCAGGACGAGGTAGCGGGTGTCGTCGCCGTGGATGCGCTGCCCGTCGAGCCAGGTGCGGGCCAGGGCGCGGGTGACCGGCACCGCCCGCTCCAGCGGGGGCAGGCTCACGGTCAGTTGCCCCGCCGAACGCCAGCCGTCGGCCGGAACCAGCGCGCTCTTCGGCTCGGGCCAGGTGTCGATGTGCCGGGCCGTCAGTATGACGTCGACACCGTGCATCGTGGGTAACACGGCTACCCCCTTTCATAGGTGCCTCGCGGCCCCCCGGATGTTGCCTATGAATTTCCCGGGAACGGATGCGTTCCGGGAATCCTCATCTCGCTTTCCCACATTCATTCAAGCAGTACGGAGCGCGCCCCGGAAGGCGCAATACGAAGCAATAGGAGCGGTGCAGAATACTGGGAAGTGAAATACTATCAGCGCAAGAAAACGGTTGCGTATGCGCGAGGACAATGCCGAGTTCATTACGGGGGAATTGAATAATGGCCCCTGAACAGCGCTGTGTTCGGCGGACACACCGGGTGGGGTGTCCGCCGAACGTGGGGTGATGCGCGTAGCCGTCCGGTCTACGTGGCGGTCAGGTCCAGCCCCAGCCGCTTCGCGACCCCCTCGGTGAGCGCCGCCAGCGTCGGGTGCTGCCAGACGAAGTCCCGGGTGAGGGCGACCGAGAGGGTGCGCTCTATGCGCGCCCGCAGCTCCATCGCCAACAGGGAGTCGAATCCCAGGGACTTCAGCGGGGTCTGCGGATCGAGGGCGCCGTTGCCCAGGCGGAGCACGGCGCGGACGTGGTCCGCGAGGTGCTCTTCCAGGGCCGCCCGCCGGGCCAGGCCGGCGGGCAGCGCACCGAGCCGGCTGCGCAGGTCGTCGGTGTCGTCGGCGACGGCGGGCGGCTGCGCGGGCGCCTGGTCCGAGACCGCGCTGAAGAAGGGCAGGTGCCGGCCCGCCGACGGCAGCCAGGTCTCCGCGGGCCCGGGCAGCACGCCGGTCTGCACCCGCCGGTGGGACAGCAGGCTGTACAGCGCGGCCATGCCCTGGTCGGTGGGGATGGTGCGGTAGCCGCGGCGGCTGAAGTCGGTGGCGACACCGATCTCGCCCCAGGGGCCCCAGTTGACCGCGAGGGTGGGCAGGCCCTGGGCGGAGCGCCAGGCCGCGAAGCCGTCGAGCCAGGAGTTCGCCGCGGCGTAGGCGCCCTGGCCGGGGTTGCCGAGCAGGGAGGCCATCGAGGAGAACACCGTGAACCAGTCCAGCGGATGCCCGTCGGTGGCCTGGTGCAGGTGCCAGGCGCCGACGGTCTTCGGCGGCCAGACCCGGTCCAGCTGGTCCTCGGTGACGTTGGCCAGGACCGCGTCGTCCAGGACCATGGCGCAGTGCACCACGCCGTGCAGCCGGAAGCCGTCGGTCGCAGCGGTGGCCACCAGCCGTTCCGCGGTGCCCGGTTCGGCGATGTCGCCGAGGACCACCGACACCTTGGTGGTGTCGTCGCACAGCGCCGCGATCTGCCGCGCGGCCTCCGGGGTGGGCGTGGAGCGGCCGTTGAGGACCAGGTGGCCTGCGCCGTGCCGGGCGAGCCACTGCGCGGTGGCCAGTCCCAGGCCGCGCAGCCCGCCGGTGATGACGTAGGCGCCGCCCTCCCGTACCGGCAGGTCCATCTCGGGCAGCACCGCGGCGGCGTCCCCGCTGCCCGGCACGGTCAGGACGAGCTTGCCGACGTGGTCGGCGGCGGCCATCGTGCGGAACGCCGTGGTGGCCTCCGCCAGCGGGTACTCGGTGCAGTGCAGCGGCTTGAGCCGGCCCTCCTCGAACTCGTCCAGCACCTCCTGCCACACCGCGGTGAACGCCCCGGGACGCTGCCGGCGCAGCTCGATCAGGTCGACGGTGCGCAGGGTGACGTTGTGCCGCAGCGGCAGCATGCCCAGCGGGGCGTCGGAGAGGATGTCGCGCACCCCGAGCTCCACGAAGCGGCCGAACGGGCGCAGCGTCTCCAGACCGGTGCGGATGGCCGCCCCGGACAGCGAGTTGAGCACCACGTCGACGCCGTCGCCGGTCACCTCGCGGATGCGTTCGCCGAAGTCCAGCGAGCGGGAGTCCATGACGTGCCGGATGCCCATGCCCCGCAGGTAGCGGCGCTTGTCCTCGCTGCCGGCCGTGGCCAGCACCTCGGCGCCCAGGGACCGGGCCACCGCGATTGCCGCCAGGCCGGTGCCGCCGGTCGCCGAGTGGATCAGCACCCGTTCGCCGGCGGTGAGCCGGGCGACGTGCCGCAGGGCGTACCAGGCCGTGACGAAGGCGATCGGCAGCCCGGCCGCGGCGACCGGGTCGACGCCGTAGGGGACCGGGGCGACCGTCTCGGCGGGGACGGTCAGGAACGAGCCGAACGCCCCGCCGCGCAGGTCGATGGCGATCACCTCGTCGCCGACCTGCAGCCGGTCCACTCCGGCGCCCACCGCGCTGACCACGCCGGAGCATTCGAAGCCGATCCGGTAGCGGACGTCCTCGTCGCCCGGGAGCAGGCCCATGGCGGTCAGCACGTCGCGGAAGTTCAATCCGGCGGCGGTGATCCGCACCTCCACCTCGCCCGACCGCGGGGGGCGCCGCCCAGTGACGGCGTACTCCAGGCTGGACAGGTCGCCCAGCCGACCGGCGCGCAGCCGGAACCCGTCCACGCCGTGCCGGACGGTGCAGGGGGTGGCGGGGCGGTCCTGTGCGGCGGTGGGGGCGGGCTGGAGCCGGGCCACCCACCGGCCGCCGGAGCGCAGCGCCACCTCGTCGTCGTCGGCGTCGGCCAGCAGCTCCAGCGCCACCTCGGCCGGGTCGGCGTCCCGGGGATCGGCGTCGATCAGCGCCGGGCGCAGTTCGGGGTGTTCCAGGGCGCCGACCCGCAGCACCCCGCGCAGGGCGCTCTGGCCGAGGTCGACGGCGTCGTCCGGCTCCACCGCGCGCGCTCCCCGGGTGACGACGTACAGCCGGGGTGAGGCCGGGGCGTCGGTGAGCGCCTGGACGACGCCGAGGAACCGGCGGGTGCGCCGCAGCGACTGCTCGGCCGGCTCCCCGTCGCTGGTCCGGCCGCAGACCAGCACCACCCCGCGGGGCGGTTCCAGACCGGCGGCCAGCCGCTCGGTGAGGGCCTCGCGGAAGGTGTCCAGGGTGGTCTCGTCCAGCGGCACGTCCCAGACGCTGGTACGGGCGCAGCGGCTGCGCAGCGCGGACGCCAGCACCCGGGCCGAGCCGTCCGCCTCGCCCAGGACCAGCCAGCTGCCGGGGGCGTGCCCGCCGTCCGGGGTCGCGCGGGGCGCACGCTGCCAGCCGACCTCCAACAGCCAGTCGTCGGCCGCCGGCGCACCGCGCACGGCCCGGCGCGCGAAGCGCACGCCGTTGACCGCGAGCACCGCCGCGCCGTCGGCGTCCAGGAGGCGGACGTTCGCCACCACGGTGTCCGGCGCATTCTCGCTGATGTGCGCGTGGCAGTACGCGGCGCGCGCCGGGTCACCCAGGACCCGCACCGCCTGCATGCCCACCGGCAGCACCAGGGCCTGGTCGTCCTCGTGCATCAGCGGCGCCACCGCCAACTGGGCGCACAGGTCGAGGAGCACGGGGTGGACCGGCAGGCCCGGTGCGGGGTCGGTGGCCTTCGGCGGCAGCTTCACCGCGGCGAAGTAGCTGTCGTGGTGGCGAACCGAGCGCAGCTCGAAGACGCCGGTGAAGGCCGGGCCGTGCTCCAGGCCCCGCTTGCGCAGGCTCCGGTAGAGCGCGTCCGGCTCCAGCGGCAGGGGGTGGCGCACCCGCAGTGCGTCGACGGACCGCGCCCGGACCTCGGGCCGTACGCTCAGCCGGTGCAGCACCGCGTCGGACTGCCGCTCCCAGGCGCCGTCGGCGTCCCGCGCCAGGATCTCGCAGTGCGCCCGGTCCGGGGCGGTCATGGTGACGACGGTGCTGATCTCGGTGTGCGCCGCCAGCCGCAGCAGCTGCTCGAAGTGGACGTCGGTGACCTCCACTTCGTCCGGTTGCGCGCCGAAGACCTCGCAGGCGGCGGCGAGGGCGAGGGCGCAGTGCGCGGCCCCGGGCAGGACCGGGTTGCCGTGCACGCGGTGGTCGTCGAGCCAGGGCAGCGCGCCGGTGCCGGCGTCGGCTCGCCAGCAGTGCCGGACGGGGTCACCGGGCACCTCGGTGTGCCGGCCGGGCAGCGGGGCCGCGGCGACGGCGGCCTCCTCCGTGGGCCGGGTGGCGTCCGCCCAGTGGTGGCGGCGGTCGAAGGTGAGGGTGGGGGCGTCGACCAGGGCGCCGCCGTCGTAGAGCCGGCCCCAGTCCACCGGCACGCCGGCGCAGTGCAGCGCGGCGAGCCGGCTGCGCAGCGCGGCCGGTTCGTCGTCGTCGCGGCGCAGGGTGGGCAGCACGACGGGGGCGCCGACCAGGCCGTCCAGGCTCCGCTCCACGGAGTGGGTGACGACCGGGTGCGGGGAGATCTCCAGGTAGACCTGGTGCCGGTCGGCCGCCGCGGCGGCCACCGCCTCGGCGAACCGGACCGGCCGGCGGAGGTTGTCGCACCAGTAGTCGGCGTCGAAGGCCGGTGTGCTGCCGGCGTCCACGACGGTCGAGTGGAACGGCACCTTGGTCGGCCGGGGGGTGAGGTCGGCCAGCGCCCGGCGCAGCGCCGGCAGGACCGGGTCGACCAGCGGGCAGTGCGAGGCGACGTCCACCGCGATCGGGAAGACCGGGATGTTACGGGCCTCCCAGGCGGCCGCCAGCCGGCTCACCTCAGCGGTCCGCCCGGCCACCACCGTCGAGTCGGGCGAGGACAGCACGGCGACCGACACGGTGTCGACCGCGCTGTCGGCAAGCTCCTCGCGCACCGCGGCGGCGCTCATCCCCACGCTCAGCATGCTGCCGGTGCCGGCGATGTCGCTGAGCAGGCCGGAGCGGCGGCAGATCACCTTGACGCCGTCGGCCAGGGACAGCGCGCCGGCGACCACCGCCGCCGCGACCTCGCCCATGGAGTGCCCGATCACCGCGGCGGGTTCGATCCCGTACGAGCGCCAGGTGGCGGCCAGCGCGATCTGCAGCGCGAACAGCACCGGCTGCACGGTGCCGCAGCCCTGGACGGGTCTGCCACCGCGCAGCAGGTCCAGCACCGCCACCTCGCTCTGCGCCCGGATGAGTTCGTCGGCCTCGGTCAGCGCGTCGAGGAAGGCCGGTTCGGTGCGCAGCAGGCCGCGGCCCATCCCCGGCCACTGGGAGCCGTGGCCGGAGAAGACCCACACCGGCTGGCGCTGCACCGCCGCGCCGACCGCGCCGACCGCCACCGCCGGGTGCTGCTGCCCCTCGGCGAACGCCCGTAGCGCGCCGATGAGTTCGCGGCGCCCGGAGGCCACCAGCCCCAGCCGGCCGCGGCCGGCGCAGCGCCGCAGGGCCAGGGTGTGAGCGAGGTCCCGCAGCGGGACGTTGGCGCCCTCGCCGCGGTCCACCCAGTCCGCGAGCTGGCCGGCCGCGGCGGGCAGCACGTCCGGGGAGCCGGCCCCCACCAGGAAGACGTCGGGGGCGGCACCGACCCCCGCGCGCTCGGCGCGGCGGGGGGCCGGTGCCTGCGGGGCCTGCTCCAGCACGACGTGGACGTTGGTCCCGGAGAAGCCGAAGGAGGACACCGCGGCCAGCCGGGCCGGGGTGGCCAGCGGCCACGAGGTCAGCTCGGTGGGAACGAAGAAGCGGGTGTCCTCCGCCCTGATGGCCGGGTTCCAGCGCTGGAAGTGCAGGTTCGCCGGGATCGCACCGCGCTGCAGGCACAGCACGGTCTTGATCATTCCGGTGATCCCGGCGGCCGGCTCCAGGTGCCCCAGGTTCGTCTTCACCGATGTCAGCGCGCAGTGGCCCGGTCCGTCACCGTAGACGTCGGCGAGGCCGGCGAACTCGATCGGGTCGCCGACCGGTGTGCCGGTGCCATGGGTCTCGATCATGCCGACGTCCCGGGGGTCGACCCCCGAGCGGGCCAGCGCCTCGCGGTACAGGGCCCGTTGGGCGTCCGCCGAGGGCGCGGCCAGCCCGTCGGAGGAACCGTCCTGGTTCGTCGCCGAGCCGCGCAGCACCGCCAGGACCCGGTCGCCCTCCCGCAGCGCGTCGTCCAGGCGCTTGAGGACCACGACGCCGCAGCCCTCGCCCCGTACGAACCCGTCGGCGCCGGCGTCGAAGCTCCGGCAGCGCCCGCTGGAGGAGAGCATGCCCATCCGGGCGAAGGAGCGGGTGATCCGCGGGTGGAAGGTCAGGGTGACCCCGCCGGCCAGCGCCACCTCGCACTCCCCGGCCTTCAGCGCCTGGGCCGCCATGTGCACGGCCACCAGCGAGGAGGAGCAGGCGGTGTCCAGTGCCACGCACGGCCCGTGCAGCCCCAGTAGGTAGGAGATCCGGCCGGCCGCCACGCAGTGGCCGTTGGTCAGGATCGACCCCTCCAACTCCTGGGGCGCACCGGCCAGGTGGTCCATGTAGTCGCCGTAGCTGATCCCGGTGAAGACGGCGGTGGGGGTGTCGTGCATCCGCTCCGGCGGGAGGCCGGCGTGCTCCAGGGCCTCCCAGGTGACCTCCATCAGGAGCCGGTGCTGGGGGTCCAGGACGTCGGCCTCGCGGCCGGCGACGCCGAAGAAGGCGGCGTCGAAGCCGGCCACCTCGCGCAGGTAGCCGCCCTGGCGGGGGGCCGTCGCCGCGGGGTCGCCGCGGCCCGGGGAGCCCCCGGGGATGAGGCGCCGGCGCTCTTCGGGCAGGTCGCCGACCGCGTCCCGGGCCTCGGCCAGCAGCCGCCACAGGGCGGCGGGGGAATGGGTGTCTCCGGGCAGCCGGCACCCCATGCCGATCACGGCGACGGGCTCGCAGGTGCGGGGGTCGGGGTGCGGCGCGGCGGCCGGATCGAGTGAGTGGTTGCTCATCGGGTCTCCGTACGTAGGCGTGGTCCGGCCGGGTCACACGGCGTGCGTGCTGCCGAGGAGGATGGCGTTCTTCACTCCGCCGACCTGGTAGTTGAAGGTCAGCGCGTAGTCGAAGTCGAGCGGGCGGGTGCGCACGCCGGGGACGGGGTCGAAGGACAGCCCGTCGGCGGGGTCCTCGCAGTTGGCCGTGGGGCAGACCTCCCCCCGCTCCAGCATCATCAGCGTCAGCGCGACGCCCACACAGCCGGCCGGGGCGCCGTTGTGGCCGAAGCAGCCCTCCTGGGACGTCATCAGCGGCCGCCGGTCGGGGCCGTAGAGCTCCCGGATGGCGTTGGACTCGAAGGTGGTGACGACGAGGTTGCCGTCGCTGCCGCCGTGCACATAGGGCACGTCGGCCAGGTCCCAGCGGTCGCCGAGGCAGCGCCGGACCGCGGAGACCAGTTCGCTGCCGGTGTCCTCGCACGCGAGGGGGTTGGCCAGCCCGTCCCGGGTCATGGCGGTGGAGAGCACCTGGCCGTAGAGGTGCGCGCCGCGGCGGACGGCGTGCTCCCGGCTCTCGATGATCACGGTGGCCGAGCCCTCGCCGTGGTTGATGCAGTCGGCCCGCCGGTCGTAGGGCCGCATCAGGGACAGGAAGGACGGCACCAGCTCCGGCATGTCGGGGGTGCGCAGCGCGTCGTAGGTCTGCTGGGCGCCGTGCAGCAGCCGTTGGATGTTCTGGATGAGCTGGACGTTGAAGACGTCGACGCCGGTGACGACGGCGATGTCCACCTCGCCCTGGGCGATCATCCGTCGGGCGGTGCCGATCTGCACGGCGGACGAGGCACAGCCGCACGAGACGGTGTAGCAGGGGCCGTTGGAGCGGGTCAGCGCGCCCTGCACCAGGGCGACGTCGGAGGGTGTCACGGCCTGCTGGGCGGCGACGAACAGCTCCATCGCCTCGGGGGCGGTGGTGGTGTCGGGGTCGGCCCGGAGCACCGAGAGGTAGCTGTCGATGCTGGCGTCCACACCGCCGCGGCCCACCAGGATCGCCGCTTCGCCGAGCGCCCCGTCCCGGTAGTTCAGCCCGGCGTCCGCACAGGCCTCGGAGAGCGACACCAGGCCGTATCTGTGGGCCGTGGTGTAATGCCGCGAGAAGAACGGGGGGAGGTCCGGGAAGCGCTCGTCGAACATCTCCTGGGTCAGGCCGACGGAGCCGTAATAGACCTCGTCGTACCGAAGGCAGGACCGTCCGTTGGCGGCGACGTCCCACGCTTCCTCGGCGGTGAAGACCGGCTTCTCCTGGCCGGGCAGACAGAATCCGACGCCGGTCACGACGGCGTCCCGGCCGGATTCGAACTCTTCGGGATTATCGGCTTCTCGGTTCACGACAGGACTCCGTCCATCACGAGGATCATCATGTTCCAGCTCCTCTGCGAACTGTTCTCTTCTCGGGACCGCACGGCGCCTACTCGGCGATGGAGGTGCGGTAATGCCAGCGATAGACGGGGACCTGCTCGCCGTCCAACTCGGCGTATTCGCCGTAGAATTCGAAACGCTCGTAGCCATTGCCGCGCACGAGTCGGACCGGGTCTCGGACGTCCTCCCGGGAGTTCTGCGGGAGAGCCTTTCCGTCCGGTTCGTCGACGAGAATCACGATGCTTCTTCGCGCCATGCTGCACTCCGGTGTTGAGTCACGGGGTTTCTGATCGCAGCCGGTTTTCCGGCTGATCCGGATTCGGATGTGCGGCGGGGGAACCTGCGAGGAGGTCACCGCGGAGCGGCAGCCGTGAGGGGCCTGCGAGGGGGGGTGAGGGGGTGGGGGTGCCGTGTCCGGCAGGCGCGGCGCCAACGTGGGGGCCGTGCTCGGCAGCGGGTGAAGAGCGGGGGCGCTGCGGGGGGAGCACGCCGGACGGGGCGGTCATCGCGGGTCACGGACGCCGGGGGCGACGGCCGCGACGTTGGTGGTCAGCCGCGGCGGGGTCCGGGGCCGGCTGGCACCGGCGTGCCGGGCCGGGTGCCGTACGGGGCGGCACTGCGGGCGGGGACCTGGGCACGTGGGCCACTGTCCCAGCGGCTGGCGGATGTCGTTCGCATGACGCCCCCTCGATCGAACGGCGGGGGCCGATCAGCCGGTGCCGAAGAAATCCGGCACCGGCTGACGGATCCAAAGCCCTCCACCGGGGACGCCCATACGGCATCACGGTCTGACCGCAACCAGGCACGGGGCCGGGCCAACGAGTAGGCCAGATGCCGCTCCCCGGAGAGGGTGGGCGGCCCACCGGTTGGATGCGACCAGTAATCCATGCGACATAGACGAGCTACAACAGTCAACCGATAAGGCCACCCGTTCGGAGCAGCGCGAAATCCGGAAACTCGTACCAACTTGCGCTGTGGCATTGGTCGATGCTTTTAATTCGCTCATGACCACTGAAGCGCCGGCTCGCCCACTTCTCCCAGCACGCCGCGAAATGGCGCCGTGTTGCACCGCGAGCCCATCGCTCGACATTCCTCTACGGATGCCACAACTGGGGCTGGAGAGACGCGAGTAGACAGTGTTTGACCGGCCGTCCACGGCACTCCGGCCAACTACGCCGCATAGCATGCCCTATTGAAGTGACCGCCGACACCCGACCGGTTTCGCGCGCACGAGTGAATCGCGCCATCGCCACCGCCACCGGACAATAATAACTCCCCGCAGACAAGGGTTATTCGAGAATGACGTTTGATTCCGTGTGCCGGTCTTCCTCGGCGGTCGACACCCACACGATGTCCCTCGCCGAGTACGGGGAGTGGCGGTGGTCAGCCGCGATACACGGGCTGGAGCCCCTGACCATGTCGCCCTACCAGGCCGGCTGGCGGCTCCGCGTCCTGCCCAGCATCGGGCACATCCTCGTACGGAAGATGAACCGACGGACCGTCAACCGCGCGCTGCACTGCTGGATCGCCGACGAGTGCGGCCTGTCAACGGTGAAGAACAGCCTCGCCGTCCTGGTGCGCGTCCTCGAACAGGCCGTGCGCGACGGCGTGCTGGACGCCAACCCGGCACGGGTGGCGGGCTGGCAGCAGGAGTTCCAGCGGGCGCAGCTCGAGCGCAGCTCGCCGCGGTCGCTGGCCCTGCCCGGTCCCGAGGCGCTCGACCGCCTGGCGGCCACGCTCGTCGAGCACTCCTTCGACGGGCACGAGGGCTGGGGGGACATCGTGCGCTTCGCGGCGTGGACGGGCACCCGCTTCGGCGAGGTGTCCGGCCTGCGCGCCCAGGACATCGACCCGGCCACCTGGACGTGGCAGGTGCGCCACCGCACGGTGTCCGAGCCGGGCGGCCTGGCGGACTACGTTTGCCGGGGCAGGAGCCTGCGCGCGGTCCCGCTGCGGCCCGCGGCGCGGATGCTGGTGGCCGGGCGGCTGGAAGCGGCGCGGCACGCCCCGCAGGAGCGGCTGTTCACCGGGCCGTCCCGGCGCCGGTTCTCCACCGCGGTGCTGCGCGAGGCGACCGACTGGGACGAGGTCGTGGTCGGCCTCGGCCATGCGTACCTGCTCCGGCACGACCTGCGCTACACCGGGCTGACCTGGATGGCGGACGCCGGGCTCGGGCTGTCCGTGCTGTGTGAGGTCGCCGAACGCCCCTCGCCGGAGGCCGTACGGCGCTATCTGCCCCCGGGCTCCGCCGCCGCGCCGGCGGCCGGCCGGGTTCCACGGCCGGGGTCCGGTCCCCGCCCGTGAAGCGGACGGGGGCCGGACCGCGGTCGTACTGCGCTCCCCCGGCGGGCGGCGCCGGGCCGGTCGGCCGGGTCCGTCCGGCGGGACATCCCGCCGCCGTCGGGGCCCGGCGTCCCGGGCCCGGGCCGTCGTCCGGGAGAGCGCCCGCTCACCTCACAGGTAGGTGAAGGTTCCGGCGTTCGCAGTGCCGCTCGGGGTCTGGACGGTCACCGTGACAGTGGAGCCGACGGTGCCCGGCGGGACGATCCCGGTGAGGGCCGTGCCGCCGACGTTGACGGTGACCCCGGTGGCCGGAGTGCCGCCGAACAGCACGGTCGCCCCGGTCAGGTTGGTACCGGCGATCGAGAAGGCCGCACCGACCGCGGCGGAGGCCGGCGTCACCGGGACGGTGACCGTCGGGGGCGGCGTCACATAGACGTACGTCACCGGGTTCGAGGTGCCCGCCGCGTTGGTCGCGGTGACCTGTACGGCTCCCGCGGCGTGGGCCGGGGCGAGCACCAGTACGGTCAGCCCGACCGGGTCCTGGCCGACGATGGTGGCCGGGGTGCCCCCGAACAGCACCGTGGTGGTGCCGGCCAGGCCCAGCCCGACGAGCGTCACCGTGTTGCCGCCCGTGGTGGGCCCGGAGTTCGGCACCGTGGCGAGCAGCACCGGCCCGACGCCGGGCTGGAGCTGCGCCTGCTGGCCGAGAGCGATCGGTTGGGGTGTTGTGGACATGCAAGTCCTCCTGCTGTCTGCGGTAGCCCGGATCCACCGGTGACGGACCGCGACGGACGCGGTACGGACACGGGAAGCCGGGCGCTGGCAGCAGTCGGCCGTACGGGAGAACGGCACCGGGGCGCACCCACGGCCCGGTCACACCTGGCGGGTGCACAGGGGGCCGCCGCGCTGCCGGCCGTGCTCTTCGCCCCACGCACTCCAGGCGGGCGGGCGGGCCGACTACCAAAGCCCGAGGGGGATGGACGGCCCACCGACGAGGCTCCTCAAGTAACCCAGACGGGTTACCTGTGGACAACCGCCTTGACACGAGGACACCCATTCGGCCCA
Organism: Streptomyces sp. NPDC020742; assembly: GCF_040641675.1. NCBI lineage: Bacteria > Bacillati > Actinomycetota > Actinomycetes > Kitasatosporales > Streptomycetaceae > Streptomyces > Streptomyces sp. NPDC020742. The sequence continues at coordinate 184,778 of NZ_JBFAEA010000004.1, forward strand.
GCGCGCGTTCCGGCCGTCTCACCACCGTTGTCCACAGGCCCCGGCGGCCGGTGCCGCGGAACTCGTAGGCTTCAGGAATGGCTCAGGCAGACGTGGAAGTGGTCGAGGACATGAACGTGGAAGGCGGCCCCGAGGCGGGCGAGGCGGTGCAGGTGCTGCGCCGGGTGTTCGGATACGAGGCCTTCCGCGGCAGTCAGCAGGAGATCATCGAGCACGTCATAGGCGGCGGGGACGCCGTGGTGCTGATGCCGACCGGCGGCGGCAAATCCCTGTGCTACCAGATTCCCGCGCTGGTCAGAGGCGGTGTGGGGGTGGTGGTCTCCCCGCTGATCGCCTTGATGCAGGACCAGGTCGACGCCCTGCGGGCGCTGGGGGTGCGGGCCGGATTCCTCAATTCGACGCAGGACATCGAGGAGCGGCGGCTGGTCGAGGCGGAGTTCCTGGCGGGCGAGCTGGACCTGCTGTACCTGGCGCCGGAGCGGCTGCGGGTGGAGCAGACGCTGAGCCTGCTGGACCGGGGCAAGATCTCCCTGTTCGCGATCGACGAGGCGCACTGTGTGGCCCAGTGGGGCCACGACTTCCGGCCCGACTACCTGGCGCTGTCGATGCTGCACGAGCGGTGGCCCGAGGTGCCGCGGATCGCACTGACCGCCACCGCCACCGAGGCCACCCACACCGAGATCACCACCCGGCTGCGGATGGCGGAGGCCCGGCACTTCGTCGCCAGCTTCGACCGGCCGAACATCCAGTACCGGATCGCGGCGAAGAACGAGCCCAAGCGGCAGCTGCTGGAGCTGCTGCGGGAGGAGCACGCCGGCGACGCCGGCATCATCTACTGCCTGTCGCGGGCCTCGGTGGAGAAGACCGCACAGTTCCTGGTGGAGAACGGCATCGCGGCGGTGCCGTACCACGCGGGCCTGGATCCCCGTACGCGCGCCGAGCATCAGGCCCGCTTCCTGCGCGAGGACGGGCTGGTGGTGGTCGCCACCATCGCGTTCGGCATGGGCATCGACAAGCCGGACGTCCGGTTCGTGGCGCATCTGGACCTGCCCAAGTCGGTGGAGGGCTACTACCAGGAGACCGGGCGCGCCGGCCGGGACGGCCAGCCGTCGACGGCCTGGCTGGCGTACGGCCTGCAGGACGTGGTGCAGCAGCGCAAGCTGATCGACGGGTCCGAGGGCGATGACGCACACCGGCGGCGGCTGTCGGCCCACCTCGACGCGATGCTGGCGCTGTGCGAGACGGTCGAGTGCCGCCGGGTCCGGCTGCTGGCCTACTTCGGCCAGGAGAGCGGCGCCTGCGGCAACTGCGACACCTGCCTGGCGCCCCCACAGACCTGGGACGCCACGGTCCCCGCGCAGAAGCTGCTGTCGACGGTCGTGCGGCTGCAGCGCGAGCGGGGCCAGAAGTTCGGCGCGGGGCAGATCATCGACATCCTGCTGGGCAAGAAGACCGCGAAGGTCATCCAGTTCGACCACGACGCGCTGAGCGTCTTCGGGATCGGCGCCGACCTCCGGGAGGCCGAATGGCGCGGCGTGGTACGGCAGTTGCTGGCGCAGGGGCTGCTCGCCGTCGAGGGTGACTACGGCACGCTGGTGCTCACCGAGGCCAGCGGCGGGGTGCTGCGCGGCGACCGGCAGGTGCCGATGCGGCGCGAGCCGGAGAAGGCCGCGCGGGCGGCCCGGGCCAAGGCCAAGCGGGCACCGGTGGACCTGCCCGAGGAGGCGCTGCCGGTCTTCGAGGCGCTGCGCGACTGGCGGGGGCGTACGGCCAAGGAGCAGGGCGTGCCCGCGTATGTGATCTTCCACGACGCCACCCTGCGGGAGATCGCCGTGCTGCGCCCGGCCTCGCTCGACGGACTGGGCGGCATCAACGGCGTCGGCGAGAACAAGCTCGCCAAATACGGGCAGCCGATTCTGGAGGTCCTGGCGGGGCGGGGCACGACGGACGGCGGCGACGCCGCCGGCGCCGGTTCCGGATCCGACCAGGCGCCGCCGGAGCCGCCGGACGACATCGAGGAGCCGCCGGACGACATCGACTGGTGAGCGCCGCCTCCCGGGGGCGGCACACCGCCGCAGGGGGCGAACGGGAGTGCGGGGAGCCACCCGGTCGAGTGTCCTGTCACAGGACCGACTCCAAGGATCTTGCTGACTGTTACACAACGTACGGGTGGCCGTTAAGGACGCTCCGTACTCTGCTGTGCCGTACCGCGCCCCTTGGCGGCCCGAGCCGCCCCCGACGAGGAGTACCCATGCGGGCCCAGAGCCGCTCCGTGATCCGTACCGCCGCCGTCGCGACCGGCGCGCTGGCCGTCCTGCTGCTTCCCGCAGGCGCCGCCTTCGCCGCCGATTCCACCGCGCCGACGGAGAGCCGGACGTCGATCATGCTGCCCGACAACGGGCTGGCCGGGCTGGCCGAGAAGGCCGGCCACCTGCCCAAGGCGGGACTCATCGGCGGCGCCGGAGCGCTGGGCCTCGCCGGTGCCGTCGTCGCGGTGCGCCGCCGTCTCCAGGACAGCCGCAGCCGGCAGGTCTGAACCGCCGGCTCCGAACCGCCGGCTCCGCGCCACCGGGTCCGAACCGCCGGCTCCGCGCCGGGCCCGCGCCGCGTCCGCGCCACCAGGCCCGTACCGGGGCGGGCGTGCCGGATCCTCGGCGCCACCAGGCCCGCACCGCCCGCGCCCTCGGCCCGCCCCTGCCTCGGCCGACCCCCGCCCCGGCCGACCCGCGCGCTACTCCCCCACCAGCCGCTGTACGTCCTCGTACCCCAGCACCGCACCGCCCGTACCGGTCACATCCGGCGGCTCCGTCCCGGCGCGCAGGGCCTCCGCCGCCCCGAGGGCGGCCTGTAGCGCGGTGCGGAACAGCAGCGAGCCGGTGCTGACCCGGCGCACCCCCAGCTCCGCCAGCCGGGCCACGGTGTGCCGCCCCGGTGCAAAGAGGATGTTCAACGGCGCCGGCACCTCGGCGACCAGCACCGCGATGTCCTCATCGGCGACCACGCCCGGTACGAACACCCCGTCCGCACCGGCCGCCAGATAGCTCTCGGCACGGGCGAGCGTCACCGACAGCGGCGGAGGGGTGTCCACCTGCCAGTGGGTGTCGATCCTGGCGTTGAGGAACAGCCCCGGCGCCCGCTCCTTCGCCGCGCCGATCAGTTCGGCCTGCCGGACCGGATCCTGCAGCCCCCCGCCGCCGGGCAGGCCGTCCTCCAGGTTGAGCCCGGCCGCCCCGGCCGCCGCCAACTCGCCCGCCAGTTCCGCGACCTGCGCCGGATCGCCGCCGAACCCGCCCTCGATGTCGACGGTGTACGGGCAGGCCAGCCGCCCGTTGAGGCGCAGCGCCAGCGCCATGGTCGCGTCCCGCGCCTCGGCCAGGGCCCGCCCGTCCGGATAGCCGTGGGCCGCGGCGACGCCCAGGCTCGTGGTGCCGACCGCCGCGAATCCGGCCCCGGCGAGCGCGAGTGCCGAGGCGACGTCCCAGGCGTTGGGGAGCAGCAGCGGCTGGTCGGCGTGGTGCAGCGCATGGAAGTGGAAGGTGGCGTACTCCGGGGAGCTACTCATACCGGCACCGTAGGCATGTCTCCCTTCGGTAGGCGCCGAAGACTCGCGGCGGACAATGGAGTCATGACCACTCCGGCGTACAGCACCGAACTCGCACGGCTGGCAGGACTGCTCGCGGACCGCACCCGTGCCGCGTTCTGCCTGGCGCTGCTGGACGGCCGGGCCTGGACCCTCGGCGAGCTCGCCGGGTACGCGCAGGTCGCCCCCTCGACGGCGAGCGAGCACCTGACCCGCCTGACCGAGGGCGGACTGCTCTGCGAGTACCGGCAGGGCCGCCACCGCTACGTCCGGCTCGCCGGCCCCCGCATCGCCGAACTGCTGGAATCGCTGACCGCGCACCTCGCCCCACCGGCCAGCGCGCCGCGCGGGCTGCGCGCGGCCAGCGCCTCGGCGGCCCTCGCCCGCGGGCGGACCTGCTACGACCACCTCGCCGGCCGGCTCGGGGTGGCCCTCACCGACGCGATGACCGGCCGGGGGCTGCTCGACCAGGACGGCGGCTTCGCCCTCACCGACGCCGGCCGCGACTGGCTCACCGGCCGCCTTGGCATCGACCCGGCCGCCCTGCGCACCGGGCGCCGCCCGCAGGCCCGCGGCTGCCTCGACTGGACCGAACGCCGCCCCCACCTCGCGGGCGCGGCCGGCGCCCGCCTGTGCGACCGCCTCCTGGACCGCCACTGGGTCCGCCGGATCGGCACCGGCCGGGCGGTCCGCCTCACCCCGGACGGTGCGAGGGCGCTCGACGACCTCCTGGGCATCGACGCCACCGCCGCCGATCTGCTCTGAGCCCCCGCACCCCGCCGGGCCCGCCCGCCGCCGCCCGTACGGCGCCCTCCGGGGCGACATCTGACGGGCCATCAGGAACAGCCCGCCGGGGCCACTACCCCTCCCGCCCGCGGCTATCCGTCCCCGTCGCACGCCCCCGGCCGGGCGTACACCGTGATCCGCGCGCCGTGGACCTGCGTACTGCTGCAGACCTCGAACGCGTCGCGCAGGGTGGTCCGCTTGGCGATCTCCTGGTCGTTGTCGTCGACGGGCTGGCCGTCGGGGTCACCGGCCACCACGATCCGGCGGGCGGTGAGCATCCGGGCGCGGATGGCGTCGCCGGAGCGCTCGGTGCCGTACAGGGTGTGCGAGGCCCGCGGGCTCCGGTCCTGGGCGAGGTCGTGCAGACCGCGGAAGTCGTGCGGCAGGGTGGCCCGCCAGATCCGCCGGCGGGACGGCATGAACAGCAGACCGTCGCCCGGCTCGGCCACCGCGTGCACCGCGTGGGCGACCGCGGTCACGTCGTCGACCCGGCTGTCGGGGCTGCGGAGATGGACGTCGACCGGCAGCAGCGCGACCAGCACGCCCGCCAGCGCCAGGCCCCGGCGCACCCGCCGGGCCCGGCCGGGGCCCGGCTCCCCGTCCCGACGCAGCAGCCGGGCCAGCGCGGCACCGGCGAGCAGCGCGAACCCGACGACGTAGTAGAGGACGTAGCGGTCGACGTAGGCCGGTTCGACGTGGGAGAGGAGCAGCAGCAGGAGCGTGGGGAGCAGCAGCAGGGGGATGCCCAGCGCCCGCAGCCCGATCGGGCCGCGGGACCGCACCCGGACGCGGGCGCAGGCGATCCCCAGCACCGCGAGCACCGCGAAGGTCAGCAGCTGCAGCGGGTCCGGCCACATCAGCCAGCTGATCTGTGCGGACTGGCGGGTGCTGAAGACCGCCAGCGGGGCCAGCCCGGCCAGTACGGTGAGGCAGGACAGCGCCCAGGAACGCAGCACCGGGCGCGGCAGCCGGGCCAGGACCAGCGCCGCGGCGTGCGCGGGCAGCGCCAGCGACGCGAACTCGTGCAGCAGGCAGGCGCCCAGCATCAGCCCCGTATAAGCCCGCCACAGCGAGCGGCGCGGGCGGGCGGCGGCCAGTACCAGGAGATGGCTGGCCCACACGACCAGGGCGCAGACCACGGCGTAGGAGCGCCCCTCCTGCGCGTACTGCTGGACGACCGGGATGAGCGCGAAGGTGAGGCCCGCGAGCAGACCGGCCCGCCGGCCCACCAGGCGCTGCCCCAGCAGCGCGACGCCCGCGGCGGCGGCGGTCATGGCCACCACGGACGGCAGCCGCAGGCCGATCACCTCGCCGAGGGCGCCGCCGAGGGTGGCGTCGTAGAGGCGGAACCAGAGGTGCATCAGCGCGTAGTACAGGCCGTGGACGACATCGGCGTGCAGCAGCGTCTGCCACAGACCGGCCAGGCTGCGGTGCGCCATGTCGTAGGTGACGGCCTCGTCCCGCCATATGGCGTCCTGGCGGCGAATTCCCCACGCCCCCAGGAACAGCATCAGCCCGGAGGGCACCAGCACCACCGCGCCCTGCGCCACCCACGCGCCACGGGCGGTCACGGCGGACACATACGTCTTCTGCGCTTGCGCTACGTCGATGACGAGCTCCGGTCACGAACGGGACGCGGGGTGGGGCGGGCGACCGCCCCCGGGGCGCGTGCGCGGCGGGCGCACGGCGGGGGTGACCGGGGCTCCGGACGGTGGCGGCGCCACCCGCCCGGAGCCCCGGCCGGCTCACCCGAGGCGGGTCAGCTTCGCACCGAAGGTCGGCTCGACGAGGTCGTCCTTCAGCGCCACCGGCACCGTCTGGGCCCGCTGCCCGCTGCCGACGGTCAGCACCCCGACCGTGGTGCCGGCCTTCGCCGTGTGCGGGACGGCCTTGCCGCCGTCGCCGATGCTCAACGTCAGCTTCTGGCCCGCGACTCCGACCGCCTTCAGGTCCTTGGTGGCGACGACCGGCGTCTGCCCGCCCAGGCCGTCGTCGACATAGCCGACGACCTGCCCCTTCTCCACCGCCGTGGCCGAGGTCAGCGCGTTGCGTACGGCTTCGATGACCTTCTTGCTGTTGTTCTTGACCATGGTGAGGCTGTTGGAGGCGTTGGGGTCCAGGCCCTTGAAGTGCTGGTCCATCATCGTGCCGAGGATCAGGCGGTCCTTGCCGTCCACGGTCTTGTAGGCCGCCCAGGACAGCGTGCCACCGGCCGCCGTGCTGGAGCCGGTCTTGATGCCCTTGATGCTCAGGCCGGCCAGCAGCAGGTCGTCGTTGTTGTTGTTGATCCGCTTCGGCAGGCCCTGGATATCGGCGTTGGGCATGGCGACGATCGGCCGGAAGGCGTCGAACTTCATGACGGCCTCGGCCAGCTTGAGCTGGTCGACCGCGGTGCTCACGGTCTTGGGGTCCAGGCCGCTGGGGTCGGTGTAGGTGGTGTTCTTCATGCCCAGGTCCTTGGCGGCGTCGTTCATCTTCTTGACGAACGCCCCCTCGTTGGCGGACTGGGTGTCCCAACGGGCCAGCAGCCGGGCGATGTTGTTGCCGGACGGGATCATCAGCATCTTCAGCATGTCCTGCTGGCTGAACTTCTGTCCCGCCCTGAGCCCCTCGATCCGCGACTCGTCTTGGGATCCGCCCTCGGTCACCGCCTTGGCGTCGACCTCGATCTGCGGGCCCTTGTCGTCCTTCTTGAGCGGATGGTCCCTGAGGATGACGTAGGCCGTCATGATCTTGGCGACGCTCGCGGTCGGCACCGGCTTCTGCGCGCCGAACGCCCCCAGGTCACCGGAGCCCACGACCGTGACCGCCGCCTGCCCGTGCTCGGGCCACGGGATGGAGAGCTTGCTGCCTTCGAAGGTGAACGAGGACTTGGCGTCGCCGAGGACGACCGTCGGGGTGGGCAGCGGGCGCACCGCCTGGGCGACCACGAAGATGATCGCCAGCAGCACCGCCAGCGGGGTCCAGATCTTGAACCGGCGGACGACCGTGCGCAGCGGGGTCTCGGGCGGCGGCGGGGTGTTGGTGAGCTCGGCCAGCAGGTCCAGCGGAGGCAGCGGCTGCTGCTTGGTGCGCTCCGACTCGGGCAGCTCGGCGGATCCGGCCCCGTCCGTGGCGCCCTTACGGGCGTCGGTCGCGGGCGGCACGGCACCGGTACGCGCCGATCCGGCCGCCTTGGCTGAGGCGGCGGGCGGCAGCGCACCGGCACCGGCGGCCTGACCGGCCGCCTTGCCCGCGGTCTTGTCCGCGGCCTTGTCGGTGGGCTTGCCCGTGGACGTGCCGGCAGCCTTGTCGCCGCCCTTGTCCCCGGCCTTGCCTCCGGGCTTCTCCGCGGCCTTGTCGGGGGTCTTGTCCCCGGACTTCTCCGCGGTCTTGCCCACCGGCGTCCTGGGCGCCGTCTTGCCGAGCGACTTGCCCGCCGACCCATCGTCCGCCGACTTCAGTGCGACGAACTGGCTGGTCCGCTCGGAGTCGCGCTCGGCCCCGGGGGTGTCCTTGCCACCGGACGTGCCGCCGGGCTTACCACCCGACTTCGCGTCGGACGCCGCTGAGGACTTGGCATCGGACTTGCCGTGGGCCTTGCCGTCGGAAGGAGCGGCGGACTTCTCGTCAGCCGTCCCGTCGGGCTTGGCGTCGGGCTTGGCGTCGGACTTCGCGTCGGACTTCGCGTCGGACTTGGCGGCAGGCGTCGCCTTGGGCGCGCCCTTGGCCGAGCCGCCGGACCGGCCGTCGGACGGGCCGTCGGACTCGGGCTTCTCGCCGGACCCCTTCTCCGCCGTCGCGGACTTCTGCTCGGCCTTGCTCCCGTCCTTCTTGCCGTCCGACTCGGCGGCCGGCTTGCCCTTCGGCTCGCCCTCCGCCGTCCCCGGCTTCTGCCCGCCCTTCTCTTCCTTCTCTTCCTTCTCCTCGTGGTTCTTCTCGGGCTTCTTCTCGCCCTTGCCCTGGGCCGGGGACGCGCTCCGGGCGGGCGGGTTGATCTTGAAGGTGGTGGTCGCCTGGTCGACGGCCTCCGCCGCGTCCCCACTCCCCTTGGTCTTCGCGATGGCGAACACTCGGGTCGCCTCGTCGACCGCGGACTCCTCGCCCTCGGTGCCGTCCTCCGCGTCGCCCTCGGCATCACGCGGGCCGGCACCCTTGGCGTCGCCCTCCTTGGCGGGCTTGCCCTTCTGCTGGCCGATGGTCTTGAACACCGCGGTCGCCTGGTCGACCTTGGACTCGGGCCGGGAGTCGGCCTTGCCGCCGGCCTCGGACGCCGGCCGATCCGCCACCTCGGCGTCAGCCCCCGCCGCCTCGGCCTTGACCTCGGCCTTGACCTCGGCCTTGACCTCGGCCTTGACCTCGGCCTTGGCCGCAGCCTTCACCTCCGCCTTCGCCGCCGACTTCGGCTCCGGCTTCGATTCCGACTCCGACTCCGGCTTCGGCTTCGCTCCCGCCTTTGCAGCGGCGCCCTTGGCCGAGGCCTTGGACGAAGGCTTGGACGCCCCCTTGCCAGGCGCCTGGGCCGATGCCTCGGCAGGTGCCTTGGAGGACGCCTTCGAGGGCGACTTGGCGGACGGTGCACCGGACTTCCCGGAGCCCCCGCCCGATCCCTCGCCGTCTCCACCGGCGGACCCCTCAGCGTCCGCGCCGGCGTCCCCGCCGGAGCCGTCACCCGCGTCCTCAGCGGCACCCTTCTCCGCGGACCCGTCGGCGTCCCCGCCGCTCTTCCCCGCGGTCCAGGCCGCCACCGCGTCCCGCAGGCGGCCGTCGGTGTCCTCCGCGTCGCCCGCGTCGCCACCGGCGCCCTTCTGACGCGCACCGGCGGTCTTGGTGACCCCGGACGCCCCCGGCTTCCCGGAGACCGGCGCCCCGCCCTTCTCGGACTCCCCGGAGACTTCGGAGGCTTCGGAACCCTCACCCGTCTCCCCGGCGTCCGAATTCTTCGCCGGCTCCTCCGGCTCCCCTCGGAAGGCAGACAGGCGCGGATCGCGTTCGCTCCGCGTCGTCTCCCCCGACGACTGCTTCTTGTCCGACTTGTCGGGGGACTCGCCCGCCACCGATGTCTCCTTCATTCGTCGCACTGTCCTGCCTGGACCTGTGTTCCCAAGTCTGCTGTGTCCGTGTCACGTCAACCCGCCGCCACGCGCGCAAGGACGCGCCACGCGCCACAGATAGATGTCGCCGACGTGCAAGACGAGAACGACATACCTACCGGTTCCATACCGAACCCCCCACGCACCCTCGACAGATGAATGTGAGAGGGGTCACCCTGTCATTCATCCACGCGGGGAGGCATGGATGGGCAGGAGCCGCAGAACAATTCCGGAGGAGCTTCTGCTGCTCGCTTTGGACCCGACGACGGGCACCACAGCGCAGCCGCAGTCGCTCGACCTCGGCCTGGCCGGGGCCCAGCTGGTAGAGCTGGCTCTGGCAGGACGGATAGCCCCAGACGGGGATCGTATCGCCGTGGTGATGGCACGGCCGACAGGAGATCCAACTCTGGACTCAGCGCTCGAACTGCTGCGCCGACGCGGCAGTCCGGTGCGCGCGGTCCACTGGATCGGCGGGCCCCGGCTGGGGCTGCGCCAGACGTACCTCACGCATCTCGAACGGTGCGGCATGGTGCATGCCGTGGCGGGTCAGATGTGCGGGGTGCTGCCGACGACGCGCTACCAGGCGACGGAGACGGCCATCAGCCGGGAAATCAGGGCCCGGCTGGACAGCGCGATCCGCACCGGCGTACCCCCGGACCCGCGGACCGCGGCACTCGCCGCGCTGGCCCATGCGGTCGGACTCGGCAAGCACCTCTACCCCGGGAACGAGGGGCGGTCATCGCGCTCCCGCCTCCGGGATCTGATCCGACACGACCCGATGGGCGGGCTGGTCGCACACGCCGTCATGGATGTGCAGAACGGCGTCGGGGCCCCGTCCCGGCGACCGCAGGCCGCCAGCGCCGGAGCCGTACGGCAACCGGCGTCCCGCACCGCGGCGGATCCGGCCGGCGCGCCGGGTCAATCGCGGCACGGCCACGGAAGGATGGCTCGGGTGGGCGCCCGCTGACGCCGTAAGGCGCGTCCTACGCGACGCACACCCCCTCCGCACCACACGTGCGCGCTTACGGCGCGCCCCGCACCACCGGGGCACGGCGTACGACGCCGCGCGCGGTCCTCACCGCCCGCGTACGGCACCCTCTGCACCACCACCGCACCGCAACCGCACCACTCGCACCACTCGCACCAGCGCCCCCACAGGGCCGTTCGGGAGCCGCAGCACGGGGCGCGGGGTGGTGGTCCGGCCGTTCTGGACGATGGCCGGACCACCGCCCCGCGCTTACCACACCCTCGCCTTCTGTGTGCGTTTCACTGCGCGGCGTGACCCCGGAGTGGCAGGCTGCTGAAGAGGAAACAACAGCAGCACGGAGCCGGAGGTGCACGTCCCGTGGCGTCCAGTGTCAATCCCACCGTCAGGCGACGCCGGTTGGGCCAGGAGCTGCGCAGGCTCCGAGAGCTCAAGAGCATGACGGCGGAAGAGGTGGCCGAGAAACTGCTGGTCTCCCAGTCGAAGATCAGCAGGCTGGAGAACGGCCGCCGCAGCATCAGCCAGCGCGACGTCCGCGACCTGTGCGCGGTCTACGAGGTGGATGACCACCGCATCGTCGATTCGCTGATGCAGATGGCGAAGGATTCTCGCCAGCAGGGCTGGTGGCATGCCTTCGGCGACATCCCGTACAGCGTCTACATCGGCCTGGAGACCGAGGCCGCCTCGCTGCGGATCTACGAGTCCCTCCTGGTGCCCGGCCTGTTGCAGACGCCCGGCTACGCCGAGGCGGTCATCCCCGGCACGGTCCCCGAACTCGCGCCGGACCACCTGGAGAAGCGGATCCAGGTCCGGATGCGCCGCCAGGAGCGGGTCAACGACCCCGAGCGCCCGCTGCGACTGTGGGTGGTGCTGGACGAGAGCGCGCTGCGGCGGGTGGTCGGCAGCCACCTGATCATGCGCGAACAGCTCGACCACCTCGTCGACGTGAGCAATCTGCCGCATGTGACGGTGCAGGTTCTTCCGTACAACACCGGGGCGCACGCCGGAATGTCAGGAACGTTCTCCATCCTGGAATTCGACGACGCCTCCGATTCCAGCGTGGTCTACATCGAGGGCGTCACCAGCGACCTCTATCTGGAGAAGACCAACGATGTAAACAAGTACACGATCATGTACGAGCATTTGCGCGCCCAGGCGTTGAGCGCGGAGGCGAGCCGGGAGTTCATCGCCGCCGCGGCGAAATCCCATGCGGATGCCGTGGGGTAAGGCCAGGGCATCACAGGGCGCGGACGTACCGTGCGGAAAGGGGCAGGACCCGGGGTTCCGGAGAATGGGCCGGCACGGTACACCCGGCTTCCGACTCATGAAAAGAGATCAAGGAATATGCCATTCGGACGGGTGAACGGCCCCTGCGGCTCGTGATGTTGGCGCGTAGCGTCATCAGTACCGAATCCGCGGTAACTCAGAGTGAGTTGGAGTGAACATGGCCGTGCAGCCGAATTCCGCGTTCTCCTGGACCAAGTCCTCATACTCCGGTGGCAATGGCGCCTGTGTGGAAATCGCCGTTCCCACCACCGCAGCCATCGCGGTGCGCGACTCCAAGAACCCCGATGGACCGCGCCTGACGTTCGACAACGCCTCCTGGGGCCGCTTTGTGTCGGACGTCGCCGGTGGCGCGTTCGACGTGGCGTGACCTGACCGTCACGATCCGCACCCCGCAGATACGAGCCCTCTCGACTGGATCGCCGTCCCGGCCGAGGGGGCTCGGCCACGCCCACTCCGGGTGAGCGGGCCTCAGCGCAATTCGGCCACGTACCGGTCCGTCCCCGGGACGGTCGGGAGGAACGGCGCCACCAGCTCCACCCGCCCCAGCCCCGACTCCGCGACCTCCTGCCCCAGACCGGCGAAGTGCTCCGCCCAGCCGTCGCGGGGGTCCCGCTCGAGGAAAAACAGCAGCGTCAGCCGGGAGTCGACGCCCTCGACCTGCTTCACATACGACATCCGGTCGCCTGGCAGCGGAGTGGGCCGGAAGACGGTGACCATCGCCGCAGGTGAGCCGGCCAGCCGCGGTGGCAGATGCCGGGCGCGCAGCCACTCCAGCAGCTCCGCCCGCCGCTCCGGCCCGTCCGTGTCGATCACCTCCAGCACCAGCCCGGCGTACGGGTGGTCCAGCGCGTGGAAGTCCCGGGGGCCCGCGGCGCCGTCCCGGTAGACCGTCGCCGCATGGTCGTGGAAGGCGGTGAAGACGTGCGTACGGGCCTGGTGGACCCGGCCGTCCCGGTTGAGGCGCCGGTTGATGCCGACGGTCCACCGCATGTGCTCGTCGTAGCGGCCCTCGGTGAGCCAGTAGGTGGAGAGGTAGCAGCCCGCCGTGACCGGCCGGGCCACCGCGGACTCCTCCGGGTAGCGCAGCAGTTGCAGCTCGCGGGTGGCCACCCAGCGGCGGCCGGCGAAGATCCAGGGCATCGCCATCGCGCCGGCGATGTAGTGGTCGTCCTCGTACCAGCGGTTGTAGGCGTACTCCTGGCCGGGGTGGGGTTCGACCATGGTGATCAGGGCATGCCCGGGGCGCACACCGTAGGGGCCGACGGCGGCCAGCTCGGCGTAGACGGCGGCGCGGGTGTCGGCACCCGGGGTGGCGGAGGCGGCCCCCGGGGCGGCTGGGGCTGTGCCCGGGGCTGTGGGGTCGGCGCCCGGGACGGCGGGTCGTGACGGTGGCTGCGTCCGGTCTGCGGTCATGGCTGTAGGTGTAGCTGACATACCGTCAGAAGGGGAGGGGCGGGGCGGGAGGAGGAGGGCCGCACGGGTTCCCCCTGTGGATACCCCTGCACACCGCCCGCCGGGCCGCCTATGCTCCTGTCATCCACGGCTAACGCCGGTTAACTGCAGCAGTGAGTGATGGGAGCCGCTATGCCGGACGCGATCCTTTCGGGTGCCCGCACCCCCGTTCCTGAGCTCGCCTCGCGTGCGGTACGGACCGGGAGTTCACCGGTGCGCGACATCCTGGCGCTCACCGCGCGGCCGGAGGTCATATCGTTCGCCGGCGGGTTGCCGGCGCCCGAGCTGTTCGACACGGCGGGCCTCGCCGACGCCTTCCGGCAGGTGCTCCACGAGGCGCCGCGACAGGCCCTGCAGTACTCCACGAGCGAGGGCGATCCGGCGCTGCGCGCGGCCGTCGCCGCCCGCTGCACCACGCGCGGGCTGCCCACCGGGGCCGACGACCTGCTGGTGACCAGCGGGTCCCAGCAGGGCCTGTCGCTGCTGGCCACCGTCCTGCTGGAGCCCGGCGACGTGGTGCTGGTGGAGGACCCCTGCTACCTCGCGGCGCTACAGATCTTCTCGCTCGCCGGCGCCCGGGTGGTGCCGGTGCCGACCGACGACGGGGGCCTGGACCCGGCCGCACTGGACGAGATCGCCGCCCGCGAGCGCCCCAAGCTGCTGTATGTGATCCCCACCTTCCAGAATCCGACCGGCCGCACGCTGTCCGCCGAGCGGCGGGCCGCGGTCGCCGAGGTCGCCGCCCGGCGCGGCCTGTGGATCGCCGAGGACGACCCGTACGGCGAACTGCGCTTCGAGGGCGAGCCGGTGTCGTGGGTGGCGTCCTTCCCCGGGGCGGAGGACCGTACGGCGCTGCTCGGCTCGTTCTCCAAGGTGATGGCGCCCGGGCTGCGGCTGGGCACCCTCCGGGCGCCGGCCGCGCTGCGGCGGGCCTGCATCATCGCCAAGCAGGCCGCCGACCTGCACACCTCGACCATCGACCAGGCGGCCGCGGCCCGCTACCTGACGCTGGCGGACCTGGACGACCATCTGGCGCGGGTGCGCGACGCCTATCGAGAGCGGCGCAACGCCCTGCTCGACGGGCTGCCCGACGCACTGCCCGAGGGCTCGCGCTGGAACCGTCCGGCGGGCGGCATGTTCGTCTGGGCCAACCTGCCCGAGGGGTACGACGCGACGGCGCTGCTGCCGGAGGTCGTCCGCCATGACGTCGCCTATGTCCCCGGGGCGCCGTTCTTCGCCGGGCAACCGGACCCCACCGCCGCCCGGCTGTCGTTCGTGACGCACTCCCCGGAGGAGATCCGCGAGGGCCTGGACCGGCTGAAGGTGGCGCTCAAGGACGCACACCGGGCGGGCTGAGCGCACGCCGGCGCGGTACCGCGGGCGGGGCGGCGTCGACGCCGTACCGCGGGCGGGCACCGGCACCGCACCGCGGGCGGGGCGGGCGTCGGCACCCCACCCCGGCTTTCCCGGGCGCCCGCCCCTGGCCTTCCCAGACCCTTCACCGTATTCTGACGCACCGTCAGAACATCGCTGAGCGGCCTGGCCTGGAGGCTCCAGATGCTGCTGCGGGACAAGACCGTCATCGTCTCCGGTGTGGGCGCCGGCCTCGGCCACCAGGTCGCGGCGGCCTGCCTGCGGGACGGCGCCTTCGTGGTGCTGGGCGCCCGTACCCCGGCGCAACTCGCCGCGTCGGCGGCGGCGCTCGACCCGTCGGGCGAGCGCACCGCCTGGCGGACGGCCGACATCGGCGACGAGGCGCAGTGCGAGGCGCTGGCCGCGCTCGCGGTGGAGCGGTTCGGCGGTATTGACGCGGTCATCCATGTCGCCGCGCTCGACTCGCTCTTCGGCGGCCTGCGGGACGCCGACTTCGATGCCTGGCGCGGTGTCGTCGACACCAACCTCTTCGGCACGCTGCGGATGACCCGCGCCTGCCTGCCGTCGATGACGGCGCGGGGCGGTGGGTCGGTGGTGATGATCGGCACCCAGTCGTCGGTCGCCGCACCGTCCCAGGTGCAGCAGGCGGCGTATGCGGCGTCCAAGGGCGGGCTGGTCTCGGCGATGTACTCCCTGGCGCGCGAGCTGGGCCCGGACCGGATACGGGTCAACACCGTGCAGCCGGGCTGGATGTGGGGCCCGCCGGTCCAGGCCTATGTGCGGTTCCAGGCGCACGCGGAGGGCGTACCGGAGTCCGAGGTGCTGGCCCGGCTCACCGCGCGGATGGCGCTGCCGGAGCTGGCGACGGACGGGGACGTGGCTGAGACCGCGGTCTTCCTGGCCTCCGACCGGGCGCGGGCCATCACGGGCCAGTCGCTGCTGGTGAACGCGGGCGAGCTGATGCGCTGAGGCCGGCGCTGGAGGCCCACCCCGCGAGCCCACGAAAACCCGAAAGAAACGTCCTAGCCCCGGGGGTAACGGGCGAGCCAGCCCGGCGAGGAGCCGGCCGGGCCGTGCAGGGCGGCGCCCTGCGTCATCTCCATCGCGAAGTCGTCGGCCAGCTGCAGGATCGTCTCCCGGCCCTCCAGCTCGACCAGCCACACCGGGGGCAGCGCCGTCTCGCCGTGCAGGGTGCCCAGCAGGTTGCCGCAGAGGGCACCGGTGGAGTCGCTGTCGCCGCTGTGGTTGACGGCGAGCAGCAGGCCGTGCCGGAAGTCCTCGGCGACCAGGGCGCAGTACACGCCGATCGACAGCGCCTCCTCGGCGGTCCAGCCCTCGCCCAGCGACTCCACCCGGGCCGGTGTCGGCATGCCCTGCCGTACGGCGCCGAGCGCCCGCTTGAGGGCGTCGGTGGTCTCCTCGTGGCCGGGCCGGGTCGCCAGGTGCGCCAGGGCCTTCTGCACGGCCCCGTCGAGGTCCTCGCCCCGGGCCAGCGCATGGCTGATCACGGCGAAGGCGCCGGCCGCCAGATAGCCGGTGGGGTGGCCGTGCGTCTGGGCCGCGCACTCGACCGCGAGCTGGAAGACCAGCTGCGGCTCCCAGCCGACCAGCAGCCCGAACGGCGCGGAGCGCATCACCGCGCCGCAGCCCTTCGAGTCGGGGTTCTTGGGCTGCTCCAGCGTGCCCATCGCCTCGTCGCCGAGGCCGGTCAGGCAGGCGCGGCCCGGGGCGCGGCGGGAGTAGAGCCACTCCTCGCGGGCGAGCCAGCCGTCGTCCTGCTTGCGCTCGTCCGGTCCCCAGTTGTGCTGGGTGGCGGCCCAGCGCAGATAGGCGCGGTGGACGTCGGTGGGCGGGTGCCAGGCCCCGGTGTCGCGGCGGACCTGGGCCCGGATCAGCCCGTCCACCGTGAAGAGGGTCATCTGGGTGTCGTCGGTGACCGCTCCGCGCCGCCCGTAGGCGGGCACGAAGTCCGTCACGCCCTCCTGGCCGTGCGCCTCACGGATCGCGGCGAGCGAGTCGAACTCGATACCGGCGCCCAGCGCATCGCCGATGGCGCCGCCGAGCAGGCAGCCGCGTACCCGGCTGCGGAAGTCCTGCTGTTCCGCGCGCCCCCAGATGGCGGCGCCGCCTCCCGCTGCGCTCACTGCGCCTCCCGAAGCTCCCGAGGTACCGGGGCCTTGCGGGGCCCCTGGCGCAGCACTGTAATCGACCGGGATTGATCAATTTCCGGCCAGGTGAGTATGTGCGAAGTCGCTGGCTAGGCGGCTTTTGGACGGTACGGTCCCGATGAGTGAGGGGTGGGTTCAAGCCAGTGCCACCGGGCGGGGAAGCCGCTGCCCGCGCCCCGTACGCAGGACGTAACCCCCTCCGCCGCCGACGGGGCGACTGTGCGTTCGATGATGGCTACGCCCCGCTCTGGGCATGCTCTCCCCATGTCCGAGTACGAGTGGGATCGCACCACCATGGCCGTTGTCGCCTCCGCCCTCTCGGGGGACAGCGACGGCGCGGTGGAACTCCTCCGGCCGCTCCCCCAGCGCGATGTCTGCCACATCGCGGTACGGCTCGCCGCCATGGCGGCCGACGCGCTGATCGTCGCCGCCCAGGACAGCGGCGGCGACCGCGAAGAGGCGCTCTCGCAGTGGCAGCAGTGCATCCTGCAGCACGAGGCCGAGCACGACGGCGACTGACGCCGCCCCGGCCTCCCGCGCCGCTACTTCCTCACCCGCTACTCCACCACCGGCTACTCCACTACCGGCAGCAGCTCCGGCAGATGCCCGTCCGAGGCCAGCGCGGCGGCCCGACGGTCCTCGGGCACCGGGCCGTAGGTCGTCGTACGGGGGCGGGCGGGCCGGCCGGCCCGGTCCGCGATGGCGACGAGGTCCTGGATGGAGCGGTACGAGCCGTAACTCGACCCGGCCATACGGGAGATGGTCTCCTCCATCAGGGTGCCGCCCAGGTCGTTGGCGCCCGAGCGGAGCATCTCGGCGGCGCCGTCCGCACCGAGTTTGACCCAGCTGGTCTGGATGTTGGTCAGGTGCGGGTGGAGCAGGATCCGGGCCATGGCCGTCACCGCGCGGTTGTCGCGCGTGGTGGGGCCGGAGCGGGCGATGCCGGCCAGGTAGACGGGCGCATTGGTGTGGATGAAGGGGAGGGTGACGAACTCGGTGAAGCCGCCGGTCTCCTGCTGGATCTCGGCGAGCAGGCGGAGGTGGCCCAGCCAGTGGCGCGGCTGGTCGACATGGCCGTACATCATCGTCGAGGACGTGCGGATGCCCAGCTCATGGGCGGTCTTGATGACCTCGACCCAGGTGGCGGTGGGCAACTTGCCCTTGGTGAGGATCCAACGGACCTCGTCGTCGAGGATCTCGGCGGCCGTCCCGGGGAGGGTGTCCAGGCCGGCGGCCTTGGCCTCGCTCAACCACTCACGGATGGACAGCCCGGTGCGGGTGGCGCCGTTGACGACCTCCATGGGCGAGAAGGCGTGCACATGCATCCCGGGCACGCGCTCCTTCACGGCGCGCGCGATGTCGAAGTACGCGGTGCCGGGCAGGTCGGGGTGGATGCCGCCCTGCATGCAGACCTCCACCGCGCCGACGTCCCAGGCCTGTTGGGCGCGGTCGGCGACCTGGGAGAGGGAGAGGGTGTAGGCGTCGGCGTCCGTGCGGCGCTGGGCGAAGGCGCAGAAGCGGCAGCCGGTGTAGCAGACGTTGGTGAAGTTGATGTTCCTGGTGACGATGTAGGTGACGTCGTCGCCCACGGTGGCGCGGCGCAGATCGTCGGCGATCCGGCAGAGGGCGTCCAGCGCCGGGCCGTCGGCGTGCAGCAGCGCCAGCGCCTGGGGGTCGGTGAGCCGGGTGGGGTCGTCGGCGGCCTGCGCGAGGGCCTGTCGTACGTCGGCGTCGATGCGCTCGGGGGCCATTCCGGGGGCGGCGGCCTCCCGCAGCGCCTCCCAGTCGCCGTAGACCTCATCGAAGTCGTCGCGGCGGTCGGCGGTGCGGCCCTCGGTGTCGATGGTGTGGTGCAGGTCCGTACGACCCGAGGCGCTCAGCGTGAAGCCCTCGTCGGGTTCCTGCCAGGGGCGGCCCACCACGGGGGCGTCCTCGACGGCCAGGCCCGTCTCGGGGTCGGCGAGGGCGCGGACGTGCGGCAGCAGCCGGGGGTCGAGCCAGGGCTCGCCGCGCTGGATGAACTCCGGGTAGATGGGCAGCCGTTCGCGCAGGTCGAAGCCGGCGGCGGCGCAGCGCTCGGCCAGCTCCTCGATCTGCGGCCAGGGCCGCTCGGGGTTGACGTGGTCGAGGGTCAGCGGCGAGACGCCGCCCCAGTCGTCGATCCCGGCGTCGATGAGCATCCGGTAGGCGCCGTCGACGAGGTTGGGCGGCGCCTGGATGCGGGTCGAGGGGCCCATGATGTGCCGGGCCACCGCGATCGTCGCGGCCAGCTCCTCCAGCTCGGCGTCCGGCATGCCGCGCATCGCCGTGTCCGGCTTGGCGCGGAAGTTCTGCATGATCAGCTCTTGGATGCCGTGGTACGCGCGCTGGATGCGACGCAGCGCGAACAGGGACTCGGCGCGCTCGTCGTAGGTCTCGCCGATACCGATCAACAGGCCGGTGGTGAAGGGCACGTTGGAGCGCCCGGCGTCCTCCAGGACGCGCAGCCGGACGGCCGGTTCCTTGTCGGGCGAGCCGTGGTGCGGGCCGCCGGGCTCGCTCCACAGGCGTTCGGCGGTGGTCTCCAGCATCATCCCCAGGGACGGCGCCACCGGCTTGAGCCGCTGGAAGTCCGTCCAGGAGAGCACCCCGGGGTTGAGGTGCGGCAGCAGCCCGGTCTCCTCCAGGACGCGGATGGCCATGGCGCGGACGTAGGAGATCGTGTCGTCGTAGCCGTGCGCCTCCAGCCACTCACGGGCCTCGGGCCAGCGGTCCTCGGGCTTGTCCCCCAGGGTGAACAGGGCTTCCTTGCAGCCCATTTCGGCGCCCCGGCGGGCGATGTCCAGCACCTCGTCGGGCGACATGAACATCCCGTGGCCGGCCCGGCGCAGCTTGCCGGGGACGGTGACGAAGGTGCAGTAGTGGCAGGTGTCCCGGCACAGCCGCGTCAGCGGGATGAAGACGCCCTTGGAGTAGGTGATGACGCCGGGCCGGCCCGCCGCCTCCAGGCCGGCGTCGCGCACCCGGGCCGCGGAGGCGCACAGGTCGGCGAGGTCCTCGCCGCGGGCCTGGAGCAGCACCGCGGCCTCGCCGACGTCCAGCGCGACACCGTCGCGGGCCCGCTTGAGCGCACGGCGCATCGCGTTCGCCGTGGGACGGTCCGCAGCGGTGGTCCGGACGCCCGTCCCGCGGTCGGCCTCTCGATCGGACGGCTGGTCAGGTCCCTGCGCGCTGGATGTCATCCTCCGAGCATACGAGCGCCCACCGACAGCGCCGGCGGCAGCGAACGGGCCGCGGCTGTGCCACTGATCACTGCGGGCAGAGGTTACGTCCGGTCCCGAAGGGGGCATTTCCCCGGCGCCTGGCTGCGGCATGCCCGACCGTCCGACGGTGGACGGGAGGGCCCGGACGCACCCGGGCGTTCCCGGCTTGGCCGTCGAGGGGGGCGCTCACATCTGGGCGAGCAGTTCGTCGGAGTACGTCCGGGTCAGGAACTCCATGTTGTGGCCGTCAGGATCGTTGACGTAGAGGCCTCGGCCGCCGTCGTGGGTGTTGTACTCCTGCGGCTTGGTGTGCAGCGGGTCGGCCCAGTACGGGAGGTCGCGCGCCTTGATGCGGCCGAGTATGGCGTCGAACTCGTCCTCGGTCACCAGGAAGGCATAGTGCGTGGGGACGAACTCCGCGCCGCCCGCGACGTGCTCCGCGTAGTCGAGCGCCACCCCGTTGTCGAGCTTGAGGGCGGCGAACGGGCCGAACGCCTTGGGCTCGGGGGCGTCGAGAAGGTCGGCCAGGAAACGGGCCGAGGCAAAGCGGTCGGTGCTGTGCACGATCGTGTGATCGAGGCTGGGCATGGGTTCTCCTTGGTCTCCTGGGTCCCGTGACCTGCGCGGTCGGGCGAATTCGGACCGGTCCCGTGCGCTGCTGACCGGCTGCCTTGGACCGCTGGCCTTGCGGGACCCCGATGGGTCTCCTGCGGACCGTTGCTCTGCGGGTCCTGTGCTGTGCGGGGTCTGTGCCTTGCAAGGTCTGTGCCTTGCAGGCCCTGCGCTTTGTGGGTGCTGTGCTTCGCGGGTGCTGTGCTCGCGTGCCTGCTCTGTGGGTGCTGTGCTCGCGTGCCTGCTCTGTGGGTGCTGTGCTCGCGTGCTCTGTAGGTGCTGTGCTGGTGCGTCCTACGTAGGTGCTGTGCTGGTGCGTCCTGCGGGTTCTTGTGTGCCCTGCGGGTCCTGCACTCTCAACGCTACGACCGGCGGGGGCGGGCGCGGATCGGTCCGGGGTACCGGACCGGGCGGTCCCGCCGGGGAGCCTGGTCCCGTCACCCAGGAGGTACGCCGGGTTCCCGTGCGTCACCCGGGACGGCCCGCCTCACAAATACTGGGCGAAGTCGTCCAGGGTGCGCAGCACCTCCGCCTCCTCGGCCGGCGGCAACTGCAGCACCACCTCCGGTACCCCCAGCTCGCGGTAGTGGGCGAGCTTCCCGGGGGTGGGGAGAACCGCGTACGGCACGACCTGCGGCTCGCCAGGCCGCCCGGCGTCCGCCCAGGCCTGCCGCAGCACCGGGAGGGTCTCAGCCAGCCCTCGTCCGCCGATCGGCAGCCAGCCGTCCGCGTAGGCGGCGATCTGCCCGAAGAGCCCAGGGCCTGCGCCGCCGCCCAGCAGGATGCGCGGTGCGCCGTTCGCCGGCTTGGGGTGGGCCAGGGAGGCCCGTACGGAGCCGAATTGGCCCTGGTAGGCGGTCGGCTCTTCGGCCCACAGGGCGCGCATCAGGGCCACCCGGTCACGGGTCAGCGCGCGCCGGGTGGACCATTCGACACCGTGGTCGGCGGCCTCCTCGACGTTCCAGCCGTAGCCGACGCCGAGCGTGAAGCGGCCGCCGGAGAGGAAGTCGAGGGTCGCGATCTGCTTGGCCAGGTCGATCGGGTCGTGCTGGGCGACGAGGGTGATCCCGGTGCCGAGCGCGAGCCGCTCGGTGACCGCCGCGGCCTGGCCGAGGGCGACGAACGGATCGAGGGTGCGGCCGTACTCGCGCGGCAGCGGCTCGCCCATGGGGGCGGGGGTGTCGCGGCTGGCGGGGATGTGGGTGTGTTCGGGGAGGTAGAGCCCGGCGAAGCCGCGCTGTTCCAGCTCATGGGCCAGCCGGACCGGCCGGATCGTCTCGTCCGTGAGGAAGATCGTGGTCGAGATCCGCATGCTGGGGATACCTCCGTCAAGCGTGTGGGTGACCGCATGGTGCCTTACCGCCCGAGGGTTATCCACAGGCCTTTCCCTCAGCAGCACGGCCGCGTACAACAGTTTTCACACGGCGCAACGAGCTGGCCACACAACGACACGAGGGGGCGACGCCGCACGGGGCTACGGGCCGGCATGACGACGGCAGACAAGACGACGGAAGTGAGGACGGGCAGAACGAGGACAGCAGCGCAAGGGCGGCGGCACGGGGGAAGAGACCACACCAGGCGACAGGGGGGACGGAAATGGAGCGACGAGACGTTCTGAGACTTTCGGCGGTTGCCGGCACCGCGGGCGGGCTTACGCTCGGACGTGTGAGCTTCGCCGACGCCGCACCGGCGACCGGGCAGCCCGATACCGGCGGTCCGGATGAGCAGACCCGCCGGGTCACCGGCCATCTGCCCACGGGAGCACCGGACTTCGTCTACCTACCGGTCGAAGTGCCGTACGGGGTAAGGGAGATCGCCGTCTCCTACGCCTACGACCGGCCCACCGTCCCCGAGGGCACCGCCGGCAACGCCTGCGACATCGGCATCTTCGACGAACGGGGCACGGCCCTCGGCGGTGCGGGCTTCCGCGGCTGGTCGGGCGGGGCACGTACGGAGTTCTTCCTGCGCGCCGACGACGCCACCCCGGGCTACCTCCCCGGGCCGGTCAACGCCGGCACCTGGCACATCGCCCTCGGCCCGTACACGGTCGCGCCGCAGGGACTCTCCTACGACGTCACGATCACCCTGCGGTACGGCCCCCAGGATCGGACCCCGGCGCCGGTCCATCCGCCCGAACGCGCCCGGGGACGCGGCCAAGCCTGGTACCGCGGCGACAACCATCTGCACTCCCTCCATTCCGACGGCAAGCGCACCCCTGCCCAGATCGCCGCGCTGGCCCGGGCCGCCGGGCTCGACTTCCTCACCACCACCGAGCACAACACCACCTCCGCACACCGCGCCTGGGAGGGCCTGTGGGGCGATGACCTGCTGATCCTGACCGGCGAGGAGGTCACCACCCGCAATGGGCACGTGGTGGCGATGGGCACCGACCCCGGTGTCTTCATCGACTGGCGCTACCGGGCGCGCGACAACGCCTTCGGCAAGTACGCCCGGGCCATCCGGCGGGCCGGCGGCCTCGTCATCCCGGCGCATCCGCACGCCACCTGCATAGGCTGCAACTGGAAGTTCGGGCTGAACGAAGCCGATGCGGTGGAGGTCTGGAACGGCCCCTACACCCCCGATGACGAGGTCACCCTCGCCGAGTGGGACAACACCCTCGTCGCGCACACCCGCGGCCGGGCGGACTGGCTGCCGGCCGTCGGACACAGCGACGCCCACCGCGACCCGGATGTCGTCGGCCTGCCGCAGACGGTGGTGCTCGCCGACGATCTCTCCCGCCGCGCCGTACAGGAGGGCATACGAGCCGGCCGGGTCTGGATCGCCGAGTCCTCGAAGGTCGACCTGACCTTCGCCGTCACCGGCGAACGCGGCGAACACGCCGGCATCGGCGCACGCCTGGAGGTGCCCGGTACGGCCCGGGTCACCGCACAGCTGAGGGTTTCCGGAGCTCCCGGCTGTACGGCCGCCTTCGTCACCGACCAGGGGCGGCTGTATGCGATGCCGCTCCCGCCCTCGGGCGCCGGCACCGTCACCTGGCAGACCACACCCGACAACGCCGCCTATATACGCGCGGAAGTACGCCACCCGGCCACCACGCCCGGCCTCCCGGGCCCGATGGCGGCGATGACCAACCCGGTCTTCCTGGGGCGCCGGGCCGTCTGAACGGGAGGAGAGGGGGCGGGAGGAGGGGAGGGGCGGGGAGGGGGGAGGGGCGGGGGAGGGCCCCTGCATCTCAACCCTCAACCCTCCTCCCCCCAACCTCCCAGCCCCTCACCCCTCGCCCCTCGCCCCTCGCCCCTCGCCCGTCACCCCACACGCCTCACCCCGCCCAGACGATCGCCTGGAGCTCGCTGTAGGCGTGGAGGGCGTAGGAGCCCACGTCCCGGCCGACTCCGCTCTGTTTGAAGCCGCCGAACGGGGCCTCCATGTTCCGGCCGACCGTGTTCACCCCGACCCCGCCGGCCCGCAGTTGCCGGGCGACCCGGAAGGCGCGGGCCACATCGCCGGACCAGACGTAGTCGAGGAGGCCGTATTCGCTGTCGTTGGCGAGGGCAACCCCCTCGTCCTCGTCGTCGAAGGGGACGACCGCGACGACCGGCCCGAAGATCTCCTCCCGGACGACCCGCATGTCGGGCGTGCAGTCGACGAGCAGCGTGGGCGCGACGTAGAAGCCCCGTTCCAGGTCCGCGGGGCGCTCACCGCCCGCGACGATCCGCGCGCCCTCCTTCCTGCCCAGGTCCACATACGACTCGACCCGGTCGCGGTGCGCCGCCGAGATCACCGGTCCGACGACCGTGCCCCGCGCCCTCGGGTCGCCGACCGTCAGCCGGCCGATATACCGCGTGAGCTTGTCGACCAGCGCCTGGTAGACGCCCCGTTGGGCGAGCACCCGCGTCGGGGCCGTACAGATCTGCCCGCTGTAGAAGGAGAACGTCGTCCCGATGCCGGCCACCGCCGCGTCCAGGTCCGCGTCCTCGAAGACCACCGCGGCGCCCTTGCCGCCCAGCTCCATCAGTTGGCGTTTCATCGTGCGCCCGCAGACCTCGCCGATGCGCCGCCCGACGGCCGTGGAGCCGGTGAAGCTCACCATGTCCACGTCCGGGGTGTCCACGGCGGCCGCGCCGACGTCCGCCGAGGCCCCGCCTACGACGTTCACCACGCCCGCCGGCGCTCCCGCCTCCTCCAGGGCGGCCGCCATCCGGTAGACCGACAGCGGATCCTGCGGGGCCGGCTTCACCACGACGGTGTTCCCCATGGCCAGGGCCGGGGCCACCTTGCCGGCGGGGTTCGCCCAGGGGTTGTTGTACGAGGTGATGCAGGTGACGACACCGACCGGCTGGCGTACGGCCAGCGCACCCAGCACCGCCGCCCCGCCCATCGGGCCCGCCGCGTTCACCTGCGGGGGCAGTCCCTGCTCCACGGGCTCCAGGGCGCCCTTGGCATACCTCCGGAAGCGGGCGATGCCCACCGCGACCTGCATCCCGCGCGCGGTGGCGGTCGTCGCGCCGCTCTCGGCCTGCGCCAGCTCGGCATGGGCGGCGACGTCCCGCTGCATGAGGTCCGCGGCCCGGTCGAGGACCGCGGCCCGGTCCTCGGGCGCGGTACGGGACCAGGCGGCGAAGGCGTCCCGGGCTGCGGCCGCCGCCTGGTGGACCTGCTCGCGGGAGGCCTCCGGCGCCTGCCCGACCACCGCCTCCGTCGCCGGGTCGATCACCGCGTAGTGGCCGCCGGCGGGCTCCACCCACTCCCCGCCGACGAACAGCTTTCCTTCCGGGGCTGCCGCGGTCATCCGGCCTCCACCGGCCCGGACCCCACTGACCCCGTACCCACCGACCCCGTACCCACCGACCCCGTACCCGCCGTCCCGGTACCGGTCACCCCACTCTCCGCCGCCCCGCTCCCCCGAGCCCCGGTGTCCACCATCCCGGTGTCCACCGTCCCGGCGTCGACCATCCTGGTGTCCACCGTCCTGGTGTCCCGGCCCGAGCGCAGCACCTTGCCCGGTACCGCCCCGGTCACCACATCGTCGCGGATCGCCTCGACCCCGTTGACCCAGACCGCGTGGACACCGACCGCCCGGGAGTCCAGCCGCGGGCTGTCGCCCGGCAGGTCGCGGACGAGCGTCGCGGGGCCCGCGTCGATGGTCTCCGGGTCGAAGAGCACCAGGTCGGCGTGCCAGCCCTCCTGGACGCGTCCCCGCTCGCGCAGTCCGAACAACTGCGCCGGGTCGTCGGTCAGCATCTTCACGGCCTGTTCGAGCCCCACCAGCTTCCTGCCGCGCAGACAGTCGCCGAGGAACCGGGTGGTGTACGGGGCGCCGCACATCCGGTCCAGGTGGGCGCCCGCGTCGGAGCCCCCCAGCAGCACGTCCTCGTGCTGCCAGGTCTCGGCGCGCAGGGCCCAGGAGGCGGGGTCGTTGTCGGTGGGCATCGGCCACAGCACGGTCCGCAGCCGGTCGTTGGCGCAGATCTCCACCAGGCAGTCGAACGGGTCTTGGCCGCGCTCGGCGGCAATGTCCTGGACGACCCGGCCGGTGAGGCCCTCGTTGGCGTCGCTGTAGGTGTCGCCGATGACGTACCGGGCGAAGTTGGTCAGCCTGCGGAAGACGCCGGCCTCCTCGGACTCGGCACGCCGCAGCAGTTCGGCGCGGACGGCCGGCTCCCGCAGCCTGGCGAGGCGTTCGTCGACCGGCAGCCCGAGGACCTCGCCCCATCCGGGGATCAGGTTCAGGGCGCAGAAGGTGCCCAGGGACATGTTCATCGGGGTGAGGATCGGCATGGTCAGGGCCACGATCCGCCCGCCGGCCTTACGGGCCCGCTCGCTCGCTTCGAGCTGGCGTGGCACCCGCTCGGGCACGGCCGCGTCGATGGTCAGCACGTTCCAGTTCAGGGGCCGACCAGCCACCGCGCTCATCTCCACCAGCAGGTCGATCTCGTCGTCGCTGAACCGGTCGAGGCAGCCGGCGACGATGGCCTCGATCTGGGTGCCCTCGTGGTCGGCGACGGCCCGCGACAGGGCGAGCAGTTCGGCGGGCGCGGCGTGCCGGGAGGCAACCGGCCGGCCGTCGCCGTCGGAGTGGGTGCTGGACTGGGTGGTGGACAGGCCCCACGCCCCGGCGTCCATGGCGTGGTGGAAGAGCGCCAGCATCTCGGCCAGTTGCTGCTCGGTCGGTTGTCCGCCCACCGCGTCCACGCCCATCACGTACCGGCGCAGTGCGCAGTGGCCCACCATGAAGCCGGCGTTGACGGCGATCCGCCCTTCGAGGGCGTCGAGGTAGTCGGCGAACGAGTGCCACGTCCAGGGCGCGCCCTCCTCCAGCGCCACCAGGGACATGCCTTCGACCTTGGACATCATCCGCCGGGTGTAGTCGGCGTCCTCGGGGCGGGCGGGGTTCAGCGGGGCCAGGGTGAAGCCGCAGTTGCCGCCGGCCACCGTCGTCACGCCGTGGTTGAGCGAGGGCGTGGCGTACGGGTCCCAGAAGAGCTGGGCGTCGTAGTGGGTGTGCGGGTCGACGAATCCGGGCGCCAGGATGCGGCCCCGGGCGTCCTCCTCCGACGTGGCCTCCTCGGTCACCGTTCCCGGCTCGGCGATGACGGCGATGCGTCCGTCGCGTATCCCGACGTCGGCGACGTACCGGGGAGCGCCCGTCCCGTCCACGACGGTCGCGCCTGTGATCAGATGGTCGAGCATGGCGGAGTGCCTCCCTGTGCTGTGCAGCCCCTCTGCTGGTGAACCCGTGCGTGTGCGGCCCGTTGCGGCGGTGGCCGGCGGGTGCGGGCGCCGGGCGGTCCCCGGGAGCTCCCGGGTGGCCCCGTGTCCTCTCAGGCGGCCCGACCGGTGGGAGTCTCGCTCCCCAAAGCCGGCCGGTGGCGATCTCCCTCCCCTCACAGCCGGCCGGTGGCGGTCGCCCTCCCCTCAGCCGGCCGGCGCCGCTCTCTCGCCCCGCCGGCGGGTGCCTGTCGTGCCCCGTTGGCGGGTGCCGGTCGTGCCCGTCGGCGGGTGCCGGTCGTGCCCCGCCAGCCGGTGCCGGTCGTGCCCCGCCGGCGGGTGCCGGTCGTGCCCCGCCGGCCGGCCGGCGGGCGGCTCATCCCCCGGCGGTCTGCCGGAAGCGGGTCGTGCGGTGGACCGGATCGGTGTCGATCTCCGGGATGACGTGCTCGCCGATGAGCTTGATCGTGTTGATGGTGTCCTCGTACGGGATCCCGATCGGCAGGCCGAAGCTCAGCTGGTCGGCGCCGGCCCGCTCCCAGCGCCTGCACTGCTGTAGCACCTCTCCCGGGTCGCCGCAGATCATCAACTCCTCAGCGATCAACAGCTCGATGATCTCGGTGGTGTAGTCGGGCAGCAGCTCGGGCCACTCGGGGATGCCGTCGGGCCGCGGGAAGGTGTCGTGGTAGCGGAAGACCAACGACTGGAGGTAGTTGAGCCCACCGTTGACGGCGATCTCCACGGCCTTGTCGTGCGTCTCCGCGCAGATCGCGGTCGAGGTCACCATCACGTTGTCGTTGACGAAGTCACCGATCGGTTCGGCGTCCCGGATCGCCGTCTTGTACTGCTCCAGCACCCACTCCATGTCGGAGACCTTCTGCACGCTGAAGCCCAGTACCCCCAGGCCCTTCTTGGCCGCCATGGCGTACGAGGGCGGCGACCCGGCCGCGTACCACATGGCGGGGTGCGAGGCCCCGTACGGCTTGGGGAAGACCTTGCGCGGCGGGAGCTGCCAGTGCTTGCCCTGGAACCCGGGGTACTCCTCCTGGAGCCACATCTTCGGGAACTCGGCGATGGTCTCTTCCCAGATCTCCTTGGTGTGGTTCATGTCGGTGATGCCGGGGAGGAACCCGAGGATCTCGTGCGAGCCGGCGCCGCGCCCGCTGCCGAACTCGAAACGGCCCTCCGAGAGGTGGTCGAGCATGGCGACCTTCTCGGCCACCTTCACGGGGTGGTTGACCTGGGCGAGCGGGTTGAAGATCCCGGACCCCAGGTGGATCCGTTCGGTGGCGTGCGCCAGGTATCCGAGGAAGACGTCGTTGGCGGAGAGGTGGGAGTACTCCTCCAGGAAGTGGTGTTCGGACGCCCAGGCGTACTTGAAGCCGGAGGCGTCCGCCTGGATGACGTACTCGGTCTCCTCCATCAGTGCCTTGTGCTCCGCGAGGGGGTCGGTCTCGGCCCGCTTGCCCACGTATCCCTGTACAAAGAGCCCGAATTCCAAGGCGGTTCACCGTCCCGAGCTTTTCTGACGCATCGTCAGATCTGATGTGTGTGCCGACTGTTCCATCGCACGCCAGGGGCGTCAATAGCTGATACCCCGTCAGATCGGCCGCCCCGACACCCGGCCCGGCCCGACCCACCCCACCCCTCAGAGCACCGAGACGCCCGCCAGCCACCCGCCGTCGATCACGAACGGCTGCCCCGTGATGTACGCCGAGTCCTCCTCGGACGTCAGGAACAGCGCCAGCCGGGCCACCTCCTCGGGCCGCCCCACCCGCCCCAGCGGCACCAACTTCCGGTACAGCTCATCGAGGGCCTGGGCGGCGGCCTCGGTGTCCGCCTCCGGGTCCAGCTGGGCGGGGTTGCTCATGGCGGTGTCGATCGCGCCCGGGCAGACGGCGTTCACCCGGATCTTCTTCGCCGCGAGCTCCAGCGCCGCGACCCGAGTCAGACCCACGATGGCGTGCTTGGTCGCGGTGTACGCCCCGACGTACGCCATGCCCGTCACACCCGTGTACGACGCCGTGTTCACGATCGTGCCGCCGCCGGCCGCCGCTATCTCCGGCGCGGCCGCCTTGATGCCGAGGAACGCCCCGACCTGGTTGACCTGCACGATCTGCTGGAACTCCGCCAGCGGGGTGGCGGTCAGCTCGTTGAAGCGCAGGATGCCCGCGTTGTTGACCAGTCCGTCGACCTTCCCGAAGGTCTGCCGGGCGGCGGCGACGGCGGCGGCCCAGTCGTCCTCCCGGCTCACGTCCAGGTGGACGTAGGCGGCCCGCTCCTCCCCCGCCTCCTCCACGATCTCCTTGGCGAGCGCCTCCCCCTGGCCGTCGAGGACATCGGCGAGGACCACCCGCGCCCCCTCCGCCGCGAACAGTCGCGCCTCCTGCTCGCCCTGCCCACGCGCCGCCCCGGTGATGAGAACGACCCGCCCGTCGAGCTTGCCCATGCCGGTACTCCCTACTGGATGAAGGTGCGGAGCCATCTCACTGCTGAAGGTGCCGAGCCACGTCACTGCCGAAGTGCGGAAGTCATGCCACTGCCGAAGACGCGGAGCCCCGTCACTGCCGAAGGTGCGTGTCACACGCAGAGGTGCGGGGCGACCTCCGCACCGAACGCCACCATCTGATCGACGAGTTCGGCCCGGCTCCGGCTGCGGAACCGCACCTGGAGCTGCTGCACGCCCATCTCCCCGTACGCCCGCAACGACTCGGCGACGGCCTCCGGCTTGCCCCGGACGGTGCGCCGCCCGACGTCCCAGCCCGGCTCCCCCACGTACACCGGCTCGGCAATCGCCCCGATCACCACCGGCTCCGTGATCCCCGCCGCCTCCCGCGCCGCCCGGAGCGTCGCGATCTGCCGGGGCAGCTGCTCCCGCCGGTCCCCCTGCGGCAGCCAGCCGTCCCCGCGCTCCGCAGCCCGGCGTACGGCGGCTGGCGAGGAGCCGCCCACCCAGATCGGCGGCCGGGGCGTCTGTACGGGCCGGGGCGCCTGCCCCAGCCCGTCGAACGCGAACCGCTCGCCCACGAACTCGGGGAACTCCTCCGGCCCGAGCGCCACCTTCAGCGCATCGATCGTCTCGTCGAGCACCGCGCCCCGCCGCGCGAAGTCCACCCCCAGCGCCTCGAATTCCTCCGCCACGTGCCCGGCGCCCACCCCCAGGATCAGCCGCCCGCCCGACAACCGGTCGAGCGTCGCGTACTGCTTCGCAGTGAGCAGCGGGTGTCGGAAGGCGACCACCGCCACATGGCTCAGCAGCCGCACCCGCTCCGTTACCGCTGCCAGATGCGCGAGCGTGGCCACCGGGTCGTACCACACGGTGCCCATCGCCTCCGCCAGCCGCCGCGGAATCGCCAGATGCTCGCAGCAGGCGATGTACGCGAACCCGCCCCGGTCCGCGGCCCGCGCGATCTCCACCAGGTCCCGCGGCCCCGCCCCGGCCTCCCACCCCTCCGCGAACACCCTGCTCTGCGCCTGCACCGGCAACTGCATCCCGTACGCCAGCCGCCCGCCGCCCCCAGGCCGCCACACGCCTCCATCACCCATCGCCGCCTCCGCCCGAACATCTCCAGTAGCTGACGATGCGTCAGCTAGGGTCGCGCGGACATCGTCGTGCCTGGCGCTTCATCAGACAAGAGAGGGGGACAGTAGGCCGGCAGCCGCGCTCGCTCGGGCACGCAGAACGCGCCGAACGAGCGCGGCAAGCCCCCGAAGGGGGTTGCTCACTCGCCTACGGCCTCATCGCCACCGGCCAACCGCTCTCCCCGGCTAACGGCCACATGGTGTACATCGACCAATGTGGCCCGTAGCTGACAACACAGGAACCGCAGCTCCCTGTCCGTCGCCTCGCTGTCCGCGAGCAGATCGGCGGCGTGCTCGGTCAGCCCCAGTGCCATCTCCAACTGCACGGCTTCAATGCGGTCCGCGAGGAACGAGAAGCCGCCCTGGGGTCCGCCGTCACTGACGAGAATGCACGTCTTCCCCTCGGGTGTCGCCCACGGCAACAGCCTCGTGATCGTCGGTGGTGGCTGGCTCATCGCATGACCACCCCCACGGTGGGCGACGGAGTGGGTACGTACCCGCCTTCCGACCGAAGCCGCCCGGAAGCGGGCAGTAACAGCTCCCCAAGCGGCTCGAAGATACGGGCGATACTGTCCGGCATGTCGACCTGCTTTCCTCAGGTGGGCCATGCCCCCGGGCCGCCCTGCATGCGGCCGCGGGGGTCCTCATCAGTCGTGCGCGGAAAGACCGTAGGACCCCGAAGAAGGGTGAAGGGGCACAGTTTGTACCCCTCTCCTCATGCCGCCAATACCCCCATCTTCACGGCCAGTTCACTGGCACGACGCCGCTGCGCCGGACTCTTCGACTCCGTCTCTTCCAGCACGATGCGCCGCGCGTAGCCGTTGTAACGGACGGTCTCCGGTGCCGCCTCGTGCGCCTTGCCGAGAGCGGCGAGGGCGGCCTCCGTCTGGCCGTCGAGCTGATAGCCGCGGGCTTCCTCGATGCGATGCCGGGCCCGGCGCGGCCGGGACGGAATCGTCGTCGCGTCCGCCGCAGATGCCTGCCGTACGCTCTCCGCTCCCGCATGTAGCTCGACCGCGACCGTGACCGCGTGGGCTCCTATGACGGCTCGGGAGAACGAGGTCATGGGGTGGTAGTAGTCGGCGGGGAGCCGCTCCGCCACGGCGCGGGCCGTGTCCCAGTACCGCCAGGCGGTTCCGGTTTCGCCCCGGCGCGCCGCGGTGTACCCCGCTTCGAACTGCAGCGCCCCGGCGATGGCGAGGACGTCGTCGCTCGCCTCGGGGAGGAAGGCTTCGAGATAGCGGAGGGCCTCCAGATTCACCGCATCCGCGGCCTCGAAATGCGCATGCCCGCTGTCGCGGTGCGCCTGTGTCGCCAGCCAGGCGGCCATCCCGATGACGTGCGGGTCCTCCGATTCCTGGGCTGCGATCATTCCGCGCTCCACCACTCGCCAGAGCAAGGAGGCGTCCGGCTGGTAGGCGAGGAAGAACTGGCTGAGGCCGTACGCCTCCGAGAGCAGCCCTTGTGCCACCCGCCGCTCCCGCGCGGAGTCCGCTTGCAACACGGCGAGTTGTGCGTCCCGGAGGAGAGACGGCAGAAGTGCGCCAATGACCTCCCGGTGATGCGGGGAGGAGTGCCGGGCGCGCCAGGCGCGGGTGAGACGTTCCCGAAGGTGACGGGGAGCCGGCGCCTCCTCCCGTGCGGTCAGCGGGAAGGCGTCCAGGGCAGCACGTACCTGCGGCAGCCGGGCATGCCCGGGGCCTGCGAAGAGGCCGACCGACATCGACTGGTCACCCGTGAGGTCGGCCAGGTCCGCTACGCGGAGAGCCTCCGCGATGCGCAAGATCGTGGGCAGCTTGGGCATCTGCAGCCGTCCGCCCTCGACCTGCTTGACCCAACTCGGCGACTTCCCCAGCAGGCCGGCCAGAACAGTGCGGCTCATCCCCCTCCGGGTCCGCAGGATCTGCATGCGCTGCCCGAAGACCACCGGCTCGGCGTACGGGTCGGGAGTGGCATCTGACGTCACGGCCTTGCCCCTCTCTGTCCTTCTCGTGACTCTCAGAGTACGGGCGGGTCGCCGTGCGTGGTGATCCCTGTGGAAAACCTGCCGCTCCGCCCGAGACGCTCACCGGCCCGGCCCTCAGCGCGACGGTCGTGGCCGACCGGCAGCTGGCCGAGGCGGTGGGCCGTTGGGAGTACGACCTGCTCGGCGACGAGCTGCCCTGGGACGCCTGGGAGGGCGAGCACGAGCTGGGTGCCGAACTCACCGGCTGGCTGGTCCGGCACGCGCCGGCGCGGCTGGGCTCCCAGGGCGCTCCGGAGGAACTGCTGCACCGCGTGCGGCTGCTCGGCCTCACGGGCGAGGCCCGCTGGGAGGATCCGCACTGGCCCGGGTACCGGTACTGACCCCGGGCCCGCGCCCGGCGTCGTTCCGCCGGGCCCGGAACCCGGCGGCCGTACCGCGGTCGCCAGGGCGGACTCACGGCTTCCGGCTCAGCCCGCCCAGAGGCCCTCCGCCGTCAGGCCCAGCAGGTCGATGGCGTTGCCGCGGACGATCCGCTCCACCACGTCCGGCGACAGGTGGCCCATCTGGGACTCGCCGACCTCCCGCGACCTGGGCCAGGTCGAGTCGGAGTGCGGGTAGTCCGTCTCGTACAGGACGTTGCCGACGCCGATCGCGTCCAGGTTGCGCAGACCGAAGGCGTCGTCGAAGAAGCAGCCGTGGACGTGCTCGGCGAAGAGTTCGGAGGGCGGGCGCAGGACCTTGTCGGCGACGCCGCCCCAGGCGCGGTTCTCCTCCCAGACGACGTCGGCGCGCTCCAGGGTGTACGGGATCCAGCCGATCTGGCCCTCGGCGTACATGATCTTCAGGCCGGGGAAGCGGTCGAACGCGCCGCTCATCAGCCAGTCGACCATGGAGAAGCAGCAGTTGGCGAAGGTGATCGTGGACCCGACGGCGGCCGGGGCGTCGGCCGAGGTGGACGGCATCTTCGACGAGGAGCCGATGTGCATGGCGATGACCGTGCCGGTCTCGTCGCAGGCCCGCAGGAAGGGGTCCCAGTGGTCGGTGTGGATGCTGGGCAGTCCCAGATGCGGCGGGATCTCGCTGAAGCAGACCGCCCGCGCACCGCGGTCGGCGTTGCGGCGCACCTCGGCAGCGGCGAGCTCCGGGTCCCACAGCGGGATCAGGGTGAGGGGTATCAGCCGCCCCTGCGCCTGGGGGCCGCACCACTCCTCCACCATCCAGTCGTTGTAGGCGCGGACGCCGAGGAGCCCCAGCTCGCGGTCCTTGGCCTCGGTGAAGGTCTGGCCGCAGAAGCGGGGGAAGGTGGGGAAACAGAGGGCGGACTGGACGTGGTTGACGTCCATGTCGGCGAGCCGCTCGGGGACGCTGAAGGAGCCCGGGCGCATCTGTTCGTAGGTGATGCCTTCGAGCCTGATCTCGTCGCGGGAGTAGCCGACGGCGGTGTCCAGCCGCGTCAGCGGGCGGCGCAGGTCTTCGTAGATCCACCAGTCTGCCAGCGGCCCGTCGTCACCTGGGGCGCCCATCTTTGGGGCGAATTTGCCGCCGACGAAGGTCATTTCCTTGACGGGTGCGCGGACGATCCGGGGGCCGGTGTCGCGGTACTTCGACGGGAGCCGGTCCCGCCAGACGGTGGGGGGCTCCACCGTGTGGTCGTCCACCGAGATGATCCTGGGGAAGGTCTCCATGTCGTTACGGTAGCGCCGATCTGACGATCCGTCAGCTATCGGAATGGGCGACCATACGGGAGGGGGCGCGCGGAGTCCTGGCTTCCACGCAACCACCGTGCGCGGCCGCACCCCCGCCCCTCATCAGCCGAGGAGGCTTTGTGCACGGTCCGGACCCCTACTGACGGAAGCGGGCGGGACAAGGCAGACTGACCGTTGCGCACAGCGAGAAGGCGCATACAGCGCGGTCAACTTCGGCACAGGGCAGGGGGACACCATGGACGACGGTCCGGGGCGGGAGCGGCTCCGCTTCACCGTGCTCGGTCCCGTACGGGCCTGGCGCGGCGCAACGCCGCTGGCAGCGGGCTCCCCGCAACAGCGCGCATTGCTCGCCGCACTACTCCTGCGCGGCGGACGCACCGCCACCGCGCCCGAGCTCGTCGACGCCCTGTGGGGTGAGGAGCCGCCGCATGCCGCCCTCGCCGCGCTGCGCACCTACGCCTCCCGCCTCCGCAAGGCCCTGGGCGAGGATGCCGATGCGCTGGTCAGCGAGTCCGGCGGCTATGCGATCCGGCCGGTGGACGGGCATCCGCTGGACCTCGACCACGACCACGCCGAGCAGTACGCCGCCGAGGCGGAGAAGGCCAAGGCCTCCGGTGACCGCGCCCGCGCCCGTGAGCTCCTCGACCGGGCCCTGGCGCTGTGGGACGGCGAACCGCTGGCCGGCCTGGCCGGCCCATACGCCGAGACCCAGCGCACCCGCCTGGAGGAGTGGCGGCTGTCGCTGATCGAGAGCCGCCTCGACCTGGTGCTGGAGGCCGGCGCGCACGCCGAGGCGGTCTCCGACCTGACCGCGCTCACCGCCGCCCACCCGCTGCGCGAGCGGCTGCGCGAACTGCTGATGCTGGCCCTGTACCGCGGCGGCCGGCAGGCCGAGGCGCTCGCCGTCTACGCCGATACCCGCCGGCTGCTCGCGGACGAGCTGGGCGTCGACCCGTGCGCCTCGCTCTCGGAGCTCCAGCAGCGGATCCTCCGGGCGGACCCAGACCTGGAGGCGCCGCCGGCCGATGCCGGGGGCCTGGAGTCGGCCGATCACGTCGTGGTGAGGCCACAGCAGCTTCCCGCCACCGTCGCCGACTTCACCGGCCGCAGCGCCTTCGTCGACGAGCTCGGCCGGCAGTTGGCCACCGCCGACGGCAGCGTGATGGCCGTCTCGGCCCTGACCGGCATCGGCGGTGTCGGAAAGACCACCCTCGCCGTCCATGTCGCGCACGCCGCCCGCGACCACTTCCCCGACGGCCAGTTGTACGTCGACCTCCAGGGTGCGGGACAGAACCCCAGCGAGCCGGAGGCGGTGTTGGGGTCCTTCCTCCGGGCGTTGGGCACCAATGACTCCGCCATCCCCGACGGCCTGGAGGAGCGGTCGGCCCTCTACCGCTCCACCCTGGCGGGCCGACGGGTGCTGGCCCTGCTGGACAACGCGCGGGACGCGGCCCAGGTCCGGCCGCTGCTGCCGGGGTCGGAGGGGTGCGCAGCGCTGATCACCAGCCGGGCCCGGATGATCGACCTGGCGGGCGCGCATCTGATCGACGTCGATGTGATGAGCCCCGAGGAGGCGCTGAACCTCTTCACACGGATCGTCGGGGAGGAGCGGGTGAACTCCGAACGGCAGGCCGCGATGGCGGTGGTCGGCGCCTGCGGCTTCCTGCCGCTGGCCATCCGGATCGCCGCCTCCCGGCTCGCCGCCCGCCGTACGTGGACCGTCTCCACGCTGGCCCGCAAGCTCGCCGACGAACGCCGTCGTTTGGACGAGCTGCGCGCCGGAGACCTCGCCGTCACGGCCACCTTCGAACTCGGGTACGGCCAGCTGGAGCCCCACCAGGCGCGGGCGTTCCGGCTGCTGGGCCTCGCCGACGGGCCCGACGTCTCGGTTGCCGCCGCGGCCGCCCTCCTCGACATGGCGGCCGAGCCCGCGGAGGACCTCCTGGAGTCGCTCGTGGACGCCAGCCTGCTGGAGTCCGCGGCGCCCGGGCGCTACCGCTTCCACGACCTGGTCCGGCTCTATGCCCGGGCCTGTGCGGAGCGCGACGAGCAGCCGCCCGCGGAACGGGAGGAGGCGCTGTCCCGGCTTTTGGACTTCTACCTGGCGACGGCCAAGGAGGTCTACACACTGGAGCGCCCGGGCGACCGGCTCGCCGATCACATGGCGCGCCCGCACTATGCGGGGCTGGTCTTCAACGACCGCATAGGAGCCCTGGAGTGGCTCTTCGCGGAGGCCCGGTGCCTGATGGCCTGCGCCCAGCAGTCCACCGGGCCCGGCACCCTGCGGCGGGCGGCGGACCTGCTCCTGCTGGCGCAGGACCTCGCCGAGTCGGGCGCCGACTCCCGGCAGTACGAGCAGGTGAACATGGCGCTCCTGGGCGCCGCGCAGGAGCGGGACGACCAGCGCGCCCAGGCCCGTATCCATGTCGCTCTCACCAACGTCCACACCTTGGCCGGCCGGTTCGACAAGGCCGACGAGCACGCCCAGTCGGCGATGCTCCTCGGGCTCGCGACCGAGGACCTGTTCGCCTCCTCCTACGCGCCCAACGACCGTGGCATCATCGCGAATTCGCAGAACCGCCACGTCGACGCCGAGGCCTACCTCACCCAGGCCCTGCAGGCCTTCCGCGAGGACTGCAACAAGCCGTCGGAAGCCAGCGCGCTGTGCAACCTCTCGCGGGTGCACCTGGCCACCGACCGCGTGGAGACCGCGATCCGCCTGGCGGAGGAGGGCATCGCCATCTACCGGGAGCTGGGCGCCACCCGGCGGCTGGCCAACGGCATGTACGCACTCGGCCTGGCCCTCACCCGCGCGCAGCGGCTGACGGACGCCAAGGAGCAGCTGACCAGGGCGCTGGCCATCTTCCAGGACAGCCGGCAGCGCTTCTGGGAGGGCATGACGTACTTCCGGCTGGCCGAGGCGGACCTGACGGCAGGTCACCCCGCTCAGGCGGCCAACCACGCCGAGCAGGCGCTCACCGCGCTCCGCGCCATCGGCGGCGAGTGGTGGCACGCCAACGTCCTGACGCTGCTGGGCCGAGCGCTCGACGGCGTGGGGCAGTCCGGGCGGGCCCGTGCCTGTTGGCAGGAGTCCCTGGCCGTCTTCGAGCGGCTGGGCTCCCCGGAGTGCGCGACGGTGCAGGGGCTGCTGCGGCCGGTCGCGGCGGCCTGACCAGGGGAAACGCGGGGCGGAGCGGCCGGCGAGGGGAATGGACGCGGGCGTTTATCGATCGTTCATCGCGGCAGGCCACTCTCTTCATTACCGACCCGCCGCCTCGGGGGGCAAGCGGTTCGGTGAGTTGGCCCCACCGTTATGGTGTTCGGCCCCGATGCACCTGTCCGGCGACCCACGGGGGAGCCGCCGGGCGGGTGTACCGGCAGCAAGCGCCCAAACACTGGAGTTGATCAGCTTGGCCACCGAGAACACCCAGCAGTCCAACGAGCGGGACATCATCAAGCCGCTCGACCACCACCAGCCCATCATCGGCCCCAACGGGCGTCGCGTCGTCGGCAAGAAGGACCAGCCAGCGACACCAGGGGAAGAGGTCACGACGCTCGACCACCACCAGCCCATCGGCAAGCCCCTCGGCGAGGCGCTGGGCGAGTCCAAGTAGCGCAACAGAACAGGGGTTTCGGGGGATCGCAGGGGCCGTTCCGATGGCATGGAGGGGAAGCCATCAGAACGGTCCCTGCGGCATTTCTGCAGGCCGTTCGCCATCCGGGCCGCTCCGCCGTCCCGGCCCCGGCGCCGACGCGTCGTCAGGGGCGTGGGGCCCGGCCGCCGGCGTCTCCTTCCGGCCACTGCCTGGCGCATCGGCCCACGCGGGTGTCGGTCGTTCAAATACCCTCAACCCACAGCTATCCATCCGTTACGGAGGAATCTGCATGACCCGCACCCAGAAGGCCTTAGCGCTGGCCGCGTTCACCGCCGCCGTCGCTGCCACCACCGCCGTTCCGGCGATGGCCGACAGCCACCGGCCCGCCGGCCCCGGCCACGTCTCGACCTTCGACCACCACACGCCGATAGCGGGGACCTTCACTGCCCCCGCGCACCTCAGGACGCTGGACAAGCACCTGCCCTGAGCCCCGGGCACGGCGGAACGGCCGGCAGCGTGACCCCCCGCAGGGTCACGCTGCCGTCGCGTTTCCGGGACGCGCCAACTACTGACGCATCGTCAGGACATTGCTACAGTCGCGTGCGCCCTGGTCCCACCGACCGGCCACGCACCGCTCCGCACCGCACCGCCCCACCGCAGTCAGGAGGCGCGCCGTGTTCGAACCCGCTCGTGTGCAGACGCTCTGGGAACTGGTCGAGTACCGGGCGCGGGCCTCCCGCGGGGCGCCGATGTTCTTCGACGACGGCGGTGGCAGCGTCACCTTCGACGGCGTACGGGACGCGGCGCTGCGGGTGGCGGCCGGGCTGCGGGGGTTGGGCATCGGGGCTGGCAGCCGGGTGGCCTGGCAGTTGCCGACCCGGATCGGCACGGTGGTCGTCTCGTTGGCGCTGGCCCGGCTCGGGGCCGTGCAGACGCCGGTCATCCCGCTGCACCGGGAGCGCGAAGTCGGCTTCATCCTCTCCGAGTCGGCGGCCGAGTTCGTGCTCGTACCGGGCCGGTGGCGGGGGTTCGACCACACCGCGATGGTGCGGAAGGTGGCCGGGGACGGGGTGCGGGTGGTCTCCGTGGAGGGCGGGCTGCCGACCGCGGATCGGGCGGGGGTGCCGCGGGCGGTGCCGGCCGGCGGGACCACGTGGATCTACTACACGTCCGGGACGACCGCGGCCCCCAAGGGGGTGGAGCACACCGATGCCACGCTGATCGCCGGTGGCGTCGGGCTGGCCACCGCGCTCGGGATGTCCGGGGACGACATCGGCTCGATCGCCTTCCCCTACGCGCACATCGCCGGCCCGGACTACGTCATCGCCATGCTGGTCAGCGGCTTCCCCGCGGTCGTGCTGGACCACTTCGAGCCGGCCCGCGCGGCGGCCGTCTACCGGCGGCGCGGCGTCACCATGGCCGGCGGGAGCACCGCGTTCTACCAGGCGTTCCTCGACGAGTCCCGGCGCCGCCGGCGGCAGCAGGAGGACGCCGGGCCGCTGATCCCCTCGCTGCGGCTGCTGTCCGGCGGCGGCGCGCCGCTGCCACCGGAGCTGCACACCGCGGCCGGACGGGAGCTTCAGTGCGCGGTCGTGCACGGCTACGGGATGACCGAGTGCCCGATGATCGCGATGGGCACGCCGTACGACAGCCAGGAGCAGCTGGCGCGGACGGTGGGCAGGCCGGTGGCGGGGGCGGAGGTGCGGATCGTCCGGGCCGACGGGAGCGCGGCGGCGACCGGCGAGACCGGAGAGGTCACGGTCCGCGGGCCGATGCTGTGCCACCGGTACACCGACCCGACGCTGACCGCCGCGGCGTTCGACGCCGACGGCGCCTTCCACACCGGTGACCTGGGACATCTGCGGCCCGACGGGCACCTGGTGCTCACCGGGCGGCTCAAGGACATCATCATCCGCAAGGGCGAGAACCTCTCGGCGCAGGAGATCGAGGAGCTGGTGGTGACGCATCCGGCGGTCGCCGAGGCGGCGGTGATCGGGCTGCCGGACACCGCGCGCGGGGAGCGGGTGTGCGCGGTGGTCACCGCCGCCGATCCGGCCGCCCCGCCGCTCACCCTGGACGCGCTGACCGCGCATCTGCGGGCGGCCGGGCTGATGGTCCAGAAACTGCCGGAGCAGCTGGAGGTCGTCGAGGAGCTGCCCCGCAGCGGGCCGCTGCACAAGGTGGCGAAGGCGGCGCTGCGGGAGCGGTACGGCGCCGCGGCCCGTTAGCCGGGGGCGTCACCGCGGCGGCGGCCGCGAAGGTGCCGCGGGGGCACCGCGGTGTGACGATGAGTTTCGGGCACCTCGGGAGTCTGCACTGTGCGGGCCCGGCACGGGGGTGCCGGCACACCCCGCGGGAGCGAAGGGACCGGACGATGACCGAGATGATCGAGAGGGTCGACCTGGCCGCACAGGCGCGGCTGGTGGCGCAGCTCGGGGAGCGGACGACCGATGCGCAGCTGGGGGACCCCACCCCGTGCGAGGACTACGCGGTACGCCACCTCCTGGGCCACCTGGTCATGCTGAGCGCCGCCTTCCAGGACGTGGCCCGCAAGGAGCTGGGGCCGCTGACCAGCGGCTCGCCCACCGGGCACCGGCTCGATGTGGCGCCCGGCTGGCGGGACGAGCTGGCGACGAACCTCGACGGGATGGTGGCGGCCTGGCGCGCCCCGGAGGCGTGGGAGGGCCGGACCGAGGCCGGCGGGCAGTCGCTGCCGGGTGCGGTCGCGGGCCTGGTGGCGCTCGACGAGCTGCTGCTGCACGGCTGGGACCTGGCGCGGGCCACCGGCCAGCCGTACGACCCCGACCCGGACAGCGTGCGCGCGGTGCACGCCCTGGTGTCGTCGTGGGCCGGCTCCGGGGGCATCGAGGGGATGTTCGCCGCGCCGGTGCCGGTGCCGGAGGGCGCCGGGCTGCTGGACCAGGTGGTGGCGCTCAGCGGGCGTCGGCCGGACTGGACGCCCCCGGGCGGGTAGCGGGGCGGGCGGTCAAGCGACCGGCCCCGGGGCTCCGTTCCGCAGCCGGTTCTTGAGGACCTTGCCGCTGGCGTTGCGCGGCAGCGCGGCGACAAAGCTGACCTCCCGCGGGACCTTGTAGTTGGCCATCTCGCGGCGGGACCAGGCGATCAGGTCGTCGGCGCTGAGCGAGGAGCCGGGGCGGCGCACCGCGTACGCCCTGCCGACCTCGCCGAGGCGGGGGTCGGGGATGCCGACCACGGCGACGTCGGCGATGTCCGGGTGCCGGCCGAGGAGCTGCTCTATTTCGGCGGGGTAGGCGTTGAAGCCGCCGACGATGAACACGTCCTTGATGCGGTCGGTGAGGGTGAGGTTGCCGGCCGCGTCGAGCACGCCGACGTCGCCGGTGTGCAGCCAGCCGTCGGCGTCCAGCACCTGCGCCGTCCCCTCGGGGTCCTCGAAGTAGCCGCGCATCACGTGGTGGCCGCGCACCAGCACCTCGCCGGGCTCGCCGGGCGCGGCCAGCACCCGTACCTCGGTGTCGGGGATCGCCCGGCCCGAGGTGGTGGCGATGACCTCGGGGGCGTCGCCGCGGCGGCACATGGTGACCAGGCCGCCGGCCTCGGACAGGCCGTACGCCGTCAGGACGGTGGCCACGCCCAGCTCGGTGCGCAGCCGCTCCACGAGCGCGAGCGGCACCACCGCGGCGCCGGTCACCACCAGGCGCAGGGCGCTCAGGTCGTGGGCGGCGCGGGCGGGGTGGTCCAGGAGGGACTGGTGCAGGGTCGGCGGGCCCGGCAGCACCGAGATCCGTTCGGCGGCGATGTTCGCCAGTGCGGTGTCCATGTCGGACACCGGCTGCGGCACCATCACCGCGCCCCGCAGCAGGCAGGCGATGACACCGGCCTTGTAGCCGAAGGTGTGGAAGAACGGGTTGACGATGAGGTAGCGGTCGCCCTCGCGCAGGCCCGCCAGCTCGCTCCAGACGTCGTAGCAGCGCAGGGTCTGGGCGTGGGTGATGACCGCGCCCTTGGGGCGGCCAGTGGTGCCGGAGGTGAAGATGATGTCGGAGGGGGCGTCGGGCCGCACCGCGTCGGCGCGCCGCCGTACCTCCTCGGTAGTGATCCCCGCGCCGCCGGCGAGGAAGTCCTGCCAGGTCCGGTACCCCTCGGGCGCGCTGTCGGCGAGCACCACCACCTGTTCCAGGTGCGGCAGTTCGGCCCGGGCGCGGCGGAGCGCGGCCACGTAGGACGTGCCGAGGAAGGTGCCGGTGACGAAGAGCAGCCGGGCCCGGGTGCGGCCCAGCACATGGGCCGCCTCGGCGCCCTTGAAGCGGGTGTTGACGGGGACCAGGACGGCGCCGGCGGTGACCGCGCCGAGGGCCGAGACGATCCAGTCGAGGGTGTTGGGCGCCCAGATCGCGACCCGGTCGCCGGGCGCGATCCCCGCGGCGAGGCAGGCCGCCGCCGCCCGCTCCACCCGCTCGCCCAGTTCGCCGTAGGTCAGCCGGGTGCGGCCCTCGACGACGGCCTCGCGGGGGCCATGGCGCCGGGCGGCCTCGCGCACCAGCCGGGGGACGGTGCCGTACCGCAGGTCCGCCCGCGCATCCTCCACACCGTGCATCGCGCTGCCTCCCGGGAAAAGAGCCGCCCGCACCAGTTACTGACTGTCCGTCAGATTAGCGGTAGCCTCCTCCGCTGTCAGCACTGCGGACCGACCACGGAGGTGGCGATGGGGGCGACCCTCAAGGACGCTACGGCGATCGTCGGCATCGGACAGACACCCTTCGCCAAGCACCTCCCCGCATCCGAGAAGACGCTGGCCTGCCGGGCGATCCTGGCCGCGCTGGACGACGCCGGGATCGCCCCCTCGGAGGTGGACGCCTTCGCCTCGTACACCATGGAGGAGACCGACGAGGTCGAGATAGCCAAGGCCATCGGCGCCGGCGACGTCACCCACTTCTCCAAGGTCGGCTACGGCGGCGGGGGTTCGTGTGCGACGGTGGCCCACCTGGCCGCCGCGGTCGCCACCGGGCAGGCGCACGTCGGCATCGCCTGGCGGTCCCGCAAGCGCGGCTCGGGGCCGCGGCCCTGGAAGAACACCGCCGTCCAGCTGCCGACCCCCGCGCAGTGGACCCGCCCCTTCGGGCTGCTGCGCCCGGCCGACGAGATCGGCATGCTGGCCCGCCGCTACATGCACGAGTACGGCGCCACCCGCGACCACCTGTTCAACGTCGCGCTGGCCTGCCGCAACCGGGCCAACCAGAACCCGGCCGCGATGATGTACGAACGCCCGCTGACCCGCGAGATGTACATGACCGCGCGCTGGATCAGCGAGCCGCTCTGCCTCTTCGACAACTGCCTGGAGACCGACGGCGCGCTGGCCTGCGTGCTGGTCTCCGCCGCCCGCGCCCGCGACTGCCGGCAGCGGCCCGTCTACGTCCACGCGGCCGCCCAGGGCCTGCCCGCCCAGCACCACGGCATGGTCAACTACTGGAACGACGACCCGCTCACCGGCCCC
Organism: Streptomyces sp. NPDC020742; assembly: GCF_040641675.1. Lineage (NCBI taxonomy): Bacteria > Bacillati > Actinomycetota > Actinomycetes > Kitasatosporales > Streptomycetaceae > Streptomyces > Streptomyces sp. NPDC020742. The sequence goes on from NZ_JBFAEA010000004.1 coordinate 228,328, forward strand.
GCCTGGACCGCCGCCCGGCAGCTGTGGAAGGACGCCGACCTCGGCCCCCAGGACATCGACGTGGCGCAGATCTACGACGCCTTCACCCCGCTGATCCCGCTGTCACTGGAGGGCTACGGCTTCTGCGGGCGCGGCGAGGGCGCGGCCTTCACCGAGGGCGGCGCCCTGGAGAGCGGCGGGCGGCTGCCGCTGAACACCGGCGGCGGGGGCCTGTCCGAGGCGTACGTCCACGGGTTCAACCTGATCACCGAAGGCGTCAAACAGCTGCGCGGCACCAGCACCGCGCAGGTACCCGGCGCCGCCACCTGCCTGGTCACCGCGGGCGAGGGCGTCCCCACGTCGGCCCTGCTGCTGAGGAGTTGATCCGCCATGAGTGCACAGGAACCCGCCGGTGCGGCCCCGTCGCCCGGCGTGCCGCCCGCCGCCGACGACCTGCTGCTGCCGGTGCCCGACGACGACGGCGCCCCCTTCTGGGAGTACGCCGCCCGGGGCGAACTGCGCGTCCAGGCCTGCTCCGACTGCGACGCCCTGCGCTTCCCGCCCCGGCCCTGCTGCCCGCACTGCCACTCCTTCGCCTCCCACTGGCGGCGGATGTCCGGCCGCGGCCGGATCTGGTCCTACGTCCTCCCGCACCCGCCGCTGCTGCCCGCGTACGCCGCGCTGCCCGGCTACAACGTGATCGTCGTGGAGCTGGCCGACGCCCCGCGCATCCGCCTGGTCGGCAACCTCGTCGCCACCGCGGACGCCCCGCTGAACTCCGTCGCCCCGGCCCGGCTGCGCATCGGCGCCCCGGTGCGGGCGGTCTTCCCCACCGTGCCCGGGGGCCTGACGGTCCCCCGCTGGACGCTGGAGCGGCCATGACGGTCCGCACCGAGATCGCCGACGGGGTCGCGCTGGTCACCCTCGACCGGCCCGAGCGGCACAACGCCCTCGACCTGGCCACCACCGCCGAACTCACCGCCACCTGGCGGGAGTTCCGCTTCGACGACACGGTGCGCGCCGTGGTCCTCACCGGCGCCGGCAGGCGCGCCTTCTGCACCGGCATCGACCGCGCGGCCGAGGTCCCCCAGCCGCCCTCGCCCTACTCCCTCGACGACCCGCTGCGCGCCATCGGCCCGAAGGCCAACGACCTGTGGAAGCCGGTGATCGCCGCGGTCGAGGGCATGGCCTGCGGGGGCGCCTTCTACCTGCTGGGCGAGGCCGAGTTCCTGATCGCCTCGGAGCACGCCACCTTCTTCGACCCGCACACCACCTACGGGATGGTCAGTGCCTACGAGTCGATCCTGATGGCGCAGCGGATGCCCCTGGGGGAGATCGCCCGGCTGTCCCTGATGGGCACCGCCGAGCGGCTGAGCGCCGCGCGCGCGTACGGGATCGGGCTGGTCTCCGAGCTGACCCCGCCCGGCGCCGCGGCCGAGGTCGCCCTGCGCCGCGCGGCCACCGTCGCCGCCCAGCCGACCGGGGCGGTCCAGGGCACGGTGCGCGCCCTGTGGGCGGCCAAGGAGGCGGCCAGGGCGCAGGCGCTGGCGCACGCCCCCCAGCTGATCGCCCTGGGCAACCTGCCGCCCGGGCAGCAGGCGGAGCTGTTCGCGGCCCGCAGGCGGGACGGTGGCGGCTGACGTCCGGCCGCGCACCGGCCCGGCCGGACGGCGCCGCCCGGTGGCTACATCCGGGTCTTGTGCGCCCGGGTGATCTGGCAGGTGTACCAGAACTCCCCGATGGAGGACTGGTTGACGGTGTACTTGGCGGTGTAGGTCTCGGTGGCACCGGGCCCCACCGTGATCGACCGCTCGTGCAGCCCGTACGCCTTGCCGTCGGCCGGCTTGGCCTTCATCCAGTTGACGGCCATGTCGTAGGAGTAGGTGTCGGTCGAGGACGGGTTGGTGATGGAGACCGTGTAGGTGAACTGGCGCAGCGAGTTGGAGAAGTCGCAGTTGCGGCCGGAGGCGTCCGCGCGCCCGTCGGGGTCGTAGGTCTCCTCCGTCGGCGAGGGCGAGTACGTCGGCTCGTCCGACGGGGTCGCGTCGGACGAACCGTAGTCGGAGGTGGGGGTGGCACTCGCGCTCTGGTAGGCGCTGGGCGGCACCACGACCCGGGGCCGGCCGAAGGCGCAGCCGCCGGCCGTGAGGGCCGTCGCCACCGCGAGTCCCGCCGCGACCGCCACCCTGATGCCCGTACGGGAACCCCTGCGGGTACCCATGGCTGTGCGCATGTGGTGCTTCATCCGACCATCCCCCGTGGAAACTTCCGAGCGTCGCAACCCTGCATTGACGCGTGCACGGCACCCTAGCAAGAGCCGGTGACAGCCCGTGCGGGCGCCGGTGACGCGGGTGGCGGAACTTGTCTCGCGGGGCCGGACGGGCAGGCGTAGCGTCGGGCACGGAGGACGACGACACGACTCGAAGCGAGGCGACGCCCGTGGTGCGCAACGTTCTCGGGTCGCTGATCGCCCTCGCCGGAGCGACGGCCGCCGTATGGAGCCCCTTCCGTCCCTGGTACGACGGCCGTCACGGCAGCGATGTGCGCATCGAGGACCTCTTCAACGGCATCACCCCCAACGGCGCCGCGCTGTTCGGCTCGGTCCTACTGCCCCTGGCCTTCGCCGCGCTGCTCACCCTGATCGGTGTCGCGATGCGCTCCCGGTTCCTGGTCGCCCTCGCCGGCCTGGTCGTCCTCGGCTTCACCATCCTGTGGATGGTCCGCCAGGGACAGGCCGCCAGCGAGCTGACGGCCGGCGCCCGCGGCCTGGGCGTGGGCGTGGCCAACGCGCTGGGCGGCGGCGCCCTGATGCTGCTCGGTGCCCTGATCATGAGCGGCCGCGGGCGCCGCGCCTACGACCGCGGATACGACCGGCACTACGACGACCGGCACTACGACGACCGCCGGTACGACGACCAGCGGTACGGGGAACCGCCGTACGACGACGGCTCCTACGGCCGCCCCGGCTACGACGACCGCTACGTCCCGCGGACGCCCTACCCTCCGGCCGCCTATCCGCCGGCGACCCCCGAACCCTGGGACGCGGGCCGGCCGGGCGCCGAGGAGTGGGACCCGGAGCCGTACGCCGCCGGGCCCGCCGGGCCGCCGACCGGCCGGGCCGGTGCCCCCTACGGGCAGCCGGAGGACACCCCCACCACTCCCCTGCCGGTCACCCCGCCGCCGACCCAGCAGCAACGGCCGCAGCCGCCCCCGCCGGTCCAGCCCCAGTCGCAGCCGGCCCCGCCGCAGCCCCAGTCCCCGCAGCCCCCGCCACCGCCGCCCCCGCCGACCATGACCGCCCACCGTCAGGCCCCCACCCCGCCGGTGGAGTGGGGCAGGGAGCAGCGGCAGGCACCGCCGCCGGAGCGGCCGGAAGCGGGGCGGGGCGGCGAGGCACCGCCGGACGCGGACCGGACCGAGGGCGCCGGCCGGCAGCGGCCACCGCAGCGCCCGCACCGGCCGGAACAACCGGAACAGCCACAACGGCCCCCGGAGGAGCGGAAGTAGCCCCCCTGCGGGAGCGGGCCCCGAGCACTCAGGGCCGGACCCGAGCGTTCAAGACCGGACCCGAGCACGCAAGGCCGGCCCCGGGCACTCAGGCCCGGCGCGCCTGTCCCGTCCCCTTGGCCGCGTCCAGCGCGTAGACACAGCGGTCCTTGCTGCACGCATAGACGACCCCGCCGACCACCACGGGCGACCCGGTGATCTCACCGCCGGTGGCGAGCTTCCACCGCAGCTGGCCGCCCATCGCATCGAGCGTGTACAGGCAGTGGTCGGCCGAGCCGAAGTGCACCCGGCCCTCCGCGACGACCGGGGCGCCGACGACGTCCGCGCCCGCCTGGAAGCGCCAGCGCGGGGTGCCGGTCACCGCGTCGAGGGTGTAGAGCGCCTTGCCGCTGCCCAGATGGACCGCGCCGTGCGCCACCAGCACCGGTTCGGTGGACTGCCGGGCCTCGGTGGCGATCCGCCAGCGGTCGCGGCCGTCGGCGGCGTCCAGGGCATAGACCGTGCCGAGGTAGTCCGCCAGGTAGACCCCGCCGCCGGTGACCGCCGGTCCGGGCGCGAACGCGGGCGGGCCCAGGAACACCGCGGGCGCCTCGAAGTGCCAGCGCACCTCGCCGCGGGCGATGCCGATCGCCAGCACCCGGGTGCCGGCCACCACATAGACCACACCGTCCGACGCGGGCAGCAGCCGCACCGGCACCCCACCGCAGGCCGCCGCGTCGCCGACCGGGTACGACCAGCGCTCGACGCCGGTCCGCGCCTCCAGCGCCTTCAGCCGCGCATCGGCCCATACGAAGACCGTGCCGTCGTGCAGCACGGGACCGGCCTCGGCGGTCTCGAAGTCGGTCTGGACGCCGGCGGTCTCCCACAGCAGCTCGCCGGTGGCCGCCTCCCACGCCTGGACCCCACCGCCGCGGGTGGTGGTGACCACCGTCCCGCGGTCGGCCCTGAGGGCGTAGACCCAGCCGTCGGTGCTCAGCCGCCAGCGCTCGGTGCCGTCGGCGGCGTCCAGCGCGTACAGGCTCGGACCGTCCGAGGCGTGGATCCGGCCGTCCGCGACCGCCATCGCCCAGGCGACGTCGCGGGTCTTGAACTTGCGCCGTCCGCTGGCCACATCGAGCCCGTGCACCTCGAAGGAGGTGACGTAGAGCAGGTCGTCGGCGACGACCGGGGTGCCCCAGACGTCGTTGGACATCCGGAACCGCCAGGGGCGCCAGCGGCCGGGTTCGGCGGACGGCGCCTCGGGCGGCGCGGCGGGCCGGCCCGCGGCCCCGTCGGTCACCGGGGCGCCACCGGCCGCGCCCTGCTGCGGCACACCGGTCGCGGGTCCACCGCCGGGCGGTCGCACCCAGTTCGTGGCGGCACCGGCCTGGGCGTGCGGCTGTGGCTCGCGGCTTTCGGCGCGCGGCCCGGGCCCTATCGGGGCGGCCGAACCGCCGAGGCGTACCGGGCCGGCGGCGCCCTCCGCGGGCGGTGCGGTGGACAGCGCGGCGGCCTGGGAGGGCGGGACGGCGGGCGGCGGCGCGGAGACCGGGGTCACCCGGGCGGCCGCCCCGGCATCCGGGCCGACCGACGCGGGCTGCGGCATCGGGCCCGGGTTGCCGCCGCGCGGGTCGCCGCGGTGCGCGCCGGGTCCAACCCGGCCGGGCCAGCCGGCCTCCGCCGCGGCGCCCGCCGGGGCGTTCTCCGGCCGGGGCGGGGCCGCCACGGGCTGGGACGGGGGCATCGGCGGGACGGGCGGCGCCGCGGGCGCCGGGCGTCCGGCACCGCGGGCGGCACCGGCCCGCGCGGTGGCGTCCGTGGGCACGACGGAGCGGCCACCGCGGCGGCCCTCGATCAGCGCCACCGCGCCCGGCGGCAGCCAGGCCGACGCGGTACCGCTGTCGTCGCTGCCGGAGCCGAAGAGGTGCGGGGCGAGCTGGGACTGCAGATCGGCGGGGGACGGCCGGTGGCCGGCCTCCATCTGCATACAGGACTCCAGCAGCGGGCGCAGCTCGTCCGGCAGCCCGGCCAGGTCCGGGCCCTCACGCAGCAGCATGAAGACCGTCTCGACGGGGTTGGCGCCGTGGAACGGGGCGTGCCCGGTGGCGGCGAAGACCAGCGTCGAGCCGAGGGAGAACACATCGCTCGCACCGGTGACACTGCGGGAGTCCCGGGCCTGCTCGGGCGACATGTAGGCGGGCGTGCCGACGGCGACATTGGTCATCGTCAGACGGGTGTTGGACACCCCGGAGGCGATCCCGAAGTCGATCACCCGGGGGCCGTCCTCGACGACCAGCACGTTCGACGGCTTCAGGTCGCGGTGGACCAGGCCTGCGCCGTGGATGGACTGCAGCGCCTCGGCGATCCCGGCGGCCAGCCAGCGCACCGCCTGGGCCGGCAGCGGTCCGCACTCGTTGACTATCTCCTCCAGGGAGGGCGCGGGGACGTAGGCCGTCGCGAGCCAGGGCACCGCGGCGCGCGGATCGGCGTCGACGACCGCCGCGGTGTAGAAGCCGCTGACCGCGCGGGCCGCCTCGACCTCGCGTGTGAAGCGGACCCGGAACAGCTGGTCCTCGGCGAGCTCGGTACGCACCGTCTTGATCGCCACGCGCCTGCCGGACGCCGAACGCGCCAGATAGACCAGTCCCATGCCGCCGGCCCCGAGACGACCGAGCACCTCGAACGGCCCGATCCGCCGGGGATCGTGCTGCGTCAGCTGCTTCAGCTGCTCCACCACTTGCCTGCCACCTCCCCGTGGGGCGTTAAGAGACTCTCAAAAGCCACGAGCCGCCGAGAGCCACTGCCCCGTGCAGCGTCTCACCGCAAGGCCGAACCGGCCGTACGCGTGTTGATTCTTCCTGGCCGGGCCGGTGGTTGCGAACCCGGGGCCCGTCCGCCGTGTCATGGCATACCCCCGTGCCCCGCACCGGGTCCGTTACCCGACGTAACCCAACCCGGGCTGACGTGCTCGGATACGTCCGGCGAGGGCTGGACGCCGCAGGGGTTACCGACTGGTTGCGACTCCCCCCGAGGTGCGGTTGCGCCCGGCCTCACGAACGCCCACCACGACTCGGTGACGGTTCGCCGACCCCGGCCCTGTCCCCCGCTCCGACCCGACGCCCCAATTCTGCGCCACCGGAAGCCAGTTCGGTGCGGCGACACCCGGTGCGATACGGAGATCGTCGTACGGGCAGCCCGGTACGCAGGCCGTCACTGCGGCCATATGTCCACGCTAGCGCCGGTTTGCACGGTCCGCACGAAGAAGAATCGAATGCACTATCGACCACTCTCCATGATGCCGGAGAAGAAAACACCTCTCGGTGAACGGTCCGGGAATTCAACTGACCCACTCCGCTGTGCATTTCGTGTACAGCCGGTGACCCATTGTCCACGAAAGTTGTCCACAGCCTGTTGATAAGACCATTCACCGGTTCGGACCAAGCCGCGGACTCCGATCCACCGCCGCAGGCAGGGCCGCCACCAGCACCGAAACCGGCACCACGGACCCCGAACTCCCGCCTCCCCATTTGCAGGCAGCCAAATCGCGCTCCGATCACCCCTCGGTAAGCTGACGGCATGACAGGACAAGTGCGAACCGTCGACGGCAGAGTTGCCGGCCGCCGCGGGCAGGCGACGCGGCAGAAGCTTCTCGACTGCCTCAGTGAAATGCTCAGTTCGTCCCCCTATCGGGACGTGAAGGTCATCGATGTGGCCCGAAAAGCGGGGACTTCACCCGCTACGTTCTATCAGTACTTCCCAGACGTCGAGGGCGCGGTCCTCGAAATCGCCGAGGAGATGGCCAAAGAAGGCGCCACTCTGACCGATCTTGTCGCCGGACGCTCATGGGTGGGCAAGGCCGGCTGGCAGACGGCGGAGGAGCTGGTCGAAGGCTTCCTCTCCTTCTGGCGCAAGAACGACGCGATCCTGCGCGTCGTCGACCTGGGTGCGGCCGAGGGCGACAAGCGGTTCTACAAGATCCGCATGAAGATCCTCAATGCCGTCACCAACTCGCTCACGGAGTCCATCCAGGAACTCCAGAGCAAGAACAAGGTCGACAAGGACGTCAGCGCGGCAGCCATGGCCGGCTCGATCGTCGCCATGCTGGCGGCGGTGGCCGGACACCAGAAGGGCTTCCAGAGCTGGGGCGTCAAGCAGGCCGAGCTCAAGCCGAACCTGGCACTGCTGGTGCACCTGGGCGTCACAAGCAAGAAGCCCACTCGATGAAGGCCGGTTCCCCCGACGAATACCAGTAAGTAACCGAGCCAGCGGCCGAGGAAGCGGCGAAGCAGCCGCCGCGCCCGGCAAGTCCCGGTCTTCCCGGGCCGGTTCGTGAGAGGTCCTGTGTCCGTCCTGCCATAGCTGTACTGCACATCCAGCGGGTGTCGCCCGCCCCTCCCGGGGACGGCGTCACCCGCTGTGCATACCGGGACCCTCGGGAGCCGGCCGGCGGCGTACCCGCCGTGTACGCCCCGCAACGGTCCGCGTCCGGTGCCCGTCCGGCGCCCGCTCAGCTCGCGTCCGGCGCCCGTTCAGCGCCGTTCCAGCCGGAACAGCCGGATCTCCCGCGGCACCCGCGCCTGATACGCGGCGTACGGGGGCCAGCTCGCCAGCGCCGCGCGCCAGGCGCGCTCCCGCTCCGCGCCGCTCAGCAGCCGGGCCCGCACCGGGATGTCCCGGCCCCGCCAACTGACCTCCGCCTCGGGGTTCTTCAGGAGGTTGGCAGTCCATGCCGGGTGTTCCGGCCGTCCGAAGTTGCTGCCGACCAGCAGCCAGCTGCCATCGTCCTGGGGCAGGCACGCCAGCGGTGTGCGCCGTGGGCGGCCGCTGCGCGCACCGGTCGCGGTGAGGATCACCCCGGGCAGCATCCGGGCGCTGAGCAGCACCTTTCCCCGGGTCAACCGGTGCACCGCACGGTCCAGCACGGGGATGACGTGCGGGGCGACCCGGGCGAAGGCACGGGTCGAGGACACCCTCTGCACCAGCCGCTCACCCGCCGTCATCGCGCATCGACCGCCTCTCGCCCGCCGCGGGCCACCACGGGTGCGCCGGCCGGCTCACCACCACCGTGCCCCGCTCCCGTCTCCTTCGCGAACGCCCCGGCCCCCTCGGCTAACCGTCCGGCTCCCCCGGTGAATAGTCCGGCCTCCTCAGCGGCCCGTTCCCGCAGCCGGTGCACCGGCCCCAGCAGCAGCTCGTCGCAGGCCGCGCGCTTGAAGTACAGGTGGGCCGGGTGCTCCCAGGTGAAGCCGAGACCGCCGTGCAGCTGGACCGCTTCGGCCGCCACCGCGCGCAGCGCCTCCAGCGCCTGGGCGAGCGCCAGCGCCCCGACGCCGGGTTCGACCGTCACCGCCCCGGCGGCGCCCGGCCCGCCGGCGGGCTCGCGTCCGGCCGACCACGCCGCGTAGTACGCCGCCGAGCGCGCGGCCTGCAGCGCCACGTACAGGTCGGCGAGCCGGTGCTGGACGGCCTGGAAGGAGCCGATGGGCCGGCCGAACTGGTGGCGCTCCCGTACGTAGGACACGGTGCGGGTCAGCGCGGCGTCGGCCGCCCCGACCGCCTCGGCGGCCAGCGCCGCGGCGGCCACCGCCCCGGTCGCCGCCAGCGCCCCGGCGACCGCCGCCGGCCCCCCGTCGCCCTCCTCCCCCTCCTCACCCAGCAACTCGGCGTGCACCTCGCGCAGTTCGAGGCGTGCCTGGGGCCGGGTCTCGTCCAGCGCGGTCTGCCGGATCCGCAGCAGCCCGGAGACGCCGGCCGGCCCCGCGCCCCGCCCGCCGTCCTCCGCACCCCGGCCGGCGTCGGCCCCGGCGGCGCCCGCCGCAGGGCCATCGGTACCGGCGGCGTCCGCCCCGGTGGAGTCCCTCCCGGCGGCGTCCGTCCCGGTGGGGTCCGTCCCGGAGGCGTCCGTCCGGACCAGGAAGAGCCGGGTGCGACTGCGGGCGAAGCCTCCGGTGTGCGCCGCCACCACCAGCAGCTGCGCGGTATGGCCGTTCAGCACCTGCCCGGCCTCGCCGTACAGCCGCCAGGAGCCGCCCGCCCGCCGCTCACCACCGCCCTGCGGCGGCTCTTCGCGCTCCTGCGGCACCCGCCGCGCTTGGATCCCGCCGGCCCGGCCCCCGCCCGCCCAGTCACCGTCGTTCGGCCCGGTCAGGGCGAGCGCGGTGGCCAGCCGGCCGGCCGGGACGACCAGCGTCGCGGTCAGCTCACCGGCGGCGAGGGCCGGCAGCAGCGCGGCACGCTGCCGCTCGGTGCCCAGCGCGAGGATCAGCGGAGCGGCCAGCGCGGCGGTGGCGATCAGCGGGGAGGGGAGTACGGCGCGGCCGGTCTCCTCGCAGGCCAGGGCGAGTTCGGTGGGTCCGCAGCCGGCACCGCCGTACGCGGTGGGCAGCGCCAGGCCGGGCAGCCCCAGCCCGGCGGCGAGCTGGTGCCACAGCTGCTCGTCATAGCCGGCCGGGGTGCGCACCGCCGCCTTGACCCCGTCCGGGCCGCAGCGTCGGTGCAGCAGCTCGCGCAGGGTGCGGCGGATGTCGAGCTGCTCCTCGGTGAAGGCGGCGTCCATCGGCGGGCTCCTCCCGGCCGTGCGACCGGGGCCGTCCGGTCCGAACGGCCCCGGCCTGGAGATCTGACGGGGCGTCATAGTAGGGACGGGTGCCGGACTTTCCCACCCCTGCCCGCCTCCCCGGATCTGATGTACCGTCAGATTCATGCCTTCAGTGACGCCCGGAACGCCGGCGGGAACACGGATCCCCCGACTCCCCTCCGCACGCCGCAGGGTCGCCGTCGCCGGGGTCGCGCTGTCCGACTGCGGTCGCGTGGACGAGGCCACCCCGTACGCCCTGCACGCCCAGGCCGCCCGGCGGGCGCTCGCCGACAGCGGGCTGGACCGCTCGGTGATCGACGGCTTCGCCTCGGCCGGCCTGGGCACCCTCGCCCCCATCGAGGTCGCCGAGTACCTGGGGCTGCGCCCGACCTGGGTCGACTCGACCTCGGTCGGCGGCGCCACCTGGGAGGTGATGGCCGCGCACGCCGCGGAGGCGATCGCCGCCGGCCAGGCCAACGCCGTCCTGCTCGTGTACGGCTCCACCGCCCGCGCCGACCTCAAGGCCCGGCGCCGCACCGCGAACCTCTCCTTCGGCGCCCGCGGCCCGCTGCAGTTCGAGGTCCCCTACGGGCACACCCTGGTCGCCAAGTACGCCATGGCCGCCCGCCGCCATATGCACCGGTACGGCACCACGCTGGAACAGCTGGCCCAGGTGGCGGTCCAGGCCCGGGCCAACGCGGCGGCGAACCCCGAGGCCCTGTACCGCGATCCGATCACCGTCGACGACGTCCTTACCGGCCCGATGATCGCCGACCCGTTCACCAAACTGCACTGCTGCATCCGCTCCGACGGCGGCTGCGCGGTGCTGCTGGTCGCCGAGGACCGCGTCCCCGACCTGGCCGTCCCCCCGGTCTGGGTGCTGGGCTCGGGGACCGCGGTCTCCCACACCTCGCTGTCCGAATGGGACGACTTCACCGTCTCGCCGGCGGCGGTCTCCGGCCGGCTGGCCTTCGAGCGCGCCGGCGTCCGCCCCGACGAGATCGACCTCGCGGAGCTCTACGACGCCTTCACCTATATGACCCTGGTGACGCTGGAGGACCTGGGCTTCTGTGCCAAGGGCGAGGGCGGGGCGTTCGTCGAGAAGGGGCGGCTGCTGCGGGACGGCGCCCTGCCGGTCAACACCGACGGCGGCGGCCTGGCCGCCTGCCACCCCGGGATGCGCGGACTGTTCCTGCTGGTCGAGGCGGTACGTCAACTCCGCGGCGAGGCCGGACCGGACCGCCAGGTACGCACCGCCGGCGGCGGACTGCCGCAGCTGGCGGTGGCCTCGGGCACCGGCGGCTGGTTCTGCTCGTCGGGCACGGTGGTGCTGGGGCGGGGGTGAAGCCTCGTCGGGGACGGTGGTACTGGGGCGGGCGTGAAGCCTCGTCGGGGACGGTGGTGCTGGGGCGGGGATGAGGCCCCGCCACCAGCGGGTCGCCCCGCTCCCGGTCACGGGGCGGCCGGCGGCCGGGTGCCGACCTGGAAGCGGGTGCCGAACGGGTCGGTGAGCATGGCCGTGCGGGCGTACGGGGTGTCCTCCGGCGGCTCGGCCGACCCGCCGGCCGCAACGGCGCGGGCCACGGCCGCATCGGTGTCGGCGACCTCGAACAGGGTGTGCCAGTGGGACGCCGTGGCCTCCGGGGAGCCGAGCACCCCGCCGATCTCATGGCCGTCGGGGCGGCGCAGGAAGGTGAAGTCGAGGCCGGGCAGGTCGTCGTTGGAGTCGAGGGTGAAGTCGAAGGCGGCGGCGTAGAAGCGGCGGGCGGGCTCCGGGTCGGGGGAGATCAGGTCGTTGCGGACCAGTGCGTCCGGCTCGTTGACCAGCTCGCACCCGGGGAGCTCCCGGCCCTGCCAGAGGCTGAAGCGGGCGCCGACCGGGTCCTCGACAAGGGCGGTGCGGCCGAGTCCGCCGAGGTCAGCGGGCGGGCTGAGCAGCTTCCCGCCGGCGGCGGCGATCCGGGCGGCCGTGCCGTCGCAGTCGTCGGTGGCGAGGTGGAGGTGCCACCACGGCGTGCCGTCACCGGCTCCCGCGGCGCCGACGGTGCCCGCGGCGGCGGCCGGACGGAGCGCCGCCACCCGCCGGCCGCGCAGCAGACACAGGGTGAACGGGCCGGTCGCGGCCGACCGCTCCTGGTACTCCCAGCCGAACAGTGCCCGGTAGAAGGCCTTGGCCCGGTCGAGGTCGGGGACGCCGAGTTCGATCCAAGTGGGCGTGCCGAGCGGCTGGTTGACGCTGATCTCGCTCATCGTCTGCTCCTTCGCGGTGGCACCGGCCCGGCCGGACGGCCCGGGACGCGGTGATACCGACGTTAGCGAGGGTCTAGGACAGGTTCGGTCCTCTTTCTGGCGGGGTCCCGAAGCGGACGGGCGCCACTGGGGCGAGCGATTCATACAAGCGTCATAGACAACTGTTTAAGACGCTCGTATAGTCACGGGTGCCGGTCGGTACGCGCACCACGACCGAGCGCCGCGGGTCGCGCGGCGCGGTACTCCCAGGAGCGCCACCCCTCGAAGGGAACGGAACCCGAGATGCCCGGTACCACCGCCCACCCGCACCGCACCTCCGTACTGATCTCCGGCGCGAGCATCGCCGGCCCGGCGCTCGCCCACTGGCTGCACCGCTACGGCTTCGCGGTGACCGTCGTCGAGCGCGCCCCCGCGCTGCGGACCGGCGGCTACAAGGTCGACGTCCGGGGCGCGGCAGTGGAGGTCGCCGACCGGATGGGGATCCTCGAGGACATCCGGCGCGCCAGCACGGACATGCGGACCGGCGCCTACGTGGACGACAGCGGCAAGCGGATCGCCACCCTCCCCGCCGACCTCTTCGGCGCCCGGGTCGGCCGGGACGACGAGATCATGCGCGGCGACCTGGCCCGCATCCTCCACGACCAGACCCGGGACGACGTCGAGTACCTCTTCGGCGACTCCATCGCCTCGCTCACCCCGGTCGGCCCGGTCGGCCCGGGTGGCACGGGTGGCACGGGTGGACCGGGTGGCCCGGGTGGACCGGGTGGCCCGGACGCCACGGGCGAGGGCGTCGAGGTCACCTTCGAGCGGGCCGCTCCCCGCCGCTTCGACCTGGTCGTCGGCGCCGACGGACTGCACTCCACCGTCCGCCGGCTGGCCTTCGGCCCGGAGGAGCAGTTCGTACGGCACCTGGGCGCCTATGTCTCGGCGTTCTCCCTGCCCGATGAACTCGGCCTGGACCGCGAGGAGTTGTACCACGCGGTGCCCGGCAGGCTGCTGTGCGTCTACCGCACCGCCGGGGACCCGGCGGCGAAGGGCCTGTTGTCCTTCCGCTCCCCGCGGCTGACCTACGACCACCGCGACACCGGGGCCCAACTGGAGCTGCTGGAGGCCGCGTTCGCGGGCGTCGGGTGGCAGGCCCCGCGACTGCTGCGGGCCGCCCGCGAGGCCGACGACCTCTACTTCGACGGACTGCACCTGATCGAGATGGACCGCTGGTCGCGGGGGCGGGTGGTGCTGCTGGGCGACGCCGCGCACTGTGCCTCCCCGGCGTCCGGGCAGGGCACCGGCATGGCGCTGGTCGGCGCGTACGTCCTGGCCGGCGAGCTGGCGGCGGCCGGCGGCGCGCCGGAGCCGGCCTTCGCCCGCTACGAGGCGGAGATGCGTGGCTATGTCGCGGCCAACCACGCCCTGGCACGGAAGTTCGCCCGGGACATGACGGCGGACTCACGGTGGCAGATCCGGTTCCGGCATCTGATGCTGCGGCTCCTGCCGCACCTCCCCTGGAAGAACGCCGTCGCGAGGAAGATCGCCGAGGAGGTGCAGCGGGGCGCCCGGGCGATCACGCTCAAGGACTACCCGCTGCCGGGGCCGGTGCCGGGCGCGGAAGCGGGGAGTCGACCGGGAGCGGGGAGCCGACCGGGGGCGGGGCCGGTGCCGGACACGGAAGCAGGGAGCCGACCGCAGTCGGGGCCGGGCACGGAAGCAGGGAGCCGACCGCAGTCGGGGCCGGGCACGGAAGCAGGGAGCCCGCCGGGTCCGGGGCACCACGCCGCGCAGCCCGCGCCGTGCCCGCCGTGCCCGCCGTGCCCGCCGTACGCTGCCTGATATGAGCGACCACCCCGCCCCCCAGGACACTCCGGCCGCCGCCCCGGGCCCTTCCGGCGCCGCGGACCCCGCCGCCCACGCCTTCCACGAGCTGCTGCGCGGGCTGCGGGTCTGGGACCACGCGCTGCCGTCGTTCGACCCGGCGAAGGCTCCGGCCGAGCCGCTGCCGCTGTTCCGGGAGTGGCTGCGGGAGGCCGCCGAGGCCGGCCAGCCGGAGCCGCACACCATGACGCTGGCCACCGCGGACGCGTCCGGCGACCCCTCCGTACGCACCCTGATGCTGCACGACGCCGACGAGCGCGGCTGGCACTTCGCCTCGCACCGCGGCAGCCGTAAGGGCCATGACCTGGCCGTCCGGCCGCGTGCGGCGCTCGGCTTCTACTGGCCGGCAGTCGGCCGCCAGGTGCGGATCCGGGGGACGGTCACCGCGGCCGGGCCCGAGGAGAGCGCCGCCGACCTGCACCGCCGCTCCACCGGTGCGCTCGCTGCGGCGCTGGTCGGCCGGCAGAGCGAGGTGCTCGGCTCGGTCGAGGAGCTGGCCCACGCCTCGGACGCGGCCTGGGAGCGGGCGGGGCGGGAGCCGGACGCGCCGGTGCCGAGCTGGACGCTGTATGTGCTCCGGGCCGAGGAGGCGGAGTTCTTCCAGGGGGACGAACGCCGTCGGCACCTTCGGCTCAACTACCGCTACGAGGAGGGGCGCTGGGTCCGCGAACTGCTCTGGCCGTGAGCCGCCCGGCCGCCGCCCGGCCGCCCCTGCCCGGCAAAGCCCGCTATCAGCGCTTCCGGCATCAGAGCTCTCGGCGTCAGAGCTTCCGGTACATGATGTGCAGCCCCACATAGCCCTTGGTGGGGTGGTGGAAGCCTTCGGGCAGGGTCGTCATGACGGTGAAGCCCAGGGACTTCCACAGCGCGACGGCACCGGTGTTGGTCTCCACGACGGCGTTGAACTGCATCGCGCGGTAGCCCTCGGCGCGGGCCCACTCCAGTACGTACTCCCCCAGGGCCCGCCCGACGCCGCGCCCGCCCTGCCGCGGGTCGACCATGAAGCTGGCGCCGGCGATATGGGCGGCGCCGCCCATGTGGTTGGGGTTCATCTTGGCGGTGCCCAGCACCGTCCCGGAGTCGTCGACGGCGACGACCGTACGGCCGGGCGGCGGCAGCAGCCACATCGCGCGGCCCGCCTCCTCGTCGAGGTCGCGGGGGTAGGTGTAGGTCTCCCCGGCCGCCACGATCTCGTGGAAGAAGGGCCAGATGGCGGGCCAGTCGGCCGCGGTCGCCGTACGGATCAGCACTCTCCCAGCATGCCGCCGCCCCGGGGGCGTCCGCCACCGGATTTGGGCGGGGCGCCGCTCACCCGGGCCGGAAGACGGGGACCGCCGGCTGTCGGCCGGCCGGCCCGGCGGCGAGCTCCCGGAAGCACACCACCAGCGGCATCCCGATCCACAGCTCCGCCGCCGCGCAGTCGACGACCTCGGTCATCATCCGGGGCCCCTCGGCGAGATCGACCACGGCCGCCACGTACGGCACCCGGTCGCCGAACGGCGGGAGGTCGTTGCGGTGCACGACGGACCACGTATAGAGGGTGGCCCGGCCGGTGGCCGGCTCCCAGACCACGTCCTCACTCCAGCAGCGCGGGCAGAACTCGCGCGGGTAGTGGTGCGCCGCGCCACACCCCTCGGCCCGGCAGCGCCGCAGCAACAGCCGCCCCTCGGCCGCCGCGTCCCAGTACGGACGGGTGAACGGATCCACCTCCGGCACATCGAAGCGCACCCCCGCGGCGGACTTGGGAGCGGGCCCGGGAGCGAGCCCGCCCCCCACCACGGGCGCGGATTGGGCCCCCGCCTCGCCCCCGGCACCCCGGCCCGCCCCGGCCGTCACCGGGACGCTCCCGCCGCAGTGCCCAGTGGCAACGTCCACCAGCTCAGGACGACCAGGGCGCCCCCGGCCATCAGCCCCCTCGCCGCGCACCACGACCGTACGGCCGCGCCGAAGCCCCTGCCCACGGCCCGCCACACGGCCCCGCCGCGCCGGATCGCCTGCATTCCGCACCACACCCCTCCCACGATTCTGACGCTATGTCAGTTCAATGGAACGGCCACCGGGCGCGCAAGGGGGCGGCGCACGCCAAGGCGGGGAACTGCGCATCACCGCAGCACCGCTGCGGACCGACGCGACGCCGCGACCGACCCCCACAAGCCGCCACTGCCGCCGACGGCCCTCAGCCACAGTCTGACGCCTCATGCAGCGACCGATGCGCTCGTCCCACGATCCGTGGCCGTATCGCACGGACACGGGCCACCGAGTGCCCCTCGTCCGTGCGATACGGCCACGGGATCCGAGATCCCACACCGAAGGCCCCGCCGCAAGCTTTCCCGCCCCTCCCCATTCCTGACGTGCCGTCAGTTCAGTAACCTGACTATGCGTCAGCTATCGCACAGTGCAGGTGCAGGAAAGAGCCGTCACACAGGAGCGGGCGTTTGCGATGCTTGGATCGACTCACGGCACCCTCACCACTCACTCCCGGCCGGCCCGCGTCGTGGCCTGCGGGGAGCAACCACCCCACACCGTCCACGGAATGAGTGAACCGCAGTACGGCAACGACCGCCAGGGCGCCGGGGCGGCGGCCGACCTGGACGTCAGCGGGCGTCCGCTGCACGCCCCGGTGCCCGATCTGGACCGGTTCTTCCGGCCCCGGTCGATGGCCGTGATCGGCGCCTCGGACGCCGAGGGACGGCCCAACACCGGCATCACCCGCCAGCTGATCGCCTGGGCGGAGCGGGTCGGAGCCCGGCTGCACCTCGTCAACCCGGGACGCCGCCGGGTCTTCGGACGGCCCTGCCATCCGACCGTCGCCGCCCTGCCCGACCCCGTCGACCTCGCCGTCCTGCTGGTCGGCGATCCGCTGCCGGTCATCCGGGAACTCGCCGACGCCGAAGTGAAGTTCGCGGTGGCCTTCGCCTCCGGCTTCGCCGAGATCGGGGAGCGCGGCGCCGCCGCCCAGGCCGCGCTCGCCGAGGCCGTTCAGCACTCCGGCCTGCGCCTGCTGGGCCCGAACACCAACCTCAACGCCTTCGAGGAGTTCCGCGAGGACCTCGACGGCCCGGCCATCGCCCTGATCACCCAGTCGGGCCACCAGGGCCGCCCGGTCTTCACCCTCCAGGAACTGGGCATCCGCCTCTCCCACTGGGCCCCCACCGGCAACGAGGCCGACCTGGAGACCGCCGACTTCATCTCCTACTTCGCCACCCGCCCCGAGGTCGGGGCGATCGCCGCCTATGTGGAAGGGCTCAAGGACGGCCGCAGCTTCCTGCTCGCCGCCGACCGCGCGGCCCGGAACAAGGTGCCCGTCGTCGCCGTCAAGGTCGGCCGCACCGAGACCGGGGCCCGGACCGCCGCCTCGCACACCGGCAAGCTGACCGGCGCGGACGGCGTCGTCGACGCCGCGATGCGGCAGTTCGGCGTGATCCGGGTGGACGGGCTGGACGAGTTGCAGGACACCGCGGCGCTGCTGGCCCGGGCCAGGAAGCCCACCGCCGAGGGCGTCGCCGTCTACTCGATCTCCGGCGGCACCGGCGCCCACTTCGCCGACCTGGCCACCGCGGCGGGACTGCACCTGCCGGCCCTCGACGCCGCCAAGCAGACCGAGCTGCACCAGTGGATACCGGACCACCTCCACGTCGCCAACCCAATCGACAACGGCGGGCACCCGGTCGGCGACTGGCGCGGCCCCAAGATCATCGACGCGATCCTGGCCGACCCGGCCGTCGGCGTGCTGATCTGCCCGATCACCGGCCCCTTCCCGCCGATGAGCGACAAGCTCGCCCAGGACCTCGTGGACGCGGCGGAGCAGACGGACAAGCTGGTGTGCGTGGTCTGGGGCTCGCCGGCCGGTACCGAGGACGCCTACCGCAGCACCCTGCTGGGCTCCTCTCGGGTGGCGACCTTCCGCACCTTCGCCAACTGCATCACCGCGGTACGCGCCTACCTCGACCACCACCGCTTCACGGCCGACTACCGCTCCCCCTTCGACGACGCCCCGCGCGCGGCGTCCCCCTCGCTGCGCAAGGCGCAGGCCCTGATGCGCCCGGGCCAGCAGCTCAGCGAGCACGCGGCGAAGCAACTGCTGCGCGCCTACGGCATCCGCGTTCCGCGCGAGCAGCTGGTGACCAGCGCCGCGGCGGCGGTACGGGCGGCCGGCCTGGTGGGCTACCCCGTCGTACTGAAGGCCTCCGGGCCGCAGTTGGCGCACAAGACCGAACTCGGCCTGGTGAAGGTCGGCCTGACCTCGGCCAGTCAGGTCAGGGACGCCTACCGCGAGCTCACCGACATCGCCCGCTACGAGGACCTCCCACTGGACGGCGTCCTCGTCTGCCAGATGATCGAGCGGGGCGTCGAAATGGTCGTCGGCGCCACCCACGACCGCCTCTTCGGGCCGACCGTGACCGTCGGCCTCGGCGGGGTCCTGGTCGAGGTCCTGCAGGACGTCGCGGTGGGCGTACCGCCCTTCGGCGAGGATCAGGCCCGCGCGATGCTGGGCGAACTGCGCGGCCACGCCCTGCTGGACGGCGTACGGGGCGCCCCGCCCGCGGACACCGACGCGCTGGTGGAGGTGGTCCTGCGGGTGCAGCGGATGGCCCTCGAACTGGACGGTGAGCTGGCCGAGCTGGACATCAACCCCCTGGTGGTGCTGCCGCGCGGGCAGGGTGCGGTGGCCCTCGACGCGTTGGCCGTCTGCCACTGACCGCACCGGCGCCGTCGCGCGCGGTCCGCCGCGCGAGCGCCGCCGTCCCCCGCACCACACCCGCGCCCCCGGCCACACCCTCTGGAGCCGCTCCCCCATGACGTCCTCCCCGTCCTCCCCGTCCTCCGTACCCTCCGTGTCCTCCGGGCCCTCCCCGTCCGCCGGGCCCACCGGCGCCCCCGCCGGTCCCGCTGACTCCTTGGTACTGCACACCACTGACAACGGCGTCTCGTGGCTCACCCTCAACCGCCCCGATGCCCTGAACGCCCTCACCCCCGACCAGCGGGAACTCCTCATCGACCGGCTCGCCGACGCCTCGGCGGACCCCGACGTCCGGGCCGTCGTGCTCACCGCCACCGGGAGGGGCTTCTGCGCCGGTGCCGATCTGCGGGGCGCACCGGCGAACGGATCACCGGCCGCCGGCGCACCGGCCACCGGCGAACGGATCACCGGCGATGTCGCGCGGATGATCCGGCAGGGCGCCCAGCGGCTCATCGCCGCGGTACAGGATTGCGAGAAGCCGGTGATCGCCGCGGTCAACGGCACCGCGGCCGGCCTCGGCGCCCATCTCGCGCTCGCCTGCGACCTGGTGCTGGCCGCCGCGTCGGCCCGCTTCATCGAGGTGTTCGTCCGCCGCGGCCTGGTCCCGGACGGCGGGGGCGCCTATCTGCTGCCCCGGCTCATCGGACCACAGCGCGCCAAGGAGCTGATGTTCTTCGGCGACGCCCTGCCGGCCGCGGAGGCGGAGCGGCTGGGGCTGGTCAACCGGGTCGTCCCGGACGAGGAGTTGACCGCGACGGCACGGGCGTGGGCGGAGCGGCTGGCGGCCGGTCCGACCCGAGCGCTGGCACTGACCAAGCAGCTGGTCAACGCCTCGCTGGAGAGCGACCGGGCAACGGCCTTCGCCGCCGAGGCCACCGCCCAGGAGATCAACATGACCACGGCGGACGCCCGGGAGGGCCTCGCCGCCTTCGCGGAGCGCCGCGGCCCGGTCTACCGAGGACGGTGACACCGGCCGGGCCGAGCGGGTGAGCGGCGCCAGGCAGACCGACCGCGCCGAGCAGCCCGACCACGCCAAGCGGCCCCCCGAGCAGGCGTGCGGCGGCCCCCAGCAGGCGAACCGCCCCGAGCGGGCCGGCTGCCCCGAGCAGTCCAACCGCGCCAAGCAGCCGGACCGCCCCGAGCGGGCCGCCGGCCTACCCCGACTCCGTCCCGTCCTGACAGATCGGCACCTCATGGGTGTTGCGGGTGCGCACCCCGGGCAGCCAGCCCCGCACCCCCTGCCCGCTGGTGACCAGGTACCAGCGGGTGGAGGTGACGCCCGCCTCGTCGCGGACCATCCGGCCGTCGGTGACGACACAGCGGGCGGCCAGCACATCGCCGTGCCAGACCCGGCCGGCGGCGTTGTCCCGCGCCGCGTACCGGGCGCGCGGATCCCGGGCCAGCCGCAGTGCGCACTCCAGCGAACGGCCACTGCGGCAGGCCCGTTCGCTGTTGTAGACGGTGATCTTCACCGTACGGAGCGGCCCGGCCGGCTGGAGGGTGGTCGGACCGGGGCGCACCAGCCACCACACGCCCAGCGCCACCGCCGCCACGGCCGCCGCCATCACGAGGGCGACGGTGCGCGCCCGCCGGCGGGGCACCGCGACCACCGCCGGCGCCGGTGCCTCCCCGGGCTGCCGGATGCGGTCCCACAGGCCCGGCGGTGTCTCGATCTGCTCGTCCGCGAGCCGCAACCGGGCGCGCAGCAGCGCCTCGGCGTCGTCCCCCGGGCCGTCGCCGCGGCCGCCCCCGGTGACGCCCCGGCCCCCACCGCCCGCACCGCCCATGCCGCCCACACCGCCCACGCCGTCGTCGTGCCGTTGCCCCACTTCCACCGCGCCGCTCACCTCCCGGCCTGCCCGTGCTCCGATTCAACGAGGTAGGCGCGCAGCCTGTCCAGCGCGCGGGCGCGATGCCGGGCGGCCGTACCACGGTGCACCTTCATGATCTTGGCGGCCTGGTCGAGCGTGTAGCCGTCCAGGTCCACCAGGATGACGATGCCGGCCTGCCGGTGCGACAACCGCCCCAGCAGGCGCACCGCTTCGAGCTCCGCGTGCCGCCGCTCCACCCCGCCGTCCCAGCCGCCCGGCGCCGTCCCGGCCCCGCCGGGCGCCGCTCCGCCCGCACCGGCCTCCTCGACCCGTTCCACTCCGTCGACCAGCACCTGGCGCCGGTCCTTGCGGTAGGCGTCGCGGGCGACGTTGAGCACCGCGGTGAAGGCGTAGGCGTACGGCTCCGGGTGGGCGAGGAAGCGCTGCGGACGGGCCGCCAGCCTGAGGTACGCCTCGTGCACCACGTCCTCCGCGGACTGTCGGGAACCGGCCAGCATCACCGCCCTTCGGTAGAGGCGGGGCAGCAGCCCGCAGAAGACCTCGTCGAAGGTGCCTGACGCGGCAGAGGACGCTGACGGTGGTGTCACATCGGCCATGTACCGGAACTCTCCCCCGTGTTCGGCTACGGACGCGGCCGAGGTGGACGCTACCCGCGCAGGCCGCACGCAATCAGGAATCCGCCCCCGATCTCCCCCGAAACCGCCGAAGATCACCCGGAGCGGCGGCAAACCACACATCCGGGTGGCCGCCACCCCTACGGCTTCACGGCGGCCGCCGCCCCCACACCTTCACAACTGACACTCCATCAGATTCAATGGATGCATGATGGGACACGCTGGAATGGCGGCCACGGCCGTGCGGTACCTGCGCTCCGTCGGTGCGCCGACCACGGCCGCCGCACCGGCCACTCCCGCCACACCCCTTCCGCGGCCCGCCCTGCGCGCCGTCCGCGACGACGAACGCGCCCCGTTCGACACCGCCGCGTTCCGGTCCGTCCTGGGCCACTTCGCCAGCGGCGTCACGGTCATCACGGCCCCCGGGGAGCCCGGAGAGCCCGGCCCAGCCGGTTTCGCCTGCCAGTCCTTCGCGTCGCTCTCCCTGACCCCGCCGCTGGTGGCCTTCATGGTGGCGCGCACCTCGACGACCTGGCCGCGGATCGCCCGTGCCGGGGTGTTCTGCGTCAACGTCCTCGGCGCGGAACAGGGCGGGCTGTGCCGCGCCTTCGCGGTCAGCGGCGCCGACAAGTTCGCCGGCGTCCGCTACGACCGGGCCCCGGCCACCGGCTCACCGCGCCTCGCGGACGTCCCGGCCTGGATCGACTGCACGATCCACGCCGTGCACACCGGCGGCGACCACCTGATCGTCGTCGGCCGGGTCGACGCGCTCGGCACCGACGAACGCGCCGCCGCGGCCGGCCCCCTCCTCTTCCACCGCGGCTCCTTCGGGCACTTGACCGCCTGAGCGCCCCGGGACGACGGCCTGCCGCGGCCCCGGGGCGCGGGCGGGACGTTCACGCCGCCGGGTCCCCGAACGTCAGCACCGCCCGCGCCACCCGGCCGTGGTGGGCGTCGTCGGCGGCCCGGGCGAACTCCGCCACCGGATAGGTCCGGGTCACCAACTCGTCGAGCAGCAGCCGCCCTTCGCGGTAGAGCCGGGCGTACAGCGCGATGTCCCGCTGCGGCCGGGAGGAGCCGTAGCGGCAGCCGAGGATCGACTTGTCCAGGTACATCGACGACACCAGGAACGACGCCTCGGCCCCGGCCGGCGGGACGCCGAGCAGCACCGCCTGGCCGCGCCGGTCCAGCAGGTCGACCGCCTGCCGGATCAGCCGGGTGCTGCCCACACACTCGAAGGCGTGGTCGGCCCCGGTGGGCAGGATCTCCTTCACCGCCTTGACCGCGTCGGTCACCGCCGACGCGTCCACGAAGTGGGTGGCCCCGAACTGCCGCGCCACCGCCTCCTTGTCCGGGTTGGCGTCCACCGCCACGATCGTCGAAGCCCCCGCGATCCGCGCGCCCTGGAGCACATTGAGCCCGATCCCACCGGCGCCGATCACCACCACCGAGTCCCCGCGGTCGACCCGCGCCCGGTTGAGCACCGCGCCCACACCGGTCAGCACCCCGCACCCGATCAGCGCGGCCGACGGCAGCGGGATGTCCCGGGGGATCTTCACCGCCTGCACCGCCCGGACCACGGTCCGCTCCGCGAACGCCGAGTTCGACGCGAAGCTGAACAGTTCCGCCTCGCCCCGCCGGAACGGCTTCTGGGGCATCCCGATCGCCTTGCGGCACATCGTCGGCCGCCCCCGGTCGCACTCCGCGCACGTCCCGCAGTTGGCCAGGGTCGACAGCGCGACGTGGTCGCCGGGCACCACATGGCCGACGCCCGGCCCGACGGCCTCCACCACCCCCGCCCCCTCGTGCCCCAGCACCACCGGCACCGGATACGGGATCGTCCCGTCGACCACTGACAGGTCGCTGTGGCACAGCCCGGCCGCCCGGATCCCGACCAGCACCTCGCCCGGCCCCGGGTCCCGCACCTCAAGATCGTCCACCACCCGCGGCCGCTCACCGTCGAAGATGACGCCCCTCATCACCGCTCCCCTCTGGGCAGGCCGAGCACGCGCTCGGCGATGATGTTGCGCTGGATCTCGTCCGAGCCGCCGTAGAGGGTGTCGGCCCGGGTGAACAGGAACAGCCGCTGCGCCGCGTCGAGTTCATAGGGCCGGGCGACGGCCCAGTCGGCGGGCCCCAGGGCTGCGGCGGCTCCCCGTACCTCCACCGCCAGCTCCCCCAGCCGCTGGTGCCAGCCGCCCCACAGCAGCTTGGCCACGCTCGGTGCGCCCGCGTCCCCGGCCGCCCCCAGGGTGCGCAGCGCGTTCCACCGCATCACCTTCAGCTCGGCCCACTGGGCGGTGAGGCGGGCGCGGAGCACGGGGTCGCGGAGCGCTCCGTGGCGGAGCGCCGCCGTGATCACCTCGTCCAGTTCGGCGGCGAACCCGATCTGCTGGACGAGCGTCGACACCCCGCGCTCCACGGCCAGCAGGCCCATCGCCACCCGCCAGCCCCGGCCCTCCCCGCCCACCACGTGCCCGCCCCGCGCCACCGCCCCGTCGAAGAACACCTCGTGGAACTCCGCGGTGCCGGACATCTGCCGGATCGGCCGCACCTCGATGCGGCCCGGCTGGTCCATCGGCACCAACAGGAAGGACAGGCCCCGGTGCCGCCGTTCGGCCGGATCGGTGCGGGCCAGGACGAAGCACCAGTCGGCCTCCCGGGCCAGTGAGGTCCAGATCTTCTGCCCGGTGACCCGGTAGTGCGCCCCGTCCCGGACCGCCACCGTCCGCAGCCCCGCCAGGTCCGACCCGGCGTCCGGCTCGCTGTAGCCCTGGCACCACAGCTCCTCGCCCCGGGCGACGGCCGGCAGGAACCGCTTCCGCTGCGCCTCGTCGCCGTACGCGAGCAGCGTCGGCGCCAGCAGGTTCTCCCCGATGTGGCCGACCCGGCCCGGCGCTGCGGCCCGGGCGTACTCCTCGGCCCACACCACCTGCTGGGTCAGGCTCGCCGCACGGTTCCCGTACGCGCCGTGCCGGCGGTCCCACCCCAGCCCGATCCAGCCGCCGGCGCCGAGCTCCCGCTCCCAGTCCCGGCGGACCGCGGCCCCCTCGTGCTCGCTTCCGGGACCCCCGCGGCCCGGGAGCGAGGCGTACGCCCCGACCAGGTGCCGCCCCAGCCAGTCCCGGGCCTCGGCCCGGAAGTCCTCGTCCTCGCGCCCGAACCCGAAGTCCACGCCGCCTCCCTCGTCTCCCCTCGGCCCGCCGGCGCCGCAGCAGTGCAGGTCCGGCGGGCGCTACGGCCGCCTCCCCGCCCGGCGGCCGCCCGGCTGCCCCTGCATTCCGCGCCCACGGCGCTGCCGGTTCCGCAGTGCCGGCCCTACTGGTTCGGCCGAGCCTTGGCCGCGGCCGCCGCCGCCATCTCCGCCAACTGCGCCAGCATCGGCATCGGGTCGGTGCCGACCGCTCCCGGCACCACCTCGGCGACCTTCTCCGGCGTCCAGCCGCCGTCGCTGTACACCGACCGCAGCTCCGCGGGCTGGGCCCACACCGCGATCTTCGGTCCGGCCACCGTGTAGACCTGCCCGGTGACCTCGCGGGCCCGGTCGCTGAGCAGATAGACGACGAAGGCCGCCACGTCCTCGGGCTCGCCGATCTCCTTGAGCTCCATAGGGACGTTCGCCGACATCCGGGTGCGCGCGACGGGGGCCACCGCGTTGGCGGTCACCCCGTACTTGTGCAGGCCCAGCGCGGCGCTGCGGACCAGGGAGATGATCCCGCCCTTCGCGGAGGCGTAGTTGGCCTGGGAGACCGACCCCTGGTGGTTGCCGCTGGTGACCCCGATCAGGGCGCCGGAGCCCTGGCGGCGCATCACCGCGGCGGCGGCGCGGAACACCGTGAAGGTCCCCTTGAGGTGGGTGGCGACCACCGGGTCCCACTCCTCCTCGGTCATGTTGAACAGCATCCGTTCGCGCAGGATGCCGGCCGCGCACACCACGCCGTCGATCCGCCCGTACTGCGCCAGCGCGGTGTCCACCATCCGCCGGCCGCCGGCCATGGTGGCCACGTCGTCGGCGACCGCGGTCGCGGCACCGCCCGCCGCCTCGATCTCCTTCACCACCGCCGCGGCGACCTCGCTGCTCGGCTCCCCGCCGTCGACGGCGACGCCGTAGTCGCCCACCACGACCTTCGCGCCGTGCGCGGCGCAGGCCAGGGCGACCGCCCGGCCGATACCGCGTCCGGCCCCGGTGACGGCGACCACCTTGCCGGCCAAGAAGTTCCCCATGCCGCGCCCCTTCCACCAGTTTCTGACGGACCGTTAGATTTTTGAGCAGACCCGGGACGAACACAAGACCCCGGCCCGAACCCGCACCCCGCCCCCGAGGAGGCCGTCATGCCCCTGCCGCAGGAGTTCCACGACATCGCCGCACGCGTGAACAACTGGGGCCGCTGGGGCGCGGACGACGAGAGCGGCACCCTCAACCTGATCACCGCACGGGTGGTACGGGAGGCCGCCGGCTGCATCCGCAGCGGACGCCGGATACCGCTCGCCCTCCCGCTCCAACAGGACGGCGTGCAGACCGGGGTGATCCCAGGACGGGTCAACCCGCTGCACACCATGACGGCCCTCAACCAGGAGATCTTCGGCCCCGATACGGTCGCCACCTCGGACGACGTGGTCACCATGGGCCTACAGGCAGCCACCCACTGGGACGGCCTGGCCCACGTCTCCCACGCCGGGCGGCTCTACAACGGCCGCCCCGCCCACACCGTCACCGCCCATGGCGGCGCCACCGCCCTGGGCATCGAGACCGCACCGCCGATCGCCTCCCGCGGCATCCTGCTCGACGTGGCCCGCGCCCTCGGCGCCGGCCGACTGCCCGGCGGGCACGCGGTCACCCCCGAGGACCTTCAGGCCGCCGAGGAGCTGGCGGGGGTGTCCGTCCGGTCCGGCGACATCATCCTCGTCCGCACCGGGCAGATGCAGCACTACCTCACCGGCGACCGCCAGGCGTACGCCTTCCCCTCGCCGGGGCTGTCCCTGCGCACCCCGGAGTGGTTCCATGCGCGCGGGGTGGCAGCGGTCGCCAACGACACCCTGACGTTCGAGATCTTCCCGCCGGAGATCGAGGACCTGTGGCTGCCGGTGCATGCGCTGCACCTGGTCGAGATGGGCATGCCGCAGGGCCAGAACTGGAATCTGGAGGAGCTGTCCACGGCCTGCGCGCAGGAGGGCCGCTACACCTTCTTCCTGTCCGCGATGGCGGAGCCGTTCGTCGGCGGGACCGGCACCCCGGTCGCACCCGTGGCGATCCTGTGAACCGGCCGGCCAGGTGGCGGTGCGCTGATGCGCGCCCCGAGCACGGCACCGCGGACCGCCACCTTCCCCCGGCCGTCCCTGGGGGGACAGCCCCCTCAGACCGCGATCCGCATCGCCGAGGCCGGGACCGGACTCCCGCCCGGTTCCCCCCACACCCTCGGCGTCCCCTCACGACGAATCGCTCCACCCAAGAGTGATCAACCGAGCACGCCACGTCAACACCTGGTCTGGACTTATTTCGCCACATCCGCCGCGCGACGCCCGATATGCCGCATATGCCAGGGGTCTGGGGCGCCGGAAAGGACGGCGGTTCGGCGTGTCAGGGGGTGAGGGAACTCAGCTGCCCCACGTCGGTGCCGGCGGCCAGCAGCAGCGGCCGGCCGCGGTCCACCTCGCACCAGATCCGCTTGCCGGCGCCTTCCGGCTGCCAGCCCCAGCGGTCGGCCAGGCCGTCGACCAGCTCCAGGCCGCGGCCGTTGGTGTCCTCACCGTCGGCGTGCCGCTGGCGCGGCGGGCGGGCGCTGGCGTCCAGCACCTCCACCCGGACCGTGCCGACGACGGCACCGGAACCGGAGAAGCAGATCCGCAGCACGGCACCCGCGCCGGTGTGCACCACGGCGTTGGTGACGAGCTCGGAGATCAGCAGGATCAGGGTCTCGGCAAGTGGCTCGTCGGCCCCTATACCGGAGCCGATGAGCCGCGACCGGGCCCATCGCCGGGCCCGCCCCACTTCCGCGGGGTCGGGCCGTACATCCAACTGCACCTGAAGCACCTGCACCGCTCACACCATCCGAACCGGCGGAAACATCGCCTCGCGCCTCCACGGAGTCACGGTGCGTGACCCCGGCGAAGCACAGCATGGTTGACGTTCAGTCACCCCAACAAGCGCTTCGGGCATATTCCAGCGCAAGGGAGTATGCGTGCTGCATACTGTGCGACGCACTTTGCGGGGAGTCGAACAAGGGGGATTTTCGGGCCCTGGCCCGGGGCGGGCGGCGCGCAGTCCGTACCCCGGAGCCGTCACGGGGACGGCACCGGGTTCGTTGCGCCACAGAACCACTCGCACCCAACGGAGCGTACCCGAGCAGAACGCCGACTCCCCCCTGTGACGAGTCACGCCTAGGACACAACCCGATATCGACCCTCCGTGACCATTTCTGTGTGGTGCGTCCGACATTCCGCACACGGGTTGCCAGAGACTGACCTCGCCCCGCACCGCCCCTCACCTCCGCAGTCCGGTCCGCCCCGCCGTCAGCCGGCCAGGCCCGCCGCCAGCGCCTCCTCCGCCTCGGCCGCCGCGCCCCAGCTCGCGGCCCGCAGCCAGGCCCGCTTGAGGTGCAGATGGACATCGGCCTCCCAGGTGAAGCCCATCCCGCCGTGGATCTGCAGGCAGTCCCGCGCATTGCGCACCGCGGCCTCGTCGGCCAGCAGCTTGGCGCCCGTCACCTCCAGTACCGCACCGGTGACCGCCGCCGCATACACCGCACTTCTGGCGATTTCGGTACGTACCAGCATCTGGGCGCACAGATGCTTGACCGCCTGGAACGAGCCGATGGGTGCGCCGAACTGGACCCGCTCGCGGGCGTGGCCGACCGCCATCTCAACCGTCCGGGCCGCACTGCCCAGCTGCTGGGCCGCGGTCAGCAGGGCCGCGTCGCGGCGCAGTGCGGTCACGTCCCGCCCGACGGCCACGGCGGCCGGCGGGCGGCCGGTGATCCGGGCGAGCGGGGTGAGCGGGTCGACGGAGGTGAAGGGGGCGCAGGGAACCCGGTCCGCCGCACTCCGATACGCCCCGCCCGTGCGCTCCGGCGCGCCCCCGGCGTCCCGCGCACCGCCCTCCAGCATGATCAACTCGTCGCAGCCGTCCGGGTGTTCCCAGAGCACCGGCTCGCCCGCCGCGTCGCACAGCCCGGCGATCCGCTCACCGCTCGCCACCCCGTCGACCACCCCGGCCAGCAGCGCACAGGCCACCAGCGGTCCCGGCAGCAGCGCCCGCCCGGCCTCCTCCAGGACCAGCGCCGCCTCCGGCAGCCCGAGCCCCACCCCGCCGGCCTCCTCCGGCAGCCGCAGCGCGAAGAATCCGGCCGCGCCCAGCTCCCGCCACAGCACCCGGTCCGGTGCGGGGTCCTCGACGGCCGCCCGCAGCCGGTCCCGGCCGAACCGGCCGGTCAGCAGCGCCCGCGTGCCGTCCCGCAACGCCCGCTGCTCTTCGGTGAGTTGGAAGTGCACCGGCCGCTCACCGCCCCTTCGGCAGGCCGAGGATCCGCTCGGCGACGATGTTCTGCTGGATCTGCGAGGTACCGGCCGCGATGGTGTACGAGAGGGACGAGAGCCGGTCGGCGACCCAGGGGTGGCCGGCGTCCAGCGCCCCGGCGCCCAGCACCTCGGCGGCGGCGTCGTACAGCTCCTGGCGGGCGTGCGAGTAGCGCAGCTTGAAGACCGAGGCGCCGGTGCCGGGGACGCCGACGCCGCCCCGGGCACCCGGCCCCGCGCGGCCGGCGGGGACCGCCATGGCCTCGCTGACGTTCCACTGGATCAGCCGCCACAGCGCGGTGAAGTCCGCGTGCAGCCGGCCCAGCCGGCGGCGCAGCACGGCGTCGTCCCAGCGACCGTTGGCGCGGGCAGCGCGGGCCAGCTCGCCGAGCACCCGCCGACAGGCCACCACCTCGCCGACGAAGGCGGTGCCGCGCTCGAAGGAGAGGGTCACCATCGTCACCCGCCAGCCGTCGTTCTCGGCGCCGACGCGGTTGCCGACGGGCACCCGGACCTCGTCGAGGAACACCTCGGCGAACTCGGCCGTGCCGGCCAGCGTCCGCAGCGGCCGGACGGTGACGCCGGGCGCGTCCATCGGCAGGGCGAGCCAGGTCAGGCCCCGGTGCCGGGGGGCGTCCGGATCGGTCCGGACCAGCAGTTCGCACCAGTCGGCGACCTCGGCGTGCGAGGTCCAGACCTTCGCGCCGGTCACCACGTAGGCGTCCCCGTCGCGCACCGCCCGGGTACGCAAGCCCGCCAGGTCCGAGCCGGCGTCCGGCTCGCTGAAGCCCTGGCACCACACCTCCTCGCCCCGCAGGACCGGCGGCAGCCAGCGGCGCTTCTGCTCCTCGGTGCCCTCCGCCGCGATCGTCGGCCCGGCGTGCAGCAGCCCGACGAAGTTCGCGCCGACATAGGGCGCCCCGGCGCGTTCGGTCTCCTCCAGGAAGATCAGCCGGATGGTGGGGGAGGCGTCCCAGTGCACCTCGGCATAGCCGGCGTCGTGGAGCCTCCGCTGCCAGGCGGTGTCGTGGGCGCGCCGGGCGGGCCAGTCCCGCGGGTCGGGCCGGGCGGGCAGGGTGGGCAGGACGGCGGCGAGCCACCGGCGCAGCCGCGCCCGGAAGGCCTCCTCCTCCTCGGTGTACGCCAGGTCCATCAGCCCACCGTCCGGCCTGTGACGCCGGGGTCCCGGCCGGGTCCGATGACCGGGACGTCGACGCCGATGCTGCGCGGCAGCTCCATCGAAACCCCCTGCTCCCCGTCTCCCCCGACCACTCCCTCTGACACTCCGTCAGATTCAGGCTAGCCCCCGCCCCCTGGACCGGCAAGGCACCGGCCGCTACGCTCCTCCACCGATCTGACGAAACGTCAATTCATCGCCCCAGGAGGCTCGATGGACGGCGGGACGCTCTGGCACCTGGTGGCCGACCGCGCCGCCCGCAGCCCGGACGCCCCCGCGCTCCTCCAGGCGGACCCCGCCCCCGGCGACGACCGCGCGCTCACCTTCGGCGCGCTGCGCACCCGCGCCGAACGCCTCGCCGCCGGCCTCCACGAACGGGGCGTACGCCCCGGCAGCCGGGTCGTCTGGCAGCTGCCCACCGACATCCGGACCGTGCTGCTCAGCCTGGCGCTGGCCCGCCTCGGCGCCGTACAGAGCCCGCTCCTGCCGCTGCACCGCGACCACGAGACCGCACAGGTGCTACGGCGCACCGAGGCGGACCTCTTCCTCACCCCCGGCACCTGGCGCGGCTTCGACCACACCGCCATGGCTCGCCGGCTGGCCGCCCGGCTGCCCCGCCCGCCCGCCGTGCTCGACACGTCCGGCCCGCTGCCCGACGCCGACCCGGCCGTCCTGCCGCCGCCGCCCGACGACGCCGAGGCGGTCCGCTGGATCTACTGGACCTCGGGCACCACCGCCGGCCCCAGGGGCGTACTGCACTGCGACCGTTCGCTGCTGGCCGCCGGCACCGACCTGGGCCGCGCCCTGCGCCTGACCCCGTCCGACGTCGGCTCGATGGCCTTCCCCTACGCCCATGTCGCCGGGGCCGACTACACCGTGATGCTGCTGCGGTACGGCATCCCGGCGGTGCTCTTCGCGCACTTCG
The DNA here is from genome assembly GCF_040641675.1 of Streptomyces sp. NPDC020742. Taxonomy (NCBI): domain Bacteria; kingdom Bacillati; phylum Actinomycetota; class Actinomycetes; order Kitasatosporales; family Streptomycetaceae; genus Streptomyces; species Streptomyces sp. NPDC020742. The sequence goes on from NZ_JBFAEA010000004.1 coordinate 259,290, forward strand.
CGCTCCCCGGGGCACTGGACGCCTACCGTCGGCACCGCGTCACCGTCGCCGGCGGCGGGACCGCCTTCTACTCCCTCTTCCTGGCCGCCCAGCGCCGGCAGCCCGACCGCCCGCTGCTCCCCGACCTCCGGCTGCTGGCCGGCGGGGGCGCGCCCAAACCGCCCGGCCTGTACCACGCGGTGGTGTCCGAGCTGGGCTGTGCGCTCACCCACGGCTATGCGCTGACCGAGGCCCCGATGGTCACCATGGGCGACCCGTACGACAGCCATGACCACCTCGCCACCACCGACGGCCGGCCGCCGGAGGGGATGACGGTCAAGATCGCCGCCGACGGCGAGGTGCTGCTGCGCGGGCCCGCGGTCTGCCGCGGCTACCTCGGGGAGCCCGACCCCTTCGACGCCGACGGCTTCCTGCCCACCGGCGACCTCGGGCGCCTCACCCCCACCGGCCACCTGGTGATCACCGGCCGGCTCAAGGACATCATCATCCGCAAGGGCGAGAACATCTCCGCCCAGGAGGTCGAGGAGCTGCTCCACCGGCACCCGGACATCGCCGACGCCGCGGTCATCGGCCTGCCGGACGCCGCACGCGGCGAGCGGGTCTGCGCGGTGGTCGAACAACCGCTGGGCGCCCGACCGGTGACGCTCGACGCGCTCTGCGCGCACCTGCTCGCCCAGGGCCTGGCCCGGCACAAGCTCCCCGAGCAACTGGAGGTGGTGGCCGCCCTGCCCCGCGGGGCCACCCTGGGCAAGGTGCTCAAGCCCGAGCTGCGTGCCCGGTTCGCACCCCCCAAGTAGGACGGCTCCCGTCCTGCGCATCGCATACGGTCGCCCCATGGACCACCCCCGTCCCCGTATCGACACCGCTGGGCGGCGCGCCCGCCTAGGCCGCCGGCACCGGCTCGCGGCCGCGCACCGGGCCGCCCGTCCCGAGGAGGCCGCCGACGCGGTCGTGGCGCTGCACGCCAGTGATCCGGCCACCGTCCACCTGGCGGCCTGCGCCCGGCTGGCCGCCCCGGACCCCGCGGACGTCGAGCGTGCGCTCTACGACGACCGGGCGCTGGTGCGGATGCTGTGCCTGCGCCGCACCCTCTTCGCGGTGCCCGCTGACCTGGTCCCGGTCCTGTCCTCCTCGACGGGTCGGACGATCGCCGCCAGGGAGCGGGCCGGGCTGGTCAAGTGGCTCACCGAGGGCGCCCCCGGGTGGGACGCCCGGCGGCTGGCCGAGACCGAGCAGCGGACGCTGGCCGCGCTGGCGGCGCGGGGTACCGCCACCGCCGGGGAACTGGCCGCCGACGTACCGGCCCTGCGGGACACCGTCCTGGTCTCCCCCGGCAAGCCGTACCAGGCCACGGTCACCGTCTGCACCCGGCTGCTGCGGGTGCTGGCCGCCGAGGGCGCCGTCCGGCGCGGGCGGCCCCGCGGTGGCTGGACCAGCAGCGCGTTCCGCTGGACGCCCGGCACCCCGTTCGCCGAACTGCCCGCGCCGCCGGCCGCCGAGGCGCGCACCGCACTCGCCCGCCGCTGGCTCACCGCCTACGGCCCCGGCACCGTCGAGGACCTGAAGTGGTGGACCGGCTGGACGCTGACCGACACCCGGCGGGCGGTGGCCGCCACCGGCGCCGTCGAAGTGACCCTGGACGACGGCGGCACCGGCCTCGTCCTGCCCGACGACCTCGGGCCGGTCGCCGCGCCCGCCCCCTGGGCGGCCCTGCTGCCCGCCCTCGACCCCGCGGCCATGGGCTGGCAGGCCCGCGACTGGTACCTCGACCCCGCGCACCGGCCGCGGCTCTTCGACCGCAGCGGCAACATCGGACCGACGGTGTGGTGGAACGGGAGGGTCATCGGCGGTTGGGCCCAGCGTCCGGACGGCGAGATCGTCTGGCGGCTGCTGACCGACGAGGGCGGCAGCGAGGCCGCCGCGGCGGTGGAGTCCGAGGCCGCGCGGCTGGCGTCCTTCACCGGCGCGGTCCGGATCACGCCGCGCTTCCGGACGCCGCTGGAGCGGGAGTTGAGCGCCTAGGGTGTTCTTTTGGATCTTCGTGGATCCGGACCCCGCGAGCCCACGAAGATCCGAAAGAACCGCCCTAGGCCAGGTAGAGCGCGCGGGCCCGGGTCGGGTCGGCCGGGCCGTCGGCGGGGACCGGCAGGAAGTGCCGTACCTGCCAGGTCTGGGTGGCGCGCGCCTGACGGCTGCCGGTGGTCACCCACGGCGGGTAGACGCGGAAGCCGCGCTTGCCGCCGGCGCCGTTGCGGGACACGATGTCCCGCTCGGCCAGCACCGCGCACGGGAAGACGAAGTGCCCGAAGTGGCTGCCCTCGCGGCTGCTGATGACGAACAGATCGACCCCGTCCGCGACGTCGAACGGCCGGATCGGCCCGTCGGCGCTGCGCTGCCACACCGTGACGAACTGGCCCACCTTCGTCGGGGTGGTCTTGCCGACCCGGAACCGCACGGCGCGGCCGTCCAGGGTGAAGGAGTGCGCGCCGTACTCGGCGCTCTCCGGCTCGGGCACCGGCGGGGAACAGGTGAAGCCGGCCGGGTCGTACACCGCGGCCCGGGCCGCCTTCAGTTCCTCGTGCATGCCGTCATCGTGCCACGGCGGTCATCCGGGCCGGTACGCGCTCGTCGCCTGCTGGTACGCCTGGTCCGCCGCCCGCCGCCCACTGTCCGGGCCGATGACCAGGACCAGGTGGTAGCGACCGTTCCGGATCATCGCGAGGTTGCGTACGTAGACCTCCCGGCCGCTGCCGTCGCGCCAGCTGAAGGTGCCCTCCGCCATGGCCGTGCCGCCGACGTCGATCCGGCGCAGGCCGGAGGCCGAGGCCCAGCCCGTCGAGGCGCGGTACGGGGCGAGTTCGGGCTCCTTGTTCTGGAGGTAGGCCATCGGGTCGGTGCCGAACCGTGCCGTGCTGTCGCGGCCGGGCACGACCAGCAGCTCGGTGTCGCCGCCGACGTAGCGCACCTGGCCCCGGCCGTCGTCGGCCCGCCGCTGCCAGCCCTTGTGGACCGCGACCTGGAAGCCCTTGGGGTCCTTGCGCAGCTCGAAGCCCGCGGCGAGGTTCGTGGGCGCGGTGGTGGCCCCGGGGGCCGCACCGCCGGACGGGCCGCCGCCCTGCGGGGCGGAGGGGGCGGGGTGGCCGCTGGGGGCGCCCGAGGTGGCCGTGTGCTCGGCGCCGCCCCGGCCGGCCCTGGCGTCCTCGCCGGCCTTCGGCATGAACGCCATCGCATAGACCACCGCGCCGACCAACAGCAGCAGGATCGCGGTGAGCAGCAGCCGGCCGAGGTGCCGCGGGGCGCCGCGCACCGGGCGGGCCGGGCCGGCGGAGGCGTCCGTGCCCACCTGGCCCAGCATCTGCTGTTCGTACAGCTCCCGCTCGGACGTCCCGGCCGGGTCGGCCGGCCGCCGCTCCACGGTCCGGGGCCGGCGCGCGGGCCGAGGCGCCCGGAGCGGCTTGGGCTGCTTCGGAGGCCGCGGCGCCCGGGGCGGGGGCGCGAGCGGGAAGGTCTGCTCGGCGGCCGGCTCCACCGGGTGGGCCTCCGGCGTCCGCGGGGCGGGCGGGGCGGCTGTCGCCAGCGGGGCGGCGGGGGCCGCCGGGGCGGCCGGGGCCGGCTGCGGGCGGTGGCCGCCGCGCGGGACCCGGCCCTTCTTGTGCCGGCCCCGGCGGACGAGTTCACCGCGGCGCCGCAGGATCGGCAGCCGCCGCGGATCGCCGTCCCCCTCCGCCGGCATCGTTACCAGCCGGCGGCCGACCTCCGGCTCCGGCGCGGTCCGCACCAGCGCGCGCAACCGGCCCCGCAGCTCCTCGGCGTCCGGGCGCTCGGCGGGGTCCCGGCGCAACAGCGCCTCCACGACCGGCCGCAGCGCCCCGCACTCCCCGGCCTCCGCGGGCGGACCGGAACACACCAGCCGGGCCAGCTCGCCCGTGCTCTCCTCGGGGAACGGCGGATGCCCCTGCACACTGCGGAACAGCAGCGCACCGACCGCCCACAGGTCGGTGGCCGGGCCGACCGCGGGCGCCGCCGGCTCCGCCCCGGGCGGCGGGCCGGCCTGTTCCGGCGCCCAGCGCTCGGTGAGGGGGCCGACGAGGGTCAGCCGCATCTGCCGCGCCCGCTCGGCGGCCAGCGCACCGCCCGGACGGCCGTACGCGGTGGCGGCGCCGTCGTCCACGGCGGCTCCGTCGTCCACGGCGGCTCCGTCCGCCGCATCGCCCGCGTCGGGCCCGTCCGGCGCCGTCTTGGACAGCCGGACCCCGACCGCCTCCGGCGTCTCGTCCCCGCACAGCGCCTCCTGCGCCGCGCCCGCCGCCAGGCCGGTCAGGATGGCCCGCCCGTCGTCGCAGACCAGGACGGTCCGCGCGGTGATGTTGCGGTGCAGCCGGCCGTCCGCGTGCAGCACCCGCAGCGCGGTGACCAGGTCGGCACCGATCTCGGCGGCGCGGTGCGGGGACAGCCGCCGCTCGGCGAGCAGCGCGGACAGCGGGCGGGCGGTGAGGAGTTCCCCGACGATCCACAGGCTGCCGTCCTGCGCGAAGACGTCGAAGACCTGCTCCAGCCGGGGGTGGTCGGGCCGCTGCGCCACCGTCGTGGCGGCCTCCAGCGCACGCCGTACGACGGGGTCCCGGGGGCTGCGGTCGGCCGTCCCCGCCGCCCGTACGGCCCCGGGGCGGCTCCCGGCGGGAAGCCCCTCGGCGAAGCCAACGGCCCCGGCCCCGGCCCCCACCACCTCGGCCTCGACGACCTCGGGCAGCGGCACCTGACGGACCAGCACCTCCTGCCCGCTGTAGGTGTCGAACGCCCGGGTCTCGGCGAAGTCCTCGTCGCCGAGGGGCCGCACGGGCAGGCGGTAGCGCTCGGCGAGCACTCTTCCTGCGTACTCGTCCACGACGCCTCCCCGCAGCGCGCACTGTGTCTACCGTCGCGCCGGAGCCGCCCGCCGGCGCCAACGCCGTTGGTCACTTCCGGTCGTATTCCCGCCGATCGCGGATGCGTACGGTCCCCGATGTCTCGGATGTCTCACGATACGTGCCCGCACCGACAGGTGCGGGCCGCTCGGCCGAACGCCGCGCGGCGTCCCGTCCCGCCCGGGCCCGCCGCACGCCGCCCGCCCCGTTCCGGCTCAGTCCTTGATGGTGAAGGTCTTGAAGGCGGTGCTGATCAGCTCCTGGCACGCCTTGTCCGACCAGTCGTCCGCCTTGCAGGTGATCATGATGGCGTAGCCGTGGTGGTCGTCGGCCCGGAAACCGCGGTTGAGTATCCGCACCTTGTCGCCGTCCTGCCGGCGGGTGAACGACCAGTCGGCCACCGTCGGGTAGTTCCGCCAGTGCACCGACTTGATGCTGATGAGGTGGTAGTCGTCGCTGGAGCTGCGCACGCTCGGCTCCAGGGCGCGCCAGGACGCCGCCGCGTCCTTGCCGGGCTCGGCGTTGTAGTCGATCTGGATCCGCGGGTACCCGCCCGACTTGCTGTAGATGGCGCCGGAGTTCTGGCCCGCGGTGTCCGTCTGGTGGAAGCCCTCGGGCATCGCCATCCGGAAGTGGAAGCCGCCGTTGGACTGCTCGGCGTAGCCGTCCGGCATCGCCCCGCCGGCCTTGTCGCCGCCCCCGCCGCCGTTGTCGGCGACCGGGGTGGCGGCGGGCGTCTGCGGGTCCGGGGCGGCCGGCCCGCCGCTCTTCTGGTCGCCGCCGGCGTCGGCCGCGTCGGTGGAGGGCTTGGCCCGCCCGGCGGACGCCGCCTTGTCGCTCTTGCCGCCGGACGGTCGCGCGCCCTTGTCCGCCTTGTCGTCACCGCTCAGCGAGAGGGCCAGGATCGTGCCCAGCACGACGAGGGCCACCAGCACGGCGCCGATGATCAGCGTGCGGCGCGGGACGACATCGGTCAGGGAGGCCCGGGCGGTGGACGGCCGGCCCTCGTCGTCGGGTCTGGGCTCCTTGCGGGCCGCGGCGGCGGCGTTGCGCACGGACTGCAGCGCACCGCGCACCCGCTCCTTGGCGGCGTCGGCGTCGAACCCGGGGCGGGCGGGCGCCGGGCGGTCCGCCGCCTTCGCCGGCTCCGCACCGCGGGAGTCGGCCGCCGCGGCGGCCTCCGGCTTCCCGCCCTGCTGACCCTTCGGGTCCTTCCGGTCCTTCTGGCTCTTCTCGGCCTTCGGGTCCTTCTCGGTCTTCGGGTCCGACGACTGCTGCGGCTTCTTCGGTGTGCCAGACCCGTTCGCCGCGTCCGACGTGCCCGCGGTCTCCGGGCGCGCCGACGTGGCCGCCGCGCCGGCGGCGGCCTTGGCGGCACCCTTCCCGGCACCGGCCCCGTCTGACGCCCCGCCACCGGCCTTACCGCTGCCGGCCTTGCCGCTGCCGGCCTTACTGGACGTGGTGCCGGCCGCCGGCTCCGCCACTGGAGCGGCCTCCTGCTTGGCCTTCGCGCCCCGCGACTTGGGGGCGGACTTGGGCCGGGACGCGCCCTTGGGCCGGCTCTTGGCCCGCTCCAGGGACATCGTGGGCAGCACCATCGCCCGCGTCTCGTCCATCGGCGGCTCCGGCGCGGTCTTCTCCGGGGCGTGCAGGACGTCCTGCAGCAGCGCCCGCGCACCGGCGTCGTCCAGCCGGGCGTCCGGGTCCTTCACCAGCAGGCCGTAGATGACCTCTTCCAGCATCCCGGCGCTCTTCGGCGGTTCGACCGGTTCGGTCATCACCGCGGTCAGCGTGGCGATCGCCGAGCCCTTGTCGTACGGCGGCACGCCCTCGACACAGGCGTACAGCAGGCCGCCCAGCGACCACAGGTCGGCCGGCGGGCCCGGCTTGTGGCCGCGGGCGCGCTCGGGGGAGATGTAGGAGGGGGCGCCGACGAGCATGCCGGTCGAGGTGACCGAGGGGTCGCCCTCGACCTGGGCGATGCCGAAGTCGGTCAGCACGACCCGGCCGTCGTCGGAGATCAGGACGTTGGACGGCTTCACATCGCGGTGCAGGATGCCGGCGCCGTGCGCGGCGCGCAGCACATCGAGCACGGCCAGGCCCACCTCGGCGGCGCGGCGCGGGGTGAGCGGGCCGTCGTCACGGACGACCTCGGCCAGCGAGCGCCCCTCGACCAGCTCCATCACGATCCACGGCCGGTCGTCCTCGTCGACCACGTCGTAGACCGTCACCGCACCGTTGTTCCGGATCCGGGCGATCGCCTTGGCCTCGCGCAGCGTGCGGGTGATCAGACGACGCTTCTCGTCCTCCTCGACCCCGCCCGGGAAGCGCAGCTCCTTGACCGCGACCGTCCGGCCCAGTACCTCGTCCCGTGCCCGCCAGACGGTACCCATGCCGCCCCGGCCGAGAACATCGGCGAGCCGGTACCGGCCGGCGAGCAGCCTGCCCTCCTTGCCGTCCATCTCGACCTTGTCGCCCACTGAATCCCCTCGGCAATCCAGCCGAGTTGGCACCCTTGACGTCGCATCGATCGTCAAAGTGCCCCAACTCGGACAACCCACCCTGGCAGAGCCTTCATTCTCTCTCATCCGCGGCCGTGCGGAAGGCCCGGGTCGGTGCCGGCCGGCACCCGTACCGTCATGATGGCCCCGACGAACGGGAGTCACGATGAGGATGCGCCTGCGCCGGCCGGCCGCCGCTGCGGCTGCGTTCGCCGCGCTGGCCGCGTCCACCCTGACCGCCTGCGCCGGTGACCCGCCCCGCACCCACGTCCCGCCCCCGGCCACCGGCCACCGGGCGCCCGCACCGGCCACCGACCACCGGGCGCCCGCACCCGCCACCGACCACCGGGCGCCCGCACCGGCCACCGGCTACCGGACGCCCGCGCCGGCCACCGCCGCCCTGCACCGGCTGGTCGCGGACGGCGCCCCGGGCGCGGCCTCCCTCGTCACCCGCGGCCACGGATCCACCGCCGCGCGCTTCGCCACGGCCGGTGTCGCCGATCTGCGCAGCGGGCGCCGGATGACCCGGCAGGACCACTTCCGGGCCGGCAGCCTGACCAAGCCCCTGGTCGCCACGGTGGTCCTGCAATTGGTCGCCGAGGGGAAGCTGACCCTGCACGACGCCGCCGCCGCGCACCTCCCGCCGGGGGTGCCGGTCACCGGCGACGGCGGCCGCAGCGACCTGCGGAAGGTGACGGTCCGGCAGCTGCTGGACCACACCAGCGGCCTGTTCAACTACACCGAGGACCGCCGGCTCTCAAGGCAGCTCTACGGCACCGGCTTCGGCGCCCACCGCTACGACCACCACACCCCGGCCGAGTTGCTGCGGACCGCCCTCGGCCACCCGCCGTCCGCCGCGCCGGGCGCCCGCTACCGCTACTCCAACACCAACTACCTGGTGCTCGGCCTGATCATCCAGGCGGTCACCGGCCACCCGTACGCCGCCGAGATCCGCCGCCGCGTCCTGCGGCCCGCCGGGCTCCGCCAGACCTCCTTCCCCGGCACCGACCCGGCGCTGCCCCAGCCGCACGGCCGCGGCTACTCCCGGATCGGCGACCGGCAGGTGGACACCACCTCGCTGGACCCCAGCCGAGCCGGCGCGGCCGGCGAGATGATCACCACCCTGGGCGATCTCAACCGCTTCTTCTCCGCGCTGCTCGGCGGGGCGTTGCTGGCACCGCGCCAGATGACCGAGCTGCGCAGCGACAAGCACACCGGCGGCGCCTACGGCCTCGGCCTGTACGCGACCCGGTTGCCCTGCGGCGTCACGGTCTGGGGCCACAACGGCGACATCAACGGCTCCTTCGCACAGACCGCGGGCACCGCCGACGGCCGGCACCTCGTCAGCTTCCGGGTCAACACCGACGTCCTGGCCCGCCCGCTGGACGCCACGGACGTGCTGACCGCGGAGTTCTGCCCGGCGCGGCGGGCCGACGGCCACACGGGGAAAGCCGCGCCCTAGCTCAGCGGCACGACAGGCTGGCTCAGCGACTGACGCCCTAGCTCAGCGGCACGATGTCCGGCGCCCCCAGCCGCGCCGCATCCGCCGTCAGATCGTCGGGCTGCCGCTGGGATTCGCGCTCCGCCTCCACCCGTTTGCGGTAGTGCGTGATCTCCTTCTCGATCTGGTCGCCGTCCCAACCCAGCGCGGGCGCCATCAGCTCGGCCACCTCGCGGGCGCTGCGGGTGCCCCGGTCGAAGGTCTCGATGGAGATCCGGGTCCGGCGGGTCAGCACGTCGTCGAGGTGCCGGGCGCCCTCGTGGGTGCAGGCGTAGACCGCCTCGGCGCGTAGATAGTCGTCGGCGCCGGTCAGCGGTTCGCCCAGCGAGGGGTCGGCCACCACCAGCTCCAGCAACTCCTCGGTCAGCGAGCCGTACCGGTTCAGCAGGTGCTCGATCCGCGCCACGTGCAGGCCGGTGCGCGCCGCGATCCGGGCCCGGGCGTTCCACAGCGCCTTGTAGCCCTCGGCGCCCACCAGCGGCACGTCCTCGGTCACGCACTCCGCGACCCTCTGGTCCAGGGCGTGCACCGCCTCGTCCACGGCGTCCTTGGCCATCACCCGGTACGTGGTGTACTTGCCGCCCGCGACCACCACCATCCCCGGCACCGGGTGGGCGACGGTGTGCTCCCGCGAGAGCTTGCTGGTGGCGTCCGACTCGCCGGCCAGCAGCGGCCGCAGCCCCGCATAGACGCCCTCGACGTCGTCCCTCGTCAGCGGCGTGGCCAGCACCTCGTTCACATGCTCCAGCAGGTAGTCGATGTCCGCGCTGGAGGCGGCCGGGTGCGCCTTGTCCAGGTCCCAGTCGGTGTCCGTCGTCCCGATGATCCAGTGCCGCCCCCACGGGATGACGAACAGCACGCTCTTCTCGGTACGCAGGATCAACCCGGTCGTCGAGTGGATCCGGTCCTTGGGGACGACCAGGTGGATGCCCTTCGACGCCCGGACGTGGAACTGCCCGCGCTCGCCGATCAGCGCCTGGGTGTCGTCGGTCCACACCCCAGTGGCGTTGACGATCTGCCGGGCCCGGATCTCGTACTCGCTGCCGCCCTCGACGTCCTCCACCCGCGCGCCGACGACCCGTTCGCCCTCGCGCAGGAACCCCACCACCCGCGCGCGGTTGGCGACCCGGGCGCCGTAGGCCGCGGCGGTCCGCACGATCGTCGCCACGTACCGGGCGTCGTCCATCTGCGCGTCGTAGTACTGCAGCGCCCCGACCAGCGCGCCGGACTTCAGACAGGGCGCCACCCGCAGCGCCCGCTTGTGCGAGAGGTGCCGGTGCACGGGCAGCCCGCGGCCGTACCCGGACGACACCGACATCCCGTCGTAGAGCGCCACGCCGGCTCCCGCGTACCACCGCTCCCACGCCTTGTGCTGGAGCGGATAGAGGAACGGCACCGGCTTGACCAGGTGCGGCGCCAGCCGCTGGAGCAGCAGCCCGCGTTCCTTGAGCGCCTCCCGCACCAGCGCGAAGTCCAGCATCTCCAGATACCGCAGACCGCCGTGGATGAGCTTGCTCGACCGGCTGGAGGTGCCCGAGGCCCAGTCCCGCGCCTCCACCAGCCCGGTGGCCAGTCCGCGGGTCGCCGCGTCCAGAGCGGTCCCCGCGCCGACGACCCCGCCGCCGACCACGAGGATGTCCAGCTCCCGCTCCGCCATTCGGGCGAGCGCCTCGGCCCGCTGCGTCGGTCCCAGTACCGCTGTCCTCACCGCTGCCTCCCGCTGCGTCGGGGCCACTGTGACGGGGGCCGGGCCCCCGTTCACCGATTCTGACCGCGCCCTGAGCCGCTAGCCACCCTCCGCCGTCCGCGGCAACACCCGGCCACCTTGATCCACCAATCCCTATTCTGGGCCAAATATCCGCTTAGTCTACTTTTGTGCGCCCCGCATCCCTCAGGTACCGACCGCGCCCCTGACCTGGAACCGGCCCGCCATCGGCCCACGTCAGACGCCCTCCACCCACCTCGTACGCCCTCCGCACACGCCATCCGCAGTCGCTCGGGAAGGACGGCCGCAGCATGCCCGCAGATCTCGCCGTCATTGGACTCGGTCACCTCGGCCTCCCCCTCGCCCAGGCCGCCACCGCCGCCGGTATCCGCACCCTCGGTTACGACCCGGACCCGCGGGCCGTCGCGCTCTCCGGCGCCGACGGGCCGCTGTCCGCCGCCGAACTCCGTCGGCTGGTCTCGGCCGGCTTCCGCACCACCGCCGATCCGGCCGCCCTGGGCCGGGTCCGCACCGCCGTGCTGTGCGCCCCCACCCCGCCGGGCCCGGACGGCGCCCTGGACCTGACCGCGGTGGCCGACGCGGCGCGCACCCTCGCCGCCCAGCTGCGGCCGCACACCACGGTGATCCTCGAATCCACCGCCTATCCGGGCACCACCGAGGAGTTCCTGCGCCCCCTCCTGGAGGAGGGTTCGGGCCTCACCGCCGGCCGCGACTTCCACCTCGCCTGCTCCCCCGCCCGCCACGACCCCGGCAACCGCACCCACCGGTACGCCAACACCCCCAAGGTCATCGGCGGCCTCACCCCCGCCTGCACCGAGGCCGCCGCCACCTTCTACGGCCGCCTCACCGACAAGGTCGTCCGCGCCCGCGGCCCCCGCGAGGCGGAGACCGCCAAGCTGCTGGAGACGAACTACCGCCACATCAACATCGCCCTGATGAACGAGATGGCGGTCTTCTGCCACGACATCGGCGTCGACCTGTGGGACGTCATCCGCTGCGCGGAGACCAAGCCGTTCGGCTTCCAGGCCTTCCGCCCCGGCCCCGGCGTCGGCGGCCACGCCGCCCCGGTGGACCCCAACCGCCTTGCGCACAAAGGCCGTTGCCCGGGCCCGCCGCTGCGGATGGTGGCACTGGCGCAGGAGGTCAACGACCGGATGCCCGGCTACGTCCTCCAGCGCTGCGCCACCCTGCTGAACGAACACGGCAAGTCCGCCCGCGGCGCCCGCGTCCTGCTGCTCGGCGTCACCTACAAGCCGGACGTGGGCGACCTGGCCGGGTCACCCGCCTGGGAGATCGCCGCCCGCCTGCGGGAACTCGGCGCGCACGTCACCTACCACGACCCCTACGTCCCCAGCTGGACCGTCCAGGACCGCCCCGTCCCGCGCGCCGACTCCCTCTACGAGGCCGCCGCCGCGGCCGACCTCACGCTGCTGCTCCAGGCCCACCGCACCTACGACCTCCAGGGCCTGTCGGTGAAGGCCCAACTCCTGCTGGACACCCGCGGCGCCACACCGACCGGGGCCGCGCACCGGCTGTGAGACCCCGGACGAACGTCAAGGAGCCCGGCCGCGCAACCGCGCGACCGGGCTCCTTGCGAGGGCCCTGAGGGGACGGGGGTCAGCGGCGCGGGGCGACCGTGACCTCGACCCGCTGGAACTCCTTGAGCTCCGAGTAGCCCGTCGTCGCCATGGCCCGGCGCAGCGCGCCGAAGAAGTTCATCGAACCGTCCGGGATGGTGGACGGGCCGAGCAGGATCTCCTCGGTGGTACCGACCGCGCCCAGGTTCATCCGCTTGCCGCGCGGCACGTCCTCGTGGACCGCCTCCATGCCCCAGTGGTGGCCGCGGCCCGGGGCGTCCGTCGCGCGGGCGAGCGGGGAGCCGATCATCACCGAGTCGGCGCCACAGGCGATCGCCTTGGGGAGGTCACCGGAGAAGCCCACACCGCCGTCGGCGATGACGTGGACGTACCGGCCGCCGGACTCGTCCATGTAGTCCCGGCGGGCCGCGGCCACATCGGCCACCGCGGTCGCCATCGGCACCTGGATGCCCAGGACGTTACGGGTGGTGTGCGCGGCGCCGCCGCCGAAGCCGACCAGCACGCCGGCCGCACCGGTGCGCATCAGGTGCAGCGCGGCGGTGTAGGTGGCGCAGCCGCCGACGATGACCGGGACGTCCAGCTCGTAGATGAACTGCTTGAGGTTCAGCGGCTCGGCCGCGGACGAGACGTGCTCGGCGGAGACCGTCGTACCGCGGATGACGAAGATGTCTACCCCGGCGTCGACCACGGCCTTGGAGAACTGCGCGGTCCGCTGCGGCGACAGCGCCGCGGCGGTGACCACACCGGCGTCCCGCACCTCCTTGATGCGCTGGCCGATCAGCTCTTCCTTGATCGGGGCGGCGTAGATCTCCTGGAGCCGGCGGGTGGCCTCGGACTCGTTCAGCTCCGCGATCTCGGCGAGCAGCGGCTCGGGGTCCTCGTACCGGGTCCACAGCCCTTCGAGGTTGAGGACACCCAGGCCGCCCAGCTCACCGATGCGGATCGCGGTCTGCGGGGAGACCACCGAGTCCATGGGAGCGGCCAGGAACGGCAGCTCGAAGCGGTAGGCGTCGATCTGCCAGGCGATCGAGACCTCCTTCGGGTCGCGGGTGCGGCGACTGGGTACGACGGCGATGTCGTCGAATGAATATGCCCGGCGGCCGCGCTTGCCGCGCCCGATCTCGATCTCAGTCACGTGTGTGGCCTTTCCCTCTGCGTATGCGCTTCCAGTATCCCCGACGCACCGGAGCCCGCGGCCGGGGTGCGGCCGCGGGCTCCACGGTAGGGCCGTGCGGGGGCCTGTCCAGGGGACAGGCGCTCAGCGGCGTGCGTAATTCGGCGCCTCGGTGATCATCTGGACGTCGTGCGGGTGGCTTTCCTTCAGGCCCGCCGCGGTGATCCGGACGAACCGGCCCTTCTCCTTGAGCTCGGGGATGTCGGCGGAGCCGACGTAGCCCATGGAGGCGCGCAGGCCGCCGACGAGCTGGTGGGCGACCGAGGCCAGCGGACCGCGGTAGGGCACCTGGCCCTCGATGCCCTCGGGCACCAGCTTGTCCTCGGACAGGACGTTGTCCTGGAAGTAGCGGTCCTTGGAGAAGGACCGGCCCTGCCCGCGGGACTGCATCGCACCCAGCGAGCCCATGCCGCGGTACGACTTGAACTGCTTGCCGTTGATGAAGACCATCTCGCCGGGCGACTCCTCACAGCCGGCCAGCAGCGAGCCCAGCATGACGGTGTCCGCGCCGGCCGCGATGGCCTTGGCGATGTCACCGGAGAACTGCAGCCCGCCGTCGCCGATCAGCGGCACGCCCGCGGCGTTCGCGGCCTGCGCGGCCTCGTAGATCGCGGTGACCTGCGGGACGCCGACGCCGGCGACCACACGGGTGGTGCAGATGGAGCCGGGGCCGACCCCGACCTTGATGCCGTCGGCGCCGGCGTCGATCAGCGCCTGGGCGCCGTCGCGGGTGGCGACGTTGCCGCCGACCACATCGACGCTGATGTTGGACTTGATCTTGGCGATCATGTCGAGGATGCCGCGGCTGTGGCCGTGTGCGCTGTCCACCACCAGGAAGTCCGCACCGGCCTCGACCAGCGCCTGCGCCCGGTCGTACGCCGCGTCGCCGACGCCGACCGCGGCACCGACGACCAGCCGGCCCTCGGCGTCCTTGGCGGCGTTGGGGTACTTCTCGGCCTTCACGAAGTCCTTGACCGTGATCAGGCCCTTGAGCACGCCCGCGTCGTCGACCAGCGGCAGCTTCTCGATCTTGTGGCGGCGCAGCAGCTCGATGGCGTCCTCGCCGGAGATGCCGACCTTGCCGGTGACCAGCGGCATCGGCGTCATGACCTCGCGCACCTGCCGGCTGCGGTCCATCTCGAAGGCCATGTCGCGGTTGGTGACGATGCCCAGCAGCTTGCCCGCGGCATCGGTCACCGGGACGCCGCTAATGCGGAACTTCGCGCACAGCGCGTCGGCCTCGGCGAGGTCGGCGTCCGGACGGACCGTGATCGGGTCGGTGACCATGCCGGACTCGGAGCGCTTGACCAGGTCGACCTGGTTGGCCTGGTCCTCGATGGAGAGGTTGCGGTGCAGCACGCCCGCGCCGCCCTGCCGCGCCATGGCGATGGCCATCCGCGCCTCGGTGACCTTGTCCATCGCCGCGGAGAGCAGCGGGATGTTCACCGTGACGTTGCGCGAGACGCGGGACGCCGTGCTCACCGCGTTCGGCAGCACCTCGGACGCACCGGGCAACAGCAGCACGTCGTCGTATGTCAGCCCGAGCATGGCGAATTTGGCGGGCATACCGTCGACGTTGTCACTCATGACACCTTCCCCAATGCTCTTGCCTCAGCGCGGACTCCCATGCTAACGGCCTGAGGAAGTGTCCCAATCCACGAGCGATGAGGGCCTCGTCACTTGTGTATTCCTACGGCGACTTCTCGCCGTTCTTCCCCCGTTGGACTACTGCTCGGCCAGCGCGCGCAGCCTGCTCAGCGCGCGGTGCTGGGCGACCCGGACCGCGCCCGGCGACATCCCCAGCATCTGCCCGGTCTCCTCGGCCGTCAGCCCGACGGCGACCCGCAGCAGCACCAGCTCGCGCTGGTGCTCCGGAAGGTTCGCCAGCAGCTTCTTGGCCCACTCGGCATCGCTGCTCAGCAGCGCCCGCTCCTCGGGACCGAGGGAGTCGTCCGGCTGCTCGGGCATCTCGTCGGACGGCACGGCCGTGCTGCCCGGATGCCGCATCGCGGCCCGCTGTAGATCGGCGACCTTGTGGCCGGCGATGGCGAAGACGAACGCCTCGAACGGCTTGCCGGTGTCGCGGTAGCGCGGCAGCGCGCACAGCACCGCGACACACACCTCCTGCGCCAGGTCCTCGACGAAGTGCCGGGCATCGCCCGGCAGCCTCGACAGACGGGTACGGCAGTACCGCAGGGCGAGCGGGTGCACATGGGCCAGCAGGTCATGGGTGGCCCGCTGGTCCCCCTCGACGGCGCGTGCGACGAGATCGCCGATCTCCTGCTTGCCGTCTTCACGCATCGGACCATGGTGCCTTGGTGCCGCACGCTCCGTGGCATCAGGTCCGCACTTGTGCGCTGAAGCGTTATGAGCGGCAGGTGCGCCGGCTGTCATCTCCCGCGCCCTCCCCTCGTGCCCGACCGACCCGTCCCCGAGGAACTCCATACCTCCAAGGATGCGGCACCGCGCGACGAATCGGACCGCCACCGTACGCGGGCGGTTGCGGGGCACCTTGTCACCCCGCCCGCCGGGCGGCGGGCGGGGATCTTCACTCCCCCGCATCGCTGCACGTCACAACGCCTAGCGGACCAGTCCCCAGCGGAAGCCGAGCGCCACCGCGTGCGCCCGGTCCGAGGCGCCCAGTTTCTTGAACAGACGCCGGGCGTGGGTCTTGACCGTGTCCTCGGAGAGGAACAGCTCACGTCCGATCTCGGCGTTCGAGCGGCCGTGACTCATGCCCTCCAGCACCTGGATCTCCCGCGCGGTGAGCGTGGGCGCGGCACCCATCTCGGCGGACCGCAGCCGGCGCGGGGCGAGCCGCCACGTCGGGTCTGCGAGCGCCTGGGTCACCGTCGCCCGCAACTCGGCGCGCGAGGCGTCCTTGTGCAGATAGCCCCGGGCACCGGCGGCGACCGCGAGCGCGACGCCGTCGAGGTCCTCGGCCACCGTGAGCATGATGATCCGGGCCCCGGGGTCGGCGGACAGCAGCCGGCGCACGGTCTCGACACCGCCGAGACCGGGCATCCGTACGTCCATCAGAATCAGATCCGAGCGATCGGCACCCCAGCGGCGGAGGACTTCCTCGCCGTTGGCCGCGGTCGTCACACGCTCAACGCCGGGCACGGTTGCCACCGCCCGACGGAGCGCCTCTCGGGCAAGCGGGGAGTCGTCGCAGACGAGGACGGATGTCATGACCGCCCTCCGCAGCTGATGCGCGTCACCTTGAGCCTCCAGGCTGGTACGTATCGTCACCTGTGCGATTGACCGCCGCCTCGGACACCTGCCCGAGGGCTACTTCCGCCAATCGCCTCCGCACACTCAACGACGGTCACTCGAAAGAGTTACGGCTTCGCTGACCGTATTCAGCACGCTCCGTGAGGAGCCGGATACGCAGCGACTTGAGGGGCGGCCGGCATCCGCGCGTGCACCCTATGCCCTATTTGGCTCTCTTTCTTCCATTTTCGCGTGGGCTGCGGCTAGATTCGCAATGAGTCATATTTACATCTACTTCGACAGTAGATGTACCGTCGTGAGCACCGAGCCCGAATCAGCACCGCTTCGAGGGGACAAGCAATGGCAGATTTCTCCCGCCTCCCGGGCCCGAACGCAGACCTCTGGGACTGGCAGCTGCTGGCCGCCTGCCGCGGCGTGGACAGCTCCCTCTTCTTCCATCCCGAGGGCGAGCGAGGAGCGGCTCGCAGCGCGCGTGAGACATCGGCGAAGGAGGTCTGCATGCGCTGCCCCGTACGGGCCGAGTGCGCAGCGCATGCGCTGGCCGTCCGCGAGCCCTACGGGGTCTGGGGCGGTCTGACGGAGGACGAGCGCGAGGAGCTCATGGGCCGGGCCCGCCACCGGCTCGTCCCCGCGACCTCCATGACCGGGCGCGCGGGCGCCTGAACGGGGCGCCCCGCTCCTGAAGGAACGTTCCTGCGCAGCGAGCGGCTGCGAGGAGCGACAGTTTCGTACGCCCGGCGGGCCATGGCCCGCCGGTTTTGCATGCCGGGCCGGTTTTGCTGCGTCTGCGTCCGCGTCTCCCCGGTGCGACTTCGGCCGCTGGCTCCCCTTCTTCCACGGCCTCGTGGTCAGGGTGCTTCCGGTGCTTCCGCCGCATCCGCCGCTTCGTCGACCGCTGCGTCCGCGGCGGGTCCCCCGTAGGGAAAGGCCCGGTGTCGTCAGCGCTGGGGGGCGCGGCGGCCGGCCGCCTCCGCAAGCTGGTCGAGGGTCGCCTCGACGGCGGGGACCTGGGCCAGGTCCGGCAGGGTCAGCGCCACGATCTCGCGCTGCACCGCCGGCTCCATCCGTATCGCGGTGGCTCCCTTGGGGCGTACCGACTCCAGCGTGAGCTCGGGCAGCGCGGCGACCCCCAGGCCCGCGCCGACCAGCCCGATCACCGCCGGATAGTCGTCCGTCGCGAAGTCGATGCGCGGGGTGAAGCCGGCCCCCTCGCAGACCTCCACCAGGTGCCTGCGGCAGCGGGGGCAGCCCGCGATCCACGGCTCGTCGGCCAGGTCGGCGAACCGGGCGGTGCCGGCCTGTGCCAGCCGGTGGCCGTCCGGCACCAGGCCGATCAGCCGGTCCACCAGGATCGGCCGTACGACCAGGTCGTCCCACTCCGCCGCGGCCTCCGGGTCGGCACCGCGCACCTCCGGGTAACGGAAGGCCAGCGCGATCTCGCAGTCGCCGTTGCGCAACATCTCGATCGAGCGCGGCGGCTCGGCCTCCACCAGCGAGACCCGGGTGCCGGGGTGGGCGGCGCGCATCCGCGCCAGGGCGGTCGGCACCAGCGTGGAGCTGCCCGAGGGGAACGACACCAGGCGCACCCGGCCCGCCCGCAGGCCGGCGATGGCCGCCACCTCCTCCTCCGCCGCGGTCAGACCGGCCAGGATGCCGACAGCGTGCCGCACCAGCGCCTCGCCGGCCTGCGTCAGCCGCATCTCCCGGCCGGCCCGGACCAACAGCGGGGTGCCGGCGGAGCACTCCAGCGCCTTCATCTGCTGACTGACCGCCGGCTGGGTGCAGCCCAGTTCGCGCGCCGCGGCGGAGAACGACCCGGTCCGGGCGACGGCGCGCAGCACACGGAGATGACGGGCCTCGATCATGCATCGAGCATAAGCGCGACTTGGGCCGGCCCGGGAAAAAGCGGTCCGCACTTTTGGGTGGTCGGGGTCTGCGCGGGGTGCGGGCGGGGCCGGCCTTGGGGGCCGTGCGCTCCGGGACCGGGGTGCGCCCCCGGTGGGCGGCGCCCACCGGGCGGGGCGGGGCGGAGTCGTCCTAGCGTGGTGACGGGGCCGGTGCGCCTCGTACCGGTGGCGGTATGGCCGGCCGGCGCTCCCCGGGCCCCGCCGAGCGAGCAACGGAGCGTCGAATGAAGCTGCTGACCGTGAACCTGGGGCGGCCCGCGCCGTCCGAGCACACCGACGCCCCGGGCGGCACCGGCATCGACAAGCGGCCCGTGAACGGCCCGGTGGCGGTGTGCGCCCCCGGCCCCAAGGGGGTCGGCGGCAGCGGGCTGGCCGGTGACGCGGTCGTCGACCGGCGCCACCACGGCGGCGACGACCAGGCCGTCTACGCCTATGCACGGGAGGACCTGGACGGCTGGGAGCGGCAGCTGGGGCGGGTGCTGCCCAACGGCTCGTTCGGCGAGAACCTCACCACGTGGGGCATCGAGATCACCGGCGCCCGCATCGGGGAGCGCTGGCGGGTCGGCCCACAGCTGCTGCTGGAGGTGAGCTGTCCGCGGATCCCCTGCCGTACGTTCCAGGGGTGGCTGGGCGAGCACGGCTGGCTCCGGCGGTTCACCGAGGCCGGGGTGCCCGGCACCTATCTACGGGTGATCGAGGCGGGCGAGATCCGGGCCGGGGACGCCGTCACGCGGGTGCACCGGCCGGCGCACGAGGTGACCGTCGGGCTGATGTTCCGGGCGCTGACGACCCGGCGGGAGCTGCTGCCGCAGCTGCTGGACGCGGGGCGGGCGCTGCCGCAGGAGGCACAGCGCCGGGTCATGAAGTACCTGGATCAGCAGGGGAGTTGAGGGAGCCGCGGGCGCCGGGCGGCGGACCGGGGCGGCCGCCGGTCCCGCGGCGGAGCGCCCCGGCGGGCGGCGGGGAGTGGGGGCGGTGGGGGAAAGCGGGAGAGGCGGTTCCGGTACCGGGGGGCTGGGGCTCCGTCGCGGGCGTCCGGGCGGATAGCGTGCCCGTATGACGACTGCATTGATCACGGGAGCGACGGCGGGCATCGGGGCGGCGTTCGCCCGGCGGCTGGCCGGCGACGGCCACAGCGTGGTGCTGGTGGCGCGGGACGAGAAGCGACTGCACGAGCAGGCAACGGAGTTGCACGACCGGCACGGCATCGAGGCGGAGGTGCTGAGCGCCGACCTGTCCACCGAGGAGGGCATCGCCGCGGTCGAGGCGCGGCTCGCCGACCCCAAGCACCCGGTCGATCTGCTGGTGAACAATGCCGGCTTCGGCAACAAGGGCGAGTACCTCGAGGTCTCGATGGCCGACGAGCTGACGATGCTGAAGGTGCACTGCGAGGCGGTGCTGCGGCTGACCACGGCCGCCGTGCGCGGGATGCGCGACCGGCGGCGCGGCGCGGTGGTCAATGTGGCGTCGGTGGCGGCGTTCGTACCGCGCGGCACCTACGGCGCGAGCAAGGCGTGGGTGGTGCAGTTCACCCAGGGCGCGGCGCGCGACCTGGCCGGCAGCGGGGTGCGGCTGATGGCGCTGTGCCCGGGCTTCGTCCGCACCGAGTTCCACCAGCGGGCCGGGATGGGGACGGACAACATCCCCGGCTGGATGTGGCTGGATGCCGACAAGCTGGTGGACGCCGCGATGAAGGACCTGGTCCGGGGCAAGTCGCTGTCCATCCCCGACCCCCGGTACAAGGCGCTGATGGGCGCGGTGAAGCTGGCGCCCCGTGGGGTGCTGGGCGGGCTGACGTCCCGTACGGGCCGGAAGTACGGCCCCCGCTAGCGGGGAGGGGTCCGGCCGCCCCGAGCCAACGTCCGGGGCCGTCGCTCGCCGCGCCCCGGACCCCGCGCCCCTTACGGGCCGTCACCTTCCCCGGGCGGACCGGGCAGCGTCAGGCGGGCGGTGGTGCCGTCGTCGTGCCAGGTGAGGTGGAGGGTCCGGCCGGTGCGGCGGACGGTGGCCAGGGTGTGGACCGGGGCGGGGTCCGGGTCGCCGGTCAGGGAGGCCAGGGCCGCGAAGAGGGTGCCCTGCGGATCGGCGGTGGTGGCGCCCTCCAGGACGGTGGTGGTGGCCCCGGGGCCGATCAGGCTGCTGCCCGCGGGGGCCGGGCGGGGCGGGCCCGGATAGCCGTACACCGGGTGGAGTTGGGCGAGCGGGCCGCCGTGGGTGGTGGCCCAGCCGGTCTGGCGGACGGGGGTGCCCGGTGCGGCGCCGGTGACCAGGTGCGCGCGGAGTTCGGCGCGGCCGTGGACGACGGTGGCGGAGTGCACCCGGACGCCGTGCAGCACGGTGCCGTCGGGGTGCTGCGGGGTGTGGACGGAGCAGGCCCGGTCCGGGCCGGTGGCGTACGGGGTGGCCGGGCCGCGGGAGGTGGGGCGGCCGTCGACGAGCAGCGCGAAGTGGTTGTCGGCGAGGCCCGGGCCGGCGCCGGCGGATGCCGTGGGGCCGGTGCGGGTGGAGTAGGCGAAGCGGTCGTAGTACGGGTCGGGCCCGGCCGAGACGCCGTTGCTGCCGTGGTTGTGGACGCGCACCAGCCCGTCGGAGGCGGTGGACTGCAGCAGCAGGCCGGTGGGCCCGAGTGGCCGCGCGGTGTCCGCGGTCTCGGCCGGCAGCGGTTGCTCGGTGGCGGTCCAGACCGGGGCGCTGGCCGGGAGCAGCAGACCGAGGAAGCCCTTGGCCGCCCAGTAGGGCGACCCCGGCCCCGAGTAGCCCTGGAGCATCGGCGCGTACGGCCCGTACCAGCCGAGCGACAGCAGCCCGTCCTCGGTGACCGCGCCGCGGTCGAGGAAGTGGCGCAGCGCCCCGGAGGCGAGGCGGCGGGTGGCCCCCGGGGTGAGCGGGGTGTGGCCGGTGAGGGCGCCCAGCCAGGGGCCGGCGGCAGCGGCCCAGCGGTAGGTGAGGGAGCGGCCGAACGGGAGCGGGGCGCCGTCCGCGCCGAAGAGGCGGGTGGAGTCGTCGAGTTGGGCGCGCAGGCGGGGGCCGTGGACGGCCAGCAGGGCGCGGTCGGCGCCGAGGTGGGCGTGTAGGACCGGGTAGAAGTGCAGCGCCCAGGCGTTGTAGTGGTCGAACGCCCGGTTGTCGCCGTCGGAGTACCAGCCGGCGCCGCGGTACCAGTGCTCGATACGGGCCAGCGCGCGGTCGACGGCGGCCCGGGCGCGTCCGGTCTCGATGCCTGCCTCCGCCAGGAAGCCGCCGACGGTCAGGCCGAAGAGCCACCAGTTGTTGTCCACCGGGGACGGGCCGAGGGCGGGCAGCAGCCAGTCGGCGATCCGGGCGCGGACGTCCCCGCCGAGGGTGTCCCAGAGCCAGGGGCGGGTCAGCCGCAGCGCCAGGGCGAGGGCGGCGGCCTCGACGCGGGCCTGACGGACGGCGCCGATGCGCGGCCAGGATTCGGGCTCGGCGGACGTCACCTCCCGCTCGTCGGTGGGGTGTGCGGTGCCGGCGGCCAGGCCCTGGGCGTAGCGGGCGAGGTGGCCGTGCGGATCGTGGCCCCGGCCACCGGCAACCCGGAGGGCGGCGAGCAGAAAGGTCCGGGCGAACCCTTCGAGGGCGTCGGAGCGGGGACCGGAGCAGCTGGGGCGGGGGCCGGGGAGGGTGAGCAGGCCGTGCCGCGGGGAGAAGTAGGGGCGGGCCGCGCACAGCAGCGCGTCGGCCGCGGCCTCCCAGTGGGCGCGGGTGAAGCCGGTGTACGGGCTGCGCCGGCGGTCCTCGGGCGGAAGGGGGAAGGGGTGGGATCCGGGCATGGCGCCCCCTGGGGCGGAGGATGACGGCCGACAGCCAGGGATCCTCCCGGTGAGCTGATGGTGCGTCAAGACGAGCGGAACGGGACCACGGAGGAGCACGCCGTATGACCACATCGCCCCCCGCCGGCCACGCCGGGGAAGCCGACGGCGCGGGGGGCGGGCCACCCGCGGCGCACCGGCCCGCCCTGCTGCTGTCGATGGGCCCCGGTGTCGCCGAGCGGCTGCTCGACGCCCGCCACCACACCCGGCTCGCGGCCCTGGCCCGTACCGACTCCCGGCTGGTCGCCCACGACCTGGCCGCTCCCCCACCGGCCGTCGCCGCCGCGCTGGCCGACGCCGAGGTGCTGCTCACCTGCTGGGGCGCGCCCCCGCTGACCGCGTCCGTACTGGCCGCGGCGCCCCGGCTGCGGGCGGTCGTGCACGCCGCCGGCTCGGTCAAGCACCACCTCACCGACGCCTGCTGGGAGCGCGGTATCGCGGTCTCCTCGGCGGCGGCGGCCAATGCGCTCCCGGTCGCCGAGTACACCCTCGCCGCGATCCTGATGGCCAACAAGCGCGTCCTGCACAGCGCGCACCGCTACCGCGGGCTGCGCACCGGGCACGACTGGCACCGAGAGCTGGCCGGCGCCGGCAACTACCGCCGCACCGTCGGCGTGATCGGCGCCTCCCGCATCGGCCGGCGGGTCGTCGAGCTGCTGCGCCCGTTCGCCCTGGACGTCCTGCTGTACGACCCGTACCTGGACGCCGCCGAGGCCGCCCGGCTGGGGGTGCGGCCGGTGCCGCTGGCCGCGCTGTGCGCCGGCAGCGACGTGGTCACCGTGCACGCACCGCAACTGCCCGCCACCCGCCACCTGCTGGGCGCCCGCGAACTGGCCCTGATGCCGGACGGCGCGACGCTGGTCAACACCGCCCGCGGCTCCCTGGTCGACGCGGCGGCCCTGCTGCCCGAGCTGGTCTCCGGCCGGCTGAGCGCCGTCCTGGACGTCACCGAGCCCGCCCTGCCGCCCCCGGACTCCCCGCTGTACGAGCTGCCGAACGTCCTGCTCACCCCGCACATCGCCGGCTCGATGGGCACCGAGCTGCACCGCCTCGCCGACAGCGCCCTGGACGAACTCGCCCGCTACGCCGGCGGTCTGCCCTTCGCCGACCCGGTCCGCCCCGAGCACCTCGGCCGCTCGGCCTGACGGCCCGCCGGGCCACCCGCGGGAACCTGAACGCCGGAAGGCCCGGCCCCCGCGAACGGGAACCGGGCCTTTCGGATCAGCCGGCGCGCGGTGCGCGCCGCGCGTCAGTGCGCGTGACCGTGGCCGTGACCGGCCTCGGCCTCTTCCTCTTCCTTCTTCTCGACGACCAGCGTCTCGGTCGTCAGCAGCAGGGAGGCGATCGACGCGGCGTTCTCCAGCGCGGAGCGGGTGACCTTCACCGGGTCGATGACGCCGGCCTTGACCAGGTCGCCGTACTCACCGGTGGCGGCGTTGAAGCCGTTGCCCTTCTCCTGCTCGGCGACCTTGGAGGTGATGACGTAGCCCTCCAGGCCGGCGTTCTCCGCGATCCAGCGCAGCGGCTCGACGACCGCGCGGCGGACGACGGCGACACCGGTGGCCTCGTCGCCCTCCTTGCCCAGGCCGCCGTCCAGCACCTTGGCGGCGTGGACCAGGGCGGAGCCACCACCGGAGACGATGCCCTCCTCGACCGCGGCGCGGGTCGCGGAGATGGCGTCCTCCAGACGGTGCTTCTTCTCCTTGAGCTCGACCTCGGTGGCCGCACCCACGCGGATCACGCAGACGCCGCCGGCGAGCTTGGCGAGGCGCTCCTGGAGCTTCTCGCGGTCCCAGTCGGAGTCGGTGCCCTCGATCTCGGCCTTGATCTGGGCGACCCGGCCCTCGACGTCCTCGGACTTGCCGCCACCGTCGACGATGGTGGTGTCGTCCTTGGTGACGGTCACGCGGCGGGCGGTGCCCAGCACGTCCAGACCGGCCTGGTCGAGCTTGAGGCCGACCTCCTCGGCGATGACGGTGGCACCGGTGAGGGTGGCCATGTCGCCGAGCATCGCCTTGCGGCGGTCACCGAAGCCGGGGGCCTTGACGGCCACGGCGTTGAAGGTGCCACGGATCTTGTTGACGACGAGGGTGGAGAGGGCCTCGCCCTCCACGTCCTCGGCGATGATCAGCAGCGGCTTGGAGGCGCCGGCCTGGATGATCTTCTCCAGCAGCGGCAGCAGGTCCTGGATCGAGGCGATCTTGCCCTGGTGGATCAGGATGTACGGGTCCTCGAGGACGGCCTCCATACGCTCCTGGTCGGTGACCATGTAGGGCGAGAGGTAGCCCTTGTCGAAGGCCATGCCCTCGGTGAAGTCCAGCTCCAGACCGAAGGTGTTGGACTCCTCGACGGTGATCACACCGTCCTTGCCGACCTTGTCCATGGCCTCGGCGATCAGCTCGCCGACCTGCTTGTCCTGCGCGGACAGACCGGCCACGGCGGCGATGTCGGCCTTGTCGTCGATCGGACGGGCGGTGGCCAGGAGGTCATCGGACACGGCCTTGACCGCGGCGTCGATGCCCTTCTTCAGGGCGGCCGGGGAAGCGCCCGCGGCGACGTTGCGCAGACCCTCGCGGACCAGGGCCTGGGCCAGCACGGTGGCGGTGGTGGTGCCGTCACCCGCGATGTCGTTGGTCTTGGTCGCCACCTCCTTGACGAGCTGGGCGCCCAGGTTCTCGTAGGGGTCCTCGATCTCGACCTCACGGGCGATGGTGACACCGTCGTTGGTGATGGTCGGGGCGCCGAACTTCTTGTCGATGACGACGTTGCGGCCCTTGGGGCCGATCGTCACCTTGACCGTGTCGGCAAGCTTGTTGACGCCGCGCTCAAGGGCGCGACGGGCGTCCTCGTCGAACTTCAGGATCTTCGCCATGGGGTGCTTCAAGTCCTCTCATTGCGATCCTCGGCACGCAGTGGGGACCGCTGTGTCAAAACGGAACTGCGCCCCTGCCCCGGGTTGTTTAGACGCGGGAACCAGGGGCGCAGATCACGGCAAAAGCGGGTGAATTACTTCTCGACGATCGCGAGCACGTCGCGCGCAGAGAGCACGAGGTAGTCCTCGTTGTTGTACTTCACCTCGGTGCCGCCGTACTTGCTGTAGAGAACGACGTCGCCAACGGTGACGTCGAGCTCGACGCGCTTGCCGTCCTCGAAGCGGCCCGGGCCGACGGCCAGGACGACGCCCTCCTGGGGCTTCTCCTTGGCAGTGTCCGGGATGACCAGACCCGAGGCCGTGGTCTGCTCGGCGTCGAGCGGCTGGACCACGATGCGGTCCTCAAGCGGCTTGATGGCAACCTTGGAGCTGGTGGTCGTCACGATCCGACCTCCCCCTTCGGAGATCTCACGGGGTTAACTGTCTGAGGTGGCGACCAGGTGGATCCGTCGTCGCGGGTGCCGGACCTGCCC
This sequence comes from Streptomyces sp. NPDC020742, assembly GCF_040641675.1. Taxonomy (NCBI): domain Bacteria; kingdom Bacillati; phylum Actinomycetota; class Actinomycetes; order Kitasatosporales; family Streptomycetaceae; genus Streptomyces; species Streptomyces sp. NPDC020742. The sequence continues at coordinate 285,070 of NZ_JBFAEA010000004.1, forward strand.
GTCGCTGTGTCTGGCACTCCCCACTGGAGAGTGCCAACGCCGAGACTATGCCGCGGTTAGCACTCGGTCAAGCGGAGTGCCAGCGCGCCGGGTGCGGTTCTGCGGGACCGGGTGACGCCCACGGGAACCGCGAGGTCGCCGAGGGGTAGCTTCCCTACCAAAGCGGACACGGCTTCCCGTTCCTCGCAACCACCCTCGGGGCTGCCTCGTCTACTTCCCCGACTGCCGGACGCGCCAACCGCGCCGGCACGTCGTGTGTGGATCAGCCCGGATCGTCCGCGGCCCTGACCATCGATGGCGGAGGATTCCCGTGCGTGGACCGATCAGCGCTGCCCGGGCGCCCCGGGAGAAGCCGGAGAGCGACGCCGAGCGGACCATGACGTTCGCCGCGCTCGCCCGGGCCCCGGACCGCCGGCGGACCGAGGCCCGGCTGCTGGCCCTCGTCTCGCTGATCACCGTCTTCGGCTACGCCTACACCGGGCTGTCCATGACCGGCCAACTGCCCGGCGGCCTGGCCCGCTTCGCGGTCAGCATGCTCTTCCTGGCGCTGGTGCCGCACCTGGTGCTGCGCCGGTTCGCCCCCCGCGCCGATCCACTGATCCTGCCGGTGGCGACGCTGCTGACCGGGATCGGCCTGGTCCTGCTGCACCGGCTGGACCTCACCTACGCCCACACCCCCCGGCTGAAGATCGCCGAGGCGGCCAGCGGGCAGCTGGTGTGGTCGGTGATCGGGGTGGCGGTCTGCATCGTCATCCTGCTGCTGGTGCGCGACCACCGAATCCTCCAGCGCTACATCTACCTGACGATGGCGGTCGCACTGGTGCTGCTGATGGCACCGGCGTTCTTCGGCGCGGACATGTACGGCGCCAAGCGCTGGATCCTGCTGGGGCCGCTGTCGCTCCAGCCCGGCGAGTTCGTGAAGATCATGATCTCGGTGTTCTTCGCCGGCTACCTGACCGTCAACCGCGATGCGCTGGCGCTGGCCGGACGCCGCGTCATGGGCGTCCAGCTGCCCCCAGGGCGGCAGTTGGGGCCGATCTTCACGATCTGGGCGATCAGCCTGCTGGTGCTGATCTTCGAACGGGACCTGGGCACCTCGCTGATCTTCTTCGGCGTCTTCGTGATCATGCTCTACATGGCCACCAACCGCGCCAGCTGGGTGGTGTGCGGCCTGCTGATGGCCACCGTCGGCGCGGCCGTCGTCGGCTCCCTCGAACCGCATGTGCACGGCCGGGTCACCGCCTGGCTCGACCCGATGCACGCCTTCACCAAGCAGGGCATCGCCGAGGGCATGTCCAACCAGCTGGGCGAGGCGCTGTTCAGCTTCGGCAGCGGCGGCATCAGCGGCAGCGGCCTGGGCCAGGGCCACCCCGAGCTGATCGGCTTCGCCGGCAACAGCGACTTCATCCTCACCACGGTCGGCGAGGAGCTGGGCCTGGCCGGGGTGATGGCCGTGCTGATGCTGTACGTCCTGCTGGCGCAGCGCGGGCTGCGGGTGGCGCTGACCTCCCGCGACCCGTTCAGCAAACTGCTCGCGGTCGGGCTGGCCGGGGCGCTGCTGCTCCAGGTCTTCGTGGTCTCCGGCGGGGTCACCGGTCTGATCCCACTGACCGGCAAGGCGCTGCCGTTCCTCGCCAAGGGCGGCTCGTCGCTGGTCGCGAACTGGGTGATGGTGGCGCTGCTGCTGCGGATCAGCGACCACGCCCAGCGCCGCCGGGAGCCGGAGGGCGCGCCGAACCGCCGGCCGCTGCGGGGCCTTCCCCGACGCCGGGCGGCGCGGCGGCGCGACCGCCGGGCAGCGTGACGGGAGCGACCGCGGGGCAGGGCGTGGCCCACCGGGCGGCCAGGCCGACCGGGTCTGGCCCACAATGGTGCAGGTGACCGACCTCGACACCTTCTCCGCGCTGCTCACCCCCGAGGGGCAGGCGCTGCTGGCCGAACTGCGCGACCACGACCCGGCGGACGAGCTGGCCACCGCCACCCGGCTGCGCCGCGACCACCCCGCGCCCCTGGTGTCCGCCGCACTCGGCCAGGCCCGGCTGCGGCAGCGCGCGGCGGCGAAGTTCGGGGCGGACGCCGGGCGGATGTACTTCACCCCGCACGGCGTCGAACAGTCCACCCGCACCACGGTCGCCGCCCACCGGGCCGCCCGGTTCGCCGCGCTGGGCGTGCGCACCCTGGCCGATCTGTGCTGCGGCATCGGCGGGGACGCGCTGGCGCTGGCCCGGGCCGGGATCCGCGTACTGGCCGTCGACCGCGACCCGCTGGCCTGTGCGGCGGCCCGGGCGAACGCCGAGGCGCTGGGGCTCGCGGAGCTGATCGAGGTGCGCCAGGCCGAGGTGACGGAGGTGGACACCGCCGGATACGACGCGGTGTTCGTCGACCCGGCCCGGCGCGGCGGGGCGCGCGGCGGCCGGATCTTCGACCCGGAGGCGTACTCACCGCCGCTGTCGTGGGCGGTCGAGGCGGCCCGTACGGCCCCCTTCGCGGCGCTGAAGGTCGCCCCCGGGGTGCCGCACGAGGCGCTGCCGGAGGACGCCGGAACGGAGTGGATCTCCGACGGGGGCGAGGTGAAGGAGGCGGTGCTGTGGTTCGGCACCGAGCCCGGCGCCCGGCGCGCCACGCTACTGCCGGCCGGTGACTCGCTGCGCGGCGCGGGCCTGCCGGACGCGGAGGCCGGTCCGGTGGGCCGCTACCTGTACGAGCCGGACGGCGCGGTGATCCGCGCCCACCTCGTCGCGGACGTCGCCGCCGACGTCGACGGCCGGCTCCTGGACCCCACCATCGCCTACATCACCGCCGACGCGCTGCGCCCCACCCCGTACGCGACCGCCTACGAGCTCACCGATGTGCTGCCCTTCCACGTCAAGCGGCTTAAGGCGCTGCTGCGCGAGCGCGGGGTCGGGGTCGCGGTGATCAAGAAGCGGGGCTCCGCCGTGGAGCCGGAGGAGCTGCGCAAGAAGCTGAAGCTGGCGGGCGGCGGCGCCTCGGTGACGATCTTCCTGACCCGGGTCGCCGGGGCGCCGACGATGCTGCTCGGGCACCCGGTGGGCGGCGCCTGACCGGCGCTCAGGCCAGGTCGGTGAGGTCCTCGGCGTAGACCTGGGAGAGCGGCTGGGGGCCGATGTACTGCTGGCAGGTGCACTGGCCGGCCTCGTACTGGACCGGCTTGTGGTCGGCGTCCCAGGCGACCGGGAGCTCCACCCGCTCATGACACTTGCCCTTTTTGTCATGCTTGGCGAGGTGATGGGTGCAGCCGCACACCGGCTCCGGCGGCTTCTGCGCGGCGGCCAGCTCCTGCCGCTCGTGACGGGCCGACTCCAGGCGCTCCATCTTGCGCTCATGACGGGTGCGCAGCGCCGTACGGGCGGTGTCGGCGACCTTCGCGAAGCCGCCCGCCATGAAGAAGATGAAGACCCACCAGAACCAGTCCACAGCCTGTCGCCTCCCCACGTGCGCGCCCGGTGCCGCTCCAGGGTAAGACCTCGGGGCGTACGGGGTGCCGGGGGAGGCGCCGGTTGTCACCGATCCGCAGAAGGCGGGGCGGTCGGGAGCAACCGGTCCGCGGAAGGCGGGGCGGTCGGGAGCAACCGGTCCGCAGCAGGCGGGGCGTTTCAGGAGTAGAGGTTCTGCTTGCTCATCTCGTGGACGTGGTCGTGGCCGTGGCTGTGCCCGTGACCGTGACCGTGGCCATGCCCGTCACCGGTCTCCTCCGCCGGGTCCGCCCCCGGCACATGCGGCTCGGTGACCGGCAGCGAGGAGTCCGCCGAGAGGTCCCAGGCGGAGGCCGCCCGCCCCCGGGCCACCATCTCCGCGCCCAGGGCCGCCACCATCGCGCCGTTGTCGGTGCACAGCTTGGGCCGCGGCACCCGCAGGGTGATGCCGGCGTCCTCGCAGCGGCGCTCGGCCATCGCCCGCAGCCGGGAGTTGGCCGCCACCCCGCCGCCGATCATCAGGTGGTCCACGCCGTTGTCCTTGCAGGCCCGCACCGCCTTACGGGTCAGCACGTCCACCACGGCCTCCTGGAAGGACGCCGAGACGTCCGCCACCGGCACCTCCTCGCCGGCCGCCCGCTTGGCCTCGATCCAGCGGGCCACGGCCGTCTTCAGACCGGAGAAGGAGAAGTCGTAGCGGGGGTCGCGGGGGCCGGTCAGCCCGCGCGGGAAGCGGATCGCGTCGGGGTTGCCCTCGCGGGCGTAGCGGTCGATGACCGGGCCGCCGGGGAAGCCGAGGTTGAGCACCCGGGCGATCTTGTCGAAGGCCTCGCCGGCCGCGTCATCGATGGTCGAGCCCAGCGGCCGGACGTCGGCGGTGATGTCCGGCGCCAGCAGCAGCGAGGAGTGCCCGCCGCTGACCAGCAGCGCCATGGTGGGCTCCGGCAGCGGGCCGTGCTCCAGCTGGTCGACGCAGATGTGCGAGGCGAGGTGGTTGACGCCGTAGAGCGGCTTGCCCAGCGCATAGGCGTACGCCTTGGCGGCCGAGACGCCGACCAGCAGCGCACCGGCCAGGCCGGGCCCCGCGGTGACCGCGATGCCGTCCAGGTCGGACGCCGCGACCCCGGCGTCCTTCAGCGCCCGCTGGATGGTGGGGACCATCGCCTCCAGGTGGGCGCGGGAGGCCACCTCCGGCACCACGCCGCCGAACCGGGCGTGCTCGTCGACGCTGGAGGCGACCGCGTCGGCGAGGAGGGTGTGACCGCGGACGATGCCGACACCGGTCTCGTCGCAGGAGGTCTCGATGCCGAGGACGAGCGGTCCGCCGCGTGAGTCAGCCATGGTTGTCAAGTTCCTTGTACGGAGGGTGCTTCGGAGGAGGTCTGGGTGGTGCGGCGCATCACCAGGGCGTCAACGTTGCCGGGCTGGTAGTAGCCGCGGCGGAAGCCGATCGGCTCGAAGCCGAAGCGCTCGTAGAGGCGCTGGGCGCGGAGGTTGTCGACCCGCACCTCCAGCAGCACCTCATGGCATTCGAAGTCCGTTGCGGCGCTGAGGAGTTCGGTCAGCATCCGGGAGCCGAGGCCGGTGCCCCACTGGTCGCGGGCGGTGGCGATGGTCTGGACGTCGCCGGTGCCGTCGACCGCGGCCAGCCCGGCGTAGCCCACCAGACGGCCGTCCCGCCCGTCACCCGACCGCCGTCCCTCATCGGCGCCTCCCCCAGACGCCGTCCGGGGGGACCCCCAGCGCGGCGGCACCTCCAGTTCGGCGACGAGGTAGCGGCGGGTGGCCCGCGGGCCCCGGGCGTGCGCCAGCTCGGACCAGAACATGCCCGGCGACCAGGCGTCCTCGGGGAAGAGGGCGCGCTCCAACTCCAGCACCGGCGCGATGTCCCACCAGCGCATCTCCCGGAGCACCACGGCGGCCTGGGTGCCGGCGTCGGGCAACGCGGGAGAGGCGCCGCCGCGCGGGGGTGCCGTTGGGGGGCGGGGGTCGGGCGACGGGAGGGCGGTCACTTGGGCGTGACCACCTTGTAGTTCGCGGGTACCTGGGCGTCCGGGCGGCGCAGGTACAGCGGCCGCGGCTCCAGCAGCTCCTCGCCCGCGGCCCGCTTGGCGACGGCCAGCTCGGCGAGCGCGGCGGCGGACTGGTGCTCGGGGCCCTCGCGCCGGACGCCGGTGAAGACGGTGTCGTAGAGCAGCGCGCCGGCGCCTACGGCCGGGACGCCGGCCACCTGGTCGGCGAGGTCGGCGGGGCGGTCGACGGCCGGCTCGGTCAGCCGGATCACCGGGTGCCCGGGCGAGGGGCGGCCGTCGTAGCGCGCCCAGTAGACCTCCTTGCGCCGGGCGTCGGTGGCCACCACGAAGGGTTCGGTCAGCCCGGCGGCGTGCGCCAGACCGTCCAGCGTGCACAGGCCGTGGACGGGAACGCCCAGGGCCGCGCCGAAGGTGGCGGCGGTCACCAGACCGACCCGCAGCCCGGTGTACGGGCCCGGGCCGACCCCCACCACGATCTCGCTGACCTCGTCGAGCTTCCGGCCGGCCGCCCCGAGCACCCGGTCGACGGCGGGCAGCAGCAGCTCGCCGTGCCGGCGGGCGTCGACCTGGCGGGACTCGGCGAGGACGTCGGTCCCGTCGTGGAGCGCGACCGTGACGGCGGGGGTGGCGGTGTCAAGAGCTAGCAGCAGCACGTCCTCAAGACTACGGCGCGGCGGGCGGTGCCCCGTCCCCTGCTACCGTCGCCCCGGAGCAGGGACACCCCCGGAGCGGGGGCCCAGGGGAAGAGGCAAGAGGAGAGGTGGCACAGCGGTGCCCGCTAAGAGCAGCACGATCGTCACCGCGCTGACCACGGCCGCCATCATCGCGGTCGGTGTGCTCGGCTACCAGGCCGCGGCGTCCGCCCCGGACACCCTGACCCAGGCCCGGGACGACGGCCACCACAGCACGGCCCAGGGCCACCGGGACCAGCCGAAAAAGAAGGCTCCCAAGCCCGCCCCGCCCGCGGTCCCGGACGCCTCCGGCACCGGCCGGCGGGTGGTCTACTCGCTCGGCGGCAAGCGCGTCTGGCTGGTCGGCGTCGACGGCCGGGCGGTGCGGACCTTCACGGTCGCCCCGAGCACGGTGAGCCCGCCGCTGGGCTCCTACCCGGTCGTCTCGCGTTCGGTGAGCGTCACCGGCTCGGACGGCATCGCGATCGAGCACGTGGTGCGGTTCGCCGCCGTCAACGGCGTCACGGTCGGCTTCAGTGCGGCGGTCGACGGCTCACGGCCGGACCCTGCCACGGGGAAGAAGACCGGCGGCATCCGTGAGTCGCGGGACGACGGCAAGGCGATGTGGGACTTCGCCCTCCAGGGCACCAAGGTCGTCGTGGTCGCCTGACCGGACGGCCCGCACTGTCCTCCTGGCCGGACGGATCGCCGCTCTTCCGGCCGGACGGCCCCGTCGTTACTCCCGACCGGACGGCCCGCCGCTCTCCTGACCAGGTGGCCCGCTAATCTCCCGGCCGGGCGGCTCGTCGCCCTTCGAGGCCGGTCGGCTCACGTCGCACTTCCGGGCCGGGCGGCGGTGTGCCCCGGCCGGCCGGTTCACCCGTTCGGGCTACGCCGCGTCGCGGTCCCCGGTGGACGGCCCCGCGCTCCTGGCCTCCGCGTCCGCCTCCTCCCGGCGCCCGGACGGCCGGTCCGTACGGGACTCCTCGTCGGCGTCGGGGGGCGTGGAGACCGCGCTGGCCGCGGCGCAGGCGGCGAGCAGTTCGTTCATCGTCGGCGGCGTCTCGCGCGGATCGTGCTGGTGGGCCGACATGGACGCCTCCTGGGGCTCCTGGGGCAAGCGACAGAAGCTAGGCTCGCTACTTAGGCTGACCTAACTGGGGTCTCCACCCATGTCACCACGCCCGGCACCGGCCGCGCAACATCTTACCGACGCCTTGTCGGAAACGACCGGACGCCCGACAGGCGAGACCCCGACAAGCAGAACTCCGACAGGCGGAACTCCGACAGGCAGGACCCCGAGGGGCGGGCCCCCGCAGGCAGGCCCCCGACGGCCGCCGCCGTCAGTCGATCTCCAGATCCGGCAGCCCCGCGTCCGCCCAGCGCGCGCCGTAGCCGGTGACCGTGACCTCCCGCACATCGTCGACGTCGTCCTCCGGGTGCCCGCCGTCCTCCCCCAGGGCCCGCCCGATCACCACGTGCAGCCGGTCGTCGGACAGCTCCTCGACCTTGCCGTCGCCCCACTCCACGACCACCACCGACTCCGGCAGCGAGACGTCCAGGTCGAGGTCCTCCATCTCGTCCAGCCCGCCGCCCAGCCGGTAGGCGTCCACATGCACCAGCGCGGGGCCACCGGACAGCGAGGGGTGCACCCGGGCGATGACGAAGGTGGGCGAGGTCACGGCGCCGCGCACGCCCAGGCCCTCCCCCAGGCCGCGGGTCAGCGTGGTCTTGCCGGCACCCAGCTCGCCGGTGAGCAGCACCAGGTCGCCGGGGCGCAGCAGCGGAGCCAGCCGGCGCCCCAACTCCTGCATCTGAACGGGGGACTTGACGGTGACATGCGCAACAGTGTCGGTGGTGCTCATGCCGCAAATGGTACGGCCCGGCGGGGCTGCGCCGGGCCGTCCGTTCCGCAGGCCCGGGCGCGCCGGGCCGTCCGTCCTCCCTCAGGCCCGGGCGTGCCGGGAGCCGCGGGCCACCGCGCCGGACCGCTCCACCAGCGACACCAGGTGCTCGTTGACCAGCTCAGGCCGCTCCAGCATCACCAGGTGCCCGGCGCCCGGGACGCACACCAGCTCCGCGTCCGGCAGCACCTCGGCGATGGTCCGGCTGTGCTCGGCGGGGGTGATCAGGTCGCTCTCCCCGGCCAGCACCAGCGAGGGCACCGCGTCGTAGGCCACCAGCGCCTCGGTCTTGTCGTGCACCGCGAACGCCGGGAAGAACTCGGCGACCACATCGATCGGGGTCCCCTCGATCAGCCGCTCGCCGAACCGCGCGATGCCCGGGTCGACGTCCTCTGGCGTCCCGAACGAGTAGCGCTTGATCAGCCCCGCGAACAGGTCGGCGGTGGCCTGCCGGCCCCGCTCGACCAGCTCCCGCTGCCAGCCCAGCGCCTTCAGCACCCCGGGGGCGAGCCAGTGGAAGGCCTTCATGCCCATCGAGGGCAGCCCGTAGGTGACCTCGCTGAGCTTCCCGGCGGAGGTGCCGATCAGAGCCACCCCGACCACCCGCTCCGCGACGTACTCGGGGAACTGGTCGGCCAGCGCCATCACCGTCATCCCGCCCATCGAGTGCCCCACCAGCACGATCGGGCCCTCGGGGACCGCGGCGTCCAGCACCGCCTTCAGGTCGCGGCCCAGCAGGTCGATGGTGACCGCCTCGGTCCCGTCGATCTGGCCGTGGCCGCGCGCGGAGCGGCCGTGGCTGCGCTGGTCCCAGTGGACCGTGCGCACCGTGCCGCGCAGCGCGGCGCGCTGGAAGTGCCAGGAGTCCTGGCTGAGGCAGTAGCCGTGGCTGAAGACCACGGTGGGCGCGGCCGCGGGCCGCCCCAGGGCCGCCGTCAGCCGCTTGCGCAGGGTGCCGTGGGCCTCCTGCGCGGCGCGGGCCGGCTTGCCGCGGGCCGGCCGGGCGGACCTGCCGTTCTTGCCGTGTTTGCCGTTCTTGCCGTGCTGGGCGGTCCGGCCGTCCCCGGCAGCCGGGCCGCCGGCCTCCGGCGCGTCCACCTCGTCGATCTCGTAGTACAGCTCGGTGCCGTCCTCGGCGACCGCAGCGCCGGACGTGCCGCGCAGCGTGCCGTACGGGCCGGCGGCGTCCAGCGCGAGCCGGGCCCGGCGGCGCATCCCGCGGCCGACCGTCATCCGCTCTATCGCCACGCCGGCCGCGGCGCCCGCCGCGACCACGCCGATCGCGGCGCCGGCGAAGCCCGCGTGCCGGCCCGCCTTGGCCCAGTTGTTCGCCGCGTCGGCCGCGACCTCGGCGACCTCCGTCGCGGCCTCGACCGCCTGCGCGGCGGCTTGCTTGCCCTCGGTCATGCGGTACCCCCCGTGAGCGCGGTGTCCTGCTCGACTGCTTCGGTCACCTCGGCTCCGCTCCGTATGTCGCTGTCCACATGGAGGCGGGGCACCCGGGTCCCGATCCTTGTGACGATCTCATACCCGATGGTCCCGGCCGCCTGCGCCCAGTCCTCCGCGGTCGGCTCACCGCGGTCCCCGGGGCCGAAGAGCACGACCGGATCGCCCGCCTCGGCGCTGTCCCCGTCGAGGTCGAGCACGAACTGGTCCATCGCGACCCGCCCGGCGACCGTCCGCCACCGGCCCGCGGCCAGCACCGGCCCGGTGCCGGAGGCGTGCCGCGGGATGCCGTCGGCGTAGCCGAGCGGGACCAGCGCGAGGGTGGTCTCCCCGGGCGTGGTGTACAGGTGCCCGTACGACACCCCGTGGCCGGCCGGCACCCGCTTGACCGACGCGAGCGAGGCCTCCAGGGTCATCGCCGGCCGCAGCCCCAGCTCCCGGGACGTGCCGAGCACGCGGGCCGGCGTGATGCCGTAGATGCCGATACCGGTCCTGACCAGGTCGTAGTGGGCCTCGGGGAGGGTGAGCGCGGCCGCGGTGTTGGCGATGTGCCGGACTTCGGGGCGCAGCCCGGCCGTCTCGGCGGTCTTCAGCGCCTCCTCGAAGGCGGTGAGCTGAGTGGTGATCGAGGGGTGACCGGGCTCGTCGGCGCAGGCGAAGTGCGACCAGACGCCGGTGACGGTCAGCGTGCCCTCGACCTCGGCGGCCCGGGCCTGGGCGGTCAGCTCCGCCCAGTCGTCGGGCGTACAGCCGCTGCGGCCCAGACCGGTGTCGATCTTGAGCTGGACGCGGGCCGCCCGGCCGCAGGCGCGGGCCGCCGCGGTCACCTCGCGCAGCGCCCACATCCCGCTCACCGCGACGTCGATGTCCTGCTCGATCGCGGTGCGCCAGGGCCCGCCCGGCGTCCACAGCCAGCACATCAGCCGCCCGGTGTCACCGGCCGCACGCAGCGCGAACGCCTCCTCGGGCAGCGCGGTGCCCAGCCAGTCCGCACCGGCCTCCCGGGCGGCGCGCCCGCAGCGCACCGCACCGTGTCCGTAGCCGTCGGACTTCACCACGGCCATCAGCTGCGCCTGGGGCGCGCGGGCCCGCAGGTGACGAACGTTCGCCCGCACGGCGGCGACGTCGATGGCGGCCCGGGCGCGCTTCGCTGTCTCGTTCACCCCCTCAGTGTTGCAGGCGATGCCGCGGCGCCCCGGGGGACGGGCGCGGAAAACCGCCCTCACTCGGTGGGTCTACGCCCCCAGACGTGCACCACGTCGTCCTTCCTCAGCAGCTCCCACAGGGCGCGGGCGACCGGCAGCGTGAGGTTGATGCAGCCGTGCGAGCCCGGGCCCTCGTAAAGGTCGTCGTAGACGCCGTGCAGCGCCTCCCCGCGGTCGAAGAACTGCGCGTACGGCATCGGGGTGTGGTACAGGTTCGAGACGTGGCTACGGCGCCGCAGGTAGATCCGGTACGTCCCGGTGCGGGTCTCCATCGACGGCCGGCCGGAGCGGATCGCCACCGGGTCGAAGATCACCCGCCCGCCCTGCTGCACCCACAACAGCTGCCGGTCCAGGTCCGCGCAGACGGTCCGCTCGGGACGCACCGGGCACCGGCCGGCGTGGTTGGGGTCCTTCCTGGCCCGCATCAGCCGCACCATCGCACCGGTCACCGGGCCCGCGAACCCGGTCGCCGGGGCGATCCGGTGGGCCTGCTGGAACCGTCGGATCGCCCGGCAGTCCCCCGCGCTCTGCTGCCCGTCCACCGCACGCCGCAGATAGCGCTCGGCCTGCCGCTGGTACGGCCCGGTGGACCGGCTGCAGCGCACGGCCGCGGCGCCCTGCGCGGCCTCGGCCCGCGGCAGGTACTCACGGTGCAGCGGCACCGTCGCCCCGGCCGTCCGCAGGGCGGCGCGCGGGAGGCCGGGGACCAGCGCGGGCGCCGTGTACGGGGCGGCCGACGGTACAGCGGACGGGGCGGCCGCCGCGGGCGGCCCGGCGAGGGGGAGCAGCGAGGCGCAGGCCAGCAGCGCCACAAGGGTGCGTTTCATGCCCTGACGCATGCCGTGGGCGCGGCCCGCCACGGCCCGCCCGGGACGAGGTTCGCCCTGGTGCCCGCGGCTTTCCCCCGCCGGGCGTAACGGCCGTACGGCAGCGGCGAGTCCGTCCCGGGCATGCCGTCCGGGCGGCAGCCGTCGGCCCGTGACGGGCGGGGCGCAGTCCAGCAGCCGTCTGCCGGTCACGGGCGGGGAACGGCCCGCGCATCAGCCGTCAGTCCGTCACGGGCGGGGCCGCCCGCCCCGACAGCCGTCAGTCCGTCACATCCCGCCAGGCGACGTCGAGATGGGCGGCGACCTCGGACGCGAGGATCGGCGCGCCGGCCGGCCCGGCCGCCCGGCGCGCCGCGAGGCCGTGCAGATACGCGCCGGCCGAGCCGGCGTCTCGGGCGGTGAGCCCGGCCGCGAGCAGCGAGCCGGTCACCCCCGACAGCACATCGCCGCTGCCCGCCGTCGCCAGCCAGCCGGTGCCCGTGGGGTTCACCCGGACCGGCCCATCCGCCCCGGCGACCAGCGTCGTCGAGCCCTTGAGCAGCGCGGTGGCGCCGTAGCGCGCCGCCAGCTCCCGCACCGACGCCAGCCGCGCCGCCTCGACCTCCTCCCGGCCGCGGCCGAGCAGCGCCGCCGCCTCCCCGGCGTGCGGGGTCAGCAGGGTCTCGGCGGTCCGCTCCCGGATCCGCTCCGGCGTCAGGAAGCGCAGCCCGTCCGCGTCCACCAGCACCGGCACCTCCGACGCCAGCACGTCCTCCAGCGCCCCGGACTCGTCGCCGAGACCGGGCCCGATCACCCACGCCTGCACCCGGCCCGCCTTACGGGGCGGCCCGGCGTGCACCAGCGTCTCGGGGAAGCGGGCCAGCACCGCGTCCGCGGCCGGCCCGACGTACCGCACCGCCCCCGCGCCACCGCGCAGCGCCCCGGCCACCGCCAGCACCGCGGCCCCCGGGTAGCGCGCCGACCCGGCGACCACACCGACCACCCCGCGCCGGTACTTGTCGCTCTCCGCCGTCGGCCGCGGCAGCAGCTCCGCCACGTCCGCGTGCTGCAGCGCCGCCACCTCGGCGCCGTCGGGCAGCGTCAGCCCGATGTCCACCAGCCGCAGCGCACCGGCCCGCTCCCGCGCCGGGTCGATCAGCAGCCCCGGCTTGTACGCACCGAAGGTCACCGTCACATCGGCCCGTACCGCCTCCCCGCTCACCTCGCCGCTGTCCGCGTCCACCCCGCTGGGCAGGTCGACCGCCAGCACCGGCGCCGACTCCCACGCGGCCCGGGCGAGTTGGGCGGCCGGCGGGCGCAGCCCACCGCGCCCGCCGATCCCCACGATCCCGTCCACGACCAGATCGGCCCGGGCGATGTCGCGCAGCGCATCGTCCGACACCCGCCCGCCGGCCCGGCGCAGCGCGGCCAGCCCGCCCGGATGGGCCCGTTCGGGCGAGAGCAGCGCCGCCACCACCCCGGCCCCGCGCCGGGCCAGCCGGGCACCGGCGTACAGCGCATCCCCGCCGTTGTCGCCGGAGCCCACCAGCAGCACCACCCGGGCGCCGTACACCCGGCCCAGCAACTCCCCGCAGGCGACGGCCAGTCCGGCCGCCGCCCGCTGCATCAGGGCCCCTTCGGGCAGCCGCGCCATGAGTTCCCGCTCGGCGGCCCGCACGGTCGATACGCTGTAGGCAGTCCTCATGCCGACCAGTGTCACCCCTCGGCGATCACCACGGCGGACGCCACCCCCGCGTCATGGCTCAGCGACACGTGCCACGCCCGCACCCCCAGCGCCTCGGCGCACCGCTCGACCGTGCCCCGCACCCGCAGCCGCGGCCGGCCGCTGTCCTCGACGTACACCTCGGCGTCCGTCCAGTGCAGCCCGGCCGGCGCACCCAGGGCCTTGGCCACCGCCTCCTTGGCCGCGAACCGCGCGGCCAGGGACGCGATACCGCGCCGCTCCCCGCTCGGCAGCATCAGCTCGGAGGGGATGAACAGCCGGTGCGCCAGCTCCGGCGTACGGTCCAGCGCGGCACCGAACCGGTCGATCTCGGCGACATCGATCCCGACCCCGATGATCACTCCACCGTCACCGACTTGGCGAGGTTGCGCGGCTGGTCGACCTCGTTGCCGCGGGCGGTGGCCAGCTCGCAGGCGAACACCTGCAGCGGGACGGTGGACACCAGCGGCTGCAGCAGCACCGGCGTCCGCGGGATCCACACCAGGTGATCCGCGTACGGCACCACCGCCTCGTCGCCCTCCTCGGCGATCACGATGGTGCGGGCGCCCCGGGCCCGGATCTCCTGGATATTGGAGACGATCTTGTCGTGCAGCACCGACCGCCCGCGCGGCGACGGCACCACCACGACGACCGGCAGATCGTCCTCGATCAGCGCGATCGGCCCGTGCTTGAGCTCACCGGCCGCGAACCCCTCCGCGTGCATGTACGCGAGCTCCTTGAGCTTCAGCGCGCCCTCCAGCGCCACCGGGTAGCCCACGTGCCGGCCCAGGAACAGCACGGTGTTCTTGTCGGCGAGCCCGCGGGCCAGCTCCCGTACCGGCTCCATCGTGCCCAGCACCTGCTCGACCTGGGTGCCGATGTGGGCGAGTTCGCGCACCACGGCCCGCACCTCGTCGCCCCACTTGGTGCCCCGCACCTGCGCGACGTACAGCGCCACCAGGTAGCAGGCGACCAGCTGGGTCAGGAACGCCTTGGTGGACGCCACCGCGACCTCGGGCCCGGCGTGGGTGTACAGCACCGCGTCCGACTCCCGCGGGATGGTCGACCCGTTCGTATTGCAGATGGCGAGCACCTTCGAGCCCTGCTCACGGGCGTGCCGCAGCGCCATCAGGGTGTCCATGGTCTCCCCGGACTGGCTGATGGCGATCACCAGCGTCCGCCGGTCCAGGATCGGATCGCGGTAGCGGAACTCGCTCGCCAGCTCCGTCTCGCACGGAATCCGCGTCCAGTGCTCGATCGCGTACTTGGCGATCATCCCCGCGTGGTACGCCGTCCCGCACGCCACGATGACGACCTTGTCGACCTCCCGCAGCACCTCCGGCGGGATCCGCACCTCGTCCAGGGACAGCACCCCCGAGGCGTCGATCCGCCCCAGCAGCGTGTCCGCGACGGCCTTCGGCTGCTCCGCGATCTCCTTCAACATGAAGTAGTCGTAGCCGCCCTTCTCGGCGGCCGAGGCGTCCCAGTCGACGTGGTACGCGCGGACCTCCGCGGGCGCACCGTCGAAATCGGTGACCGTCACCCCGTCCCGGCGCAGCTCCACGACCTGGTCCTGGCCCAGCTCGATCGCCTCCCGGGTGTGCGCGATGAACGCCGCCACATCGGAGGCCAGGAACGCCTCGCCCTCCCCGACGCCGACCACCAGCGGCGAGTTCCGGCGCGCCCCGACCACCACGTCCGGCTCGTCGGCGTGCACCGCAACCAGCGTGAAGGCGCCCTCCAGCCGCCGGCACACCTGACGCATCGCCTCGGCCGGCTCACCGCACGACGAGTACGACTCGGCGAGCAGGTGCGCCACCACCTCGGTGTCCGTCTCGGACGCCAATGCGTGCCCGCGCTCGGCGAGTTCGGCCCGCAGCTCGGCGAAGTTCTCGATGATGCCGTTGTGCACCACCGCCACCCGCCCGGCGTTGTCCAGGTGCGGATGGGCGTTGCCGTCGGTGGGCCCGCCATGGGTGGCCCAGCGGGTGTGCCCAATGCCGGTCGACCCCGTCGGCAGCGGACGGTCCGCCAGCTCCTTCTCCAGATTGGCGAGTTTGCCGGCCTTCTTGGCCGCGGCCAGCCCACCGTCGGCCAACACGGCGACACCCGCCGAGTCATAACCGCGGTACTCCAGCCGCCGCAGCCCGGCCAGCACGACGTCCAGGGCACTCTGCCCGCCCACATATCCCACGATTCCGCACATGGAGGCAGCCTACGCCGCGGGCCGTGAGGCACCCCGCGGCGTACGGCGCGTACGGCGGATCAGCGACCGAAACGGCCGCCCTTCAGCGCCGCAACGAACGCGGCCCACTCGGCGGGCCCGTGGAACTGCGTACCCGCGGCATGGTCCTTGCTGTCCCGCACGGCCCGACCGCCGTCGGCGGTGTGCGCAACCTCGACACAGTCCTGCTGGTCCCCCTGCGAGGCGCTGGACTTCTTGAATCGCGTGACGATTTCTCGGCTCTTCATTCTGCGTCATTCTCACTCTCGGGAAGTTTGGCCAGCTGGTCGCTCAGAAACGACAGAGTCTGCTTCGGCGTCAAAGCCGCCGACCTGAGCTCCTCGAACGCCTCGGCGTGCCTCACCATGTCGTCCAGTTCTTCGACAAAGACGGTGCTCGTGGTGCTGTCGAAGGCAACGGCCTCAGGTGCAGGTTCGGCACCAAAACTGAACATGACGAAGTGCGACGCCATATGGGCGGCCTGCCACTCCGAAAGCGGGAGCACCTGAAAGCTCACGTTCCGCCGCTGTGCGACGTCGATGAGGTGCAGCAGCTGGTCGCGATGCACCTCTGGCGAAGGCATAGGCGCGGTGACGACCGGTTCCCAGACGATGGCGGCGTAGCGTGCGCCACCCTCCTCGATCGTCTTCCTGCGCTCCAGCCGCCTCGCGATCGCCAGTTCCACGTCCTCAGGAGTAGAGGTTGTCAGGCCACCTTCGAGCAGTGCTTTGACGTACCCGTCTGTTTGCAACAGCCCCGGCAGGTAGAGCGGCTGCCATGTGCGGATGTACGTCGCGTCGGCTTCCAGAGTCACGAAGTCCGCGTACTCAGGGTTCAGCGCCCACGGGTAATTGACCCACCACCCACGCTTGTTGGAATCGCGGGCCAGCTGTTCAAGCTGACGGTAGACCTCCGGGTCCTCGACCCCGTACAGCTCCAGCAGCAGTCGGACATCGCCCGGCCGGGCCGTTACCTGCCCCGACTCGATCCGGCTGATCTTGGCTTTCGAACCCACGATGTGGTCGGCCGCATGCTGCTGATCGAGCTTCGCCGCCTCGCGATACTTCCTGAGCGCCCCACCGAGCCGCCTACTGCGCACAGTAGGGCGTCCACCTGCGGGCATGTCCCCTCCTCTTACCGCGTGTGACCAGTTTGCACGCCAACGGACGCTACACGCCAGGGAGATGGAGACTCGGAGTCGCGTGCAACTTTTCGCTCTCAAGGGAGTTGCGATACGCGACAGTTCCGCTCTAGCTTGGATTTCGCCACGAAGCGTCAGAGGCCATTGACGCTCCGTGATCAAGCCTCAGCCTGCCCACACCCTTGGGGGACCCATGTCCGGGCGCACCTGCATCACGAGGTTCCGGGTCCGCGCACGTTCCATCTCCGCCGTACGGCGGCACGTCACAGCGACCCTGACCGACTGGAAACTCGGCCTCCTCATCGAGGACGCCGTCCTCATCGCCAGCGAACTGACCACCAACGTCGTCCACCACGCCAAGGGCATGGGCGACTACTTCGAACTGTCCTTACGCCGCCGCGACGGGGTGCTCGCTCTGGAGGTGGCCGACTCCTACCGGTGGCGGATGCCCGAACTCCACAAGCCCGCCCCGGAGGACCTCTCCGGCCGCGGTCTGTTCCTCGTCGACGCGCTGTCCGACTCCTGGGGCGTACGGCCGCGCGACCCCGGCAAGACGGTCTGGGCCCACCTCGCGCTGCACCGCACCGAGCAGCCATGAGCATGCTCCACCGCCCCAACTCCCCCCTCCGGCACGCCTGGTGGTGCGAGTTCATCACCCGCACCCCGGCGCCTGACGGCAGCGGCGAAGAGGTCCTCGTACGGACCCGGTGCGCCGAGACCCCGACGCAGGCCATGGTGTGGATGCGCCTGGCCGTCCGCGTACTGCTGTCCGGCTTCGACCCGTACGACACCGAGCGGGCCTACCAGTGGCTCGACCACGGGCAGTGGGAGGCGGTGGCGCGGCTCAGGGCCGGCGAGCCGTACGCGTTCGTCGCCTCCGCAGGGTGGACCCGTGTCGAATGGTCGGCCCGCCGCGTGCTCCTCCTCCCCCTCGCCCACGCCGCGACCGGTCCGCCCCGGCCGTGCGCCGAACCGGCGCTCTGCGCGTGCACGGCCAGGGGGCACTGGTGCGGCGGTCACCACCGCTAGCGCCGGAAAGCGGTCGAGTCCGGTTGCACTCTGCGTACCGGATCGCCCGGCGCTGCCAGTGCTCCCCGCGACGACCGGCAGAACGGGACCATATCTCCGCGCGGGGATCACCTTCATCAGGCTGTTCGACTGGGCCGTCATGACACCGCTCGATGCGTTTTGCCTGCGGCACCCGGCTTCCGGGACTATGACGGCATGGCCTCGTTGAAGCAGTTTGAGCCCGCATCCGGCACCCGCGATTTCCTCGCCGCCGAGCATGAGAGGCGGGAACGCGCATTCGCGACAATCCGGGAAGTGTTCAGCCGCTATGGCTTTCACCCCCTGAAGACGCCCGCGTTCGAGCGGCTGGACGTCCTCACCGGCAAGTACGGCGACGAGGGCGACAAGCTGATCTTCAAGATCCTCCGGCGTGGTGAGCATGAGGCGACCGGCGAGGCTGATCTCGCTCTCCGCTATGACCTCACGGTGCCCCTGGCTCGCGCGGTGGCTGCCTACGGCAGCCAGCTGCCCTCCCCGTACAAGCGGTACGCCATCGATCCGGTGTGGCGGGCCGACCGGCCGGGCAAGGGACGGTTCCGCGAGTTCGTGCAGTGCGACCTGGACATCGTGGGCTCCTCCTCTCCGCTGTCCGACGCCGAAGTCGTCCTGGCCCTTCATGACGCTCTGGATGCACTCGGCGTACCGGAGTTCCGGTTCCTGCTGAACTCGCGGCACGTTCTGTTCGGTCTGCTGGAGGCATACAGCGTCCCCGCGGACCTGGGGTCCGGAGTGCTGATCACCCTCGACAAGCTCGACAAGCTGTCCCCGGCGGCTGTCGTCGAGGAGCTGGTTTCGGGCCGCGGCCTGTCGTCCGAGGTGGCGCAGGGCCTGGTGGATGACCTGACGTCGCCGGACGCAATGGAGCGGATCAGGGGTGAGCTGAAGTCCAGCGAGGTCGGTCAGACGGGCCTGGCTGAGGTGGATCGGCTGCTGGAGCTGACCAAGGACGCCATCCCCGCCGAGCGGATCGGCTTCGCGCCAAACCTCGTCCGCGGCCTCGACTACTACACGGGGATCATCTTCGAGGTCGTGGCGCCGGGGATGCCGGGGTCGATCGCCTCCGGCGGCCGGTACGACGGCCTCATCGCGCGGCTCGGCGGCAAGGACTCCCCGGCCTGCGGTGGCTCGCTGGGCATTGAGCGCATCCTGCCGCTGCTGGAGCAGGGCGAGGTGGGGGGCTACTCGCAGATCGATGTGGCTGTCACGGTCATGGGCGAGGACCTGTCTGCGGACAGTTTCCGATTGGCGGCCGAAATCCGCCGTGCCGGTGTTCGAACTGGCGTTTACCTCGGGTCGAGTGGGAAGTTCGCCAAGCAGATGAAGTGGGCCAGCGACCAGGGAGCCCGCTTCTGCGTGATCTACGGCCAGTCAGAGCGCGATGCGGGCACGGTCACGCTGCGGGACATGGACAGCGGCGAGCAGGTCCAGGTGCCGCTTGATCAGGCCGCCGCGGAACTCGCGCGGCGGTGCGCACCATCCAGTTGACGCGCAGCGGACCCATTCCGCTGCCGACCTTCGAGGAGTAGCGGATGGGAACGCAAGGCGATCGGATCTTCCAGATCACGGCTGAGCGGGGGTTCCCGGACCCCTGGCTCAGCTTCGGAGATTCACTGTGCGATGAGGCAGCACTCAGTACGGAGTTAACACGGGCGATCAGCAAGGCCCGCAAGGAACCGACGGCTGGGGCGCCCACCGAGGTCACCCGGGTCTTCCAGGCGAAGAAGGCGAACCTGCGCCGCTGCGCCGGGATCCTCGACCAGGTGCTGGGCGACTACGACGCCTCGGGTATGTGGACGGTCCTTGACGAACGGGCCGGCAGGCTCAACGTTGCGGACGTACTAGAGACCTGGGGCCGTACCCAGGCGCTGCACCCGTTCCCCGTGGTGCTCAAGAGCCTGGAGTTCAACTGGGGTTATATGAAGGAGCACGGCGTCCGGGCGTTCTACGAGATGACCCGCGGCTACGTCTCGGGGCTCCAGGAGAACACCGAGCGGTGGCACGACGCGTGGCGCGTTGAGACCGACACCGGCGCGGTCGATCGGATCACGTCCATCGAGTGCGACCTGGCCAGCATCGAGGCGCCGATGCACTGCGACGTGTGCAAGAAGACGATCACCGCGCTGCTCTACCTCGACGAGTAGCCCACGGCGCCCGACGTGCGCCACTGACCTGACGCGCTGTGCCCCGCTCCAAGGCATCGGAGCGGGGGTACAGCACCGCGGGGACTAGTGCAGGTGGAACGTGCCGTCACGGGCGCCGAACGCGAACGCCTCCCGCGATAGGGAGCCGGACACCGGTTGACGGTCTCCAACTCCCCTCAATACCCCTGCGCTATCCGGTGGTGCGCCTCGCGCACCGTCTCCAGGAACTCCTCGTCGACCTCGGTGTCCGCGCCGATGCCGGCAGCCGGCTCATAGCGCTCCAGGAAGTCCGCGAGGTCCTCGCCGAGGTCCTCCGCCAGGTTCTCGTCCGGCAGTTCCTCGGCCAGCTCGGCGTACATCCGCGCGGCGAAGCCGTCCGACGCGGCGGCCACCTCACGGCCGTCGCCCGTGCCGATGTGCCTCCCCCGGCCCTGCTTCCGCAGCAGACCGGCCATTCCCGTTCGCACTGCTACCCCCTGTCTCGTGCTGTCTCGTACGCGGCCCTCCTGTGGGCCGCTCCCCGCGCTGACCGTACCGGGCAAAACAACTCGGGTACAGACAGCCAGGTAGTGAAGCACCCAAAGCGCGCCCCTGCGTCCATCCGAGCGCCCCTGCGACGCAGGCTGACACCCCGAGATGAACGGCGGATGACGGCTGCGGACAATGGGCCCGTGCCCTTGACGACCGATCCGCAGCAACGACGCCGCGCCGACGGCTCGCCGTACGTCGACCTGACCCGTGCGCAATGGAGCGCCCTCAGGGAGAAGACCCCGCTGCCCCTGACGGCCGAGGAGGTCGAACGGCTGCGTGGGCTGGGCGACGTCATCGACCTCGACGAGGTCCGCGATGTCTACCTGCCGCTCTCCCGCCTGCTCAACCTCTACGTGGGCGCGAGCAGCAGCCTGCGCGGCGCGCTGAACACCTTCCTGGGCGACGCGGGCGGCGGCCAGGGATCCCAGCCCGGCACCCCGTTCGTCATCGGGGTCGCCGGCAGCGTGGCGGTCGGCAAGTCCACCACCGCCCGGCTGCTACAGGCGCTGCTGGCCCGCTGGCCGGAACACCCCCGCGTCGAGCTGATCACCACCGACGGGTTCCTCTTCCCCAACGCCGAGCTGCACCGGCGCGGGCTGATGTCCCGCAAGGGCTTCCCCGAGTCCTACGACCGCCGGGCCCTGACCCGCTTCGTCGCCGATGTGAAGTCCGGCAAGGCCGAGGTCACCGCCCCGGTCTACTCCCACCTGATCTACGACATCGTGCCCGGCGAGCGGCTCACCGTGCACCGCCCCGACATCCTCATCGTCGAGGGCCTCAACGTCCTGCAGCCCGCACTGCCCGGCAAGGACGGCCGCACCCGCCTCGGCCTCGCGGACTTCTTCGACTTCTCGGTCTACGTCGACGCCCGCACCGAGGACATCGAGCAGTGGTACCTCGGCCGCTTCCGCAAGCTGCGCGAGACCGCCTTCCAGAACCCGTTCTCGTACTTCCGCAAGTACACCCAGGTCTCGGAGGAGGAGGCGCTGGACTACGCCCGGATGATGTGGCGGACCATCAACAAGCCCAACCTCCAGCAGAATGTGGCCCCCACCCGCGGCCGCGCGAACCTGGTGCTCCGCAAGGGGCCGGACCACAAGGTGCAGCGGCTGTCGCTGCGGAAGCTGTAAGGAGCCGCCCCACCGTGCTGCATCTTCGACTGATGGTGCCCGCCGACCGTACGGACGAGGTCGTCGAACTGCTGGAGACCACCGTCGGTACGACGCATCTGGCGGTGCTGAGCGGGGCCGCCCGCGACCCGCAGGGCGATGTCGTGCTGTGCGACGTGGCCCGGGAGGCCGGTGACGGGCTGCTGGCCCGGCTGCGGGAGCTGGGCCTGGACCGGACCGGTGCGATCGCCATCGAGCACATCGATCTGTCGCTGTCACTGCGGGCGCAGCGGGCGGAGGACGAGGCACCCGGGGAGGGCGCGGACGCCGTCCTGTGGGAGTCGCTGACCGACGCCACCCACGAGGAGTCCACCCTCTCCGTCACCTACCTGGCGTTCCTCACCCTCGCCACGATGATCGCGGCCTGCGGTGTGGTCCTGGACAACGCGATCCTGATCGTCGGTGCGATGGCGGTGGGCCCGGAGTTCGGGCCGCTGGCCGGGATCTGCACCGCGCTGGTCCAGCGGGCCCCGCGGCTGGCCTGGCGCTCGCTGACGGCGCTGCTCGTGGGGTTCGCGGTGGCGATGGCGGTCACCGTCGGCTTCAGCCTGTTCATGGACGCGGTCGGACTCTTCCACGTCGAGGCGCTGGAGGCCCCCCGGCCGAACACCAACTTCATCTACCGGCCCGACTGGTTCTCCTTCGTCGTCGCGGTGCTCGCCGGCATGGCCGGGGTGCTCTCGCTGACCTCCGCCAAATCGGGTGCGCTGGTGGGCGTGGCGATCTCGGTGACCACCGTCCCGGCCGCCGCCAACGCCGCGGTCGCCCTCGCCTACCAGGCGTACGGCCAGGCCTGGAGCTCCATGGAGCAGTTGCTGCTCAACCTCGCGGGCATCGTGCTCGCGGGCACGCTGACACTGGCCACGCAGAAGCTGCTGTGGGCCCGGCACACGACGGGCCCGGCCGCCCGTCGGCCGTCGCCGCGGGGGACCGGGCCCGAAGACCGTCCGAAGGGCGCGGCCTAACAGGAGGCGCGCCCCGGGTGCTGTCGCCTAGCCCAGCGCGGACTTCACCACATCCGCGAGGCGCTCCGCCACGGACCGGGCCTGCTCGATGTCCGCGGCCTCCACCATGACGCGGACCAGCGGCTCGGTGCCGGACGGCCGCAGCAGCACCCGGCCGGTGGCGCCCAGCTCCCGCTCCGCCTCGGCCACCGCGGCGGTCAGCTCGGGCGAGCTGCCGACCCGCGCCTTGTCGACGTCGGGAACGTTGACCAGGATCTGCGGCAGCCGCTCCATCACGCCCGCCAGCTCGCCGAGCGAACGGCCGGTGACGGCGACCCGGGCCGCCAGCATCAGGCCGGTCAGCGTGCCGTCCCCGGTGGTGGCGTGGTCGAGGACGATGACGTGCCCGGACTGCTCGCCGCCCAGCGCGAAGCCGTGCGCCTTCATCTCCTCCAGGACGTAGCGGTCACCGACCGCGGTCTGCACAAGCTCGATGCCCTCGCGCTCCATGGCCAGCTTGAAGCCCAGGTTGGACATGACGGTGGCCACCACGGTGTTCTTGCGCAGCGCCCCCGCCTCGCGCATGCCCAGCGCGAGCACCGCCAGGATCTGGTCGCCGTCGACCTCGTTGCCGTCCCGGTCCACCGCCAGGCAGCGGTCGGCGTCACCGTCGTGCGCCACGCCCAGGTCGGCGCCGTGCTCCACGACCGCCGCGCGCAGCTGGGCGAGGTGGGTGGAGCCGCAGCCGTCGTTGATGTTGAGGCCGTCGGGGTCGGTGCCGAGGGTGATGACGTCGGCGCCGGCCCGGGCGAACGCCTCGGGCGAGACCCGCGCCGCCGCGCCGTGCGCACCGTCGATGACGATCTTCAGCCCGTCCAGGCGGTTGGGCAGCACGCCCACCAGGTGCGCGACGTAGTTGTCGAAGCCCTCGTCGTAGACGGTGACCCGGCCCACGCCGGCGCCGGTCGGCCGGTCCCACGGCTCACCGGAGGCGTGCGCCCGGTAGGTCTCCTCGATCCGGTCCTCCAGCTCGTCGGCGAGCTTGTGACCGCCGCGGGCGAAGAACTTGATGCCGTTGTCGGGCATCGGGTTGTGGCTGGCGGAGAGCATCACACCGAGGTCGGCACCCAGCGACCCGGTCAGATAGGCCACCGCCGGGGTCGGCAGCACCCCCACCCGCAGCACGTCCACTCCGGCACTGGCCAGCCCGGCGACGACCGCGGCCTCCAGGAACTCCCCGGACGCACGGGGATCGCGCCCGACGACCGCCACCGGGCGGTGCCCTTCGAAGGTGCCCGCTTCGGCCAGTACGTGCGCCGCCGCGACCGACAGACCGAGCGCCAGCTCCGCCGTCAGGTCCGCATTGGCTACGCCGCGCACACCGTCCGTACCGAAGAGTCGTCCCACTGGTGTCCTCCGAGTTGTCGAGCTGTGACCAGGGCCTTGAATCCAGGTATACGCCCCTGGTCCCGGATAGCCGAACGCCCCGGCAGCACGGAGTGCCACCGGGGCGTTCGCCAGAGCTGCATGGCTGCAGCGCGAGATCAGCGCTTGCTGTACTGCGGCGCCTTACGGGCCTTCTTCAGACCGGCCTTCTTGCGCTCGACCGCACGGTCGTCACGCTTGAGGAACCCGGCCTTCTTCAGCGCGGGGCGGTTGTTGTCGACGTCCGCCTCGTTCAGCGCACGGGCAACGCCCAGGCGCAGCGCACCGGCCTGGCCGGAGATGCCGCCGCCGGCGATGCGGGCGATGACGTCGTAACGACCGTCCAGCTCGAGCACCTTGAAGGGCTCGTTGACTTCCTGCTGGTGCACCTTGTTGGGGAAGTAGCCCTCAAGGGTGCGACCGTTGATCTTCCACTGGCCGGTGCCCGGAACGATCCGGACGCGGGCGATGGCGTTCTTGCGACGACCCAGGCCGGCGGCCGGCTGCGGGTCGCCGAAACGGGACGCGAGGGACTCGGAGGTGTACTCCGACTCCACGACCTCGGTCTCGGTGGTGTACTCCTCGACCTCAACCTCGTCCAGCGGGGTCTCGGGGGTGGTCTCAGCCACGATGCTCCTTAAGAATTCTCTGTCGTCTTAGGGGGTGGCCGGACTTACTGCGCGACCTGGGTGATCTCGAACGGGACCGGCTGCTGCGCAGCGTGCGGGTGCTCAGCGCCCGCGTAGACCTTCAGCTTCGAGAGCATCTGACGGCCGAGGGTGTTCTTGGGGAGCATGCCCTTGATGGCCTTCTCGACGGCCTTCTCCGGGTTCTTGTCCAGCAGCTCGTCGTAGCGGACGGAGCGCAGACCACCCGGGAAACCGGAGTGACGGTAGGCCATCTTCTGGGTGCGCTTGTTGCCGGACAGGTGCACCTTGTCGGCGTTGACGATGATGACGAAGTCACCGGTGTCGACGTGCGGGGCGTACACGGGCTTGTGCTTACCCCGCAGGAGGGATGCGGCCTGGCTGGCCAGACGGCCCAGGACAACGTCCTGCGCGTCAATGATGTGCCACTGGCGCTGGACATCGCCGGGCTTGGGGCTGAACGTACGCACGTCTTAGCCTTCGCTTCTTTGGTGAATGGGTCCTGTACTGGTCACCACAGCCGATCACACAGCAGGGCGGCACTACGGGTGACGCAACCCGATCGTCCGCCGCTGGTCATCGGTCCGGTGGACCGGCGTAAGGGCCCCTCACGTGAGATAGAGCAAGCCAATACGCATAACGAACCAGCAGAATACCGGGCCGTCCCCAGCGGGGTCAAAACGCCCCCCGGGCCGCGCCCCGGCCCCGCCCCACCGCTCCCCGGCGCGGTCCTCGTCCATTGTCCCCCGCAGCCCGCCGCCGGCACCACCGGCCGCGGACTCCCGCCTACCGGACATCCCTCAGCGCTGCCGCTCGACCCTCCGCTCGTCCCACACCGGCTCCGGCGTCTCCCGGACCACCCCGTCCGCCCCGAACACCAGGAACCGGTCGAAGGACCGGGCGAACCAGCGGTCGTGCGTCACCGCCAGCACCGTCCCGTCGAACGCCTCCAGCCCCTCCTGGAGGGCCTCGGCCGACTCCAGGTCCAGGTTGTCGGTCGGCTCGTCCAGCAGCAGGGCGGTGCACCCCGACAGCTCCAGCAGGAGGATCTGGAACCGGGCCTGCTGGCCGCCGGAGAGCCGGTCGAAGTGCTGGTCGGCCTGCTTCTCCAGTTCGTAGCGGCGCAGCGCGGACATCGCCTGGCCCTTGTCCTTGGCATGCTCGGTCCACAGCACGTCGAGCAGGGTGCGCCCCAGCAACTCGGGGTGGGCATGGGTCTGCGCGAAGTGACCGGGCACCACCCGGGCGCCCAGCTTCCAGCTGCCCGCGTGCTCCACCGGACGGTCCGCGTCGCCCGCCAGCAGCCGCAGGAAGTGCGACTTGCCCGACCCGTTGGAGCCGAGGACGGCGACCCGCTCGCCGTAGAAGACCTCCAGCGAGAACGGCCGCATCAGCCCGGTCAGCTCCAGGTCCTCGCAGGTCACCGCGCGGACGCCGGTACGTCCGCCGCGCAGCCGCATGGTGATCTCCTGCTCCCGCGGCGGCTCCGGCGGCGGCCCGGCCTCCTCGAACTTCCGCAGCCGGGTCTGCGCGGCCTGGTACCGGGAAGCGATGCCGTCGTTGTACATCGCCTTCTGCTTCAGATACCTGACCAGGTCCTTGAGCTTCGCGTGCTGCTCGTCCCAGCGCCGGCGCAGCTCCTCGAAGCGGGCGAAGCGCTCCTTGCGCGCCTGGTGGTAGGTGCCGAAGCCGCCGCCGTGCACCCAGACGTCGGAGCCCGCCGGGCCCGGCTCCACGCTGACGATCTTCTCCGAGGCCCGGGACAGCAGCTCCCGGTCGTGGGAGACGAACAGCACCGTCTTACGGGTCTGCCGCAGCTGCTCCTCCAGCCAGCGCTTGCCGGGGACGTCCAGATAGTTGTCCGGCTCGTCCAGCAGCAGCACCTCGTCCGTGCCGCGTAGCAGCGACTCCAGGACCAGGCGCTTCTGCTCACCGCCGGACAGCGTGCGCACCTGCCGCCACTGCGCCTTCTCGTACGGCGTCCCCAGCGCGGCCATGGTGCACATGTCCCAGACCGTCTCGGCCTCGTAGCCCCGCGCCTCCGCCCAGTCGCTGAGCGCCTGCGCATACGCCATCTGCGCCGTCTCGTCGTCGCCGTCGGCCGTCATCAGGGCCAGCTCGGCGGCGTCCACCGCGGCCGCCGCCTCCCGGATCCGCGGCTGGGCGACCGACACCAGCAGATCCCGCACCGTGCGGTCGTCCCGTACGGACCCCACGAACTGCGGCATCACCCCCAGCCCGCCGCTGACCGTCACCGACCCGCCGTGCGGCTGGAGCTCTCCGGCGATCAGCCGCAGCAGGGTGGTCTTGCCCGCGCCGTTGGCTCCCACCAGCGCGACCGAGGCCCCCTCCCCCACCCGGAAGGACACGTCCCCCAGCAGGACCCGCCCGTCCGGCAGGTAGTACTCCAGGTGTCCGGCTTCGAGATGTCCCATGGGCGGATTGTGACCGGCCACCACGCGTTCCACCAACCGGATTAGGATGCGCGCCATGAGTTTTGGGCAAGGCGGGCCCTTCGACGGCCCCGGGGGTTCTTCTTCCACTCCGGACTGGGACGCGCTCGCGGACGAGAGCGAGACCCGGGCCCGGCGCAAGCGCTGGCTGTGGATCGGCGGCGGTGCGCTGGCGGCCCTCGCGGTGGCGGGCATCGTCACCGCCGCCGTCATCTCCGGCGGCGGCTCCCCCGGCGGCGGTCCGACGGCCACCGCCACCGCGTCCGAGCAGGCCGCCCAGCCGGACGACAAGCCGTCCTTCCCCGACGTCTCGGTGCCGCCCCCGCCCAACCCCGCGGACTACATCTCCGACCCCAAGAAGGACACCGCGCCGCTCACCCCCGCCACCCTCTTCCCGCAGAAGACGATGGTCGTCGGCGAGCACAGCTACCCGCGCACCAAGTCCGACAGCACCAAGGACTGCACGGCCGGCGCGCAGGGCGCCCTGGTCTCCTCGCTCTCCCACAACGGCTGCAAGCAGCTGCTGCGCGTCACGTACGCCAAGGGCGGCGTCGCGGTCACCATCGGCGTCGCGGTCTTCCCCTCGCCCGCCCAGGCCACCAAGGTCATGAACGAGGCCCGGACCAACCTCAAGCCGCTGCCCGGCGGCGGCGTCCCCTCGGACTTCTGCCAGGGCCACAAGTGCCGGATGGCCACCAACGCCACTGGCCGCTATGCCTACTTCACCATCGCCGGCTACCTCAACGGCAAGGACGTGGTCGCGTCCGAGACCAAGGCCCAGCAGATCGCCCGGGACGGCGGTTCCTTCGCCTTCAGCCAGATCACCCAGCGCGGCAAGGACCAGGCGGCGAAGGCCGCCGAGCGTCAGCTGAAGGAGGCCCAGAAGAAGGCCGGCCAGGCGTCCTGACCCCTGCGGTGGCGCCCTCCTTGGGACGGCGCCACCCCGGCTCCCGGGCGCGGGGGCCGCTCAGCAGCAGCCGGCGCCGGTGGACGCCCCGAGCGTCCGCCGGTTCCGCGCCTCCTTGTTGCGCGCCGCCAGCAGCGCATCGGCCGGGTAGCCGACCTCCTCCAGCGTCAGCCCGTGCGGCCGGACGACATGGACCGCGGAGTCCCGCACGCCGGCCGCCAGCACCTTGCCCGGCCACTCCGGCGGCCGGTGCCCGTCGCCGACGAACAGCAGCGCGCCGATCAGCGAGCGCACCATGTTGTGGCAGAAGGCGTCCGCCCGCACGGTCGCCGTGATGATCCCGTCCTCGCCCCGCACCAGGCTCAGCTCCTGGAGGGTGCGGATGGTGGTGGCGCCCTCCCGCTTCTTGCAGTACGCGGCGAAGTCGTGCTCCCCGAGCAGCGGCCGGGCCGCCTCGTTCATGGCGGCCACGTCGAGCGGCCAGTCGTGCCAGAGCACATGGCCGCGCAGCAGCGGGTCCACGCCCCCATGGTGGTCGGTCACCCGGTACGCGTACCGCCGCCAGATCGCCGAGAAGCGCGCGTTGAAGCCCTCGGGCGCCTCGGCCACCGACCACACCCGGACGTCCTTCGGCAGCCGTCCGGCCAGCCGCTTGAGCAGCTTCTCCCGGTGCTCGGCCCAGAGCTCCGCCGGCAGGTCCACGTGCGCCACCTGGCCGCGGGCGTGCACCCCGGCATCGGTCCGCCCGGCCACCGTCAGCTCGTGGGTCTCCCGCGACCGCGTCACCGTGCGCAGCGCGTCCTCGATCTCCCCCTGGACCGTCCGCTGCCCCCGGGCCTGCTTGGCCCAGCCCGAGAAGTCCTTGCCGTCGTAGGAAAGGTCCAGCCGCACCCGGACGTACCCGGGCTCCACCTCGTCACTCACGTCACACATCCTCTCAGGCTCGCGGCAACGCGAAGCGGGCCCGCCCCCGAAGGGACGGACCCGCTCACAGCCGGGCAGTGCCTCAGGCGTCCTTGGACTCCTCGGCGGGCGCCTCGGTGGCCTCGGCGGGAGCCTCGGCCGCGGCCTCGGACTCCTTCACCGCGCGCTTGGTCGCGGCCTCGGCCTCAGCGACGGTCGCCTTCTTGGCGATCTCGCCCTCGACCAGCTCGATGACCGCCATCGGGGCGTTGTCGCCACGACGGTTACCGATCTTGGTGATGCGGGTGTAGCCACCCGGACGCTCCGCGAACCGCGGCGCGATCTCCGTGAAGAGCGTGTGCACGACGCTCTTGTCCGAGATCAGCTGCATGACCTGACGGCGGTTGTGAAGGTCGCCCTTCTTCGCCTTGGTCACCAGACGCTCCGCGTACGGACGCAGACGACGGGCCTTGGCCTCGGTCGTCGTGATGCGGCCGTGCTCGAAGAGGCTGGTCGCCAGGTTGCGCAGCATCAGGCGCTCGTGCGCAGCGCTGCCGCCCAGACGGGCACCCTTGGCGGGCTTCGGCATGGTGTTTCTCCTTCTTTGCTGCACCGGCCGTATCAGGTACCGGTGTCAGTTCCCGTGAGGCGGCCGCCCCCCGGAAGATTCACACGGCTGGGGCCCGGGGCGATGCCCCGGACCCCGGCCGGCAGTGCTCAGTACTGCTCGGTCTCCACGAACCCGGCGTCCGCGTCGTCGTCCGCGCCGAAGGCGTCGGCGGCGGCGGTCGGGTCGAATCCGGGCGGGCTGTCCTTGAGGGCCAGGCCCATGCCGGCCAGCTTCGCCTTGACCTCGTCGATCGACTTCGCACCGAAGTTGCGGATGTCGAGCAGGTCGGCCTCGGAGCGCGCCACGAGCTCACCCACGGAGTGGATGCCCTCACGCTTGAGGCAGTTGTAGGAGCGGACGGTGAGCTCCAGCTCCTCGATCGGCAGCGCCAGGTCGGCGGCGAGGGCGGCGTCCGTCGGGGACGGGCCCATGTCGATGCCCTCGGCGTCGATGTTGAGCTCGCGCGCCAGACCGAACAGCTCGACCAGGGTCTTACCAGCCGACGCCATGGCGTCACGCGGACGCATGGCCTGCTTGGTCTCGACGTCGACGATCAGCTTGTCGAAGTCGGTGCGCTGCTCGA
Organism: Streptomyces sp. NPDC020742; assembly: GCF_040641675.1. Lineage (NCBI taxonomy): Bacteria > Bacillati > Actinomycetota > Actinomycetes > Kitasatosporales > Streptomycetaceae > Streptomyces > Streptomyces sp. NPDC020742. Next base: position 315,038 of record NZ_JBFAEA010000004.1, read on the forward strand.
CACGGGTCGCCTCGACCTTGTAGGTGACCTTGAGCACGGGGCTGTAGATGGAGTCGACCGGAATCCGGCCGATCTCCTGGCCCACCTGCTTGTTCTGGACGGCGGAGACGTAGCCGCGACCGCGCTCGACGGTCAGCTCCATCTCCAGCTTGCCCTTGCCGTTGAGGGTGGCGAGGACCAGGTCGGGGTTGTGCACCTCGACACCGGCCGGCGGCGCGATGTCCGCGGCGGTGACCAGGCCCGGGCCCTGCTTGCGCAGGTACATCACGACCGGCTCGTCGTGCTCGGAGGAGACGACCAGCTGCTTGATGTTGAGGATGAGGTCGGTGACGTCCTCCTTGACGCCCGGCACGGTGGTGAACTCGTGCAGGACACCGTCGATCCGGATGCTGGTGACGGCGGCACCGGGGATCGAGGAGAGGAGCGTACGACGCAGGGAGTTGCCGAGGGTGTAGCCGAAGCCCGGCTCCAGCGGCTCGATCACGAACCGGGAGCGGTATTCGTCGACGACCTCTTCGGTCAGCGAGGGACGCTGAGCAATCAGCATGTTTTCGGTCCTTCAGTCGTGGACGCCCGCTATTTGACGCCCGCTGTACTGACAAGGGTACGGGCGGCACGGCACCGAAGTGCCGTACCGCCCCCACCCGGCCGACTCCCTGCGGAAGGGAGCCGGTGAGCCTTACTTGGAGTAAAGCTCGACGATCAGCTGCTCCTGCACCTGGGTGTCGATCACCTGGCGCTCGGGCAGGCTGTGCACGAGGATCCGGAGGTTCGACGGGATCGCTTCCAGCCAGGCCGGAACGGTCTTCTCGCCGGCCTCGGCCTTGGCCACCTCGAAGGGGGTCAGGTTCCGAGAGCCCTCGCGGACCTCGATGATGTCGTTCACGGCGACGCGGGCCGACGGGATGTCGGTCTTGCGGCCGTTCACGTTGATGTGTCCGTGACGGACCAGCTGACGGGCGTGGTCACGGGACTTGGCGAAGCCGGCCCGGTAGACCACGTTGTCGAGGCGGGTCTCAAGGATGCGCAGAAGGTTCTCACCGGTCTTGCCGGTCTTCTGGTTCGCTTCCTTGTAGTAGTTCACGAACTGCTTCTCAAGGACACCGTAGATACGGCTGCACTTCTGCTTCTCACGAAGCTGGAGCAGGTACTCGCTGTCCTTGGTGCGCCCGCGACCGTGCTCACCCGGGGGGTAAGGACGGATCTCGATCGGGCACTTCGCGCTCTCGCACTTGCTCCCCTTGAGGAAGAGCTTCTGCTTCTCCCGACGGCAACGCTTGCAGTCGGCCCCGGTGTAACGCGCCATTGTCTAGTTGTCTCCTACTTCAGATGGTCAGACGCGGCGACGCTTGGGCGGGCGGCATCCGTTGTGCGGGGTGGGGGTGACGTCCTGGATCGAACCCACCTCGAGGCCGGTGGCCTGGAGGGAGCGGATCGCGGTCTCACGGCCGGAGCCGGGACCCTTGACGAAGACGTCGACCTTGCGCATGCCGTGCTCCTGCGCGCGGCGGGCGGCCGACTCGGCGGCCATCTGCGCGGCGAAGGGGGTGGACTTGCGCGAGCCCTTGAAGCCGACGTGGCCGGCAGAGGCCCAAGAGATCACGTTCCCGGTCGGGTCGGTGATCGAGACGATCGTGTTGTTGAACGTGCTCTTGATGTGAGCGTGCCCGTGGGCGACGTTCTTCTTCTCCTTGCGGCGCACCTTCTTGGCGCCGGCCGTACGGCCCTTCGGAGGCATGAATTTCTCCCGTGGAGGTGGTCGGTCCTACAGCGAAGACCGCTTGGGGGGCCTGGGGGGAGTCCCCCCAGAGCACACAGTGCGTCCTGCTGAGGACTACTTCTTGCCCGGCTTCTTCTTGCCGGCGATCGCGCGACGCGGACCCTTGCGGGTACGGGCGTTCGTGCTGGTGCGCTGACCGTGCACCGGCAGGCCGCGGCGGTGACGCAGACCCTGGTAGCAGCCGATCTCGACCTTGCGGCGGATGTCGGCCTGGATCTCGCGACGGAGGTCACCCTCGGTCTTGAGGTTGTTGTCGACGTACTCGCGGATCTTGATCAGGTCTTCCTCGGCCAGGTCGCGAACCCGCGTGTTGGGGTTCACGCCGGTGGCGTCGAGGGTCTGACGCGAGAGCGTCCGCCCGATACCGAAGACGTAGGTGAGGGCGACCTCCACACGCTTTTCGCGCGGGAGATCAACGCCTGCGAGGCGTGCCATTGATGTGGCTCCTGATGGCTATTCGGAGGTCTTCCGCAGCACCGTTCCCGTAAGACTCTGCAGCATTACGAGCCGGGTCCCCGGCCTCCGAGCCGGGGGTGTCGTCCCCGCGAGTGGTGCGGGGGTCGGGTGACTGCGTATGTACGTATGTGCTTGCGTCGCGCGAACTGCGAAATGCAGGTGGTCGGCGTGCGTCAGCCCTGGCGCTGCTTGTGGCGCAGGTTGTCGCAGATGACCATGACCCGGCCGTGGCGGCGGATCACCTTGCACTTGTCGCAGATCTTCTTGACGCTCGGCTTGACCTTCATGGGATGTGAGGTTCTCCGGGTCAGTGCCGTCACCCCACGGGAGCGGGGCGCCGACAAGATCTACTTGTAGCGGTAGACGATCCGGCCACGCGTCAGGTCGTACGGAGAGAGCTCCACGACGACCCGGTCATCCGGGAGGATGCGGATGTAGTGCATCCGCATCTTGCCGCTGATGTGCGCGAGGACCTTGTGACCGTTCTGGAGCTCCACCTTGAACATGGCGTTCGGCAGGGACTCGATCACGGTGCCCTCGATCTCGATGGCACCTTGCTTCTTGGCCACGCTTCGCCCTTCGAATCGGCTACCTTGATCAACTCTTGTGCGCCCGCGGCGTCAGTGACGCCGCCTGTCTCCAGGCATACGGATGCACGAGAGCCGACGCGTCAGTCTACGTCAGCACCCAGGAAAAGACGAATCCTGGATTATTGCCCACCGGCGGAGATCCTTACGCTCGGGGTCTCCCCAGATGATCAAGACTTTGCGGCCGGGTCGGGCGCCGCAGTGATCCCCAGCTCGGCCAGCTTGGCCTTGCCGCCGTCCGGCGCGGTGAGCACCAGCGGGCCGTCCTCGGTCAGCGCGACCGAGTGCTCCCAGTGCGAGGACCAGCTGCCGTCGTTGGACTTCACCGTCCAGTCGTCCTCGAGCACATGGGTCTTGGGCGTCCCGAGGTTGACCATCGGCTCGATCGCGATGCAGAAGCCGGGCACCAGCTTGGGGCCGCGGCCGCGCTTGCGGTCGACGTAGTTCAGCAGGTGCGGGTCCATGTGCATCTGCGAGCCGATGCCGTGGCCGCCGTAGTCCTCGACGATGCCGTACTTACCGCTCGACGGACGCGGCTGGCGGCGGATGTAGCCCTCGATCGCCTTGGAGATGTCCACCAGGCGGTTGCCCTTGGCGACCGCTGCGATGCCGGCCCACATCGACTCCTCGGTCACCCGGCTGAGCTCGACCAGCTCCGCGGAGTGACCGGACCCGACGAAGGCGGTGTACGCGGCGTCGCCGTGCCAGCCGTCGACGATCGCGCCGCAGTCGATGGAGATGATGTCCCCGTCCTGCAGCACCGTGTCGGTGTCGGGGATGCCGTGGACGACGACGTCGTTCACCGAGGTGCAGATCGTCGCCGGGAAGCCGCCGTAGCCCAGGAAGTTCGACTTCGCGCCGTGCTCGGCCAGCACCTTGCGCGCCGCGTCGTCCAGGTCCTTGGTCGTGGCGCCCGGCACCGCCGCCTTCCGGGTCGCCGCGTGGATGGCGGCGACCACCAGCCCCGCCTCGCGCATCTTCGCGATCTGCTCGGGGGTCTTGATCTCCACCATGCGGTGCCTTCCGCCTTCGCTCTCGTCCTGCGTCTGTTCTGACCAACAGTACGGCCGCGGTGCCCATGGTGGACACCGCGGCCGTACGGAGCTGTGCGCTTACTCGCCGCGCTGGAGCGCCGCCATCGCGCGCTCGGTGACCTCTTCGACCTTGCCGAGGGCCGGGATCGTGACGACCAGGTCCTGGGCCTTGTAGTAGTCGATGATCGGCTCGGTCTCCGTGTGGTAGACCTCCAGCCGCTTGCGGACGGTCTCCTCGCGGTCGTCGTCACGCTGGTACAGCTCGCCGCCGCAGACGTCGCAAACGCCCTCGGTCTTCGGCTTGTTGTACTCGGCGTGGAAGACGTGGCTGCTGTCATTGCGGCAGATCCGCCGGCCGGCGATCCGCTTCACGACCTCGTCCTCGGGGACCTCGAGGTCCAGGACGGCGTCCAGCGTGAGGTTCTTGTCCTTGAGGTACGCGTCCAGCGCCTCGGCCTGGCCGATGTTGCGCGGGAAGCCGTCCAGCAGGAAGCCCTCGGCGGCGTCGGGCTGCTCCATGCGGTCCTCGGCCATGCCGATCGTGACCGAGTCGGGCACCAGGTTGCCGGCGTCCATGTACGACTTCGCCTCGACACCCAGGGGCGTGCCCTGACTGATGTTGGCGCGGAACAGGTCCCCCGTGGAGATGTGCGGGATCGCGAGGTTCTTGGCAAGGTACGCAGCCTGTGTACCCTTGCCGGCCCCCGGGGGTCCGACGAGGACGATTCGCATCAGCGGAGGAACCCTTCGTAGTTGCGCTGCTGAAGCTGGCTCTCGATCTGCTTCACGGTCTCCAGACCCACACCCACGATGATGAGGATGCTCGTCCCGCCGAACGGGAAGTTCTGGTTCGCGTTGAAAAGCACCAACGCCACTGTTGGTACGAGCGCGATCAGACCCAGGTACAGCGAGCCCGGCCACGTGATCCGGTTGAGCACGTAGCTGAGGTACTCGGCCGTCGGGCGACCAGCCCGGATACCCGGGATGAAGCCACCATACTTCTTCATGTTGTCGGCAACTTCTTCGGGGTTGAAGCTGATGGCGACGTAGAAGAAGGCGAAGAAGACGATCAGCAGGAAGTACGTAACGATGTAAACGGGGTGATTTCCCTTGGTGAAGTTGGTGGCGATCCACGTCGCCCATTCCGCCTTCGACCCGCTGAACTGTGCGATGAGGGCCGGAATGTAGAGCAGCGATGACGCGAAGATGACAGGAATCACACCTGCCTGGTTCACCTTGAGCGGGATGTAGGTGGACGTACCGCCATAGGACCGGCGCCCGATCATCCGCTTCGCGTACTGCACCGGAATGCGCCGCTGGGCCTGCTCGACGAAGACCACCAGGGCGACCATCGCCAGACCCACCAGGATCACGGAGAAGAACTCGATCCAGCCGTCGGCGAGCTTGCCGGTGAGCTTGATCTGCCACAGGGCGCCCGGGAAGCCGGCGGCGATCGAGATGAACATCAGGATCGACATGCCGTTGCCGATGCCGCGGTCGGTGATCAGCTCACCGAGCCACATGATCAGGCAGGTACCGGCGGTCATCGTGATGACCATGGTGATGGTGGTGAAGATCGAGTCGCTGGGGATGATCTCGCTGGCGACCGGGCAGCCCTGGAAGAGGGCGCCGTTGCGGGCCACTGCGATCAGGCCGGTGCCCTGCATCACGGCGAGCGCGATGGTCAGGTAGCGGGTGTACTGGGTGATCTTGGCCTGGCCGGTCTGGCCCTCCTTCTTGAGGGCCTCCAGCCGGGGGATCACCACGGTCAGCAGCTGCAGGATGATGCTGGCCGTGATGTACGGCATGATCCCCATCGCGAAGATGGTGACCTGCAGCAGCGCACCACCGCTGAACATGTTCACCAGCCCGAAGAGACCGGTGTTGGTACCGGCCTGCTTCATGCACAGCTGAACGTTCGAGTAGTTCACCCCGGGCATGGGAATATGGGTGCCGAGCCGGTAGACCAGCACGATGCCCAGCGTGAACAGCAGCTTCTTGCGCAGGTCAGGCGTCTTGAACGCCTGGGCGAACGCGGTGAACACGGAGCCTCCTGCACCTCACACGTCCAGTGTGGGCATACGACGGGGGTCGAAGTCAGTGACAGTGTTGGTGTGAGCCATCCCGGGAAAACCCCGCGATAACAAATGACAGCTTTGGCTACCCTACCGGGTCGCGCCTGCCCAGCGGTGAGATCACCGACCGGGAATGGGGCGCAACGCACGATGCGCCCCACGCGAGAACCCTCCCGCGCCTCCGGCCGGTGACCGCGCGGCCGGCCCGCGACGGCGCCATGAGCGCCGCCACCGCCGCACGGGGCGCGCCACCGGGCACCGAAACACCGGAGGCCGGCCCTCCGAAGAGGACCGGCCCCTGGTGCCGTACGGTCAGCGCGCTCAGCCGTTGATGAGCTCGGTGACGGTGCCGCCGGCAGCGGCAATCTTCTCCTTGGCGGAGCCGGAGACGGCGTCAACCGAAACCTGCAGCGCCACGGAGACCTCGCCCTGGCCCAGGACCTTGACGAGCTCGTTCTTGCGCACCGCGCCCTTGGCGACCAGGTCGGCCACCGTGACCTCGCCACCCTGCGGGTAGAGCTCGGCCAGCTTGGCCAGGTTCACGACCTGGAACTGCTTGTGGGCGGGGTTCTTGAAGCCCTTCAGCTTCGGGAGGCGCATGTGGAGGGGCATCTGCCCACCCTCGAAGCGCTCCGGAACCTGGTAACGGGCCTTGGTGCCCTTGGTACCACGACCGGCGGTCTTACCCTTGGACGCCTCACCACGACCGACACGGGTCTTGGCGGTCTTGGCGCCCGGGGCGGGCCGGAGGTTGTGGACCTTCAGCGGGTTGTTCTCCGCCATGTCAGTCGACCTCCTCAACCGTCACGAGGTGGCGGACGGTGTGCACCATGCCGCGGAACTCGGGGCGGTCCTCCTTGACAACCACGTCGTTGAGCCGCTTCAGGCCCAGCGAACGAAGGGTGTCGCGGTGGTTCTGCTTGCTGCCGATGTAGGACTTCGTCTGCGTGATCTTGAGGTGCGCCATTACGCGGTCACCCCAGCACGCGCCCGCAGCAGAGCGGCGGGGGCAACGTCCTCCAGCGGCAGGCCACGACGGGCCGCGATCTCCTCGGGGCGCTGCAGGCCCTGGAGCGCGGTCACCGTGGCGTGCACGATGTTGATCGGGTTCGACGAACCGAGCGACTTGCTCAGCACGTCGTGGATGCCCGCGCACTCCAGAACGGCACGCACGGGGCCACCGGCGATCACACCGGTACCGGGGGAAGCCGGCTTGAGCAGGACGACGCCCGCAGCCTTCTCGCCCTGGATGGGGTGCGGGATGGTGCCCTGGATACGGGGGACCTTGAAGAAGTTCTTCTTGGCCTCTTCCACGCCCTTGGCGATGGCAGCCGGAACTTCCTTGGCCTTGCCGTAACCGACACCTACGGTGCCGTCACCGTCGCCCACCACGACCAGCGCGGTGAAGCTGAAACGACGACCACCCTTGACAACCTTGGCGACGCGGTTGATCGCGACAACGCGCTCAACGTACGCGGTCTTCTCGGCGGCAGCGCCACCGTCGCGACCCTTCCGGTCCCGCCGCTCGCCGCCACCGGCACCGCTGCCGCGGCGCTGGGGTCCAGCCATTGGATTTACCTCTCTCTGTTACGTCCGCTAGCTCCGGAACCGGGGCTTAGAACTTCAGCCCGGCTTCGCGGGCGGCGTCGGCCAGAGCGGCAATCCGCCCGGCGTACTGCTTGCCACCACGGTCGAACACGACGGCCTCGACACCGGCGGCCTTGGCACGCTCGGCGACCAGGGAACCGACCTGCTTGGCCTGAGCGCTCTTGTCGCCCTCGCCACCACGGATCGACGCGTCCAGGGTCGACGCCGACGCCACGGTGTGACCCGCGATGTCGTCGATGACCTGCGCCGTGATGCCGCGGTTGGTCCGCGTCACGACCAGACGCGGACGCTCCGGGGTACCCGAAATCCGCTTACGGATGCGGATGTGGCGACGCTTGGCAGCGGCGCGCTTGTACGCGTCACCCTTAGCGATCTTCACACCGTATGCCATGGCTTACTTACCAGCCTTTCCGACCTTGCGGCGGATGACCTCGCCGGCGTACTTGACGCCCTTGGCCTTGTACGGGTCAGGCTTACGCAGCTTGCGGATGTTCGCCGCCACCTCGCCGACCTTCTGCTTGTCGATGCCCTCGACGCTGAGCTTGGTCGGGGACTCGACCTTGAACGAGATGCCCTCGGGGGCCTCGATCAGGATCGGGTGGCTGTAGCCCAGGGAGAACTCCAGGTTGGAGCCCTTGGCCTGGACGCGGTAACCGACACCGCTGATCTCAAGCGCCTTGCTGTAGCCCTGGGTCACGCCGGTGATCATGTTCGCCACCAGCGTGCGGGACAGGCCGTGCAGGGCCTTGTTCTGACGCTCGTCGTTCGGGCGGGAGACGTTGATGACGCCGTCCTCACCCTTGGCGACCTCGATGGGGGCCGCGACGGTGTGCGAGAGGGAACCCTTGGGGCCCTTCACGTTGACCGTACGGCCGTCGATGGTGACATCCACGCCAGCGGGAACCTGGATGGGCAGCTTGCCAATGCGCGACATTAGCTCTTCCTCCGTTCCCGATTACCAGACGTAGGCGAGGACTTCCCCACCCACGCCCTTCTTCTGCGCCTGCTGGCCGGTGAGCAGACCGTGCGACGTGGAGATGATCGCCACGCCCAGGCCGCCGAGCACCTTCGGCAGGTTGGTGGACTTTGCGTAGACCCGCAGGCCCGGCTTCGAGATCCGCTTGATGCCGGCGATCGAGCGCTCACGGTTCGGACCGAACTTGAGCTCGAGGACGAGGTTCTTGCCAACCTCGGCGTCCTCGACGCGCCAGCCGGTGATGTAACCCTCCTGCTGGAGGATCTCCGCGATGTGCGACTTGATCTTGCTGTGCGGCATCACGACGGTGTCGTGGTAAGCCGAGTTCGCGTTCCGCAGACGGGTCAGCATGTCTGCGATGGGGTCAGTCATGGTCATGAATTGGCCTTCGGCCTCTCTCGCCGGGGTTTCCTATGTGCGCCATCCCTCTCCCCGATCATGGTCGGGACGGGTGCGGCGCGGGGACCTACGGCGTAGTAAGCGACGTTTGCGGGCTTCGCCCGCGGTCGGTCTCGGGCGGCGGAACACCCCAAACCCCTCCACCCTACGGGAGGAGGCGGGGCGCCCGCCGACCGATTGCTTACCGAGAGCCTCTTGGTTATCCCAACTGGGGGATTACCAGGAGCTCTTGGTCACGCCCGGCAGCTCGCCACGGTGAGCCATCTCACGAAGGCACACGCGGCACAGGCCGAACTTGCGGTAGACGGAGTGCGGGCGGCCGCAGCGCTGGCAGCGGGTGTACGCACGCACACCGAACTTCGGCTTGCGAGCAGCCTTGGCAATCAGAGCCTTCTTCGCCATCTCGCTCACGCCTCCTTGAACGGGAAGCCGAGGTGACGAAGGAGAGCGCGGCCCTCATCGTCGTTGGTCGCCGTGGTGACCACGGTGATGTCCATACCCCGGGTACGGTCGATCTTGTCCTGGTCGATCTCGTGGAACATGACCTGCTCCGTGAGACCGAAGGTGTAGTTGCCCCGACCGTCGAACTGCTTCGGGGACAGACCACGGAAGTCGCGGATACGCGGCAGCGCGAGCGACAGCAGGCGGTCCAGGAACTCCCACATGCGGTCACCGCGGAGGGTGACGTGGGCACCGATCGGCTGGCCCTCACGCAGCTTGAACTGCGCGATGGACTTACGGGCCTTGGTGACGGCCGGCTTCTGGCCGGTGATCGTGGTGAGGTCGCGGATGGCGCCCTCGATCAGCTTGGAGTCGCGGGCGGCGTCGCCCACACCCATGTTGACCACGATCTTGGTCAGACCGGGGATCTGCATGACGTTCTCGTAGGAGAACTCGTCCTTCAGCTTCCCGGCGATCTCTTCGCGGTAGCGCGTCTTCAGACGCGGCGCGTTGGTGGTGGCAGTCATCAGATGTCCTCACCGGTCCGCTTGGCAACGCGGATCTTGTTGCCGTCGTCGTCGAAGCGGTATCCGACGCGGGTGACGACCTTCTGACCGTCCTTCTCCACAACCAGCTGAACGTTGCTGACGTGGATGGGGGCCTCGGTGGTCACGATGCCGCCGGTCTTCGAACCACGGGCGGTCTGTCCGGCCTTGGTGTGCTTCTTGACCCGGTTGACACCCTCGACCAGGACGCGGTCCTCGCGGGGGAAGGCCTGGATGACCTTGCCCTGCTTGCCCTTGTCCTTACCGGTGATGACCTGGACCAGGTCGCCCTTCTTGATCTTCATCGGTTACAGCACCTCCGGCGCGAGCGAGATGATCTTCATGAACTTCTTCTCGCGCAGTTCCCGGCCCACGGGGCCGAAGATGCGGGTGCCGCGGGGGTCGCCATCGTTCTTGAGGATGACGGCCGCGTTCTCGTCGAAGCGGATGTACGAGCCGTCCGGACGGCGGCGCTCCTTGACGGTGCGAACGATGACCGCCTTGACGACGTCACCCTTCTTCACGTTGCCACCGGGGATCGCATCCTTGACGGTGGCAACGATGACGTCACCGATGCCCGCGTAGCGGCGACCGGAACCACCGAGAACACGGATGCAAAGGATCTCCTTCGCACCAGTGTTGTCGGCGACACGCAGTCGCGACTCCTGCTGGATCACGTCTATCTCCTGAATGTCTGCCGGTTCCCGGCGAGAAGCGCGAGTGCTTCGCGCTTCTCGCCGAGCCTGGCGGAACTGTTCCTAGGGGGTCCCCCTAGGAGGGATTACTTGGCCTTCTCGAGGATCTCGACGACGCGCCAGCGCTTGGTGGCGGACAGCGGCCGGGTCTCCATCAGGAGGACGCGGTCGCCGACACCGGCAGCGTTCTGCTCGTCGTGCGCCTTGAGCTTGTTGGTACGGCGAATGACCTTGCCGTACAGAGCGTGCTTGACGCGGTCCTCAACGGCGACGACGACGGTCTTGTCCATCTTGTCGCTGACGACCAGGCCCTCACGGACCTTGCGGAAGCCGCGCTCCTGCTTGTTCTCAGTCACATTCGTCTCGCTCATCAGGCGCTCTCCACCGTCTCGATGCCGAGCTCGCGCTCCCGCATCAGGGTGTAGATCCGGGCGATGTCCTTGCGGACGGCCTTCAGCCGGCCGTGGTTTTCGAGCTGTCCGGTCGCCGCCTGGAAGCGGAGGTTGAACAGCTCCTCCTTGGCCTCACGCAGCTTGGCAACGAGGTCCTCGTTGTTCAGCTCGCGCAGCTCGGTCGCCTTGGTACCGGCCGCCATCACGACTCACCTGCCTCGCGCCGCACGATGCGGCACTTCATCGGAAGCTTGTGGGCGGCGCGGGTCAGCGCCTCCTTGGCAACCTTTTCGTTCGGGAAGGACAGCTCGAACATCACCCGACCGGGCTTGACGTTCGCGACCCACCACTCCGGAGAACCCTTACCGGAACCCATGCGGGTCTCGGCCGGCTTCTTCGTCAGCGGACGGTCGGGGTAGATGTTGATCCACACCTTGCCGCCACGCTTGATGTGACGGGTCATGGCGATACGAGCGGACTCGATCTGCCGGTTCGTCACGTAGGCCGGGGTGACGGCCTGGATTCCGTACTCACCGAAGGCCAGCTCGGTGCCACCCTTGGCCATGCCGTTGCGCTTCGGGTGGTGCTGCTTGCGGTGCTTGACCCTGCGAGGGATCAGCATGTCGGTCAGGCCTCCGTTCCGGGGGTCTCCGCCGGAGCAGCGGCAGCGGCCTCGGCCTTGGGGGCCTCGGCAGCAGCGGACTGCTGCGGCTTGCGGCCGCGGCCGCCACGCTCGCCACCGCGGCGCGGACGGTCGTTGCCACCACGGGCCGGGCGGTTGCCCGCACGGGCCGCGGCGTTCTCGGCGCGAACCTCGGCGATGTTCTTGACGTCGCCCTTGTAGATCCAGACCTTCACACCGATGCGGCCGAAGGTGGTCTTGGCCTCGAAGAAGCCGTAGTCGACGTTCGCACGGAGGGTGTGCAGGGGCACACGGCCCTCGCGGTAGAACTCCGAGCGGGACATCTCGGCGCCGCCGAGACGGCCACCACACTGGATCTTGATGCCCTTGGCGCCGGCCTTCATCGTCGACTGCATGCTCTTACGCATGGCGCGACGGAAGGAGACGCGGGACGACAGCTGCTCGGCGACGGCCTGGGCCACCAGCTGAGCATCGGTCTCGGGGTTCTTGACCTCGAGGATGTTCAGCTGGACCTGCTTGCCGGTCAGCTTCTCCAGCTCGCCGCGGATGCGGTCGGCCTCGGCGCCGCGGCGGCCGATGACGATGCCCGGACGAGCGGTGTGGATGTCAACGCGGACGCGCTCACGGGTGCGCTCGATCTCCACCTTGGAGATACCAGCGCGCTCCATGCCCTTCGTCATCATGCGACGAATGGCGACGTCTTCCTTGACGTAGTCCTTGTACAGCTTGTCGGCGTACCAACGGGACTTGAAGTCCGTCGTCACACCGAGCCGGAACCCGTGCGGGTTTACCTTCTGGCCCATTACCGGGTTCCTTCCTTGCTGCTGACGACCACGGTGATGTGGCTGGTCCGCTTGCGGATCCGGTAGGCACGGCCCTGAGCACGCGGACGGAACCGCTTCAGGGTCGGGCCCTCGTCGACGTACGCCTCGCTGATGACCAGCGAAGAGGCGTCGGTGTGGTCGTAGTTGTGCGCGGCGTTGGCAATGGCGCTGTCCAGCACCTTGCCCACCGGCACGCTCGCGGCCTGCGGGGCGAAACGCAGGACCGCCTGAGCCTCCGTGGCATCCATGCCACGGATAAGGTCCACCACGCGGCGGGCCTTCATGGGCGTGACGCGGATGTACCGCGCCTGGGCCCTGGCTTCCATGGTTGTCCCTTCGGTGTCAGTCATAGTCTTCGCACTCCGGTCGATCAGCGACGACGCGACTTGCGGTCGTCCTTCTCGTGGCCGCGGAAGGTGCGGGTCGGCGCAAACTCGCCGAGCTTGTGGCCGACCATCGACTCGGTGACGAACACCGGGACGTGCTTGCGGCCGTCGTGCACCGCGATCGTGTGGCCGAGCATGGCCGGGACGATCATGGAGCGGCGGGACCAGGTCTTGATGACGTTCTTGGTGCCTGCATCGTTCTGAACATCCACCTTCTTGGCGAGGTGGTCGTCGACGAAGGGCCCCTTCTTGAGACTACGCGGCATCTAAACCCGCTCCTAGCGCTTCTTGTTCGTCTTGCGGCGGCGGACGATGTACTTGTTGCTGGCCTTCTTCGGCGAGCGAGTACGACCCTCCTTCTGGCCCCAGGGCGAGACCGGGTGGCGACCACCGGAGGTCTTGCCCTCACCACCACCGTGCGGGTGGTCGACCGGGTTCATCACGACACCGCGCACGGTCGGGCGAACGCCCTTCCAGCGCATACGGCCGGCCTTGCCCCAGTTGATGTTCGACTGCTCGGCGTTGCCGACCTCGCCGACGGTGGCGCGGCAGCGCACGTCGACCAGGCGGATCTCACCGGACGGCATACGAAGGTGGGCCATCGCGCCCTCCTTCGCCAGCAGCTGCACGGAGGCACCGGCCGAGCGGGCGAACTTCGCACCGCCGCCCGGACGCAGCTCGATCGCGTGGATCGTCGTACCCACGGGGATGTGACGCAGCGGCAGGTTGTTGCCCGGCTTGATGTCGGCGCCAGGGCCGTTCTCAATCCGAGCACCCTGGACCAGGCCACGGGGCGCGATGATGTAGCGCTTCTCGCCGTCTGCGTAGTGCAGCAGCGCGATGCGCGCGGTGCGGTTCGGGTCGTACTCGATGTGCGCGACCTTGGCCGGCACGCCGTCCTTGTCGTGACGACGGAAGTCGATCACGCGGTAGGCGCGCTTGTGGCCACCGCCCTGGTGGCGAACGGTCACACGACCGGCGTTGTTACGGCCGCCCTTGCTGTGCAGCGGGCGGACCAGCGACTTCTCCGGCGTGGACCGCGTGATCTCGACAAAGTCGGCGACGCTGGAGCCACGACGGCCCGGGGTCGTCGGCTTGTACTTGCGGATACCCATTTCTCAGTCCTCGTCCGATTCCGGACGACTCGGACTCCGTTAGGAGACCGGGCCGCCGAAGATGTCGATACGGTCGCCCTCGGCGAGGGTCACGATGGCGCGCTTGGTGTTCGCGCGCTTGCCGTAACCGGTGCGGGTGCGCTTGCGCTTGCCCTGCCGGTTGATCGTGTTGACCCCGGTGACCTTGACCGAGAAGACCGCCTCGACGGCCTGCTTGATCTGGGTCTTGTTCGCGCCGGGCGCGACGATGAACGTGTACTTGTTCTCGTCCAGCAGCGCGTAGCTCTTCTCGGAAACCACCGGCTTGACGAGAACGTCGCGCGGGTCCGTGAAGGTCTTGCTGGTGACGACGGCCTCAGTCATCAGGCGTCGCTCCCTTCGGTCTCAGCGTTGGCCTTGGGGCCAGACACGAAGGACTCGAAGGCGGCCTTGGTGAAGACCACGTCGTCGGAGACGAGCACGTCGTACGTGTTCAGCTGGCCCGGCTCCAGGATGTGGACCTGGGGCAGGTTGCGGGCGGACAGCCACGCGGCCTCGTCGCTGCGCTCGGCGACCAGGAGCACGTTCTTGCGCTCGCTGACCTTGCCGAGGAGAGCCTTGGCGGCCTTGGTGGAGATGTCGCCCTCGACCACGCCGGAAACGACGTGGATACGGCTGTTGCGGGCCCGGTCGGTGAGGGCACCGCGCAGGGCGGCGGCCTTCATCTTCTTCGGGGTCCGCTGGCTGTAGTCACGCGGCACGGGGCCGTGGACGATGCCACCGCCGGCGAACTGCGGCGCACGGGTCGAACCCTGACGCGCCCGGCCGGTGCCCTTCTGGCGGTACGGCTTCTTGCCACCGCCGCGGACCTCGCCGCGAGTCTTGGTCTTGTGCGTACCCTGACGGGCAGCGGCCAGCTGCGCGACAACGACCTGGTGGATCAGCGGAATGCTGACCTTGGCGTCGAAGATCTCCGCGGGGAGCTCGACGGACCCGGCCTTGTCGCCTGCCGGCGAAAGGATGTCAATGGTGCTCATCGGTTACCTCAGGCCCCCTTGGCCGCGGTACGGACCAGGACGAGGCCGCCGTTCGGACCAGGAACTGCGCCCTTGATGAGCAGCAGACCCTTCTCCGCGTCAACGGCGTGGACGGTCAGGTTCTGGGTGGTGACCCGCTCATTGCCCATACGGCCGGCCATCCGCATGCCCTTGAACACGCGGCCCGGGGTGGCACAGCCACCGATGGAGCCCGGCTTACGGTGCACGCGGTGGGCACCGTGCGAGGCCTTGCCGCCGCCGAAGCCGTGACGCTTCATGACACCGGCGAAGCCCTTGCCCTTGCTCTTGCCGGTCACGTCCACCTTGACGCCGGACTCGAAGGTCTCAGCGGTCAGCTCCTGGCCGAGGGTGTACTCACCGGCGTCGGGAGTACGGACCTCAACGAGGTGACGACGGGGGGTGACGTCGGCCTTCGCGAAGTGGCCCTTGAGGGGCTTGTTCACCTTGCGCGGGTCGATCTCGCCGAAGGCGATCTGGACGGAGTCGTAACCGTCCTGGTCATTGGTGCGCACCTGGGTAACGACACAGGGGCCGGCCTTCACCACGGTCACCGGGACGACACGGTTGTTCTCGTCCCAGACCTGGGTCATGCCGAGCTTCTCGCCCAGGATGCCCTTGATCTGCTTAGCCATCTCTTCCGCGCCTCTCAGAGCTTGATCTCGATGTCAACGCCGGCCGGAAGGTCCAGGCGCATCAGCGAGTCAACGGTCTTGGGCGTCGGGTCGAGGATGTCGATCAGGCGCTTGTGCGTGCGCATCTCGAAGTGCTCGCGCGAGTCCTTGTACTTGTGCGGCGACTTGATGACGCAGTACACGTTCTTCTCAGTGGGCAGCGGCACCGGGCCCGCGACCGACGCACCAGTACGGGTCACCGTCTCGACGATCTTCTTCGCCGAGGTGTCGATGACCTCGTGGTCGTAGGCCTTGAGCCGGATGCGGATCTTCTGTCCCGCCATGGCTACTTCGTAGTCCTGTCTCTCGTAACGCTCTGGGACCCGGTGGATTCCCGTTCTTCTCCGACCCACGCGGTCGGGCGTGTCGCACCCCTTCTCGTAAATCCCCGCACGGGAGATCCTTCAAGAAGGAGAAGGCAGGGGAAGAACACCCACCGGGCGCCTGGCCGAGGCACCCCGCTGACGCTTCCCGAAAGATTCCCGTATTTCCGGCCCTGAGAAGGGACGACGAATACCTGGGACTCGCTTCCGGTCCTCCCGGCGGGAGGCGCGCAGCATCGGCACTCAACCGAGCAACCTGGACAGTGTGCCATACGCACACACCCCAAGGCCAATCGGACCCCAACTGTCAAGGAGCCCCGCCCACCTGGTGGTGGGCGGGGCTCCTTGGAGTGCTCGGATGAGCTACCGGGTCTCCCCGATCAACGACTTACTTGTTGATCTTGGTGACCTGGCCGGCGCCGACGGTCCGGCCACCCTCACGGATGGCGAACTTCAGGCCCTCCTCCATGGCGACCGGCTGGATCAGCTGGACCGACATCTCGGTGTTGTCGCCCGGCATGACCATCTCGGTGCCCTCGGGGAGGGTCACAACACCGGTCACGTCAGTCGTACGGAAGTAGAACTGCGGACGGTAGTTGTTGAAGAACGGCGTGTGGCGGCCACCCTCGTCCTTGGACAGGATGTAGGCCTGCGCCTCGAACTCGGTGTGCGGGGTGACCGAGCCCGGCTTGATGATGACCTGGCCGCGCTCGACGTCCTCGCGCTTGATGCCGCGGAGGAGCAGACCGACGTTCTCACCGGCCTGGCCCTCGTCGAGGAGCTTCCGGAACATCTCGATGCCGGTGACCGTGGTGGTGGTCTTCTCGGTCTTGATGCCGATGATGTCGACGGTCTCGTTGACCTTGAGGACACCACGCTCGATGCGGCCGGTGACGACGGTGCCACGACCGGTGATCGTGAAGACGTCCTCGATCGGCATCAGGAACGGCTTGTCGACGTCACGCTCGGGCTGCGGGATCGACTCGTCGACGGCGGCCATGAGCTTGAGGACGGAGTCGCCCCACTCCTTGTCGCCCTCGAGCGCCTTGAGCGCCGAGACCTTGACGACCGGAACGTCGTCGCCGGGGAACTCGTACTCGGAGAGGAGCTCACGGACCTCGAGCTCGACGAGCTCCAGGATCTCCTCGTCGTCCACCATGTCGGCCTTGTTCAGGGCGACAACGATGTAGGGAACGCCGACCTGGCGGGCCAGGAGCACGTGCTCCTTGGTCTGCGGCATCGGGCCGTCGGTGGCGGCGACCACCAGGATGGCGCCGTCCATCTGCGCCGCACCGGTGATCATGTTCTTGATGTAGTCCGCGTGACCCGGGCAGTCGACGTGGGCGTAGTGACGGTTCTCCGTCTGGTACTCGACGTGCGCGATGGAGATGGTGATACCGCGCTGGCGCTCCTCAGGAGCCTTGTCGATCTGGTCGAAGGCCGAGGCCTCGTTCAGGTCCGGGTACGCGTCGTGCAGCACCTTGGTAATGGCGGCCGTGAGGGTCGTCTTACCGTGGTCGATGTGACCGATGGTGCCGATGTTGACGTGCGGCTTAGTCCGCTCGAACTTCGCCTTCGCCACTGGGGTCCTCCTGTGGAGTGGTTCTGTACGCCTTACTCATCGGCGCCAGGTGATCTTTGCTGGGGTGCCGGCTGACGGGGGCAATCCTCACGGTTTGCGGGGATTGCCCCGTCAGACGGTGTCAAGCCTAAAGCGTGTTGCGGTCCGACTCCTACGAGACCGGACTTACTCGCCCTTGGCCTTCGCGATGATCTCCTCGGCGACGTTCCGCGGAACCTCGGCGTAGGAGTCGAACTGCATCGAGTAGCTCGCGCGACCCGACGTCTTGCTGCGGAGGTCTCCGACGTAGCCGAACATCTCCGAGAGGGGAACCAGGCCCGTGACGAGCTTGGCGCCGCTGCGGTCCTCCATGGACTGGATCTGACCACGGCGGGAGTTGATGTCGCCGATCACGTCGCCCATGTAGTCCTCGGGCGTGGTGACCTCGACCTTCATCATCGGCTCCAGCAGGGCCGGGGAGGCCTTGCGGGCGGCCTCCTTGAAGGCCATCGAGCCGGCGATCTTGAACGCCATTTCCGACGAGTCGACCTCGTGGAACGCACCGTCGAGGAGCGTGACCTTGACGCCGGTCAGCGGGTAGCCGGCGAGAACACCGAACTCCATGGCCTCCTGGCAACCCGCGTCCACGGACGGGATGTACTCCCGCGGGATGCGGCCACCGGTGACCTTGTTCTCGAACTCGTACCCGTCGCCCTCGAGCGGCTCGATGGCGATCTGCACCTTGGCGAACTGACCGGAACCACCGGTCTGCTTCTTGTGCGTGTAGTCGAGGCGCTCGACGGCCTTGCGCAGGGTCTCGCGGTACGCGACCTGCGGCTTACCGACGTTGGCCTCGACCCGGAACTCACGCTTCATACGGTCGACCAGCACGTCGAGGTGCAGCTCGCCCATACCCGCGATGATGGTCTGGCCGGTCTCCTCGTCGGTGTGCACCTGGAACGAGGGGTCCTCTTCGGCGAGACGCTGGATGGCGACACCCAGCTTCTCCTGGTCGCCCTTGGACTTGGGCTCGATGGCGACCTGGATGACCGGGGCCGGGAACTCCATCGACTCCAGGATGACCTGGTTCGAGGCGTCGCAGAGGGTCTCACCGGTGGTGGTCTGCTTCAGACCCATGACGGCGACGATGTCACCGGCACCCACCGAGTCGATCTCCTCACGCTTGTTCGCGTGCATCCGGTAGATCTTGCCGATGCGCTCCTTCTTGCCCTTCACCGAGTTCTGCACCTGCGAGCCGGCCTCAAGGCGGCCCGAGTACACCCGGATGAAGGTGAGCTTGCCCAGGTGGGGGTCGCTCGCAATCTTGAACGCCAGGGCCGACAGCGGCTCGTCCTCGGACGGCTTGCGCTTGACGACCTGCTCCGGGTCGTTGACCGCGTGGCCCTCGATGGCCTCGACGTCCAGCGGGGAGGGGAGGTAGCGCACGACCGCGTCGAGCAGGGGCTGCACGCCCTTGTTCTTGAACGCGGTACCGCAGAACACCGGGGTGACCGTGGTGTTCTCGGCCTTGCCGGAGGCGATGGTGATACGGCGGATCGCCGCGTACAGCTGCTCCTCGGTGGGCTCCTGGCCCTCCAGGTACAGCTCCATGACCTCTTCGTCGTTCTCGGCCACGACCTCGAGGAGCTTGCCGCGCCATTCGTCGGCGGCCTCGATGTGGGTGTCCGGGATGTCGACGGTGTCGTACATCTCGCCCTTGGCAGCCTCGGCCGACCAGACCAGGGCCTTCATCGTGACGAGGTCAACGACACCCTTGAAGTCCATCTCGGTGCCGATGGGCAGCTGCATGACGATCGGGGTCGCGCCGAGGCGGTCCGTGATCATGTCGACGCAGCGGTGGAACTCGGCACCCGTACGGTCGAGCTTGTTGACGAAGCAGATCCGCGGCACGCCGTAGCGGTCCGCCTGACGCCAAACGGTCTCGGACTGGGGCTCGACACCGGCAACGCCGTCGAACACCGTCACCGCACCGTCGAGCACGCGCAGCGAGCGCTCCACCTCGACGGTGAAGTCGACGTGGCCCGGCGTGTCGATGATGTTGATGGTGTTGTCGACGTTCTCCAGCGGCCAGTGGCAGGTCGTCGCGGCAGACGTGATCGTGATGCCGCGCTCCTGCTCCTGCTCCATCCAGTCCATCGTGGCAGCGCCGTCGTGGACCTCACCGATCTTGTACGAAACACCGGTGTAGAACAGGATCCGCTCGGTGGTGGTCGTCTTGCCCGCGTCGATGTGGGCCATGATCCCGATGTTGCGGACCTTGGCCAGGTCAAGCGAAGTGGTAGCCATAGTGGCTCAATCTTCTCTCGGTCTCGATGTGGGTTGCGACTACCAGCGGTAGTGCGCGAAGGCCTTGTTGGACTCGGCCATCTTGTGCGTGTCCTCACGCTTCTTGACCGAAGCGCCGAGGCCGTTGGAGGCGTCGAGCAGTTCGTTCATGAGGCGCTCGGTCATGGTCTTCTCGCGGCGGGCGCGGGAGTAGCCCACGAGCCAGCGGAGCGAGAGGGTGGCGGCACGGCCGGGCTTGACCTCGACCGGGACCTGGTAGGTCGCGCCACCGACGCGGCGGGACTTGACCTCAAGGGTCGGCTTGATGTTCTCGAGCGCGCGCTTGAGCGTGATGACCGGGTCGTTGCCGGTCTTCTCGCGCAGACCCTCCATGGCGCCGTAAACGATGCGCTCAGCGGTGGAGCGCTTGCCGTTCAGCAGCACCTTGTTGATGAGGGAGGTCACCAGAGGAGAGCCGTAGACCGGGTCGATGATGACCGGGCGCTTCGGGGCGGGGCCCTTACGAGGCATTCTTACTTCTCCTTCTTGGCGCCGTAGCGGCTGCGAGCCTGCTTGCGGTTCTTGACGCCCTGCGTGTCGAGGGAGCCGCGGATGATCTTGTACCGAACACCCGGCAGGTCCTTCACACGGCCGCCACGCACGAGCACGATCGAGTGCTCCTGGAGGTTGTGGCCCTCACCCGGAATGTAAGCGGTGACCTCGATCCCGCTGGTCAGACGCACACGCGCGACCTTACGCAGGGCCGAGTTCGGCTTCTTCGGGGTGGTGGTGAAAACACGCGTGCAGACGCCACGGCGCTGAGGGGAACCCTCAAGTGCGGGCGTCTTGTTCTTCTCGACCTTGTCCTGCCGGCCCTTGCGGACCAGCTGCTGGATCGTAGGCACCGTTTCTCCGGTTTCTGTGTGCCAGTCTCGGTAAAGCTAACCTGGAACATCCCCGACCCACGCGGTCGGGTGTGTCGAATACTGCAGCCCGGTCCCTCGCTGGAACGAGAAAAGGCGGCAGATTGCGGTGTCAAAACCCGACTTCCGCGCTGATGGCACTCCCGCCCGAAGGCGCTGGGAGGTTGCGCGCACGGCAAGCCAGGGACACCCCAGGCACAAGGTCAGAGCGTACCTACCGCATGGGCTGCGGTCAAAACAAATGCACACGCGAAGGACACGCCGGACTCGTCACGGCGTTGCGGCCACCGTAGTGCGATCAGTCGCCGTACGGAAGAAGGCGCCACCCGCCCGCACCACATGTCCGAGCTCCCCCGCCGCGGTCAGAGATTGACCGCCGCGCTCAGGATGACCACCAGCAGGAACAGCGACCAGCCCCCGATCGCCAGCCACCCCAGGATCAGCCCGGTCAGGGCCTGCCCGTCGCCCCGCTCCCCGGTCCGGCGGATCTCGGCCCGCGCCTTGTGCCCCAGGATCACCGCCGGGATCGCGGTCATGCCCCACGTCACCGGCGTCATGATCCCGCACACCATCGCGCCGGTCGCCGCGCCGTTGGTCGTCACCGGCGGGGGCATCGGCAGGAACGTCGCCGGCGCCATCGGCCGCTGCGGCATGAACTGCGCCTGCGGCACGGGGCCCATCGGAAGGTCGGCGACCAGCATCTGCAACTCGGCATGGGTCTGCGCCTTGTAGGCCCGGGTCAGCCGCTGCTCGTACTCCGGCTGCTGCAGCCGCCCCTCCGCGAAACCCGCCTTGAGCACATCGACCGCCCGCTCACGGTCGGCGTGCGAGGCACGCATGACAGGCACCTGGTGCGCCGGCTGAACGGGCTGCCCGCCCTGCCACGGCTGGAATGCCACTTCGCGACCCTCCCCCCGCTCGACAGTTCTCCCCATCTTCTCATCACAGACGCAGAGATGGGAGCACAAGTTCCCCCCGCGCCGCACCTGTCAGACCCCCGCAGTGCCGGGCCCCCTGCGGGCTCCCGACCCATTCCCCCGTCACGCTGCGGCGGCGCCCAGGAATGGGTAGTTCCGATCCCGCTGTTCCCCTCCGGTGCGGTACATGGTCAACTACTGTCAGCTGCCTAGACTCGGGGGACCCATGGCGATGGCGAGCAAGCACGACGCACGCGGAACGGCCTCCCGGCCACTCTTAACGGACCGGTACGAGCCTGGGAGCTCACTCGACGACGGGGTGCCCTTCCTCGCGCGCCTCGAAAAGGACGACCGGGCGGCGTTGCTCGCCCTCGGCCGCCCTCTGGACTACGGGCCACGCTGTCTGCTGCTCCGCCAGGACGAGCCCTCCACCCATGTCCTCTTCGTACTGAGCGGCTGGACCAAGGTCACCACGCTGGCCGCCAACGGCTACGAGGCACTTCTGGCACTGCGCGGCCCGGGCGACATCATCGGTGAGTCCGCGGCGCTGCGCGGCCGGCCCCGGTCCGCGACCGTGACCACACTCGGCCCCGTACAGGCGGTGGCGGTGGAGCAGGACCGGTTCACCACTCACCTGACCGAGGCGCCGCACGTGATGCTGCGGCTCACCGAGCTGATCAGTGACCGCATGCGCT
This sequence comes from Streptomyces sp. NPDC020742, assembly GCF_040641675.1. Lineage (NCBI taxonomy): Bacteria > Bacillati > Actinomycetota > Actinomycetes > Kitasatosporales > Streptomycetaceae > Streptomyces > Streptomyces sp. NPDC020742. The sequence goes on from NZ_JBFAEA010000004.1 coordinate 337,407, forward strand.
CCAGCGATCAGCGCCGGCTGGAGTTCGCGGCGCTCGGCGTGCGGGAGCGGCTGGCCATCCTCTTGCTGGAACTCGCCCGGACACACGGGGAGCGGATCCCGGAAGGGGTCCGGCTCACGGCCGGGCTCAGCCAGTACGAACTCGCCGGCTCAGTGGGGTCCTCCCGCGAACGGGTCGCCCGGCTGCTGACCGAGCTGCGCCAGCGCGGGATCGTCGACACCAGCCGCCGGGGGCTCGTCATCACCGCACCCGAGCAGCTGCGCCGCATCGGACGGGGTGGACGGGCCGGCTGACCCGCCCGGACCTCCGCGCTCCGCCCATCCGGCTTCCCCAGGCGCTCTGTGCACTCGGTCACAGAGCGTCTGTGCCGTTGTCCCTCCCGCCTCCCCCTCCGTATGGGCCACGGTGCTGCCGTGACGTACGAGCCGGCGAGAGGCAACCATGAGTGATCCCGTCCACCACACCATCCTGCTCTTCGACATCGAGCGCTTTGGGGGGCGCGACGATGTCGAGCAGACGTTCCTGCGGCGAAAGCTCCACGACATCGTCGAGGACACCCTCGTGGACGCCGGAGTGGAGCAGACCCAGCAGTACCGCGAAGACCGCGGCGACGGCGTGATCGCCCTGATCAGCTCGGACATCTCCAAGGCCGCGCTGCTGCGCACCCTGCTCACCACCACCCCCGGCCTGCTGCACCACTACAACCGGCTCGCGGCCAGCACCACCCAGATGCGGTTGCGGATCGCGCTGGCGTCCGGCGAGGTCGCGCACGACGCACGTGACGGGGTGACCGGGGGCATCGTGGGCCATGACCTCAACCAGGCGTGCCGCCTGCTGGACGCGGGTGTGCTGCGCCGTGCGCTGGCTCAACGTCCCGACGACCCTTGCGTCCTGTGTGTGTCCGACCCGGTGTACCAGGGGATTGTTCGGCATGGACACCTCGGGGTGCCGCGGGAGGCGTTCCACCGGATCGATGTCGCGGCCAAGGACGGCAGAATCACAGCGTGGCTGCACGGCTCCGCGCCGCAGGAGGAAGCGCCCCCACACCGGGCCGATGACGTGCCGGACCCGGTGGGTGACGGCCCGGCCCGCTCGCCACGGGCGGCCTCCGGCACCGCCAGCGACCCGCGCGCCGTGACCTTCAACTTCTACGGTGGCGCTCCCTCCATCGGCGGCAGCGTCGTGGCCGGCGACCAGCACGGCGTCTCCGGAGGCCAGCTCCACGGCGATGTCCACCTCGGCGGTGGCGGTGATCGTCGATGAGTGCCGCCGAGTCCGCGGAGGAGCCGCAGTCCGGCACCGGCCAGCCGGAAGGGGAAGAGGCGGAGACCGCCGCCGAGGAAGCCGCGGAGAAGGCCGAGGAGACCGACGAACCACAGGACGTCTGGAGTGCCCGCCAAGACCTGTGGCACCACAGCCCGGGGATCATGCTCGGCAGCTCGGCCGCCATCGGTGGCTCGCTGGTGGCCGGCGACCAGCACGGGGTCAGCGGCGGCCAGGTGGTCGGCGACGTCATCATGGGCAGCAAGACCGAGATCCACTACGTGGGTATGAGCGGCCCCGCCTACGCCTCCGGCGATCTCCCGCAGCACGTCCTGGAGCGGCTCACCCGCCCGTTCGCCGGCTGCGACTCCTTCGACACCGCCCTGGAGCTGCTCCGTAGCGAGCGAGTGGTCGTACTGACCGGGACTCCGTTCACCGGGCGTCGTACCGCCGCCCTGAACCTCCTGCGCCAGGCGGGAGCCTCCCCCGTACACATCCTGGATCCGGACACCTCCCTCACAGCCCTCGCCCATCAACTCACCGGCTCCCAGGGGTACTTGCTGGGTGATCTGATCACCTACAACGACCAGCCGCTGCGTGAGTCCCATCTGCGATCCATGCAGGAGAAACTGGTCGAGCACGGCGGCTACCTCGTGATCACTGCCGGGCCGCACGCCGCTTTCGAAGACACCGTACGCACCACGCCCTGGGAGCCTCCGGCGCCCGACGCGGTGCTCCAGGCGCACCTGGAAACGATGGTCACCGAGGACAGGTTCGCGCCGTTGCTCGGGCTGAGGGCGACCAGGGACTTCCTCGACCGTAAGCACCAGCTGCGCGAGGTCGTCGCCTTCGCCCGGGCGCTGGCCGCCCACGCAAGGGGGGAGACGAGCGCCGAAGAGCTGGAGCGCTTCAGCCTTTCCACCGTCAAGCAGCAGGTCCAAGAGTGGTTCGACGACGGGACCGTCTCGCTGCACGACAAGGCCTTCCTCATTGCACTCGCCGCCTTGGACGAAGGGCCCTACGCCCTGACGGCCGAACTGAGCGACCTGTTGTACGGCTACCTTCTGAACATCGAAGGGGGTGGCGGACTCCGGGCGAGGATCCCCGTCTTCGGCACCTCCATCGCGAAGCGTCTCCAGTTGGCTCGCGCGCGCCTCTACCCGGAGAGCGAGCACACCGAGTGGGGCCCGGTCCGGCAGACCAAGTCCGCCTTCCTGGACGAGCGCACGCCGATGGCGCTGCTCATCGAGGTGTGGACCGGCCACCCGTCATCCCGGCCCGCCCTGATCCGGTGGCTCAAGCAGCTCGCGGAGGACGGCCGGCCCCTGGTACGCAACCGGGCCGCAGCCACCGCGGCCGTACTGGCCGCCGCGGACCTCCCGTCCGCCATGGCACTGCTCATCGAGCCCTGGGCCACCGCCCGGCGCTACCGCCTGCGCCTGGCCGCCGCCAACGCCCTCACCCTCGCGCACCTGCTCGACGCCCCGAACATCCCGCGCATCCTGCACGCCTGGTGCACCAGCGAGAGCGACCGGATCCGCTGGACGACCTACCGCGCGTACGCACTGCTCGGGCCGGAGATCCCGGAGCAGGCGCTGGCCGCGCTGTCCCTGGCCGCGCGGGAGATGGACCCCGAGGAAGCCGACGAGGAAGAGGCCAGGGAACTGGTCGAGTCCACCGCTGTGCTGCTGCTCTCCGGCGTCGGCTCTCTGGTCCTGCGGCAGCTGGCGGACTTCCTCCAGGATGAGCAGAAGGTACGCGACCTCGCCCTCCGCGCCTTCCTCGCCGCGTGCGAACGAACCGAGGACGACGCGGAAGGAGCCCGGCACGCTCTGCTGGCCTGGCAGGCCCGCGCCGCCGCAATGCCCGGTACCGAGGACGACCGGCTCCTGATCACGCTCTGGCGGGCCGCGCTCGGCGACCGTACGCATACGGCCTTGGCGCTGGAGCGGCTGCGGTGCTGGGTGCGTCAGGCCGACACCGACCCCGAATCCGAAGCTGCCCTGGCCGATCTGCTCTCCTCACTGGCCGTCACCGGCCCCGACCACCAGCGCCTCAGCCATCTGCTGCGCACCGTCCCCGGAGGGCACGGCGGACCGCCCCCACCGGTCGCCTCCCGGCTGCTGACCGCCCTCGCTTCCTCCCCCGTCACCGCAAGGAGCTGACCGTGCCGGACTTCCGACGACCGCCCGAATGGGACCAGCAGGCGGACCGCCATACGCAGCTGACCGACCCCGTCCTGACCGTCCGGCAGCTCGGGCGCTTTGAGTACGCCGCGCGCCGGGCCCTCACCCGTATCGACAACGCACTGGTCTTCGTCAACGGCAAAGGCGGGCACGACACCTTCCTGCCGCCGCACCGCCCCAGCCGGGCAGAGATCGCCACCGGCCGGTACACCGCCGTGTACGAGGTGGACACCGGCATCCATCAGCTGCAGTTGGAGCTGGCGCTGCCCAGCGACAACGACGCCTTCGAATTCGCCGCCACGGCCGACATCACCTGGCAGGTCGCGGACCCCGCGGCGTACGTCACCAGTGGCGAACGCGATGTGCCGGCGCTGCTCTCCCGCAGGCTCCGGCAGCGTGTACGGCCGGTCACCCGCCGCCACCCCGTTGAGAGCAGTCCCGCCGCGGAACGCGCCGTCCAAGAAGCGCTGGACGCCGACGACGCACTCGGGACGGCCGGGACCGGACTGCGGGTGACCTGCGATCTCCGCCTACGGCTCGACGACGCAGCCATCTCCCACCACCGGGAGCTGCGCGCGCTGCGCTACGCCGATGAACAGCTGACGCCCGCCCACGCGCTACGGATGCGCGAGGACCGCCTGGAGACCGAGCGGGCCCTGGAAGGCGGCAGGCAACAGCACGAACTCATCATGCAGCAGCAGGGCCTGGCGCATGAGCACGCGCTGCTCCAGGGCCAACAGCAGGTGGAACTGCAGCAGATCGAGGCGGAGAAGATCCGCTTCTACCAGTACTACCTGCAGCAGGAGGGGGTCGCAGCCTGGGCATTCCACCTCTCCCAGCACCCCGAGGACTCCCGGCTCGTCATGGAGAGCCTGCGGCAGGACCAACTGATCCTCATCAAGAGCCAGATGGAGCTCGCCACCGAGATCATCAAAGGGGACGCCGCCGAGGAGTACGAGCTCGAAGAGCCGAAGCGGATCGCGCTCCGGACGCTCCAGGATTTTCTCAACCAGCGGCTGCCGGGCGTGGCGAACGGACCGGCACTCGCCTCGCCGCAGGAGAAGCAGCCTCAGGTGCCGCATGTACCACCGCCGCCCGCACACCCGCCGCATGTGCCACCCGCTCCGGGCGGGTACGGGAACGCCGCTCCGTACGGCACGCCTCCCCATGGCACGGCGGAGCGAAGCACACCGCCCGCACCGCCCTCCCTGCACAAGGGGGGCCGTCGTGCCGACGGGCCCGACGACGGCCCGTCCCCGCAGCACTGACCGCCGCAAGGAGACCCCGCCGTCATGACCACCGGACCTTCCACCGCCACCCCACCGCCCCCCGGGTCGACCACCGGCATCCGGCTGCTCGGAGACCTGCGCGGCGAGATCGCCCGTGCCGACAGCAAGGCATCGGTGCTGGTCGGCGCGCTCGGCCTGACGGCGGGCCTGCTCAGCGGGGTGCTGGCAGCACGCGACTGGCGGCCGTCGGCCCTGTCCGCACCGGCGGCCGCCGCCTGGTGGCTGGGCTGCGGAGCCCTGGTCGTCTCACTGATCGCCCTGCTCATGGCCGTGGTGCCCCGATACCGGAGAAGCCGCTGGCAGCCAGGGCGGCCGGTCACCTACTTCGCGGACATCCAACGTGCCGCGGCACAGTCCGAGTTGGACCGTGCTCTCGCGGACACCGAACGCGATCCGACCGCAGCACTCATCGACGCATTGATGGAGAACAGCCGCATCGTCGGCAGCAAGCACCGATGGATACGTATCGGGCTGGGCGCCTTCTGCGCCGGCGCACTGCTGCTGCCGGGAGCGTTCCTCCTCGGCTGACTTGGGGAAAGGAGCCCACCCTCATGCCGAATCCGCCCCGGCCGCACTACCCCGAGGCCGGTCCGCCGCCGGCCAGCTCGGCACCGCCGCCCTATCCGGACCAGGGTGCGACGCCTCAGCCACCACACCCACCCCGATACCCCGGCCCCACCTCCCCTACGGACGCGCCCCCGTACCCCACCCCCGAGCCGGAACGCCCGGCCACCCCACTGCAGGACGTGTACGGTCCGCCGTCCGACACCCCTTCTGACCCCCCGCATCCGCACGAAATGACCTTCGGTCCACGCCGCGTCCATCTCAAAGAGCAGCAGCGCGGTGCCGACGCCACCACCATCGGCACTCTGCTACTGCACGTCCCCGGATTCCTGTGCAGCCTCGCCCTGATCGCCGGCGTCTCCTACATGCTGCTGCCCGACCTCGGTTGGCTGCCCACCGCGCTCTGGATCGCTTCGGGTGCACTCGCCTTCCACCGGCCCACCGAGAGCTTCTTCGCCCGCCATGTCCTGGGCTTCCGCTACCCCACGCTCCAGGAACGCGACCGGCTCGCTGCCGCATGGCGAGAGGTGGCCGCCCGCGCGGGAGTGGACGGCCGCGCGTACGAGCTGTGGATCGAGGAGAGCGAGGAGCTCAATGCGTACGCCGCCGCCGGGCACATCGTCGGCGTGACCCGCTTCTCGCTCGACCACCTGCCCAACGGCCAGCTGGCCGCCGTACTCGCGCATGAGCTCGGGCACCACACCGGCGGCCACGCCTGGTCCTCACTGCTGGGCTACTGGTACTCGCTTCCCGGCCGACTGGCGTGGGCGGCCCTGCGTACGGTTGCCCGCTTGGTCTTCCTGGTCACCAGCCGCTTCTCAGCGGCCGCGACCGGACTGCTCTTCCTGGTGCTCGGGCCACTGGTGCTGTTCCTGACCATCTCGCTCTGGTACCTCGTGCTGCCGGTGCTGATCGCTCCGTATCTGCTCGCGGCGGTGGGACGGCGGTCAGAGCTGCGGGCCGACCGGCATGCCGCGGCTCTCGGCTTCGCGCCCATGCTCAGTGAGGTGCTGTCCACCATGCACACCGGCGAACGAGCGGCCGAGGCAGCTGCCTTGCAGGCCGGACAGCAGGTCCATCGCCCCGGCATCCTGGCCGGGCTCCTCTCCTCGCACCCGGCGTACCACACCCGCCTGCACCATCTGGAGCCGTATCTGAGGCAGCGGGGCTGACACCGCCACACCGTCCCCTTGAATGCCGCAGGGCGGCCACCCCATCGGGGTGGCCGCCCTGTCGCTGTCGTACGGACCAGGATTACTGGTTGTACGGGCCGTAGTCGTAGTCCTCCAGCGGGACCGCCTGGCCGGAGCCGGTGCCGAAGGGCGAGTAGTCGATGTCGTCGTAACCGACGGCCGAGTACATCGCGGCCTTGGCCTCCTCGGTGGGCTCGACCCGGATGTTGCGGTAGCGGGACAGGCCCGTACCGGCCGGGATGAGCTTACCGATGATGACGTTCTCCTTGAGGCCGATCAGGGAGTCCGACTTGGCGTTGATCGCCGCATCGGTCAGGACCCTGGTCGTCTCCTGGAAGGACGCCGCCGACAGCCAGGACTCGGTGGCCAGCGAAGCCTTGGTGATACCCATCAGCTGCGGACGGCCGGAGGCCGGGTGGCCGCCTTCCGCCACGACACGACGGTTCTCGCCCTCGAACTTCGTGCGCTCCACGAGCTCGCCCGGCAGCAGCTCCGCGTCGCCGGACTCGATGATCGTCACACGGCGCAGCATCTGCCGGATGATGATCTCGATGTGCTTGTCGTGGATGGCCACGCCCTGGCTGTTGTAGACCTTCTGGACCTCGCCGACCAGGTGGACCTGGACGGCGCGCTGGCCGAGGATCCGCAGCACGTCGTGCGGGTTGATCGCACCCACGGTCATCGGCTGGCCGACCGTGACGTGGTCACCCTCGCCGACCAGGAGACGGGCACGCTTGGAGACGCCGTACGCCATCTCGTCGCTGCCGTCATCCGGGGTGACGACGACCTTCTTGGTCTTCTCGGTCTCCTCGATCCGGACGCGGCCGGCCGCCTCCGAGATCGGGGCGACACCCTTGGGCGTACGGGCCTCGAAGAGCTCGACGACACGCGGCAGACCCAGGGTGATGTCGTCACCAGCCACACCACCGGTGTGGAAGGTACGCATCGTCAGCTGGGTGCCGGGCTCACCGATGGACTGGGCGGCGATGATGCCGACCGCCTCACCGATGTCGACCAGCTTGCCGGTGGCCAGCGAACGGCCGTAGCAGAAGGCACAGGTGCCGACCGCGGACTCACAGGTCAGGACCGAGCGGGTCTTGACCTCCTCGACGCCGTGCATGATCAGCTGGTCGATGAGCACGTCACCGAGGTCGACGTTCGCCGAGGCGACGACCTTGCCGTCGACGACGACGTCCTCGGCCAGCATGCGGGCGTAGACGCTGGACTCGACGTCGTCCGCCTTGCGCAGGACACCGGCGGCGTCCTTCGAGGCGATCCGCAGCTTGAGGCCGCGCTCGGTGCCGCAGTCCTCCTCGCGAATGATGACGTCCTGGGAGACGTCGACCAGACGACGGGTGAGGTAACCGGAGTCGGCGGTACGAAGGGCGGTGTCCGCCAGACCCTTACGGGCACCGTGGGTGGAGATGAAGTACTCCAGCACGGACAGGCCCTCGCGGAACGACGCCTTAATCGGACGCGGGATGGTCTCGTTCTTCGCGTTCGACACCAGACCACGCATACCGGCGATCTGCCGCATCTGCATCATGTTTCCTCGGGCACCCGAGTCAACCATCATGAAGATGGGGTTCGTCTTGGGGAAGTTCTCGTTCATCGCCTCGGCGACCTCGTTGGTCGCCTTGGTCCAGATGTTGATCAGTTCCTGAGTGCGCTCGTCCTTGGTGATCAGACCGCGCTCGTACTGCTTCTGGACCTTCTCGTCCTGGGCCTCGTAGCCCGCGACGATGGCCTTCTTGGCCTCCGGCACGACGATGTCCGAGACGGCGACGGTGACGCCGGAACGGGTCGCCCAGTGGAAGCCGGCCGCCTTCAGGTTGTCGAGCGTCGCCGCCACGATGACCTTGGGGTAGCGCTCGGCCAGGTCGTTGACGATCGCGGAGAGCTGCTTCTTGCCCACCGAGTAGTCGACGAACGGGTAGTCCTCGGGCAGCAGCTCGTTGAAGAGCGCACGGCCCAGGGTCGTCCGCAGCCGGAAGCTGTCACCCTGCTGCCACTCGGGCTCGCCCTCCTCCGGAACCGGCGGGGTCCAGCCGCGGGGCGGGACGGTGCCGATCGGGAAGCGGATGTCGACCTTCGCCTGCAGCGAGAGCTCGCGGGCGTCGAAGGCCATGATCGCCTCGGCGACCGAGCCGAAGGCCCGGCCCTCGCCCTTGACCTCGCGCTCCTCTTCATCCGTGGTGAGGAAGAAGAGGCCGAGCACCATGTCCTGGGTCGGCATGGTGACCGGACGGCCGTCGGCCGGCTTGAGGATGTTGTTCGAGGACAGCATCAGGATGCGGGCCTCGGCCTGCGCCTCCGCGGACAGCGGGAGGTGGACGGCCATCTGGTCACCGTCGAAGTCCGCGTTGAACGCGGTGCAGACGAGCGGGTGGATCTGAATGGCCTTGCCCTCGACCAGCTGCGGCTCGAAGGCCTGGATGCCGAGGCGGTGCAGGGTGGGCGCACGGTTCAGCAGCACCGGGTGCTCGGCGATGACCTCTTCGAGGACGTCGTACACCACGGTGCGGCCGCGCTCGACCATGCGCTTGGCCGACTTGATGTTCTGCGCGTGGTTCAGGTCCACCAGGCGCTTCATCACGAACGGCTTGAAGAGCTCCAGCGCCATGGCCTTGGGCAGACCGCACTGGTGCAGCTTGAGCTGCGGGCCGACGACGATGACGGAACGCGCCGAGTAGTCGACTCGCTTACCGAGCAGGTTCTGACGGAAGCGGCCCTGCTTGCCCTTCAGCATGTCGCTGAGGGACTTCAGCGGGCGGTTACCGGGACCGGTGACCGGGCGACCACGACGACCGTTGTCGAAGAGGGCGTCCACGGCCTCCTGGAGCATGCGCTTCTCGTTGTTCACGATGATCTCGGGCGCGCCGAGGTCGAGAAGCCGCTTCAGGCGGTTGTTGCGGTTGATCACACGGCGGTACAGGTCGTTCAGGTCGGAGGTCGCGAAGCGGCCACCGTCCAGCTGCACCATCGGACGCAGGTCCGGCGGGATCACCGGGATGCAGTCCAGCACCATGCCCTTGGGGCTGTTGCGGGTCTGCAGGAAGGCGGAGACGACCTTCAGGCGCTTGAGCGCACGGGTCTTCTTCTGGCCCTTGCCGGTACGGATGATCTCGCGGAGGCGCTCGGCCTCCTCGTCGAGGTCGAAGGTCTCCAGGCGCTTCTGCAGGGCAGCGGCACCCATCGAACCGTCGAAGTACGTGCCGAAGCGGTCCCGCAGCTCGCGGTAGAGCAGCTCGTCGCCCTCCAGGTCCTGGACCTTGAGGTTCTTGAAGCGGTTCCAGACCTCGTCGAGACGGTCGATCTCGCGCTGCGCACGGTCACGCAGCTGCTTCATCTCGCGCTCGGCGCCCTCACGCACCTTGCGGCGAACGTCCGCCTTGGCGCCCTCGGCCTCCAGCTCGGCCAGGTCGGTCTCGAGCTTCTTGGCGCGGGCCTCCAGGTCGGAGTCGCGGCGCTGCTCGATCTGCTGACGCTCGACGGAGACGTGGGCCTCCAGCGAGGGCAGGTCGCGCGTGCGGCGCTCCTCGTCCACCCACGTGATCATGTAGGCGGCGAAGTAGATGACCTTCTCGAGGTCCTTGGGCGCCAGGTCCAGCAGGTAGCCCAGCCGGCTCGGCACGCCCTTGAAGTACCAGATGTGGGTCACGGGAGCGGCCAGCTCAATGTGGCCCATCCGCTCACGGCGCACCTTGGCGCGAGTGACCTCGACGCCGCACCGCTCGCAGATGATGCCCTTGAAGCGGACGCGCTTGTACTTACCGCAGTAGCACTCCCAGTCCCGGGTCGGACCGAAGATCTTCTCGCAGAAGAGTCCGTCCTTTTCGGGCTTGAGGGTGCGGTAGTTGATGGTCTCCGGCTTCTTGACCTCACCGTGGGACCACTGACGGATGTCGTCAGCGGTGGCGAGGCCGATCCGCAGCTCGTCGAAGAAGTTGACGTCGAGCACTATGCGTCAATCCCTCTCAGGGTCGTGTCTCTATGGTCTGTCGGGGTCCGGGGCGGGGCCGGGACCTGTCCGTACGAGCAGGTCCCGGCCAGACCCGTCAGACCTCTTCGACGCTGCTCGGCTCGCGCCGGGACAGGTCGATGCCGAGCTCCTCCGCAGCGCGGAAGACGTCCTCGTCGGTGTCGCGCATCTCGATGGACATGCCGTCCGAGGACAGCACCTCCACGTTGAGGCACAGGGACTGCATCTCCTTGATGAGCACCTTGAAGGACTCGGGGATGCCGGGCTCGGGGATGTTCTCGCCCTTGACGATGGCCTCGTAGACCTTCACGCGGCCGGTGACGTCGTCGGACTTGATCGTCAGCAGCTCCTGGAGGGCGTATGCGGCGCCGTAAGCCTCCAGCGCCCACACCTCCATCTCACCGAAGCGCTGACCACCGAACTGAGCCTTACCACCCAGCGGCTGCTGGGTGATCATCGAGTACGGACCGGTCGAGCGGGCGTGCAGCTTGTCGTCGACCAGGTGGTGCAGCTTGAGGATGTACATGTACCCGACCGAGATCGGGTCCGGGAACGGCTCACCGGAGCGGCCGTCGAACAGCTGGGCCTTGCCCGAGCTCTTGACCATCCGCTCACCGTCGCGGTTGGGGAGCGTCGAGTCGAACAGACCCGCCAGCTCGTCCTCGCGCGCACCGTCGAAGACCGGGGTCGCGACGTTGGTGCGCGGCGCGACGTCGTCGGCGCCGATCGCCTGCAGACGCTGCTGCCAGTCCTCGGAGCCCTCGACCTTCCAGCCCTGGCTGGCGAGCCAGCCGAGGTGGATCTCCAGGACCTGTCCCGGGTTCATTCGGGACGGGACACCCAGCGGGTTGAGGATGATGTCGACCGGGGTGCCGTCCTCCAGGAACGGCATGTCCTCGACCGGCAGGATCTTCGAGATGACGCCCTTGTTGCCGTGACGGCCGGCGAGCTTGTCACCGTCGGTGATCTTGCGCTTCTGCGCGACGTAGACGCGGACCAGCTGGTTCACGCCCGGGGGAAGCTCGTCGCCCTCTTCGCGGTCGAAGACGCGGACGCCGATGACCTTGCCGATCTCACCGTGCGGCACCTTCAGCGAGGTGTCGCGCACCTCGCGCGCCTTCTCACCGAAGATCGCGCGCAGCAGGCGCTCCTCGGGGGTCAGCTCGGTCTCACCCTTGGGCGTGACCTTGCCGACGAGGATGTCGCCGGCGACGACCTCGGCACCGATCCGGATGATGCCGCGCTCGTCGAGGTCGGAGAGGACCTCCTCGGAGACGTTCGGGATGTCCCGGGTGATCTCCTCGGGGCCGAGCTTGGTGTCACGGGCGTCGACCTCGTGCTCCTCGATGTGGATCGAGGAGAGGACGTCGTCCTGCACGAGGCGCTGCGACAGGATGATCGCGTCCTCGTAGTTGTGACCCTCCCACGGCATGAACGCCACGAGCAGGTTCTTGCCGAGCGCCATCTCGCCCTCGTCCGTGGACGGACCGTCGGCGAGGACCTGGCCCTCGATGACCCGCGCGCCCTCGTCCACGACGACCTTCTGGTTGAAGGAGGTGCCCTGGTTGGAGCGGGTGAACTTGGCGACGCGGTACGTGGTGTACGTACCGTCGTCGTTGGCGACGGTGATGTAGTCCGCGGAGACCTCCTGGACCACACCGTCCTTCTCCGCCTTGATGACGTCGCCGGCGTCGACCGCACAGCGGTACTCCATGCCGGTACCGACCAGCGGCGACTCCGCCTTGATCAGCGGAACGGCCTGGCGCATCATGTTCGAGCCCATGAGCGCGCGGTTGGCGTCGTCGTGCTCGAGGAACGGGATCATGGCGGTCGCGGCCGACACCATCTGGCGCGGCGAGACGTCCATGAAGTCGACCTCGTCGGCGGGGACCAGGTCGACCTCGCCGCCACGGCGGCGGACCAGCACACGCTGCTCGGAGAAGCGCATGTCCTCGCTGAGCTTGGCGTTGGCCTGGGCGATCAGGAAGCGGTCCTCCTCATCGGCGGTGAGGTAGGCCACCTCCTCCGTGACCTGGCCGTCGACGACCTTGCGGTACGGGGTCTCGATGAAGCCGAAGACGTTGACCCGGCCGTACGAGGCCAGCGAGCCGATCAGACCGATGTTCGGGCCTTCGGGGGTCTCGATCGGGCACATGCGGCCGTAGTGCGAGGGGTGCACGTCACGGACGTCCAGGCCGGCCCGCTCACGGGAGAGACCACCCGGGCCCAGCGCCGACAGACGGCGCTTGTGGGTCAGACCCGACAGCGGGTTGGTCTGGTCCATGAACTGGGACAGCTGGCTGGTGCCGAAGAACTCCTTGATGGAGGCGACGACCGGCCGGATGTTGATCAGGGTCTGCGGCGTGATCGCCTCGACGTCCTGGGTGGTCATGCGCTCGCGGACGACGCGCTCCATACGAGCCAGACCCGTGCGGACCTGGTTCTGGATGAGCTCGCCCACGTTGCGCAGACGACGGTTGCCGAAGTGGTCGATGTCGTCGGTCTCGACGACGATCTCGGTGCCGTTCTCGCCGATCGTCTCGGTCTCACCGGCGTGCAGCTTCACCAGGTACTTGATCGTGGCGATGATGTCGTCGGTGGTGAGCACACCGGCGTCGAGCGGCTCGTCGCCGCCGAGCTTCTTGTTGACCTTGTAGCGGCCGACCTTGGCGAGGTCGTAGCGCTTGGGGTTGAAGTAGAGGTTCTCCAGCAGCGTCTGCGCGGCCTCGCGGGTCGGCGGCTCGCCCGGACGCAGCTTGCGGTAGATGTCCAGCAGCGCGTCGTCCTGGCCCTGGGTGTGGTCCTTCTCCAGGGTGGCGCGCATGGACTCGTACTCGCCGAACTCCTCGAGGATCTGCTCGGTGGTCCACCCGAGCGCCTTGAGCAGGACGGTCACGGACTGCTTGCGCTTACGGTCGATGCGGACGCCGACCATGTCGCGCTTGTCGATCTCCATCTCCAGCCAGGCACCCCGGGACGGGATGATCTTGGCGGAGAAGATGTCCTTGTCGGACGTCTTGTCGATGGAGCTGTCGAAGTAGACACCCGGCGAGCGCACCAGCTGCGAGACGACGACACGCTCGGTGCCGTTGATGCAGAAGGTGCCCTTGTTCGTCATGAGCGGGAAGTCGCCCATGAAGACCGTCTGGGACTTGATCTCGCCGGTCTCGTTGTTCGTGAACTCAGCGGTGACGAAGAGCGGCGCGGCGTACGTGAAGTCGCGCTCCTTGCACTCGTCGATGGAGTTCTTCGGAGGCTCGAAGCGGTGGTCGCGGAACGTCAGCGACATCGACCCGGAGAAGTCCTCGATCGGGGAGATCTCTTCGAAGATCTCCTCCAGACCGGACTTGGTGGGGACTTCCTGCCCACTCTCCAGCGCAGCCTCGACGCGACCCTTCCATGCGGCATTGCCGAGCAGCCAGTCGAAGCTTTCGGTCTGCAGCGCAAGGAGGTTCGGAACCCCGAGGGGCTCCTTGATCTTCGCAAAAGAGATGCGCAGCGGGGCGGTGCTGTCGCCGTTGTTCGTATTGGCAGTCGAGGCGTTGCGCGAGGCGGCCAAGAGGGGGTCCTTCCGAGGGCTCGGACTCACTACGCGCGTACCGGTTCCGAATCGAGCAGACTGAGGGAAAGCCCAGGTCAGGGCCGATCATCCAGCTTTGCTCGGGCTCGGATATGCCCCTGGTGACGGGCAGGGAGCAGCTAACAGGCAGCGCAAAGGGTCAGTGTAGCCACAAGGCCCACTGATGTCCAGGGCGAGTTTCCGGAGACCGGTTCAGCGCCGTGATACCGATCTTCTCCTCCGGGAAGTCGCGTCCTCCGCAGCGGAGGATCCCCTCGTTTGTTCTTCTCAATGCCCTGCGCCTGCCGAAAGCCCTGCGCCAGTGGCGCACACCGATGCTTCCCTCTTCGTCGGCGATCCATGCCTCGAACCCTGGATCGCTTCTGCGTCGCGTCCCGAGAATTGCGCGCCGCGTCCGGTTCGTCAAGGCCCCCCACCTCTGCGAGATCGTCACATGGGAGCACGTCCGGGCAACGAAGATCACCATACTCGCACTCCGGCGCGAGGCAATGCAGCCGTGGCGAGCACGCCGAAGGGCGACCACCCGCATGGGTGATCGCCCTTGGCTGGTCGTCCGTTACGCCTCAGGCGCTCAGGACGTGAGTCAGAGACTCAGTGGGGTCACTTGACCTCGACGGAGGCACCGGCGCCCTTGAGGGCCTCGGCGGCCTTCTCGGCGGCGTCCTTGGCGACCTTCTCGAGGACCGGCTTCGGGGTGCCGTCCACGAGGTCCTTGGCCTCCTTCAGGCCCAGGGAGGTCAGCTCACGCACGACCTTGATGACCTGGATCTTCTTGTCGCCGGCACCGGTGAGGATGACGTCGAACTCGTCCTTCTCCTCCTCGGCGGCGGCGGCCGGGGCACCGGGGACACCGGCGGCGACGACGGCGGCCGGGGCGGCAGCGGTGACGTCGAACTTCTCCTCGAAGGCCTTCACGAACTCGGAGAGCTCGATGAGGGTCATCTCCTCGAACTGCGCGAGCAGGTCTTCCTGGCTGAGCTTCGCCATGATGGGCGGTCCTTCCACTAATTCGGCTGGTGCCGGATGTACATGTGAGGCGGGCGTACGTCGGGCCCGCTGTGGCCTCCCTGCCTAGGCGTACCTAGGCAGCGGCTGCCAATGTGCGAGCCGAATTACTCGGCACCGCCCTGCTCGGCCTGCTTGGCACGAAGCGCCTCCGCGGTGCGGACGAACTTCGAGGGAAGCGCCTGGAAGAGCGCGGCAGCCTGGGACTGCTTGCCCTTCATGGCGCCCGCCAGCTTGGCGAGCAGAACCTCGCGGGACTCGAGGTCCGCAAGCTTCTTGATCTCGTCGGCGGACAGCGCCTTGCCGTCAAGGACACCGCCCTTGATGACGAGAGAGGGGTTCTCCTTGGCGAAGTCACGAAGACCCTTCGCCGCCTCGACCGGGTCACCGGTGACGAAAGCGACAGCCGTCGAGCCATTGAGGTGCTCGTCCAGCGGAATCCCGGCCTCCTGGGCCGCGATCTTGGTCAGCGTGTTCTTCACCACACGGTACTGAGCGTTCTCGCCGAGAGAACGGCGCAGCTCCTTGAGCTGTGCCACAGTCAGTCCGGTGTAAGAGGTCACAACTGCTGCATTGGAGTCACGGAGCTTCTCCGTGATCTCTGCAACGGCTGCGATCTTGTCGGACGTCGCCATGAGCCTCGGCCTCCTTCCGGGTGATGAGGACCGCGCAGAAGGGGCTGGGCAAAACAAACGCCCCGGCGCAGGCGCACGGGGCGAGACTCGACCAGGCTGACGCCCGGGAGTTCTTCCTCAGTCACCTGCGCAGGCCGTCCGCAGCTAGCGGATCCTTCGGCCACCACACGCCCGGGATCGGACGCGCAGAGACAACCAGCGGTCTTTGGCTTCCCGGATACGGTACGGGAGCAGCCCGCGGCAGGCAAATCGGCGCTGAGGGACGCCGGTGACGTCCCTCAGCGCCGCGGGCTCAGGAGGCCGGAGGGGTCACGGTGTCGCTCGCCGGGGGCGGGGTCACCGACACCTTGGTGCCGTAGTCCGAGTAGAAGATGGTGGAGTCGTAGGGCTGCTTGCCGTTCATCTGCTCGCGCTTCTTCACCAGCAGGTTGTCCGGGCCGATCCACAGGTCGATGGTCTCCGTGGAGGCACCGGTCGCCTTCAGCTGGCGCTCCAGCCCCTTCATATCGGCGTCGGTGAGGTTCTTGGCCTGCATCTTGGTCAGCTCGGCCACGTCGACGGTGCCGGTGTAGTGGGTCGCCTGCACACCGCGCACGTCCTCCTTGCCGGCCTCCTTGACCTTGCCGGAGGCGATCAGCAACTCGACCGACTTGCTCGGGTCGTTGTTCTGCATCATGTCCTTGATCAGCGCGCCCGACGGGCCGGCCTGCTTGGCCAGCATGTCGTAGTCGTACTTGATCCAGGACTTGCCGCCCATCGGCATGCCCATGTTCATGTACATCGCGTCGGGGGTGTACAGCGCCTTCATCGGCTTGCCCGCGGCCGGACCGCCGGACATGGTGATGTCCAGCTGCATCTGGATGCCGTTCGACCAGTCCATCGCGCCCTTCATGGTGCGGGTGGTCGGGCCGGTCTTCTGGGTGCCGTCGATCTTCGCGGACTTCTTGCCGTCCGTCTGCTGCGAGGCCGTCTTCAGCGACGCCAGCGCCGCCTGCAGCGGAGACTTTCCGGCTCCCGCCCCACCGCCGCTGCCGCCGGCGTTGTCGTCGCTCTTGCCGCTGTTACAGGCGGTCAGACCGCCCACCAGCATGACAACTCCCGCCGCTGCAGCGGCCATACGCATGGTGCGCACTTGAGGCTCCCCCTTAGTTTTCTTTTATGGACCTCGGGGCCGACTCTAGACCAGACGGGTGACACCGCATGCGTCAGGCCCCGAACTCCCTGGGGAGTTCGGGGCCTGACGGCAGCTACGCGCTACGAGGCGTCGATCGGGGAGATCAGACGGCCTCGTCCTCGACGAGGAGGTTGCGGGTGCGGTTGGCGTCCAGCGGGATGCCGGGGCCCATCGTGGTGGTGATGGTGGCCTTCTTGATGTAACGGCCCTTGGCGGCGGACGGCTTGAGGCGGTTGATCTCCTCGAGCGCCGCGGCGTAGTTCTCCACCAGCTTGGTCTCGTCGAAGGAGACCTTGCCGATGATGAAGTGGAGGTTCGCGTGCTTGTCCACGCGGAACTCGATCTTGCCGCCCTTGATGTCGGTGACAGCCTTGGCGACATCCGGGGTGACGGTGCCGGTCTTCGGGTTCGGCATCAGACCACGGGGACCGAGCACGCGGCCGAGGCGGCCGACCTTGCCCATGAGGTCCGGGGTGGCGACGACGGCGTCGAAGTCCAGACGACCCTTGGAGACCTCGTCGATCAGTTCGTCCGAGCCGACGATGTCGGCGCCGGCGGCTTCCGCGGCCGCAGCACGGTCGCCGGTCGCGAAGACCAGGACCCGGGCGGTCTTACCGGTGCCGTGCGGGAGGTTCACGGTGCCACGGACCATCTGGTCGGCCTTGCGCGGGTCGACACCCAGACGCATGGCGACCTCGACGGTCGCGTCGAACTTGGCGGACGAGGTGTCCTTGGCGAGACGGACGGCCTCGAGCGGGGCGTACAGACGCTCCCGGTCGATCTTCGCGTCCGCGTTGCGAAGAGTCTTGCTGCGCTTCACTTCTGCTCCTGGTGCAGTGGGTGTGGAGTCGTGGTCCGGGCCAGCGCCTGGCCCTGCCACGGAGGTGCCTTACGGGCTGGAGGTCAGCCCTCGACCGTGATGCCCATGGAACGGGCGGTGCCGGCGATGATCTTCTCGGCGGCGTCCAGGTCGTTGGCGTTCAGGTCGGGCATCTTGGTGGTGGCGATGTCACGGACCTGGTCGCGGGTGATCTTGGCGACCTTGGTCTTGTGCGGCTCGCCGGAGCCCTTCTCCACGCCCGCGGCCTTCAGGATGAGCTTCGCGGCCGGCGGGGTCTTGGTGACGAAGGTGAAGGAACGGTCCTCGTAGACCGTGATCTCCACCGGCACGACCATGCCACGCTGCGACTCGGTCGCGGCGTTGTAGGCCTTGCAGAACTCCATGATGTTGACGCCGTGCTGACCCAGCGCGGGGCCAACCGGCGGGGCCGGGTTCGCGGCGCCGGCCTGGATCTGGAGCTTGATAAGCCCCGTGACCTTCTTCTTCTTGGGAGGCATGCTCTCTCCGGGTCCTAGTGAGAGGTGTTTCGCCGTTCCATCCGGTCATCCAGATGGAGGCATACCGCACAACGATAACGGGTATGGTCGTGCGGCCAAAAACCGAGCAGGTCAGACCGGCCCTCGGGCCCGTCTGACCTGGTCGGCAGCCGGTGTCCGGAAGGGCCGGGGCCCCTCCGGTTCAGTTGTGCGCGGTCAGTTCTTCTGGATCTGGTCGAAGGACAGCTCGACCGGGGTCTCCCGGCCGAAGATCTCGACCAGGCCCTTGACCTTCTTCGAGTCGGCGTTGATCTCGTTGATCGTCGCCTGCAGCGTCGCGAACGGACCGTCGGTGACCGTGACCGAGTCGCCCACCTCGAAGTCCAGCACCTGGACCTCGACCTTGCGGGACGGCGCCGGCTTGCCCTCGGCCGCGGCGGCCTCCTTGGCGGCCTTCTCCTCGGCCTCCGGGGCGAGCATCTTGACGATCTCGTCCAGGGTCAGCGGGTAGGGGTCGTAGGCGTTGCCGACGAAGCCGGTGACGCCCGGCGTGTTGCGGACGACGCCCCAGGACTCGTTCGTCAGGTCCATGCGCACCAGGACGTAGCCCGGGAGCTTGTTCTGGCGGATGGTCTTGCGCTCGCCGTTCTTGATCTGGGCGACCTCTTCCTGCGGCACCTCGGCCTGGAAGATGTAGTCCTCGACGTTCAGCGAGACGGCGCGCTGTTCGAGGTTGGTCTTCACGCGGTTCTCGTAGCCCGCGTAGGTGTGGATGACGTACCACTCGCCGGGCAGGCCGCGCAGCTCGTCACGGAGGGCGGCCACCGGATCGACCGGCTCCTGCTCCTCGGCGGACTCGTCCTCGGCGACCTCGGCGGTGGCGTCGGCCTCCTCCTCGACGTGCACCGCGGCCTCTTCGGCGGGCTCGCCGGCGGCAGCGTCCTCGGCGTCGAGCTCATCGTCCTCGTCGACGTGGTCGGCGTTCTCGACGATGTCAACGGAGGTGTCGTCGCCCTCGACCTCGGCAGAGGCAGCCGCGTCAACGTCAGCCTCTGCCGCCTCGACGGATTCGGCGGCGTCGTTCAGGTTCGGGTCAGACACGGTGGCTGCTTCTTCCTGGCTTCAAGGGGTTGAACATGCGAAAGGGGCGCCCGCGCAGGCGCCCTCCGCGGGATCAGCCGAAGACGTACCCGACGACTCGGTTGATTCCCAAGTCAATCACGGTTACGAGACCGATGATGATGACAACGAAGACGATCACCACACTGGTGTACGTCGACAGCTGGCCACGCGTGGGCCAGACGACCTTGCGGAGCTCAGCGACGATCTGGCGGTAGAAGAGCGCGAGGCGTGCGAAGGGGCCCTTCTTGCCGCGCTTGCCGCCACGACGGGGCTTCTTCTCGGACCCCGCGGCCTCGTCCTCGGAACGACCGCGCTCAGGCATGTCGATGGAGCCCAGGGCGTCCGTCACTCGTCCTCACCTGAATCCGGGTCGTGGCCGTGCCGCGCCCGGTGGAGCCGCACGGCGGTGCATACGTACGCCTGCACGCACTACGGTGAGAGTGCGTGTAGCAGGGCCGGAGGGACTTGAACCCCCAACCGCTGGTTTTGGAGACCAGTGCTCTACCAATTGAGCTACGACCCTTTGTGGTTCCCCCAACCTACCGCATGCGACCGAGTGCACTAAGTGCGTGAGCCGCGGCGGCCTGTTGGGAGCCAACGGTCAGCGAGTGTACGTGGTTCCGGGCCGGGCGTCGAACACGATTGTCCCGGTGATGCCCCGCAAACCCGTGTGTCGGGCCCGTGAGGGGTCTGCAACGATGCATATATGAGCGCTGCAACCCCTTCCGCATCGTCCCCCACCGACCGCCGGGTCTCGGCCCGCGTCGGTTCGATCTCCGAGTCCGCGACCCTCGCCGTCGACGCCAAGGCGAAGGCTCTCAAGGCTGCCGGACGCCCGGTGATCGGCTTCGGCGCCGGTGAGCCCGACTTCCCCACGCCCGACTACATCGTCGAGGCGGCGGTCGAGGCCTGCCGCAACCCGAAGTACCACCGCTACACCCCGGCCGGCGGCCTCCCCGAGCTGAAGACCGCGATCGCCGCGAAGACGCTGCGTGACTCCGGTTACGAGATCGAGGCCGCGAACGTCCTGGTGACGAACGGCGGCAAGCAGGCCATCTACGAGGCGTTCGCCGCCATCCTGGACCCGGGCGACGAGGTCATCGTCCCCGCGCCGTACTGGACCACCTACCCCGAGTCGATCCGGCTGGCCGGCGGTGTGCCGGTCGAGGTGGTGGCCGACGAGACCACCGGCTACCGCGTGTCGGTCGAGCAGCTGGAGGCGGCCCGCACGGAGCGCACGAAGGTGCTGCTGTTCGTCTCCCCGTCGAACCCGACCGGTGCGGTCTACACCCGCGAGCAGGTCGAGGCGGTCGGCCGCTGGGCCGCCGAGCACGGCCTGTGGGTGCTGACCGACGAGATCTACGAGCACCTGGTCTACGGCGACGCGGAGTTCTCCTCGCTGCCGGTGGTCGTGCCCGAGCTGCGCGACAAGTGCATCATCGTCAACGGCGTGGCCAAGACCTACGCGATGACCGGTTGGCGGGTGGGCTGGGCGATCGGCCCCAAGGACGTCATCAAGGCCGCCGCGAACCTGCAGTCGCACGCCACCTCCAACGTCTCCAACGTCGCGCAGGTCGCGGCCATCGCCGCCGTCTCCGGCGACCTGGAGGCCGTCGAGGAGATGAAGGTCTCCTTCGACCGGCGCCGCCGGACCATCGTGCGGATGCTCAACGAGATCGACGGCGTGCTCTGCCCGGAGCCGGAGGGCGCGTTCTACGCCTACCCGTCGGTGAAGGGGCTCCTGGGCAAGGAGATCCGCGGCAAGCGCCCGCAGAGCAGCGTGGAGCTGGCCGAGCTGATCCTGGAGGAGGCGGAGGTCGCCGTCGTCCCGGGCGAGGCCTTCGGCACCCCCGGCTACCTGCGGCTTTCCTACGCGCTCGGCGACGAGGACCTGGTCGAGGGCGTGTCCCGGCTGCAGAAGCTGCTGGCGGAGGCCAAGTAGGCACCTCCGGATCTCCGTAGGTGAGCGGAGCGGGCGGCCGGACGAGGGTCCGGCCGCCCGCTCGCCCGTTCTTCCGGACACCCCTTCGGGAAAGGCCCTACCGGCGTGCCGCCCGATGCGGCAAGATCCTCGGATGGAGAGCACTCGTGCCCACGAGGGAGCCGCCGCCCGGGATCTGCGCCGGCTGCCCAAGGCCCATCTGCACCTGCACTTCACCGGTTCGATGCGGTCCGCGACCCTGCTAGACCTCGCCGACAAGTACGGCGTCCATCTGCCGGAGGCACTGCGCAGCGGGGAGCCGCCCAGACTGCGGGCCACGGACGAGCGCGGCTGGTTCCGCTTCCAGCGGCTGTACGACATCGCCCGCTCCTGCCTGCGCGAGCCCGAGGACATCCAGCGGCTGGTGCACGAGGCCGCGGAGGAGGACGTCCGGGACGGGTCGCGCTGGCTGGAGATCCAGGTCGATCCGACCTCGTACGCACCGCGGCTGGGCGGTCTGATCCCGGCGCTGGAGATCATCCTGGACGCGGTGCAGCGCGCCTCGCGCGACACCGGCCTGGGCATCCGCGTCCTGGTCGCGGCGAACCGGATGAAGCACCCGTTGGACGCCCGGACGCTGGCCCGCCTGGCGGTGCGCTATGCGGACCGGGGGGTGGTCGGCTTCGGGCTCTCCAACGACGAACGCCGAGGTTTCGCGCGGGACTTCGACCGCGCCTTCGCCATCGCCCGGGAGGGCGGGCTGCTGTCCGCGCCGCACGGCGGTGAGCTGTCGGGGCCGGCCAGCGTCCGGGACTGCCTGGACGATCTGCACGCGGGACGGGTGGGGCACGGCGTACGGGCCGCGGAGGACCCCGTGCTGCTGCGCCGGCTGGCCGCGCGCGGGGTGACCTGCGAGGTCTGCCCGGCGTCGAACGTGGCGCTGGGGGTCTACGAGAAGCCGGAGGACGTCCCGCTGCGGACGCTCTTCGAGGCCGGGGTGCCGATGGCGCTGGGTGCGGACGACCCGCTGCTGTTCGGCGCCCGGCTGGCCGCGCAGTACGAGATCGCGCGCACCGCACACGACTTCACGGACGCCGAACTGGCCGAGCTGGCCCGCCAGTCGGTCCGCGGCTCCCGCGCCCCGCAGGACGAGCAGCAGCGGCTGCTGGCGGAGATCGACGCCTGGCTGGCCGGATGACGCCCCCGGTCAGAGGCTTCAGAGGCTGACGCCGACCGTCACCGGCTCGTTGACGAGGGTGACGCCGAAGGCCGCGCGGACACCGTCCCGGACCTCACGGGCCAGCGCGAGCAGGTCCTCAGTGGTCGCCCCGCCCCGGTTGGTGAGCGCGAGGGTGTGCTTGGTGGAGATGCGGGCCGGGCCCGTGCCGTAGCCCTTGGTGAAGCCGGCCCGGTCGATGAGCCAGGCCGCGGAGGTCTTCACCAGCCCGTCGCCGGCCGGGAAGGCGGGCGGGGCGGTGTCGGGGCCCAGGCGGTCGCGGACGCGCTCCAGGAAGGCGGTGTAATCGGCCTCGGTGAGGATCGGGTTGGTGAAGAAGGAGCCGGCCGACCAGGTGTCGTGGTCGTCGGGGTCCAGGACCATGCCCTTGCCCGCACGCAGCGCCAGGACGGTCTCCCGGGCGACGGCCGCCGGGACCCGGTCCCCGGGCTCCACGCCGAGCGCGCGGGCGGTCTCGGCGTACTTCAGGGGCGCGGAGAGCCCGCCGGCGTCCTCCAGGGCGTAGCGCACCCGCAGCACCACGAAGCGGTCCGGGCGCGCTTTGAAACGGCTGTGGCGGTAGCCGAAGCCGCACTCCTCGCCGGAGAGCGTGACGGTCTCGCCGGCCCGGCGGTCGTAGGCGACGACCTCGGTGATCGTGCTGGAGACCTCTTGGCCGTACGCGCCCACGTTCTGGATGGGGGTGGCACCGGCCGAGCCGGGGATGCCGGCCAGGCACTCGATGCCGGCCAGCCCGGCCTCGACCGTGCGGGCCACCGCGTCGGACCAGTTCTCGCCCGCGGCCAGCTCCAGCGCCGTGCCGTCGAGCGTGCAACCGCGGGTGGCGATGCGTAGGGCGGTGCCGTCGAAGCCCTTGTCGCCGATGACGAGGTTGCTGCCGCCGCCGATGATCAGCAGGGGCGTCCCGGCGTCATCGGCCGCGCGGACGGCGGCGACCACCTCGTCGTCCGTGGTGGCCGTGGTCAGGCGGGTCGCCGGGCCGCCGAGCCGGAAGGTGGTCAGCGGGGCGAGGGGGGCGTCGTGTTCCGTGTGGCGTTCCTGCACGCGCCCAAGAGTACGGGGGCAGTCCGGCGCTCCGGTCCGGCCGCCCCCTCCGTCGGTCCGCAGGGGGGCGGTTCAGGCCAGCCGCACCACGGCGCGGGACATGCCCAGCACCTTCTGGCCGGCGCTCATCGCGGTGAGGTCCACCCGGACGGTGCGGGCGTCGTCGTCGAGCTTGGCCGCGACCTTGGCGCTGACCTCGATCAGCGCGCCGTTGTCGTCGTCGGGGACCACGACGGGCTTGGTGAAGCGCACGCCGTACTCGGCGACCGCGCCGGGGTCGCCGGCCCAGTCGGTAACCACCCGGATCGCCTCGGCCATGGTGAACATGCCGTGCGCGATCACGTCCGGCAGCCCGACCTCCTTGGCGAACCGCTCGTTCCAGTGGATGGGGTTGAAGTCACCGGAGGCGCCCGCATACCGCACGAGTGTGGCGCGGTTCACGGGGAAGGTCTGCGCCGGGAGCTCGGTGCCGACCTCGACATCGTCGTAAGAGATCTTCGCGGTCATGTCAGGCCTCCTCGGCGCGGCGGGCCACCAGCTTGGTGAACGCGGTCACGACGTGCTCGCCCGCCGCGTCGTGCACCTCGCCCCGGATGTCGATGATGTCGTTGCCCGCCATCGTCTTGATCGCTTCGATGGTGGAGGTGACGGCGAGCCGGTCTCCGCTGCGCACCGGCCGGGTGTAGACGAACTTCTGGTCACCGTGCACCACCCGGCTGTAATCCAGGCCCAGTTGCGGATCCTCGATGACCTGTCCGGCCGCCTTGAAAGTGATCGCGAACACAAAAGTCGGCGGTGCGATCACCTCGGGGTGACCGAGTGCCTTGGCTGCTTCGGCGTCGGTGTAAGCGGGGTTGGGGTCACCGATCGCCTCGGCGAATTCGCGAATCTTTTCCCGGCCGACCTCGTACGGCTCGGTGGCCGGGTACGTACGGCCGACAAAGGACTGATCGAGCGCCATGGGCTCGCAACCTCCGTGTACTGATGGTGATAACGCCGTGAGGCCGCCCCCATGGACTGGGGACGGCCTCACGGACGAGCCTGTGTTATCGCGTCTCGCGGTGCGCGGTGTGCGAGTTGCAGCGCGGGCAGTGCTTCTTCATCTCAAGACGGTCCGGGTTGTTGCGCCGGTTCTTCTTGGTGATGTAGTTCCGCTCCTTGCACTCCACGCAGGCCAGCGTGATCTTCGGGCGGACGTCGGTGGCAGCCACTGGAGTGCTCCTTGACGGACGGATGGACGGATGAACGCAGAAAAGAGTAGCCGATCGAAGGACCGACCCCACAATCGGCTACTGTCAGTAGCGGTGACCGGACTTGAACCGGTGACACAGCGATTATGAGCCGCTTGCTCTACCGACTGAGCTACACCGCTTCGATGCGAGTGGTTCCCGCCCGAAGGCGGGTACCTCACACATCAGAGCCCCAATACGGAATCGAACCGTAGACCTTCTCCTTACCATGGAGACGCTCTGCCGACTGAGCTATTGGGGCGAGCGATGAAGACATTACACGGCCCGCCGCCAAACGTGAAATCCGTATCCGTGCCACGCCCCAACGGCCCCCCGCACCACACCGGTACGACTATTCCGCGCCTGCGCGAAGCTCCCCCGGCGGCGCCCTAATCTCGGATCCACGTTGCGTGATCTTGTACGCCCGGGCCTTCGAGGAGCGCGATGTCCGACAGCAGTTCGCCGCAGCCGCAGCCCCAGCCGGGAGCGCCGGGCGACCCCGGCCGGCACACCAGGGCGGACACCGGCGCGCTGGTCCTGTGCGGCGCCCGGCTCGTCGACGGCCGCACCGTGGACGTACGGCTCGGCGGCGGGCGCATCGAGGCCGTGGGGACGGCCGGCAGCCTCGCCCCCCAGGGCGCCCGGGTCGACCTGGCCGGCTATCTGCTGCTGCCCGCCCCCGCCGAGCCGCACGCCCACTGCGACACCGCGCTGACCGCCGACGCCGACGGGCCCGCCTCCGGCTCGCCCGAGGACGTCCAGCGGCGGACGACCGAGGCGGCGCTGCTCCAGCTGGGGCACGGCGCCACCGCCTCCCGCAGCCATGTGCGGATCGGCGACGTCCAGGGGCTGCGGTCCCTGGAGGCGGTGCTGCAGGCCCGCCGGTCGCTGCGCGGGCTGGCCGATCTGGCGACGGTCGCGGTGCCGCGGGTGCTGACCGGGGTAGCGGGCGCGGACGGCCTGGCGATGCTGCGGGACGCGATGAAGATGGGCGCCTCGGTCATCGGCGGCTGCCCGGACCTGGACCCCGACCCGGCCGGGTACGTCGAGACGGTGCTGGAACTGGCCGGGGAGCACGGCTGCCCGGTGGACCTGCACACCGACGGCGACGACCCGGCCCGGCTGGCCCGCTTCGCGGCGATGTCCGGCGGGCTGCGGCCGGGGGTGGCCCTCGGCCCCTGCGCCGGGATGGCGCGGATGCCGCGCAGCGTGGCGGGCCGGGTCGCCGAGCAGTTGGCCGCCGCCGATGTCGCCGTCGTCTGCCTGCCCCAGGGCGACTGCACCGGCCTGGAGCGGCACGGCTCGCGGGTGTCGCGCCCGGCGCCGGTCCGGCTGCTGCGGGCCGCCGGGGTACGGGTGGCGGCCGGCAGCGGGGCGCTGCGGGACGTGGCGAACCCGGTGGGGCGCGGTGACCCGTTGGAGGCCGCGTACCTCCTGGCCTCCCTGGGTGAGACCACCCCGGAGGCGGCGTACGAGACGGTGAGCGCGGCGGCCCGGACCACGCTGGGGCTGCCGGAGGTGCGGGTCGAGGCGGGCTTCCCAGCGGAGCTGCTGGCCGTGCGCGGCGAGCGGCTCGCCGGGGTGCTCTCGCTCGCGTACAGCCGGATCGTGATCCACCGCGGACGGGTGGTGGCCCGTACCAGCGCGGTGCGCGAGTACTGCGACTCGGCGGCCGAGGTGGCGCTGGAGCTGCCGCGGCAGTCACAGCGCTGAGGCCCGGCCCCGGCGCGGACGGCAGCGAGAACGCGCCCCTCCCGGCCGGTCCCGCGCTCCCCGCAGTCCCTTCGGCGTACGGTCGGGATCATGCGCATTGTCATCGCAGGTGGACATGGTCAGATCGCACTGCGGCTGGAGCGGCTGCTCGCCGGGCGCGGGGACGAGGTCGCGGGCATCATCCGCCGGCCGGAGCAGGCCGGCGACCTGCTGGCCGCGGGTGCCGAACCGGTGGTCTGCGACCTGGAGTCGGCGTCGGTGGAGGATGTCGCCCGGCACCTGGCCGGGGCCGATGCGGCGGTCTTCGCCGCGGGTGCCGGGCCGGGTAGCGGCATCGAGCGCAAGGACACCGTGGACCGCGGCGCGGCGGCACTGTTCGCGGACGCGGCCGAGGCGGCGGGCGTGCGCCGGTTCCTGGTCGTCTCGTCGATGGGCGCGGACCGCGAGCCCCCGGAGGGCACCGATCCGGTCTTCGCCGCGTACCTCCGGGCGAAGGGCGCCGCGGACGCGGACGTACGCGCCCGCGCCGGGCTGGACTGGACGATCCTGCGGCCGGGCCGGCTGACCGACGACCCGGGGACCGGCCTGGTGCACCTGGCCGACGCCACCGGCCGGAGCGCGGTGCCCCGCGACGACGTGGCAGCCACCCTCCTGGCCCTGCTCGACGAGCCGGGCAGCATCGGCCGCTCGCTGGAGCTGATCAGCGGCGGGGTACCGGTGACCGACGCGGTACGGGCGGTGGTGGGCGGCTGACGCCCGTCGCGCCATCGTGGCCCACCGTCACCTCAGGGCGAGGGAAAGGTTCTTGGCGGCGCGGCCGGCCCCCGCTTCGACGTCAGTGGTGATCGAGCGGGTGCCACGGTGTGACGTGCAGGCGGGACGCTTCGGAGTCCATCCGTTCTGCCGCCGGGCGGACGGTGCGACTCGCTGTTTCCCGGTCGGTTCGGCCGCCCCGGCGACGAACCGCGGCCTCCTTCTCCATGGCCGCCGGTAGGCCCCTGACGGCCGTGGCGAGGTCGGTCGTCGACTCCTCGGTCTCGGCGTCGGCACCGCATCCGGTCAAGATCGCAGATGTTAACGCGCAGGCGAGTGCCACTACTGCCGCCCTCTTCGCTTTCCCTCAACTCGCAACAGAGGTCGTGAGGGGGGAACGGTGGCGAGGCCGTCCGGTCCTTCGCGCATCAGGCCGACGGGCACCCGTTGGCACGGCGGAGGGCGTCGCTCGCATCCGCAAACCATGAGGGGGCGGCCGTGCCCTCGCCGCCCCGGGGGAAGAGCCGGAGTGGGCACAACATCGAGTATCAGCATGCCGTCTGACGGTGAGAGCGCCACACAGCGGTGTCCGGGGCCGTACGGCTCTCCCTGTGGGTGGGGCGCCGTGCGAAAGCTCTGGCAGTAGTCGTCCGGACAGGGGCACGGCTCGAGGAGGCGGAGGTCCTGCGCGCAGACGGCCAGGTCACGTTCGCCCTCTTGCTCCAGCAGAGCCGTCATCTCCGCCACAAGATCAGGGAAGACGTCGCGCACGAGGGGTGTATGTCGTCCATCGGCGGACCGTAGCCGAGGCCCGCCCGGAGATCACTCACGTTCTCGCCCCGGCACAGGACAAGGACCCGGGAATTTTGGGTCCGCATCTGGTTCGGAATCTCTCGCCAGCGGCGAGGTTCAGGCGGAACACGGCGAGATACGTCACCCAGCGTCGATTCCGATCGGAAGATCACGGCCGATCACGAAGAAACCCCCTGTGAACTACGTAACCGTAGTCCACAGGGGGTTTCCCAAGGGTGGCGGCGCCAGGATTCGAACCTGGGAAGGCGAAGCCGGCAGATTTACAGTCTGCTCCCTTTGGCCGCTCGGGCACACCGCCAGGGTTTGCTGCCGTGAGTCCCGCTTTTCGGCGGTGCTCGGTGGCAACGACGTAAACCATACCTGATCGGTGGGGGTGCTTCGCCACTCGATTCGGGAGCGCTGGAGCGTGGCCAGGTGGCTAGGCTTGGCAGGCGGGCCGGGACGGTCCGCACCCGTGACGGATCTACGTACGAGGAGCCAACTCAACATGGCCGACTCCAGTTTCGACATCGTCTCGAAGGTAGAGCGGCAGGAGGTCGACAACGCCCTCAACCAGGCCGCCAAGGAGATCTCCACGCGCTACGACTTCAAGGGCGTGGACGCGTCGATCGCGTGGTCGGGCGAGAAGATCGAGATGCGGGCCAACGCCGAGGAGCGGGTCAAGGCCGTGCTCGACATCTTCCAGTCCAAGCTGGTCAAGCGCGGGATCTCGCTGAAGGCGCTGGACGCCGGCGAGCCGCAGGCCTCGGGCAAGGAGTACAAGATCTTCGCCTCCCTCGAGGAGGGGATCTCGCAGGAGAACGCGAAGAAGGTCGCCAAGATCATCCGCGATGAGGGCCCGAAGGGCGTCAAGGCGCAGGTGCAGGGCGATGAGCTGCGGGTCAGCTCGAAGAGCCGGGACGACCTGCAGGCCGTGCAGCAGCTGCTGAAGGGCAAGGACCTGGACTTCGCCCTCCAGTTCGTCAACTACCGGTAGGCCCGGATCCCGGGTGCCTGGGATGGGGCGGCGCGCTGTGGCGTGCCGCCCCACCGGCGTTTCCGGGTGGGGCGCGTGTTCCGTGCGCTCCTGACCTCGGGCGCCTCGGGTACCTCGGGTACTTGACCTCAAGTAAAGGTGAGGTTGCAGGGTCGGGGCATGACTTCTTCCGACGTTTCTTCAGAGGTGTACGACAGCGGCGCCGGCGGGTTCCGGGCGGATGTGTTCCCCGTGGTGCGGCGGCCGGATGCCGGGACCGTGCTGATCAGCGAGTGGGACGCGGGCAGCCCCGAGGGGCAGCGAGCCGTCCTGGACGGTGTCGCCCGGGCGTGGGCAGGGACGCCGCTGCCGGCCGGGTTCCTGTCCCGGGTGCTGTTCGCCGGGACGGACGGGCGCAGTGTGCTCGATTACGCGCAGTGGACGAGCGAGGCGGCGCACCGGGAGTGCGTCGGGACCGATGCCACCGGGCTGAGCGGCCGGATCGCGGCGGCACCGCAGGCACTGGGGGATGTCGGCGACACCGGGCCCACCCGTTACCGGCTGTACCGCAGCATGCTGCCCCAGGGGGAGCCGGAGGCCCCGGGCTGTGTGGTGCGCGTGGCCTTCCGTACGGCCGGGCACGACGCGGCGCGGGAGTTCGTCGACGGGCTGCTCGGGCTGCTCGGCGAGGAGCAGCCGGGCGAGGGTGGGATCGCCTCGCACTTCCACCTCAGCGAGGACGGCACCCGGGTCGTCAACTACAGCGAGTGGACAGCACCGGAGGCCCATCAGCGCACGGTCGACTCCCGGCTCCGGGCCGGCGGACGGGTCATGGCGTTCATCGACGGCCTCCCGGGGGTCGAGCCGCTCGGGTTCCGGCGGTTCGTGACCCCACGGGGGCTCGTACGGGTGTGATGCGCAGGGGCGGCGCCCCTGCGGCGCCGCGGGCGTACCGGCGTCAGCGGGCGGCGAACGGCTCGTCGGTGGGAACGATGTCGCGGCCCAGGGGGACCAGGGAGATCGGGATCATCTTGAAGTTGGCGATGCCGAAGGGGATGCCGATGATCGTCACGCACAGGGCGATACCGGTGACGATGTGCCCCAGGGCCAGCCACCAGCCCGCGAAGATGATCCAGATGACGTTGCCGATCGCCGAGCCGACGCCGGCGTCGTGCCGCTGGACCGTCGTCCGGCCGAAGGGCCACAGGGCGTAACCGGCGATCCGGAAGGACGCGATGCCGAAGGGGATCGTGATGATCAGGATGCAGCAGATGACGCCCGCGACGACATAGCCGATCGCCAGCCAGAAACCGCTGAGGATCAGCCAGAGGACGTTAAGGAGGGTTTTCATGATCGACAGCCTTCCACGGGCACGGCAGGGGATGAATCGGGATCTGCCGTGGTAGACGCACTGGGCCCGGTGAAACGTTGCATTCATGATGCGACGCCCGGCACCGGGCGGCCACCGCTCCCGTGCCGCGCCGCGATCACGGGTGGGGGTGGCCCGCCATCCGCTCCAGGCGGGCGATCCGCTCCCGCATCGGGGGGTGGGTGGAGAACATCCGGGACATCCCCTCGCCCGCGCGGAAGGGGTTGGCGATCATCATGTGGCCGGCGGTCTCCAGGCGCGGCTCGGGCGGCAGCGGGAGCTGCTGGGTGCCCGTCTCCAGCTTGCGCAGCGCGGAGGCCAGGGCGAGCGGGTCACCGGTGAGGCGGGCGCCCGAGGCGTCCGCCTCGTACTCGCGGGAGCGACTGACGGCGAGCTGGATCAGCGAGGCGGCGATCGGCCCCAGGATCGCGATCAGCAACAGGCCGAGGAGGCCGGGGCCCTCGTCGTCGTCGCTCCTGCCTATCGGGATCAGCCAGGCGAAGTTGACGAGGAACATCACGACCGAGGCCAGGGCGCCCGCCACGGAGGAGATCAGGATGTCGCGGTTGTAGACGTGGCTGAGCTCATGGCCGATGACCCCGCGCAGTTCGCGTTCGTCCAGGAGCTGGAGGATGCCGTCGGTGCAACAGACCGCGGCGTGGCGGGGGTTGCGGCCGGTGGCGAAGGCGTTGGGCGCCTGGGTCGGGGAGATGTACAGCCGGGGCATGGGCTGGCGGGCGGCCGTCGAGAGCTCACGCACCATCCGGTAGAGCTGCGGCGCCTCGAACTCGCTGACCGGGCGGGCCCGCATGGCCCGCAGGGCGAGCTTGTCGCTGTTCCAGTACGCGTAGGCGTTGGTGCCCAGGGCGACCAGGACGGCGATGATCAGGCCCGTACGGCCGAAGAAGCTGCCGATGAGGATGATGAGGGCGGACAGCCCCCCGAGGAGTACGGCGGTCCTGAGCCCGTTGTGCCGGCGGTGCACGGTACGCCCTCCAAGCGGTGCGGCAGGGGAACCCTGTGCTGCGTTGATCCACGCTCCAGTGGACCCTTACTCACTGGTCAACGCGAGATGAACGGGCCTGGTTCCCCGCCGGTACGCGGCCGGTACCGGGCGGGCGGTACGCCCCGCCGGGGCCCGTCGGGGCGTACCGCCGTACGGGTGGGCCGGGGTGGCGCGGCCTGTCGGGGCGCGGCGACCGCCGGGTGCCGCGCCCGCGGGAGACACCCCCTGGAGCGCCCTGTGAGCTCCGAGCTCCCCTGAGTTCCCTAGAGCAGGGCGCCGGAGGCGAAGCGCAGGACGAGCTGCGGGGCTCCGGAGAGGACAACGCCCAGGACCGTGGCGAGGGCGATGGCCGCGCCGAGCGGGGCGGGGATCCGGGCGCGGGCCGGTGCGCGGTCCGCCGGCGCCTGTTCGGCGCCCGCGGTCCCCCCGGCCTCCTCGGCCCCCTCGGCCTCCTCGGCCCCCTCGGCCTCTTCGGCGCCCCGGAAGAGCACCGCGGTCCACTGGAGGTAGTAGTAGAGCGCGATCACGACGTTGATCGCCATGACCACGGCCAGCCAGGCCAGGCCCGCATCGACGGCCGCGGCGAACACCGTGACCTTGGCGAACAGGCCGATGACGCCCGGCGGCAGACCCGCCAGGCACAGCAGGAAGAAGCCCATGGCGAGCGCCACCAGGGGGCGCCGGGCGTACAGGCCCCGGTAGTCGGCGATCCGGTTGGCGGGGCGGGTGCGGGCCACCAGGGCGGCGACGGCGAACGCTCCGAGGTTCACCACGGCGTACATCAGGGCGTAGGCGACGGTGGAGCCGATGGCGCGCCCGGGGTCGTGGACGTATCCGGCGGCGGCGATGGGGACCAGGAGGTAGCCGGCCTGGCCCACGGAGGACCAGGCGAGCAGGCGCACCGCGCTGTGTGCGCGGTGCGGGTCCTGTCGGAGGGCGGCGACGTTGCCGACGGTCATGGTGAGCGCGGCGAGCACGGCCAGCGCCGGGCCCCAGATGCCGGCGTACGAGGGGAAGCCCTGGACCGTGACGAGGATCAGGCCGGAGAAGCCGACGGCCTTGCCGATCACGGAGAGGTAGCCGGCGATCGGCAGCGGCGCGCCGACGTAGGTGTCGGGCACCCAGAAGTGGAAGGGGGCGGCCGCGGTCTTGAAGGCGAAGCCGACCAGGGTGAGCGCGACACCGGCGCCGGCCAGCGTGGCCAGCCGCGGATCGGGCAGCGCCGTGAGGGTGTGCGCGATCCGGGAGAGGTGCAGGCTGCCGGTGGCCGCGTACACGAAGCTCACGCCGAGCAGCATCACGGCGGTGGCGGCCACCGAGGACAGGAAGAACTTCAGCGCCGCCTCGGAGGAGAGCCGGTCGCCGCGCCGCAGCCCGACGAGGGCGAACGCGGGCAGCGACGCCACCTCCAGGGCGATGACGAGGGTGGCGAGGTCCCGGGAGGCGGGCAGCAGGGCGGCACCGGCGGCCGAGGACAGCAGCAGGAACCAGTACTCGCCGGCGGGCAGGTCCTGGTCCCGTACGGCGTCGATGGACAGCAGGGCGGTCAGCAGCGCGCCGCCGAGCACCAGGAACTGGATGACCAGGGCGAACGGGTCGGCCGCGTAACTGCACAGCGCCGCGCGCCCGGGGAGGCAGAAGGTCTCCCGGCCGCCGCCCACCAGGGGCAGCAGGGAGAGCACGGCGAGCGCCAGGCCGGCCGTGGCGATCCAGCCCAGCAGCGGCTTGCGGGCCGCCGGGAGGAAGAGGTCGGCGACCAGCACCACCAGGGCGACGGCCGCGGTGAGGGTGGGCGGCGCGACGGCGACCCAGTCGACGGACTGGACCAGCGAGGGGACCGAGCTCATCACTTACCGCCTCCGAGGAGCTGCTGGACGGCCGGGTCGGTGAGGCCGAGGAGGGCCGCGGGCCACAGTCCGGCGAGGACGGTGAGGGCGGCGAGGGGACCCCAGGCCGCGTACTCGTAGCGCGCCAGGTCGGGGAGGGCGGGGGCGGTGACGGGCGCCTCGGGGGCGTCCGGATCCGGGTCGCCGTCCGCGCCGAGCGGGGCGGTCGGGGCGAGGTGGGGAGTGCCGCCCATGCAGACGCGGCGGACCACCAGCAGCAGGTAGGCGGCGGTGAGCAGGGTGCCCAGACCGGCCAGCACCATGAACGTCCAGAAGGCGGGGCGGCTCAGACCGGCGGCCGGCTGGAACGCCCCGAACATGGCGAGCATCTCGCCCCAGAAGCCGGCCAGCCCGGGCAGGCCCAGCGAGGCGACCGCCGCGAAGGCGAGCAGGCCGCCGAAGCGGGGGGCCTTGCCGTAGAGGGCGGCGCCGGTGCTGCCGGCCAGGGCGTCGAGGTCGGTGGTCCCGGTGCGGTCCTTGAGGGCGCCGACCAGGAAGAACAGCAGGCCGGTGATCAGACCGTGGGCGATGTTGGCGAACAGCGCGCCGTTGACGCCGGTGGGGGTCGCGCTGGCGATGCCGAGCAGGACGAAGCCCATGTGGCCGACGGAGCTGTAGGCGATCAGCCGTTTGAGGTCGCCCCGGGCGCCCTTGCGGACCAGCGCGAGGCAGGCCAGCGAGCCGTAGATGATGCCGACGGCGGCCAGCGCGGCCAGGTAGGGCGCGATGGTGTGCATGCCCTCGGGGGTGATGGGCAGCGCGATCCGCACGAAGCCGTAGGTGCCCATCTTCAGCAGGACGCCGGCGAGCAGGACCGAGCCGACGGTGGGGGCGGCGGTGTGCGCGTCGGGCAGCCAGCTGTGCAGCGGCCACAGCGGCGACTTGACGGCCAGTCCGATGCCGATCGCGAGGACCGCCAGCAGCTGAACGGTATGGCTGAGCTGGGCCTGCGGGCCGTTGTCAGTGGCGAGTGCCACCATGTCGAACGTGCCGGTTTTCACGCCGATGAGGAGGAGGCCGAGCAGCATCACGACGGAGCCGAGCAGCGTGTAGAGGATGAACTTCCAGGCCGCCGCCTGCCTCCCGGCGCCGCCCCAGCGGGCGATCAGGAAGTACATCGGGATGAGGACCATCTCGAAGGCGAGGAAGAAGAGCATCAGGTCCAGGACGGCGAAGGTGGCGAGGGTGCCGGCCTCCAGGACGAGCAGCAGGGCCACGAATGCCTTGGGAGACGGGCCCCCATGGTGACGAGCAGCGCGAAACGCTTCCTGCGAAGGGTCGCGGTGGGCGACGGGTGGGTGGAAGTAGGAGTAGAGCGCGCAGAGGAAGGTCAGCAGCGCGGTCATCACGACGAGGGGGAGCGAGATGCCGTCGACGCCGAGGTGGATGCGGATGTGCAGCGCCGGGATCCAGCTGATGTCGGTGGTGGCCTGCATACGGGCCGGATCGTCGTGGTCGAAGCCGACGGCCAGCGCGATGGCCGCGGCGAGCACCGCGCCGGTGACGGTCACGCCGTGGCGCAGCACGGCCTGGTCGGGGCTCTTGCCCTTCAGGCCGGGCGGGGCGGGCAGCAGTGCGGCCAGCGCGCCGACCAGGGGAAGGGCGACGACAGCCACGAGGAGGAGCTGCAGGGTGGTGTGGTGCACGGGTCAGGCCCTCCTCAGGGGTTCGGCTCCGGCGAGGCAGGCCACGAGGGCTGTCGGCTGGGCGTACGGGGGGCGGGCCCCGGGGGTTGGCTGCACGTCAGGCTCCGGTGCCCGTAGCGACGAGGACGGCGGCGACGGCCAGCACGAGCGAGCCCGCGAGCAGCGCGCCGAGGTAGGTCTGCACATTGCCGGTCTGGGCGCGGCGGACGGCGGCGCCCAGCCAGCCGGGGGCGGCGCCCGCGGCGCGGACGTAGGCGTCGATGACCTCGCGGTCCAGGAAGCGGACGAGCGTGGCGGCGCCGCGCACCGGGCGGACGAACAGCGCCGAGTAGACGGCGTCGAGGTGGAAGCCGACGGCCGCGTGGCGGTGCAGCGGGCCGAGCAGGAGGCGGCCGGGGTCGGCGGGGTCGGCCGCGCCGGCGATGTTCCCGTAGACCGGGGCGTGCGTGGCCATGGCCGTCTCCTCGGCGATGCCGGGGCCGGCGTCCGGGTCGACGACGACCGCGCCGATCGGGGTGCGGGCGGCGCGGGGCGCGGTGTGGCGCCAGGCGGCGTAGGTGACCAGGCCGCCCACCAGGGCGATACCGGTACCCAGGACGGAGGTGGTCAGGGTCGGGGCGAGCGAGCGCCCGTCGAACCAGCCGGGCAGGTAGGGGGCGGCGAGCCCGAGCGCGAGGGAGGGCACGAACAGCACCCAGAGCACGGCGTTCATCACCACCGGCTGCGGGCCGTGGTCGGGGGCCTCCACACCGCGGCCCCGGAAGGCCAGCAGCCACAGCCGGGTGGCGTAGGCCGCGGTGAGGAGGGCGGTGAGCAGTCCGGAGACCAGCACGGTCCAGCCGGCCGCGCCGGGGATGCCGTGCGCTCCGCCGGTGGCGGCGTGCTCGGCGGCGCCCAGGACGGCCTCCTTGGAGAAGAAGCCGGCGAACGGCGGGATCGCGGCGAGCGCGAACAGCGCGACGGTGACGGTCCAATAGGCGTCCGGGATGCGCCGGGCCAGGCCGGTCATCCGGGACATGGCGGCCAGCGAGTTGGTGCCCGCGGCGTGGATGATCACGCCCGCGCCGAGGAAGAGGAGGGCCTTGAACGCACCGTGGGTCAGGAGGTGGAAGACGGCGGCGCCGCGGTCGCCGACGGCCAGCGCGCCCAGCATGTAGCCGAGCTGGCCGACCGTCGAATAGGCCAGGACGCGCTTGATGTCGTCCTGGGCCAGGGCGGCGAGCCCCGAGCCGACCATGGTGACCGCGGCCATCACGGCGAGCACCACCAGCGCGGCGGCGGAGGCCGCGAAGACCGGGAGGAGACGGGCCACCACATAGACACCGGCGGCCACCATGGTGGCGGCGTGGATCAGCGCGGAGACCGGCGTGGGGCCGGCCATCGCGTCCGGGAGCCAGGTGTGCAGGGGGAACTGCGCGGACTTGCCCGCGACCCCGCCCAGCAGCAGCAGCGCGATCAGCGTGGGGTGGTCCAGCCCGCCGTTGGCGACCGAGCCGAGGATGCCGGTGATGCGGAAGGTGCCGGTCTCGACGGCCAGCGCGAAGATGCCGAAGAGGAAGGGCACATCACCGAGCTTGGTGACCAGGAAGGCCTTGAGCGAGGCGGCGCGGGCGGTCTCGGTCTCCCAGTAGTGGCCGACGAGGAAGTACGAGCAGATGCCCATGACTTCCCAGCCGACCAGCAGCACCATCAGGTCGCCGGTGTAGACGACCAGCAGCATCGCCGAGGTGAAGAGCGAGACCAGCGCGGCGTACGAGGGGTAGCGCGGGTCGTCGCGCAGATAGGCGGTGGAGTACAGCTGCACACAGCTCGCCACCAGGCCGACCAGGACGGCGATCAGCGCGGCGAAGCCGTCGATGTGCAGGCCCAGGTCGATGGGGATGGAGCCGGTCGGGGTGAGCCGGGTGGCGACGTCGGTGGCCGGTCCGCCGCCCTGGCCGATCGCGACGAGAACGGTCAGCGCCGCCGCGGCCAGCGTCGGCAGCACGGCCAGCGGCCGGACGAAGCCGGGCGCGCGCCGTCCCAGCAGGAGGCCGGCGGCGGCACCGAGGAACGGCAGGAGGGGAACGAGTACGGCGGTGGTCGTGAGCGTCACGCGGTGGCCTCCGCCGGGGTGTCGGGCTGCGGGCCCGTCTCCGTGGCGTCCGCCCCGTCCGGCCGCTCGGCGAGGTCGCGGAGCCGGTCGATGTCGGAGCTGCCGCGGTTGCGGTAGACGAGCAGCACGATCGCCAGGCCGATGCCGATCTCGGCGGCGGCGATGGTGATGGTGAAGAGGGTGAGCGCCTGGCCGGCGTGCAGGGTGCTGCGCAGCCAGACGTCGAAGGCGACGAGGTTGAGGTTGACGGCGTTGAGCATCAGCTCGACGGACATCAGCACCAGGATCGCGTTGCGGCGGGCGAGCACGCCGTACAGCCCGGTGCAGAAGAGCAGGACGGCGAGGACGGCCGGGTAGGCGAGGTGCATCAGCGCTGCTCCTCTCTCGGGGCGGGGGTGGTGGCGGCACGGGCGGCGGCATCCGGCAGCGCCGCCACCGGGGCCTTGCCCGCACCGCCCCTGCGGGACAGCACGATCGCCCCGACCAGCGCGGCCAGCAGCAGTACGGACAGCGCCTCGAAGGGCAGCACCCAGTACTGGAAGAGGCTGCGTCCAGTGACCTCGGTGGAGCCCTGGACGGCGCCGTCGAGGTCGATCCAGGTGGCCCGGAAGGCGTCGACGACGACCCAGACCAGGGCGCCGGCCGAGGCCAGGGCCACCACGAGGGCGGCCCAGCGGTTGCCGGAGTCGGCGTCCGGGGAGCGTCCGATGGGCGCCTTGGTCAGCATCAGTCCGAAGAGCAGCAGCACCACGACGGAACCGACGTAGATCAGCACCTGTACCCAGGCGATGAACTCGGCCGTCAGGAGCAGGTATTCGACCGCGATCCCGCCGAGCGCGATGACCAGCCAGAGGGCGGCGTGCACCAACTGCCGGGTGGTGACGGTGATGACGGCGGCGCCGAGCGTGGCGATGCCCACGAGGAGGAAGGCGATCTCGACACCGGTGGGCGAGAGGAAGCCGTGGCCTGCGGCGGCGGCGAGCGTCACGTTCCCTCCCCGGGGGTGTCGGGTCGTTCCAGGTCACCGGCGTCCGCCGGGGCCTGGGCCGCCTCCTTGGCGGCGAGCTCCTGGGCGGCCAGCTTGTCCGCGGCCTTACGGGCGGCGCCGACCTCCTTGGGCTCCTCGGCCGCCGGGTCGAGCGCCGGTGGCTCGGGCACCGTCCACATCCACTCCCGGAGCTTGTCGCGCTCGTGGGTCAGTTCGCGGATGTCGGTCTCGGCGTACTCGAACTCCGGTGACCAGAAGAGCGCGTCGAAG
Organism: Streptomyces sp. NPDC020742; assembly: GCF_040641675.1. Classification (NCBI taxonomy): domain Bacteria; kingdom Bacillati; phylum Actinomycetota; class Actinomycetes; order Kitasatosporales; family Streptomycetaceae; genus Streptomyces; species Streptomyces sp. NPDC020742. The sequence continues at coordinate 375,642 of NZ_JBFAEA010000004.1, forward strand.
GGGCAGACCTCGATGCAGATGCCGCAGTACATGCACAGCGCGAAGTCGATGGCGAAGCGGTCCAGCACATTGCGGCTGCGCTCCCGGCCTCCGGGCGCGGCCGGCGGCACCGTCTCCTTGTGGGAGTCGATGTAGATGCACCAGTCCGGGCACTCGCGGGCGCACAGCATGCAGACCGTGCAGTTCTCCTCGAAGAGCCCGATGACGCCGCGCGTACGGGGCGCGAGGTCGGGCTGGGCGTCGGGGTACTGCGCGGTGACCGAACGCTTCGTCATCGTCCGCAGGGTGACGGCCAGACCCTTGGCGAGGCCGGAACCGGGGAAGCTCATGACGAGATCACCACCTTGATGACGCCGGTGAGGGCGATCTGGGCGAGGGCGAGCGGGATGAGGACCGTCCAGGCCAGCTTCTGCAGCTGGTCCTCGCGCAGCCGCGGGTAGGTGACCCGCAGCCAGATGACGACGAAGGCGAGCAGCACGGTCTTCAGCAGGGTCCACAGCCAGCCCAGGCCGTCGGCGCCGAACGGGCCGTGCCAGCCGCCCAGGAAGAGGACCGAGGTCAGCGCGCAGAGGACGACGATGCCGGCGTACTCGGCGAGCAGGAAGAGCGCGAAGCGCAGCCCGGTGTACTCGGTGTACGCACCGAAGATGATCTCCGAGTCGGCGATCGGCATGTCGAACGGCGGCCGCTGCAGCTCGGCGAGCCCCGCGGTGAAGAAGACCACGCCGCCGACGATCTGCCAGGGCACCCACCACCAGTGGAAGGCCCCGACGATGCCGGGCAGCGACAGGGTGCCGGCCGCCATCGCGACCGACGCCGCGGCGAGCAGCATCGGCAGCTCGTACGCGAGCAGCTGGGCGGCCGTCCGCAGGGCGCCGAGCAGCGAGAACTTGTTCGCCGAGGCCCAGCCGGCCATCAGCGAGCCGAGCACCCCGACGCCCATCACGGCGAGGACGAAGAAGATGCCCGCGTCCAGCGCCTGGCCGACCGCGTTGTGCGGCCCTATCGGGATGGCGACCAGGACCAGGAGGTAGGGCAGCAGCGCGACGGCGGGCGCGAGCTGGAAGATCCGCCGGTCGGCACCGGCCGGGACGATGTCCTCCTTCTGCGCGAACTTCACCCCGTCGGCGACCAGCTGGGCCCAGCCGTGGAACCCGCCCGCGTACATGGGACCGAGGCGACCCTGCATATGGGCCATCACCTTGTGCTCGGTCTGCCCGATGACCAGGGGGAACACCAGGAACACCACGAAGACGGCGAGGAGGCGCAGCACCAGGTCGACGGCGTCGCTCATGGGGTGTCGCCTCCTGCCGGGTCGTCGGGGTGGTCGGGCTGGTCAGAGTGGTCCGGCCGCTCGGGCTGCTCGGGCCGTGATTCCTCGGCCGGTTCGGGACGGGGGCCGGGTGCCGGCCCCTCGGCCTCCGGCTCCGGTGCGCTCTTCGACTCCGGCTCCGGCTTCGACTCCGGTGCGCGCTTCGGCTCCGGTGCGCTCTTCGACTCCGGCTCCGGCTTCGACTCCGGTGCGCGCTTCGGCTCCGGTGCGCCCTGCTCCGCCGGCTCGTCGAAGGCCGGGCGCGCGTGGTGCCAGGGCGCGTCCGAGGAGCGCGGGGCGCCCGGCTGCCGCGGCGCCGCCGGGGCTCCCTCAGCTGCCCGGGCCGCCTGCGCCGCCTGGTCCTGCTGCGCTGCCCGGCCCTGCTGAGCCGCCCGGCCTTCCTCGGCCGTGTCCGCGGCCGGCGCGGCGCCGTCTGCCGCGGCTGCGGCGTCTGCTGCCTGCGCCGCCCGTGCCTTCTGTGCCGCCCGTGCTGTCTGTGCTGCCTCGGCCGCCTCTTCCGCCGGACGCTGCTGGCTGGCCGAGCCCTGGCTCGCCGAGCGCGTACGGCGGGCCGGGCGCTCCGGCCGCTCACTCCGCGCCGGGGCGGCCGGAGTCTCCGGGGCCGCCGGGGTCTCCGCGGTCCCCGCCGCTTCCGCCGCGGCGGCGGCCTGCTGGCTCGCCGACCCCGCGCTCACGCTCCGGGTGCGCCGGGCCGGGCGCTCGCCCGCCGCGGCACCGGCCGCCCGGGCACCGCCCGCCGCCCGCGCACCCCGCGCCGGCCGCGCCGGTGCCGGCGGCAGCTGCCCCTTCAACGGCCCCCACTCATTGGGGTCCGGGACGCCCGGCGGCAGCATCTGGCGCCGCTTGGGCCCGCCGTGCGCGGCACCCGCCGCAGGCTCACCCGGCTCCTTGGCGCCGGGCCACGCCTTGGCGACCCGGGCCGCCAGCACGAAGTCCTTGCGCAGCGGGTGTCCCTCGAAGCTCTCGGGGAGCAGCAGCGGAACGAGGTGCGGGTGCCCGGTGAAGTCGACGCCGAACATCTCGTGGGTCTCGCGCTCGTGCCAGGCCGCGCCCGCGTACACGCCCACGGCGGTGGGCAGCGCGGCGGCCTCGTGCGGGACCGTCGTGCGGACCACCAGCCGGCGAACGCTCCCCGGGTGGGCCACATCGGCGAGGTGCGCACAGATCCGGAAGCCGGTGCCGGGCTCGTCGACGGCGCTGAGCCAGTCGAAGTAACTGCAGCCGAGGTCGTCGCGGGCGGCGGTCAGCGCGCCGAGCCAGCCGTCCGCCGGTACGTCGACGGTCAGCAGGTCGTACGCCAGCTCCGCCGTGGCGCCGGCCCCGAACAGCTCGCCGGCCGGCCCCGGCAGCCACCCGACCACCGGCTCGGCGGCCGGCTGCTCCTCGACCGCTGTGGTCTGTTCGGCCTGGTCGGTCTGTTCGGCCTGGTCCGCCTGCTCGGCCGGTGCTGCCCGCTCCGGCTGCTGGGGCTGCTCGGGCTGCTCGCTCATCGGGGCTCCTCCCCCGCGGTCCCGGGCCGCTCGGCCGCCTTCGGCGCGGGCGGCGCCACCAGGCCGCTGCGCAGCGCGGCCGCCGACGGCCGGCCGGCGCCGCCCTTGGCGTAGCGCTCCCCCAGCGACTCGCGGGCGATCTTCTCCTGGAGCTTGAGGATGCCCTGCAGCAGCGCCTCGGGGCGCGGCGGGCAGCCCGGTACGTACACATCGACCGGGATGATCTGGTCGACGCCCTTGGTCACCGAGTACGAGTCCCAGTACGGGCCACCGCAGTTGGAGCAGGCGCCGAAGGAGATGACGTACTTGGGCTCGGGCATCTGCTCGTAGAGCCGCTTGACCGCGGGCGCCATCTTGTCGGTGACGGTGCCGGAGACGACCATCAGGTCGGCCTGGCGGGGGCCGGGCGCGAACGGGATCACGCCGAGCCGGATGAAGTCATGGCGGGCCATGGAGGCGGCGATGAACTCGATGGCACAGCAGGCCAGGCCGAAGTTGAAGACCCAGAGGCTGTAGCGGCGGCCCCAGTTGAGGACCACCTTCATCGGTTCGGGCGCGAGCCGGGCCAGCGTGCCCAGGCGGCGCGGCTCCGGCAGGAACTCCGGTGCGGCACCACCGGCCGCGGGGCCGGGGGCGGCGGGGGTCACGTCCATTGCAGGACGCCCTTCTTCCATGCGTAGAGCAGGCCGACGGTGAGGAAGCCGAGGAAGATGAACATCTCCACCAGCGTCACCCCGCCGAAGCCGGGGGCAGCGAAGATCGTCGCCCAGGGGAACAGGAAGATCGAGTCGACGGCGAAGATGACGTAGAGGAAGGCGTAGACGTAGTAGCGGACCTGGGTGTGCGCCCAGCCCTCACCGACCGGGTCCACTCCGCACTCGTACGTCAGCAGCTTCTCCGGCGTCGGCACGACAGGCCGCAGCAGCCGCCCGGCACCGAAGGCCACGGCGACGAAGAGCACACCGATCACGGCGATGATCCCGACGGCCGAATAGCCCTGGAAGTAGTCCGCGGCGACGGTGGTGCCTGCGGTCACGTCCGGCACGTCCGCCCCTCGCTCCCTGACTGCGCTTGTTCAACGACTTTCGACGATCTGTACGGACGGGAGTCTAGGCCCTGGCCGGGCCGCCCCGAGAAGCCGCGTCGTCGCCGACGGTGAGCTTGTCCCCACTTCGCCCTACCTGGGCGGCAGGCAGCGTAGACGGCCGGTCCGGTCGTCTCAGGAGGTGTCTCAGCAAGCGGACGATCCGGGCGGTGCCGCGTGGGCCGTGAGCCGCCCTTGCCGGGCGGGCGCGGCACCGTGATCGACCGCTCCGGGGCCGCTGCGCCGTCCTTCGTGCGGGCGGGACGGTGCGCCGGGCGAGCAGTCACTGGGGCGGACCACCGTAGGGGCCGGCGGGGGCGGAGGGGCTGGAGGGGCCGGCGGGGGCGGAGGGGCCGGCGGGGGCGCCGTATGGCGCGGCGGCAGGCGGAGCGACCGGGCCGGGGTGCGGATGTGGACCGGCGTGCGGGCCGGGGTACGGGCCAGGGTGCGGGCCAGGGTGCGGGCCGGGGTGCGGGTGCGGACCACCGGGACCACCGGGGCCACCAGGACCGGCGGGACCGCCAGGACCACCGGGACCGCCGGGACCGCCGGGACCGCCGAAATCGCCTGGGCCGCCGGGACCGCCGGCGGGCGCCGGGTTCTGCTGGGCCTCGGCACGCTGCCGGCCCGGCCTGCGGGCAACGGCGCGGTTCATCACCTCGGCGGCGATCCGCGCGGTGGCCCGCAGGGTGCGCGCGCCGAGCAGCTCCGTGCGGATGGCCCCGCCCGCGGCGAGGTGCCGGTCATACGGGAGGGGGAGCACCGCCGCGCCGCCGACCGCCAGGTGTTCACAGGCCCTGCGGACGTCGAGCCCGGTGTCGGGGGCGGCGTGGCTGAGGACCACCACCGTCGTCGGCAGCATGCGCGGGTGGACCCCGCCGACCCAGTCCAGGACGGAGCGGGTGGCGGCCACGCCCTCGGGGGTGGCCGGGGAGACCAGGATCCGGGCCTGGGTCGTCACCAGGGCCGTGCGCGCCACTTCGGCGGGCAGGGTCTCGCAATCCACCACGGTGGTCGCGAAGTACCGGCGCAGGGAGGTCAGCACGATGCGGTAGGTGTCGACGTCCAGCCTCGTGCCGATGGCGCCCTGGCTGCCCGGCAGCAGCCAGCCGCCGCCCGGGAACGGGATCAGGTAGCCCGTCAGGTCCGTGATCAGCATCGACGGATCGACTATCTGCGCCAGGTCGGTTCCGGACCAGCGCACCTCGGTCGCGCCGAGGCGGTGCGGGAGCGTGCCGAGCGCCGGATCGGCTTCCAGGGCCAGCACCGGATCGGCCCGGTAGTGGGCGTAGGTGAGCGCCAGCAGTGCGGCCACGGTCGACTTGCCCGCGCCGCCGCGGATGCTCGTCACGGCGATCTGCCGGCCCGTGGTCGCGGGCTGCTGGATGGCGTGGGCGGTCTCGGTGAGCGCGGTGGTCTCCGCCGCCGGCGACGACGCGATCGCCCGCCGCACGGCCCGCCCCGCGCGCTGCGCCATGGACTCCCCGTGGCGCGGCCTGGACCGCAGGGCGTCCAGTTCCGGCGGCAGCAGCGGTACGGAGACCGGGGTGACGGCGGGGTACCTGCGCAGCGGCATGGGCGTGTGCACCGGGGCGGGCTCCGGCCCGGCCGCACCGGTGTGCACCGGGGCAGACTCCGACCCGGCGACACCGGTGTGCACCGGGGCAGGCTCCGGCCCGGCGGCACCGGTGTGCCCCGCCGGCGCCGGGCCGTGCGGCGTCGTGGGCCCGGCGTCGGAGACGGGGGGATGCGTGGACACGGGGGGATGCAGGGAGACGGGGGGCTGCACGGCCGGCGCGGTGGGCGGCATGGGGCCGGGCGCGGCGACGGTGCCGGGCGCGGTGACGGTGCCGGGCGCGTCCTTCCGCAAAACGACGCCCTCCGGCGCGTACGGCGGCGGTGCGGCAGGCGGCGGAGGGGGCACCTGACCTCCCGGAACCGGCGCGACAGGGGGTGCGGTGCCCGCCACGGCCACGCCCGGTGCGGGGGACGCCGGTGCGGGGGACGCCGCTGCCACGCCCGGTGCGGGCGACGACTCGGGCCGTGCCCGTACGGTCACCGGCGTGTCCCAGACGCTGGCCTCGGAGGGCGCGGCGACGGCGTCCCCGCCTGCACCGGCGGGCGCGGGCGCGGGCACGGGAGGGCCGTCGGCCGGTGTCCCCGGGTACCCGCCCGGGGCCGCCGCCCCACCGCCGAGATCGCGCAGCGGATCGCCGCCCTGCCGTTCCCCGTGCATCCGCCCGCCCGTTCCGGTCGAACCTTCCGTTGCCATGGCCCCGTTGCCGTCCTTCCGGCTCAGAACGTGTGCAGCAGCGGGCCGTAGACCCCGAGGGCCCCCAGGGCCACCGGGATCAGCGCCACCACACCGACCGACTCGACGAGGTTCGTCAGCCGGCGCAGGCGGACGCGGAGGTGCTCCGGGACCCGCACCGCGAGCACCCCGAGCGGCAGCGCCGCCAGCAGACACAACACGGTGAGCGCACCCGACGGGTTCCCCGCACGCGTCGCCCACTGCACCACCAGGCACACCCCGACGACGCCGCCGGCCGTCAGCAGGGCGATGACCTCGACCGCCAGAGGATAGGCGCGCGCCCGCGACAGCAACACCACGCACAACAGCGCCGCGGCGGCGGCCGACCAGCCGTCTCCCCCGGAGGCGGCGAGCACACCCGCGGCTCCCGCGGAGGCCGCCGTGGCGACGGTGGCCGGCACCAGACCGCGGTGGGTCGCGCCGAGCGCGGCCGCCACCTGATGCCGGCTCACCGGCGTACCACCGGATCGCCGGTCGTCGAGCCGGGTGAGTCCGGCGGCCGTCAGCGCCAGCCGCGGCAGAGCGCCCAGCCCGACCACCGAGAGCACGCCGAGCGCAACTCCGGTGCGCGCCGCGCTGGTCAGTGCCAGGCCCGCCTCCCACGCCCCGACCGCCAGCGTGACCGTGGCGGCACCGACGACTCCGCGCCGCCCGAGCTCCGTGCAGATCCCCAGCAGCGCCAGCACCGCCGCGACGGTCAGGCCGACGGCCGCCAGCCGTACGGCGCCATCGGCGGCGGCCTCCCACCAGGCCAGTGCCCCGAGCGCGCCGCCCACCAGGAGCAGCGCCGTCCCCAGCGCACGCCGGCCGCACCGGCCGCAACCGGCACCAGCCGCCGCGACGAGCGCACCGACGGCCCCGAGCCACACCGCGGCACTGCCCGGGCCGTACCACCGCGCCGCCGTCACCCCGGCGACCAGCGCCAGCAGCACGCTCGCCGCACCGGCCGTCCAGGTCCGGCTCCGCTCGTCCCAGTGCCAGCCACGGGCGTCCAGGGCGTCGGCGGATCCGTCCGTACCGTCGGGCACGACGGGGGTCGCCGGCATCTCGCGTTCCCTCACGATCAGTTCGACCCGCCCCGCTCGCCGACCGGGGTCACCCGGCTCAGGGAGCTGCGCGAAGCGCCCCCCGGCTCGATCCCCGTGCTCGCACTCACCATGTCGAAGCGGTCCCCGTGTTGTTGCCGGCCGGACTCACCCCGGGAGCCGACGAACCGCCCCGCACCGTGCCCGCGAGGAAGGACCGTGCCACGCCGCCGGCGGGCGCCAGGGCCGCCGGAGCGATGCTCCCGAAGATCTTGCCAAGACTCTCATCCGGGCCCCGCCGCGTCCGCCGCCCCCCGGCCGTCAACGCGTCCCGCCACCCGCTGCCCCGGGACATCAGCGCGTCCCCCAACCGTTGTCGCCGGACGTCAGCGCGTCCCACCACCGCTGTCCCCGGACATCAGCACGTCCCGCAGCCTGCGTCGACGCACGCACGGAAGCCGGCGCAGGCAACCGGCCCCCGTGGTCCCGTGCCATCGTCCCCGCCCCTCTCGATCCCCCTCGGATCGCTATCGTACGAGTCCCCCACCGCCGCCAGCAGGGGTGCGGCGGACCGCGGGCGGGAAGGCAGAGCCCCCCTTCCTCCGCACCGGAAGGCAGAGCAATCTCCTCCCCCCTCGCCCCAGTTACCCCATGGCGGGCGGGCAGGCCGCCGGGCAGGCTGGCCGTATGACGGAGAGTTTCCGGCCCCTCGCCGCAGAGGGCGCCCAGGACGACACCCCTGACGGCACCTCACCACCGCCGCCCAGGGCGCCCTTCAGCGGTGCGACCTGGCGGGAGATCGGGTATCTGCTCACCAACCTGCCGTTGGGCGCGGCCGCGTTCGTGGTGCTGGTGGTGTGGCTGGCGCTGGGCATCGGGCTGTCGGTCACGGTGGTCGGGCTGCCCCTGCTGGCCACGGGGCTGACGGTGCACCGGCAGTACGGGAAGCTGGAGCGGGCCCGGGCGCGGGCGCTGCTGGGGGTACGGGTCGAGGAGCCGAGCCCGCTGCGGCACCGGGACCGCGGGTTCTTCCCGTGGCTGTGGACGTGTCTGAAGGATCCGGTGGCCTGGCGGCACGCCCTGTTCACCGTCGTCCGGCTGCCCTGGGCGCTGCTGACCTTCGTGGTCGTCCTGGTCTCGCTGTTCGTGGGGTGGCCGGTGCTTCCCTGGGTGGCGCGCTGGCTGGCGAACGCCGACCGGGCCATGGTGCGCGGGCTGCTGTCGCCGTCCGACGAGCTGGAGCGGCGGATCGCGGAGCTGGAGTCGGACCGGGTGACGGTCACCGACACCGCGGCCGCCGATCTGCGGCGCATCGAGCGCGACCTGCACGACGGCGCACAGGCCCGGCTGGTGGCGCTGGCCATGGGCCTCGGCCTGGCGAAGGAGAAGCTGCTGGCGGGCCGGGCCGACGAGAGCGTGGCGGCGATGGTGGACGAGGCGCACGGCGAGGTGAAGCTGGCGCTGCAGGAGCTGCGGGACCTCGCCCGGGGCATCCATCCGGCGATCCTCACCGACCGCGGACTGGGGCCCGCCCTGGCGTCGCTGGCCGGACGCTGCACGGTGCCCGCGACGGCGTCGGTGGATCTGGACGACCGGCCCGCGCCCGCCATCGAGGGCATCGTCTACTTCACCGTCTCCGAGCTGCTGCAGAACGTCGCCAAGCACAGCGCGGCACGGCAGGCGTCGGTGGAGGTGTGGCGGGCCGGGGGCCGGCTGCTGATCCAGGTGGTCGACGACGGGAAGGGCGGTGCACGGCTGGACGGCGGCAGTGGGATGGCGGGGCTCGCCGAGCGGCTGGGGTCGGTGGACGGGCTGTTCGTACTGGATTCGCCGGTCGGCGGGCCCACGCGGGTGACGGCCGAGCTGCCGTGGCGGGCGCGGGACGGGGCGGACGGTGCGGTGGGCCGGGCCGCCGGTCGGCGGCCGGGGCGAGGGGAGCGGGCGGGGCGGCGGCCGAGACCGTGGCAGCGGCCCCAGCGGCCGGTGCCGGGCCAGCAGCCTGGGGCCGGGCGGAGGCACCGCTGACCCGCCGGACGCCGTCGACCCGCCGGACGCCGTTGACCTGCCGTTTGTGGTGAACCGCAGGTCCGGGGGTGGGGAAAACCCCCGGGAAGGACTGCGCTTTCCCTCATGGTGCCGGGGACTCGGCGCGCGGAGGCTGGTCGTAGTGGAAGAGCCGCAGGGCCCGGGTGGGGCCCTGCGGACCGGTCAGCGGCGCCGACCCCGGCGGGACCGCACTCGGCAGAACGGACGACGAGACGATGGATACCGCGTACGCAGCACAGCCCCGCGGCTCACGCATGCCCGCGGCGCTGCGCGCCCCGCTCTCCGGGCGCGCCTGGCGGGAGTTCCTCCACCTCGCCCTGAGCCTCCCGATCTCCACCGTGATGTTCGCCTACGCGATAACGGTGCTCTCGCTCAGCGCCGGCCTCCTGGTGACGTTCCTGGGCATCCCGGTGCTGGCGGGCGGTCTGGCCGGCTGCCGGGCGCTGGGCGCGGTGGAGCGGGCGCGGGCCCGCGGCCTGCTGGGGATGCGGGTGGCCGATCCCGAGCCGGCGCGGCGCACCAAGCCGGGGCTGATGCCGTGGGTCGGTGCGGTGCTCAAGAGCGGGGTGTCCTGGCGGCACCTCCTCTACGCCCTGCTGCACTTCCCGTGGGCGGTCTTCTCCTTCGTCGTGTCGCTGGCGTTCTGGTCGGTCGGCTGGATGCTGCTGACCTACCCGCTGTGGCGATGGACGTTCCCCGCGTATCTGGATCAGCCGGGAATCCAGCTGGGGGACTACGGCAACGGTGCCGGCTTCTACCTGGACACACCGGCGGAGATCGGGTTCGCCAGCGGGGTGGGGCTGCTGCTGGTGCTGGCCGGGTCGTGGCTGGTGCACGGGCTGACGCAGGTGAACCGGGTCATGGTCCGCGGCCTGCTGGGCCCGTCTCTGCTCGCCACCCGGGTATCGCAGCTGGAGTCGGACCGCGGGGTGGTGGTGGACACCGCGGCCGCCGATCTGCGGCGCATCGAGCGCGACCTGCACGACGGCGCACAGGCCCGGCTGGTCTCGCTCGCCATGGATCTGGGCCTGGCCAAGGAGAAGCTGGCGGAGGACCCGCAGGCCGCCGCGAAGATGGTCGGCGAGGCGCACGGCGAGGTGAAGATCGCGCTCCAGGAGCTACGGGACCTCGCCCGGGGCATCCATCCGGCGATCCTCACCGACCGGGGACTCGGGCCGGCCCTCTCGGCACTGGCCGCGCGCTGCACGGTGCCGGTGACGGTGACCGTGGATCTGGACCGCCGGCCGGCCGCAGCGATCGAGGGCATCGCCTACTTCACCGCCTCCGAGCTGCTGCAGAACGTCTCCAAGCACTCCCAGGCGGGCAGCGCGACGCTGGACGTCTGGTGCACCGCCGACCGACTGATGGTGCTGGTGAGGGACGACGGCCGGGGCGGCGCCCACACCGACGCCGGCACCGGACTGGCCGGCCTCGCCGAACGCCTCGGGTCCGTCGACGGCCTGCTGATGGTCGACTCCCCCACGGGCGGCCCGACCACGGTCACCGCCGAGTTGCCCTGGCGGGGCTGAGACGGCCCCTGGGCTCGTAGCTGCCGGCGGGGCTGAGCAGCGGCCACCGGGCCGTAGCCGCGACGAGGCGGAGCGGGCTGCCGCACCGGGGCCCGCGCCCCGCCCCGCACCGACCTCACCGGGCCCCGCACCCGCCGGCTCCACCCGGCGCGCCGGGCCCCGCCGGCCGCCGCCCCGCCGGCTCACCAGCTCACCGGCTCACCGGCTCACCAGCCCCACCCGACGCTCCCCCGCACCCACCCCGGCCTTCCCTCGCACCCCACCTCGTCCTCATCCCACCCCCCTTCGTCCGAATGCTGGAATGCTGAGGCGGGAACGGTGGCTGCCCGGAGGTGGCCCCAAGGGGCGGGGTGGATGTGTCGAGGCATGGGGGGACCGGAGTCGTGGGGAACAGGGTGCGGGTGGTCATCGCCGAGGATTCGGTGCTGCTCCGGGAGGGGCTGACCCGGCTGCTCACCGACCTCGGGCACGAGGTCGTGGCCGGTGTGGGGGACGCCGAGGCGCTGATCAAGGTGATCGGGGAGCTGGCCGACGAGGGCGCGCTGCCGGATGTGGTGGTGGCGGACGTACGGATGCCGCCGACGCACACCGACGAGGGCGTACGGGCCGCGATCCGGCTGCGCCGTGACCACCCGGGCCTGGGCGTCCTGGTGCTCTCGCAGTACGTCGAGGAGCAGTACGCCACGGAGCTGCTGGCGGGCTCCAGTCGGGGCATCGGCTACCTGCTCAAGGACCGGGTGGCCGAGGTGCGGGAGTTCGTCGACGCGGTGGTGCGGGTCGCACAGGGCGGTACGGCGCTGGACCCGGAGGTGGTGGCGCAGCTGCTGGGCCGCAGTCGTCAGCAGGACGTGCTGGCGCGCCTGACGCCACGGGAGCGGGAGGTGCTGGGGCTGATGGCCGAGGGCCGGACGAACTCCGCCGTCGCCCGTCAGCTGGTGGTCAGCGACGGCGCGGTCGAGAAGCACGTCAGCAACATCTTCCTGAAGCTGGGGCTGGCACAGAGTGACGGGGATCACCGCAGAGTGCTTGCGGTACTCACCTATCTCAATTCCTGACCGTCTGACACCCTGTCAGACGGCCGGTCGGGGGCGTTTTCGCCGGCGGTCCGGGACTTTAGGCATAGAACCAATGAAGGAGCCCGGAGCGTCATGAACAAGGGGCCACGGGGGCGATGATTTCATGACTAAACACACCAAATCGGCGTCTCACCTGGGCGTCCACCATGTGACCGGCCCAGGGAAGGGCACCCTTACCCACGTACGATGGTTATGGGACAACCGGTCGGTACGACACGTCCCGAGCCCTGCCTCAGGCGGGGACGCCGCACCCCTCGAGGGAGGTCCGAAGCAGTGACCAGCCAGGTCAGTAGCCCAGCCGAGCAGACCGACGCAGCGCTTGTCGGGGAACAGCGCGCCGGTAAGGGCGGCGACGGCAAAGAAGTCCGACGCCTGGACCGGGTGATCATCCGGTTTGCCGGTGACTCCGGTGACGGGATGCAGCTCACCGGAGACCGGTTCACGTCCGAGACGGCGTCGTTCGGCAACGACCTGTCGACGCTGCCGAACTTCCCCGCCGAGATCCGGGCGCCTGCCGGCACGTTGCCGGGCGTGTCCAGCTTCCAGCTGCACTTCGCCGACCACGACATCCTCACGCCCGGTGACGCACCGAACGTCCTGGTGGCGATGAACCCGGCCGCGCTGAAGGCGAACCTCGCCGATGTCCCGCGGGGCGCGGAGATCATCGTCAACACCGACGAGTTCACCAAGCGCCCGATGGCGAAGGTCGGCTATGCCACCAGCCCGCTGGAGGACGGCTCGCTGGCGGCGTACCACGTGCACCCGGTGCCGCTGACGACGCTGACGATCGAGGCGCTCAAGGACTTCGGGCTCTCCCGCAAGGAGGCCGAGCGCAGCAAGAACATGTTCGCGCTGGGTCTGCTGTCGTGGATGTACCACCGGCCCACCGAGGGCACCGAGAAGTTCCTGCGTGCGAAGTTCGCCAAGAAGCCGGACATCGCGGAGGCGAACGTCGCCGCGTTCCGGGCGGGCTGGAACTTCGGTGAGACCACGGAGGACTTCGCGGTCTCCTACGAGGTCGCGCCGGCGACGAAGGCCTTCCCGACCGGCACCTACCGCAACATCTCCGGCAACCTCGCGCTGTCCTACGGCCTGGTCGCCGCCGCGCAGCAGGCCGATCTGCCGCTGTACTTGGGCTCGTACCCGATCACCCCGGCCTCCGACATCCTCCACGAGCTGTCCAAGCACAAGAACTTCGGTGTGCGGACGTTCCAGGCGGAGGACGAGATCGCCGGTATCGGTGCGGCGCTCGGTGCGGCGTTCGGCGGCGCACTGGCGGTGACCACGACGTCCGGCCCGGGTGTGGCGCTGAAGTCGGAGACCATCGGCCTCGCGGTCAGTCTCGAACTCCCGCTGCTGATCGTGGACATCCAGCGCGGCGGCCCCTCGACGGGTCTGCCGACCAAGACCGAGCAGGCCGATCTGCTGCAGGCGATGTACGGGCGCAACGGCGAGGCGCCGGTGCCGATCGTGGCGCCCCGCACGCCCGCCGACTGCTTCGACGCGGCGCTGGACGCGGCCCGGATCGCGCTCACCTACCGCACCCCGGTCTTCCTGCTCTCCGACGGCTACCTGGCCAACGGCTCCGAGCCCTGGCGGATCCCCGACGTCGCCGAACTCCCCGACCTGCGCGTCCAGTTCGCGTCCGGGACCAACCACCAGCTGGCCGACGGCACCGAGGTCTTCTGGCCGTACAAGCGCGACGAGCAGACCCTCGCCCGCCCCTGGGCCATCCCCGGCACGCCCGGCCTGGAGCACCGCATCGGCGGCATCGAGAAGCAGGACGGCACCGGCAACATCTCCTACGACCCCGCCAACCACGACTTCATGGTGCGCACCCGCCAGGCGAAGGTGGACGGCGTCGAGGTCCCCGACATCGAGGTCGACGACCCCGCCGACGACAGCGGCCGGCACGCGAACACCCTGGTCCTCGGCTGGGGTTCGACGTACGGGCCGATCACCGCCGCGGTACGGCGCGTGCGGCGCGCGGGGGAGCGCATCGCGCAGGCCCATCTGCGCCACCTCAACCCCTTCCCGCGGAATCTCGGCGAGGTCCTGGCGCGTTACGACAAGGTGATCGTGCCGGAGATGAACCTCGGACAGCTCGCCACTCTGCTGCGCGCCCGGTACCTGGTGGACGCGCGCTCGCACACCCAGGTCAGCGGAATGCCGTTCAAGGCCGAGCAGCTCGCGGAGGTCTTTAAGGAGGCCATCAATGACTGAGACGATCTCGGAGAGGTCCTCGCAGATCGAGGCGCTCTCCCTGGTGCCCAAGGCCGACGCCAAGCAGTCCATGAAGGACTTCAAGTCCGATCAGGAAGTGCGCTGGTGCCCCGGCTGCGGTGACTACGCCGTCCTCGCCGCCGTACAGGGCTTCATGCCCGAGCTCGGCCTGGCGAAGGAGAACATCGTCTTCGTTTCCGGCATCGGCTGCTCCTCCCGCTTCCCGTACTACATGAACACCTACGGGATGCACTCCATCCACGGCCGCGCCCCGGCCATCGCCACCGGCCTGGCCTCCTCCCGGCGCGACCTGTCCGTCTGGGTGGTCACCGGCGACGGCGATGCGCTGTCCATCGGCGGCAACCACCTGATCCACGCGCTGCGGCGCAACGTCAACCTCAAGATCCTGCTGTTCAACAACCGGATCTACGGGCTGACCAAGGGCCAGTACAGCCCCACCTCCGAGGTCGGCAAGATCACCAAGTCGACGCCGATGGGCTCGCTGGACGCGCCGTTCAACCCGGTCTCGCTGGCGCTCGGTGCCGAGGCGTCCTTCGTGGCGCGCACGATCGACTCCGACCGCAAGCACCTGACGTCCGTGCTGCGGGAGGCCGCCGCGCACCCGGGCACGGCACTGGTGGAGATCTACCAGAACTGCAACATCTTCAACGACGGCGCCTTCGAGGCCCTCAAGGACAAGGAGCAGGCCCAGGAGGCCGTCATCCGCCTGGAGCACGGGCAGCCGATCCGCTTCGGCGCGCTCGCCCCCGACGGCTTCGGCTCCAAGGGCGTGGTCCGGGACCCGGCCACCGGTGACCTCAAGGTCATCGACGTCCGGGAGGAGGGCACCGGCGGCGTGCTGGTGCACGACGCTCACAACCCCTCCCCCACGACCGCCTTCGCCCTCTCCCGGCTGGCCGACGCCGACACCCTGCACCACACCCCCATCGGCGTGCTGCGCAGTGTCGACCGGCCCGTCTACGACACCTTGATGGCCGATCAGCTGGACTCCGCCATCGAGCAGAAGGGCAAGGGCGACCTCGGCGCCCTGCTGACCGGCAACGACACCTGGACGGTCGTCGGCTGACGGTCGTCGGCGGCGTTCGGCTGACGGTCGTCGGCTGTTGGCTGTTGGCTGTTGGCTGTCGGCCAACGGCCCGACGGCCCGACGGCCGACCCGCCGGCCATGGAGGACGTACGACGGAGAGTCACCGGTCGTGGCCGGCGGCCGGTGACCGATGGTCCGGTGAGCGACGGGCCGGTGAACGACGAGCCGGCCGCCGGTGACCGGCCGATCACCGGCGGCGCCTCCCTTCTGCGGGCCCGTGACGAGTGCCATGCTGGCGGCCTCCAACCGCCAGGGGGCAGGACATGAACATCGTCGTCACCGGCGCCACCGGGGCACTCGGCCGGCTGGTCGTGGAGGAGCTGCTCAAGCGCACCGCGCCGGGCGACATCGTCGCGCTCGCCCGGGACCGGGCGAAGGCCGCCGATCTGGCGGCCCTCGGAGTCCGGATCGAGGCTGCGGACTACGGCCGGCCCGAGACCCTCTCCGGGGTCTTCGCGGCCGGCGACCGGGTGCTGTTCATCTCCGGGAACGAGGCGGGGCAGCGGCTCACCCAGCACCGCGCCGTGATCGACGCCGCGCGGGAAGCGGGCGTCGCCCTGCTGGCGTACACCAGCGTGCTCGGCGGGCCGACCGCCACCTTCTCCCTCGCCGAGGAGCACCTCGCCACCGAGCAGGCGCTGCTGGCGTCCGGGGTTCCGTACTGCCTGCTGCGCAACGGCTGGTACCACGAGAACTACACCGGGGCGCTGGCCACCACCTTGCGGACGGGGGCGGTGGTCGGCAGCGCCGGCGGGGGCCGGGTGGCCAGTGCCGCGCGCCGGGACTACGCCGAGGCGGCCGCCGTGGTGCTCACCGGCAGCGGCCATGAGAACGCGGTGTACGAGCTGAGCGGCGACACCGCGTGGACGATGGCCGAGTACGCGGCCGAGGTGTCCCGGCAGACCGGCCGGCGGATCCCATACACCGACCTGCCGCAGGAGCGGTATGTGGCGCTGATGGTCGAGGCCGGCGTACCGGCGCTGGGCGCGCAGTTGCTCGCCGATGCGGACGCCGGGGTCGCACGCGGTGAGCTGGCGGCGACGCCCGGCGATCTCTCCCGGCTCCTCGGTCGCCCGACCACGCCGATCGCCGAGTCGATCGCGGAGGCGCTGCGCCGACTGCCTTCCTGGCCGGGTGGGCCTTCCTAAGCCGCGTGGGCCTTCCTGGCCGGGTGGGCCTTCCTAAGCCGCGTGGGCCTGCCGGTAGCCGGGTGCACCTGCGCCCAGGCCGACGTCCGTAGCGGTCCCGCCCCACCCCCATGACGTCCGCTGTCCGGCGTGCGTGACGGCCCGTGTCCGGCATCCGCGGCATCGGGCACCGTCATGACCGTATATCGGTACGCACATGACAGGCGGGGCGCCCGGCGCTACCTTCTCAGGGTCGGCGCAGCAGCACCTGGAGGGTCCCTTGCAGTCTCGAAGCGATGTGCGCACCGGACTCGCCTACGGCATCGCCGCCTACACCATGTGGGGCTTGCTGCCGCTCTACTGGCACCTGCTGGACGCCGCCGCGCCGTCCGAGATCCTGGCCCACCGCATGCTGTGGTCGCTGCCGGTCGCCGTCATCATCCTGGCCGTGCTGCGCCGCTGGGCGTGGGTGGGCCGGCTGCTGCGGGAGCCTCGGAAGCTGGGGCTGGTCCTGGTCTGCGCCGTGGTGATCTCCTCGAACTGGTTCCTCTACATCTGGGCGGTCAACTCCGGGCATGTGCTGGAGGCGTCACTCGGCTACTTCATCAACCCGCTGGTCAGCATCGCCTTTGGCGTACTGGTGCTGCGGGAGCGGCTGCGGGTGCTGCAGTGGGTCGCGGTGGGCGTCGGTGCGCTGGCCGTGGTCGTGATGACCGCCGCGTACGGGAAGGTGCCCTGGATCGCGCTCGGACTGGCGCTGTCGTTCGCGACGTACGGGCTGGTCAAGAAGCGTGTCGGGCTCGATGGCATCGAGGGTTTCAGCGCCGAGACGGCCATGCAGCTGCTGCCCGCGCTGGGCTATCTGGTCTTCCTCGGGGCACACGGCGAGTCCAGCTTCCTGACCGGCGGGGTGGGACAGGCGCTGCTGCTGTCGGGCTGCGGTGTCGCGACCGCGGTGCCGCTGATCTGCTTCGGTGCCGCGGCGATGCGGCTGCCGCTGACCGTGATCGGGATGATGCAGTACCTGGCGCCGACGTTTCAGTTCCTGCTGGGGCTCACCGTCTTCCACGAGACGATGCCGCCGGAGCGCTGGGCCGGCTTCGCCCTGGTGTGGGGCGCGTTGGCGGTGCTGACCTGGGACGCGCTGCGGACTGCGCGGCGAGCGCGGGCGGCGCTGGCCACGGCCACGGCCCGGGCGCGCGAGGCAGCGGCAGAAGAGACCGCCACCGGGCGGGCCGCCACGGACGCGGCGGCTGCGGGCACGGTTGCCGCGTGCGGAGCAGTCTCGGGCGAGGCGGTCTCGGGCGAAGCGGTCTCGGGCCGGGTGGCTGCGCACGAGGCGGCCCCGGCGGCCGCGGACACGGCGGCGCAGTCGGCTGCGCCGACCGCAGCACCCGAGGCGTCCGGCCCCACACCGTGATGTTGCGGCCCGACGCGTCCGGCTCTACGCCATGACGTCAGGGCCCGAGGCGTCCGGCCCTACGCCGTGATGTCGCGGGTGGTGAACCGCGCCCAGGCAGCCGAGCCGAACACCACCGCGTAGAGCGCCTGGAGCCCCAGGTTCCGCTCCAGTTGGTCCCAGTAGACGGGGGCGCGCAGGAGGTCCGCGAAGGACAGCCAGTGGTGCGGGAAGAGGTACGGCTGGAGGGCCGCCAGCTGCGGGATGGTGTCCAGGATCTGCACGGTGATCAGCAGGCCCACGGTGGTCGCCATGGCGGCGATACCGCTGGTGGTGAGGGTGGAGATGAACAGCCCGATGGCGGCCACCCCGATCAGCGACAGCGCCACCGCCACGGCGATGGCCAGTGCCCGCAGCAGCCCCTCGGCCAGGGGTATGGAGGTCCCCGACAGCAGGGTGACCTCGCCCAGGGGGAAGAGCAGCGCGCCGGTCACCAGCCCGGAGAGCGCCACGGTCACCGTGGCCACCAGGCAGAACGTCAGCGTGGTGGCGTACTTGACCAACAGCAGACGGGTCCGGCCCGCGGGCGCGACCAGCAGGTAGCGCAGCGTTCCGTCGTGCGCCTCGCCGGCCAGGGAGTCGCCGGCGATCACCCCGACGGCCATCGGCAGGAAGAACGGCAGGGTCACCGCCAGGGAGGTGAAGACCAGGAAGAGGCCGTTGTGGGTGACCTGCGAGAGGAACGCCGGGCCACCCTCGCCGCCGCCACCACCGCCGTCCCCGGGGCGTCCGCTGCCGGTCTCGATCTTGACGGCGATGCCGACCAGGACCGGTATCCCGGCGAGCACCGCCAGCAGTGCCAGGGTCCGCCAGCGCCGGAAGGTCGTGGTGATCTCGCTGCGCAGCAGGCCCAGCGACCACCACACCCGGGGCCGGCGCACCGCGTCATTCCGTGACATCGAAGCCCTCCCCGGTGAGCTGGACGAAGACGTCCTCCAGGGAAGCCCGTTCGGTGCCGAAGGCCCGGACGCGTACCCCGGCGTGCACCAGCGCCGCATTGAGGTCCGCGAGTTCGGGCGGTGCCTGGCCGTCTGGGGCGGCCGGCAGGTCGCCGGTCACCCGGTCATCGGTGCGCTGAAGGTCGGTCACGCCGTGCTCCGTGAGGACCCGCACGGCCTCCGTAGTATCCGGGGTGGTCACCGTGAGCCGGCCGGCGCCGTGCGGGCCGAGGACGGTGGCGGCAAGCTCGGCGACCGTGCCCTGGGTGAGCAGCCGGCCTCGGGACATCACCGCGACGTGGCTGCAGACCTGCTCGATCTCGTCGAGGAGGTGGGAGGAGAGGAAGACGGTGGTGCCGTCCGCGGCCAGCCCGCGGACCAGGGTGCGGATCTCCCGCATGCCCTGCGGGTCCAGGCCGTTGGTCGGCTCGTCGAGGACCAGCAGTTCGCGCGGCTGTAGCAGCGCCGCGGCCAGGCCCAGTCGTTGCTTCATCCCGAGGGAGTAGGCGCGGGCCTTCTTGCCGGCCGCGGCGGCCAGGCCCACCCTGGCGAGGGCCCGGCCGACCCGCTCGTCGCGGGTGCGGGGGTCGGCGCAGGGGTCGGCGGCGTCGAAGCGCCGGAGGTTGTCCCGGCCGCTGAGGAAGCCGTAGAGGGCCGGTCCCTCGATCAGGGCGCCGACCTTGGGCAGCACCTGGCGGCCCGCGGCGGGCATCGGCCGGCCGAGCACCCGGGCGGTGCCGGCGGTCGCGTCGATCAGGCCCATCAGCATGCGGATGGTGGTGGTCTTGCCGGAGCCGTTGGGGCCAAGGAAGCCGAAGACGCTGCCGCGCGGGACGACCAGGTCGAGCCCGTCCACGGCGAGCTGGCCACCGCGGTACGCCTTGGTCAGCCCCCGTGTCTCGATGGCGGGGCCCTCGTCCGGCGGGTGCGCGGGCACCTGGCGCAGCGTGCGGGACGCGAGCGCGTCGGGGCACTCGGGCACGGCGGCGGACCCGGGCGCGTCGGCGGGCGGGGGCGCGTCGGGGTACTCGGACACGGCGGCGGACGGGGTCGTATCGGGGTGCAGGGGAACGGCGGCAGGCCCGGGCGCGTCGGCGGGCGGAGGCGCGTCGGGCTGCTCGGGCACAGCGGCAAACCCGGACGCAGCGGCGGACGGAGGCACGTCGGGCTGCTCGGGCACAGCGGCAGAACCGGACGCAGCGGCGAGCGGGGGCGCGTCGGGGTGCTCGGGCAGGTGGGAGGGCTTGCGCGCGTAAGGGGGCGCGGGCGGGCGCGGGCCCTCCTCCGGGCGCGGGCCATCGGGCCGCGCGGCGGGCGGCTGAGGCATCTGCTCCCCCCCAACGTCGTACGGATGGCCTGCGGGCCGCACCGCGCCGCCCTCGCCGGAGGGGAGCGCGGTGCGGCCCTGGGTGGCTGCGCCAGCCGGTGTGGCGGCGTGAGCCGCGTCCTACTTGGCGGCGTTGGCCGCTTCGATCAGGGCCTGCTTGTCGACGGCACCGACGTAAACCTTGCCGTGGTCGGTTATCAGGGCGTTGACCAGGCGGGTGCTGAAGATCCGGCCGGTGCCGAAGGAACCGCTGGCCTTCTCCCCAAGGCTGTCGAGGAAGGCGCCCGCGTCGCCGGCGGCGGCCAGATCCTTGCCGGACGGCAGGCCGGAACCGGCCCCCTTGAGCGTGGCGATGGACGTCCAGCCCTTGCCGATGACGTTCAGTCCGCCCAGGTCCCCCTTGGGGTCCATGGCGTCCTTGCCGGGCCCGAAGTCCTTGCCGGACTTGCCGTGTTCGCGCTCGGCCTTCGCCCGCGCCTCGTTGCCGTCGACGACCTTCGCACCCTTGGGCGGGGTGAAGGAGAACAGGTCCGCGTCGGGCTTGCCGAAGTCGACGCTGGTGTAGCCGACGTCGATCACGGCGGCGCCGCCGCTCTTGGGAGTCAGGGTGAACTTCAGCGGGGTGCCGTTGGCGGCGTCCACCGCGACCCTGATCGAGCCGACCGTCGAGGCGCTCTGCTTGGGCTTGATCAGCAGCTGGTAGGCGTCCCGCCCGGCGACCTTGGCGGTGCCGTCGACGGTGACCGAGGTGGTGTCGCCGGCCGCCTTCAGGGCCTGCTTCGCCAGGTCCTGCGGGGTGGCGTCCTTGAGGTCCTTGGGAAGGTCCTTGGGCTCGTGGCGCCCGGCGCCGTGCCGGCCGTCGCTGGGGGCGGTGCTGTGCAGGGCGGTGTTGCTGCCGGAGTCGTACGCCCAGACCTCGTTCCCGTTGTGGACGAGGCTGTACTCGGAGGCCTTGTCGACGATCGAGACCCGCTGCTTGTCGGGGCCGTCGGCGGCGACGCGGAGCGTGTGGGTGCCGGAGGCCAGCTCCATCAGCTTGTTCTGGGGCTCGGCGGACGCACCGTCGCCGCCCTTGCCGCCCTTGTGGCCACCGTCCTCACCGCCGCCGAAGCCGCCGGCCGCTCCGCCCGGCAGGGACGGCAGGCCGAGGTCAGCGGTGACCTGGACGTTGCCGGAGAGCTGCTGGACGTCCGACTTGGCGATCTTGGCTATCAGGTCCTGCGCCGAGATCTTCGGCAGGTCCGGGGAACCGGAGCCGGCGAACGCCGGGACCAGCCCGATCGTGGCCGCTGCCACCCCCGCCACCGCGACCGGCACGGCGTACCGGACCGCCTTACGGCGCCTCGAGGGGCGCTCCTCGTCCCATGCGTCGGTGCCCTGTGTCGGTTCGTTGCGTGGCATCTGCCTACCTCCGTCGTCTGCGGCGGATGCGGTGCTGTCCACTCGCCCTCCCCTGGGCGCATCATGGCCGGCGCCGCCGCGCTGTGGTGCTTCCATCTCACCAAACCGCGCAGCGCCGCACGTCAGCCCGCGGGCTCAACTCGTCGTACTGCTGAGGTATGACGCCGGGTCACCACAGGGCGGAGTGCGTACCACAGGAGTCTGATCACTCCCTAGGGGAACCGGCGGGCCGCCCCTGGGGGACCGTCCCGCCCGGCTCTCCGCCCGGCTTCATCCGGCGCGGTGGACCACCGCGTCGCACAGGCCCTCCAGGGCCGCCTTGGACGTGCACGAGGGCAGCGGCGCCAGTGCGGCCCGGGCCTCCTCCGCGTAGCGCACGGTGTCCCGGCGGGCCTCTTCGAGCGCCGGGTGGGCGCGCAGCCCGGCCAGCGCCTCGGCGTGCCGGGCGTCGTCGGTGAGGTCGCCGGCCAGCAGCTCGCACAGCGCCCGGTCCTCGGGGGTGCCGGAGTCGCTCTCGGCGCGGGCCCGCAGGCGCAGCACGGGCAGGGTCGCGATGCCCTCCCGCAGGTCCGTGCCGGGCGTCTTGCCCGACTCGTGCGAGTCGCTGGCGATGTCCAGCACGTCGTCGGCCAGCTGGAAGGCGGTGCCCAGCCGCTCGCCGTACTGGGTGAGGATGTTCGCGGTCGCCTCCTCGGCGCCCGACATCATGGCGCCGAAGCGGCAGGCGACGGCGACCAGCGAGCCGGTCTTGCCGGCGAGGACGTCCAGGTAGTGGTCGATCGGGTCATGGCCGTCGCGCGGCCCCGCGGTCTCCAGGATCTGGCCGGTGACCAGGCGTTCGAACGCCTCGGCCTGGATACGGACCGCCTCGGGCCCGAGGTCGGCGAGGATGTGCGAGGCACGGGCGAAGAGGAAGTCGCCAGTGAGCACCGCGACCGAGTTGCCCCAGCGGGTGTTGGCGCTGGCCACACCGCGGCGCACGGCGGCCTCGTCCATCACGTCGTCGTGGTAGAGCGTCGCCAGATGCGTCAGCTCCACGACGACGGCGGAGGGCACCACACCCGGGCTGTGCGGATCACCGAACTGGGCGGCCAGCATCACCAGCAGCGGCCGGAACCGCTTGCCGCCCGCGCGCACGAGGTGCTGCGCGGCTTCGGTGATGAACGGCACGTCGCTCTTGGTGGCCTCCAGCAGGCCCTCCTCGACAGCCGCCAACCCGGCCTGGACATCGGCCTCAAGAGCCTGGTCCCGCACGCTCAGCCCGAAGGGCCCGACGACGGTCACGAGGGGTACTCCTGTCTGCTGACGATCAAACTGAATGTCGATCTGTCGCTGTCTCCACCATTGGCCAGCGTATCCGGTCGCAGTTCGATCACCGTGAGCGCCTGCCCCCAGAACCGCCGGGCAGGTACCGCGACCCCGGGACGGCATGGTGTGGATCACCGCGCGGAGCGCTTCCGACCCCCGGAACCCCAGCTCATCAGGCACTCTGTTTGCCCCATGCACCAGGAGCCACAGTGGTGCACGTCGGCCGAATCCCCGCGCAGATCACGCCTTCTTGCGCCATCCTCCACCATCCTCCCGGACCGGCCCCGTGCCTGACCAGCGTCGGTACGGGGCCGGATTGCCCGCCGTCCGGGTCACCGGGGCGCGCGCCACCAAACGGGGCAGCGGTTGGGCCCCGGGGCGGGAGCGGAAGGGGCAGGGAGAGGGGTAGGGGACGGGGAATGGGAGCGGGAGGGGACGAGAGCGGGGCGGGGGCGACAGCGCGGAGGGGCGGGAGCGGGAACGGAACCGGGCAGGTGTCGGGTGCCGGTGCCGCCACCCGTACGGGCCGTGCCCGGCCGAAGCCGTACCAGCCGTACGAGGGGCGGGCCGAGCCGGCGGGGCCACGCCCAGGAATGCCACGGGCGGGCAACCACGGCGGGCCACACCACCTGCGTGCGGGCACGCGCATCCCTCATGCCGTACACCGGGCCGCTGCCGCGCGCCGGCCAGCGCCCGCGCATCGGACCAGCGCCGCCAGTGGGACCAACGCCGCGCATCAGGCCGGCCCCGCGCAGCGAGGAAACCGCCCGCTTCGGTGAAACCGCTCGCGCCGGTGACGCCGCTCGCGCCAGTGAAGGGGCCCGTGCCGGTGACGCCACTTGCCTCGGTGACACCACAGGCAGTGCTGACGCCAGTTGCGTTGGTGATACCCGTGCTTTAAGGAGACACCACCACTGCCGATTGCGTGCGTGACCCCAGCGCCGTTGGTGACGCCGTTGAGGAGGCGTTGAGAGGGAGGCGGTCCCGTCATGTCCTTTGTGACACACGCCGGCCACCTCGTACCAATACGGCACGGCCCCGTCCGCCCCGCCCAGGGAGGAAGGCCAGGCCCGAATTACTCAGTGCAGTAAGGCGTTTCCGGACATTGCCAGAACCTGCGGACGGATGCTGAACGCACCGCCGGACCGACGACAGCGGTGGGGTGAACGCGCGGCGCTCCCTGGCGCAGTCCGGCCGCGTGGCGCGAGTTATCCACAGGCCACTTCGCGAGGGGGCGCCCGGCCGTAATCTGATCGACAGAGCCGCCCGGCCGGGATTTCACCAGGTCCCGTCCGGCCCGGCCACCCACCGGCGACGACGAACGCGAGGAGCCGTCCATGCCCGAGCAGAACCCGTTCGAGCTGGCGGAAGGCGATCCCTTCGGCCCGCACAACCTCCCCTACGGCGTCTTCAGCACCACCGAAGCGCCCGACCAGCGCCGCATCGGCGTCCGCTACGGCGCCCATGTCCTCGACCTGAGCGCGCTGCCCAGCGCCCTGCCCGCCGCCATCCATCCGCACGCCGAGCTGCTCGCCGGGCCGACCCTCAACCCCCTGCTCGCCGCCGGCCGCCCGGTGTGGAAGCAGATCCGCGCGGCCGTCCACAGCGCCGTGACCGACCTCGCGCACCGGGACGAAGTGGCGCCGCTGCTGCACCCGCTGGACGAGGTGACCCTGCACCTCCCGTTCGAGGTCGCCGATTACGTCGACTTCTACTCCAGCGAGCACCACGCCACCAACGTCGGCCGCATCTTCCGCCCGGACGGCGCGGCGCTTCCGCCCAACTGGAAGCACCTGCCGATCGGTTACCACGGACGGGCGGGCACCATCGTCGCCACCGGCACCCCGGTCGTACGGCCCAACGGCCAGCGCAAGCCCCCTGCGGACGAAGTCCCCGTCTTCGGCCCGTCCGTCCGCCTCGACATCGAGGCCGAGGTCGGCTTTGTCGTCGGCACGCCGTCCACGCTCCATGAGCCGGTGGGACTGGGCTCCTTCCGCGACCACGTCTTCGGCGTCTGTCTGGTCAACGACTGGTCCGCCCGCGATATCCAGGCCTGGGAGTACTTGCCGCTCGGTCCGTTCCTCGGCAAGTCCTTCGCCACCTCCGTCTCCGCCTGGGTCACTCCGCTCGACGCCCTCGACGAGGCCCGCACGCCGCCGCCCGCCCGGGACTTCCCGCTGCTGCCCTACCTCGACGACGCGGGCGAGGAGCCGGGCGGCTTCGACCTCCGCATCGAGGTGCGCATCAACGGTGAGGTCGTCTCCCGGCCACCGTTCTCCACCATGTATTGGACGGCCGCCCAGCAGCTGGCCCATATGACCGTCAACGGCGCCTCGTTGCGCACCGGCGATCTCTTCGCTTCGGGGACGGTTTCCGGGCCCGAACCCGACCAGCTCGGCTGCCTGCTGGAACTCACCCAGGGCAAGGGCCCCTACCTCCAGGACGGTGACGAGGTGACCCTCGCCGCCTGGGCGCCCGGACCGGGCGGCGTCCGGATCGGTCTGGGCGAGGTCACCGGCCGCATCCTGCCCGCCCCCTCAGTACCGGGCCACGAGTCGCCATGACCGAGGCTCCGCTCACCCTGCCCGAGGAACTGCTCCTCCTTGCCCACGATCCGGTCCGCGGCCGCCCCCTGACCATCCCCGGGTACCTGCGGTACGGGCTGGCCGGTGCGGCGCTGGCCGAACTGGAGGCGACCGGACGGATCGCGGTCGACCGCAGCGACCGGATCACGGTGGCCAACCCGCTGCCGCTCGGCGATCCGATACTCGACGGTGCCCTGGCGACGCTCCCGGCCCCGGCCAAAGGTGGCCGGGCGATCCGGGCTCACCGTTGGGTGCGCCAGGCCGGCCGCCCCGTACAGGAACTCTGCCTGCGCCGGCTGGAGGAGCGCGGCGCGCTGCGCAGGGAGCCGCGTCGTGCCCTGGGTCTCTTCCCCTACGAGCGTTTCCCGGCGGGCGCGACGGATCTGACCGGTCCGGCCCGCGCGCGGTTCAAGGCAGCACTCGACGCACCGCTCGCCGACCGGCGGGCCCCGCTTCCCGACCCGCGGGCCCGGCTGCTGGCGGCGTACGCCTCGGCGATAGACCTGGACAGAAAGCTCCTGCCGGGCGGCCGCTTCCGTCCCCTTCGCCGCGACCTGCGGCGCCTGGCCAAGGAGGAGTGGACGGCCAACGCGGCGTTCCGCGCCGTACAGCACGACAAGAGCGCGGCAGGAGGTGGCGGCTGACGTGCATCGGCTCCGGTATGACCGCCTCCACGGCCCGTCCGACGGGGCGGCCGTCACCTGACCGGCATTGCGGCTGGGGCCGATACGCCATGCAGGGCAGATGAGGTGGGCTGGGGCCGTACGGACTGATGCCCTCCGTGGCGGTAGGGCGTGGGTGCCGGGGGTGTCGGTGCCGGGGGGTGTCGGTGCCGGAGGTGGGTGTCGATGCCGGGAGGGACGGTGGCCGGGGGGCGGTGGCGGGGGCGTCTGTGCCTGGGGATGTCAGTGCCGGTGGGACATGGGCCGGTGAGATGGCGGTGCCGCTGGGGCGCCTGTGACGGTAGGGCGTGAGTGCCGATTGGGCGTGTGCAGAGGGTGACACCCGTACTGGGGTGCGCCTGCGCGGGGGCGGCGCGCCTGGGCAGGCAGTGCGCTCGTGCCGGGGCGTGCCTGCGGGGGGCGAGGGGCGGGGAGGGAGGGGTGGGCGGGGGGGAGGGAGGGCCCCGGAAGAGACAAACGCGCCCTTTACCCCGCCGCCCTCTACCCCGCCCCCGCCCTTCCCCATTCCACACACCACCCACTCCCCCTCCGCCCACCCAGGCGTCACAGCCACACACGCCCACCCCCACGTCACAGCCTCATCCGCCCACCCCCGCGTCACAGCCTCACACCAAGTCCGTACCGGCAGTGCCGCAATCCGTACGAGGGATCGGAGGGCCGCCGGGGCGCTGCTAGCCTCACGTTTCCCTGTCCCACAACGGAGGAGACGTACGTGCGCAAGGCAGCGCAGATCGCCGGGGCTGCGGCCATCGCCGCCATGCTGCTCAGCGGTTGCGGAAGCAGCGGCGACAACGGCAACGACAGCAAGCCGAGCAAGTCGCCGGAGGCCGCGCCGTCTTCTCCGGGGGGTGCCGACAAGCCCGCGAGCCCGAGTGCCGTGGAGGGGGCCTGGAAGGGTGGCTCGGACAGCAGCCCGCTGATCCTGGTGATCACCAAGGGCACCGTCGCGTTCAGCAATGGGCACAAGTCCGCCTGCCTGGGCAAGGTCCAGGAGATGGCCGGGATGACCATGGCCGCGCTCAAGTGCACCGACGGTGACACCACCCGCACCATGGGCACCCTCAAGGCCGGTGCCGACGGCAAGAGCCTGACCGTCGACTGGAAGAACGGCCCGACCGAGAAGTACACCAAGTCCAGCGACGGCAGCGTGAAGATTCCCGATATGCCGCAGCTGCCGAGCGGTATGCCCAAGAGCTGACCCGCCGGCCGTACACGACGGCGACGGCCGCTGCCAGGAACCCCCCGAGGGTTCCCGGCAGCGGCCGCTGTCCGTGCGGCGCCTACCGCGCCTTGCGGTCTCCCGGCCGTGACCACCATGCCCTGCCGTGGCTACCGCGCCCTGCCGTGCCGGCTGCGCCGTGCCGAGCCGCGGCTGTGCCTACCGCGCCGCCCGTATTGCTCCGTGCCGCTCCGCACCGCTCGGTCCGTTGGGCGCCGTACGGTGTCGTCCCCGCCGTGGCCCGGCGGTTCAGCGCACGAAGGTCCCGGCCTGTCCGGCCAGTTCGAGGAAGTACTGCGGCGCCAGGCCGAGCACCAGGGTGGCCGTGACGCCGATGGCGATGGCCGTGGTGGTCAGTGGGCTCGGCACCGCGACGGTCGGGCCGTCCACCTTGGGCTCGTTGAAGAACATCAGGACGATGACCCGGATGTAGAAGAACGCGGCGATGGCGGACGAGAGCACACCGATCACCACCAGCCAGCCGGCGCCGCTCTGTGCGGCGGCCTTGAAGACCGCGAACTTCCCGGCGAACCCGGACGTCAGCGGAATGCCCGCGAAGGCCAGCAGGAAGATCGCGAATACCGCGGCCACCAGGGGGGAACGTCGGCCGAGGCCGGCCCATTTGGACAGCTGGGTGGCTTCGCCGCCGGCGTCCCGCACCAGGGTGATGACGGCGAACGCGCCGAGCGTCACAAAGGAGTAGGCGCCCAGGTAGAAGAGGACCGAGGAGATGCCGTCCTCGCTGGTGGCGATCACACCGGCGAGGATGAAGCCGGCGTGGGCGATGGAGGAGTAGGCCAGCAGCCGCTTGATGTCGGTCTGGGTGATGGCGATGATCGCGCCGCCCAGCATGGTGAGGATGGCGACGCCCCACATCACCGGCCGCCAGTCCCAGCGCATCCCCGGCAGCACGACGTAGAGCAGCCGCAGCAGCGCACCGAACGCGGCGACCTTGGTGGCGGCGGCCATGAAGCCGGTGACCGGGGTGGGGGCCCCTTGGTAGACGTCCGGGGTCCACATGTGGAACGGGACCGCGCCGACCTTGAACAGCAGCCCCATCAGCACCAGCGCCGCGCCGATCAGCAGCAGCGCGTCATTGCCCATCGAGCCGGCCAGCGCCGGATCGATCTGCTTGGCACCGTCCGAGACCACCTCGGCGATCCCGGCGTACGTCACGGTGCCGGCGTAGCCGTACAGCAGCGCCACACCGAACAGCAGGAACGCGGAGGAGAAGGCACCGAGGAGGAAGTACTTGACCGCGGACTCCTGGGAGAGCAGCCGCTGGCGGCGGGCGAGCGCGCACAGGATGTACAGCGGGAGGGAGAAGACCTCCAGGGCGACGAAGAGCGTCAGCAGGTCGTTGGCGGCCGGGAACACCAGCATCCCGCCGACCGCGAAGAGCACGATCGGGAAGACCTCGGTGGTGGTGAATCCGGCCTTGACCGCGGCCTGTTCGGCGGCGCTTCCGGGTACGGCGGCGGCCTGGGCGGCGAAGGAGTCCACACGGTTGCCGTGTGCCGCGGGGTCGAGCCGCCGTTCGGCGAAGGTGAAGACGGCGATCAGCGACACCAGCAGGATCGTGCCCTGCAGGAAGAGCGCGGGGCCGTCGACGGCGATGGCGCCCATCGCGGCGATGTGCGCCTTGGACGTGCCGAAGCCGCCGGCCGCCAGGCCGATCACCGCGGCGAACGCGGCGGCCAGCGCGACCAGGGACAGCAGCAGCTGGGAGTAGTAGCGGTGGCGGCGTGGCACACACGCCTCGATGAGGATGCCGAGCACGGCCGCGCCGAGGACGATCAGCGTCGGCGAGAGCTGGGCGTACTCGATGTGCGGCCCCGGGATCTTGCCCGGTGCGCCGGCCGCCACCGTCCACAGGCTGTGGACACTTGCCACGGAACTCACTTCGCGGCCTCCCCGTCTTGGTCGTTGGCGGCGTGGCCGGGCCGGCCTTCACCGGGCACGGCGTTCACCTGCACAGTGGGCTTGGGGTCCTTCTTGTCGACGACGGACAGGGTGTGTTGGACCGCCGGGTTGACGATGTCGGTGAGCGGCTTGGGGTACACCCCGAGGAAGAGCAGCAGCGCGATCAGCGGCGCCACCACCACCAGCTCCCGGACCCTGAGGTCGGGCATGCTCCGCACCTCGGCCTTCACCGGGCCGGTCATCGTCCGCTGGTAGAGCACCAGGACGTAGAGCGCGGCGAGCACGATGCCGAGGGTGGCGATGATGCCGACCGCCGGGTAGCGGGTGAAGGTGCCGACCAGGACGAGGAATTCGCTGACGAACGGCGCCAGGCCGGGCAGTGACAGGGTGGCCAGACCGCCGATGAGGAAGGTGCCGGCGAGGACCGGGGCGACCTTCTGGACGCCGCCGAAGTCGGCGATCATCCGCGAGCCGCGGCGGCTGATCAGGAAGCCGGCCACCAGCATCAGCGCGGCGGTCGAGATGCCGTGGTTGACCATGTAGAGGGTGGCGCCGCCCTGGCCCTGGGACGTCATGGCGAAGATGCCCAGGATGATGAAGCCGAAGTGGGAGATCGAGGCGTAGGCGACCAGGCGTTTGATGTCCCGTTGGGCGACCGCGAGCAGCGCGCCGTAGACGATGCTGATCAGGGCGAGGACGAGGATGACGGGGGTGGCCCAGCTGCTGGCCTCCGGGAAGAGCTGGAGGCAGAAGCGGAGCATCGCGAAGGTGCCGACCTTGTCGACCACCGCGGTGATCAGTACGGCGACCGGTGCAGTCGACTCGCCCATGGCGCCGGGCAGCCAGGTGTGCAGCGGCCACAGCGGCGCCTTGACCGCGAAGGCGAAGAAGAAGCCGAGGAAGAGCAGCCGTTCGGTGCCGGTGGCGAGGTCGAGTTTGCCGGCGGCACGGGCCTCGACGATCTGCTGGAGCGAGAAGGTGCCGGTGCCGAGCTGGTCAGCGGTGACGGCGTACAGCCCGATCACCGCGGCGAGCATGATCAGGCCGCCGGCGAGGTTGTAGAGCAGGAACTTCACCGCGGCGTACGAGCGCCGGCCGGCGGCCTCCTCCTCGCCGTCCTGCGCGGCCCGGTCCCCGAAGCCGCCGATGAGGAAGTACATCGGGATCAGCATGGCTTCGAAGAAGATGTAGAAGAGGAAGACGTCGGTGGCCTCGAAGGAGAGCACCACCATGGCCTCGACGGCGAGGATCAGCGCGAAGAAGCCCTGGGTGGGCCGCCAGCGCCGGTTGGGGGTCTCCTCCTCCAGGGGGTCGGCGTCGTGCCAGCCGGCCAGGATGATGAAGGGGATCAGCAGGGTGGTCAGCGCGATCAGGGCGACCGCGATGCCGTCCACGCCGAGTTCGTAGCGGACGCCGAAGTCCGGGATCCAGGTGTGTGATTCGGTGAGCTGGAAGGGGCCGGTGGCCCCGGGGTCGAACCGGGCGGCGATGAGCAGGGCCAGGGCGAGCGTGATCAGGGAGAAGAGCAGCGCGAGCCATTTGGCCGCGGTGCGCTTGGCGGCGGGCAGCGCGGCGGTGGCGATCGCGCCGATCGCCGGGGCCACGGCCGTTGCCGTCAACAGGGGAAACGACATGGCTCAGACACCCCTCATCAGCAGGGTCGCGGCGACGAGAACGGCGGCCCCGCCCAGCATCTGGACCGCATAGGAGCGGACGAACCCGCTCTGCAACTGGCGCAGCAGGCCGGAGAGTCCGCCCATGGAGGCCGCTGTGCCGTTGACCGCGCCGTCCACCAGGGAGCGGTCGAGTTGGACGAGCGTGGTGGTGAGCTGTTCGCCGCCGCGGACGAAGACGACGTGGTTGAAGTCGTCCTGCAGCAGGTCGCGGCGGGCGGCGCGGGTGAGCAGCGAGCCGCGCGGGGCGAGTGCCGGGACGGGTTTGCGGCCGTACATCGCCCAGGCGACGCCGACGCCGAGGAGCAGGACGACGAGGGTGGCGGCGGTGACGGTGGTGGCGCTGACCGGGGAGTGGCCGTGGGCGAACGAGGTGACCGGCTCCAGCCAGGTCACAAAGGATTCGTTGAAGCTGAACAGCCCGCCGGCGAAGACCGATCCGAAGGCCAGCACGACCATCGGGAGCGTCATGATCTTCGGCGACTCGTGCGGGTGGGTCGTCTCCGGGTCCCAGCGCTTCTCGCCGAAGAAGGTCATCAGCATCACGCGGGTCATGTAGAACGCGGTGATCGCGGCGCCGAGCAGGGCGGCGCCGCCGAGGATCCAGCCCTCGGTGCCGCCCTTGGCGAACGCCGCTTCGATGATCTTGTCCTTGGAGAAGAAGCCGGACAGGCCGGGGAAGCCGATGATGGCGAGGTAGCCGAGGCCGAAGGTGAGGAAGGTGACCGGCATGTACTTCCGCAGGCCGCCGTAGCGGCGCATGTCCACCTCGTCGTTCATCCCGTGCATCACGGAGCCGGCGCCGAGGAAGAGGCCCGCCTTGAAGAAGCCGTGGGTGACCAGGTGCATGATCGCGAAGGCGTAGCCGATCGGGCCGAGGCCGGCGGCCAGCACCATGTAGCCGATCTGCGACATGGTCGAGCCGGCCAGCGCCTTCTTGATGTCGTCCTTGGCGCAACCGACGATCGCACCGAAGAGGAGGGTGACCGCGCCGACCACGACGACCGCCAGTTGGGCGTCCGGTGCGGCGTTGAAGATCGCTCCGGAGCGGGTGATGAGGTAGACGCCGGCGGTGACCATGGTGGCGGCGTGGATCAGGGCGGAGACCGGGGTCGGGCCCTCCATGGCGTCACCGAGCCAGGACTGCAGCGGCACCTGGGCCGACTTGCCGCACGCGGCCAGCAGCAGCATCAGCCCGAGGAAGGTCAGCCTGCCCTCGGAGGCGTCGCCGGTGGAGGTGAGCACCGGGCCGAAGGCGAACGTCCCGAAGGTGGTGAACATCAGCATGACCGCGATGGACAGGCCCATGTCGCCGACGCGGTTGACCAGGAACGCCTTCTTGGCGGCGGTGGCCGCGCTGGGCTTGTGCTGCCAGAACCCGATCAGGAGGTACGAGGCGAGGCCGACGCCCTCCCAGCCGACGTACAGCAGCAGGTAGTTGTCGGCGAGGACGAGGAGCAGCATCGCCGCGAGGAAGAGGTTGAGGTAGCCGAAGAAGCGGCGGCGCCGCTCGTCGTGCTCCATGTAGCCGATGGAGTAGATGTGGATCAGCGACCCGACACCCGTGATCAGCAGGACGAAGGTCATCGACAGCTGGTCGAGCTGGAAGGCGACGTCGGCGCGGAAGCCGCCCACCGGGATCCAGCTGTACAGGTACTGGTGCAGGGCGCGGTGTTCGGGGCTCTTGCCGAGCATGTCGACGAAGAGCACCACTCCGAGGGCGAAGGACGCCACCGCGAAGAGGGTGCCGATCCAGTGGCCGGTGCGGTCGAAGCGTTTTCCGCCGCACAACAGCAGGGCCGCACCGACCAGCGGTGCCGCGATGAGCAGCGCGATCAAGTTCTCCACTTTGTGCGACCCCTTACAGCTTCATCAGGCTGGCGTCGTCGACCGAGGCCGTATGACGGGTGCGGAAGATCGACACGATGATCGCCAGGCCGACCACGACCTCGGCCGCGGCGACGACCATCGTGAAGAAGGCGATGATCTGGCCGTCGAGATTGCCGTGCATCCGCGAGAAGGTGACGAAGGCGAGATTGCAGGCGTTGAGCATCAGCTCGATGCACATGAACACCACGATGGCGTTCCGCCTGATCAGGACGCCGGCCGCGCCGATGGTGAACAACAGGGCGGCGAGATAGAGGTAGTTGACCGGGTTCACTTCTTCGCCTCCTCCTTGTGCTCGGTCGGCGCCGGGCCGCCGGACGACGACGGCCGGGGCTCCTCGGCGGTCTCCCGCCCCAGCCAGTCCTCGGTCCGCCGTTCCAGGGCCTTCAGTTCGGCGAGCGACTCGCCCGAGACATCGCGGATCTGGCCGCGCTCCCGCAGGGTGGGGCTGACGGTCAGCTCGGACGGGGTGCCGTCGGGCAGCAGGCCGGGGATGTCGACGGCGTTGTGCCGGGCGTAGACGCCGGGCGCCGGCAGCGGCGGCACCTGCTTGCCCTCGCGGATCCGCGCCTCGGACTGCTCACGCTGGGACCGGGCGCGCGCGGTGCGCTCCCGGTGGGTGAGCACCATCGCGCCGACCGCCGCGGTGATCAGCAGTGCGCCGGTGATCTCGAAGGCGAAGACGTACTTGGTGAAGATGAGGGCGGCCAGGCCCTGGACGTTGCCGCCGGCGTTGGCTTCGCCCAGGCCGTTGAACTCCTTGAGCGAGGCGTTGGCGATGCCGGCGATCAGCAGGATGCCGAAGCCGAGGCCCATTCCGGCGGCCAGCCAGCGCTGCCCCTTGAGCGTCTCCTTCAGGGAGTCCGCGGCCGTGACGCCGACCAGCATGACGACGAAGAGGAACAGCATCATGATCGCGCCGGTGTAGACCACGATCTGCACCACGCCGAGGAAGTACGCGCCGTTGGCGAGGTAGAACACCGCCAGGACGATCATGGTGCCGGCGAGGGAGAGGGCGCTGTGCACGGCCCGCTTCATCAGGATGGTGCACAGCGCCCCGAGCACGGCGACGGTGCCCAGGATCCAGAACTGCACGGCCTCGCCGGTGGAGGCCGCTGCGGCGAGGCTCATCACGCCCCCACCCCCTCGTCGTTGGGGTGTTCGCCCTTGGAGTCGGCGACCTGGCGGACCGTGCCGGGCGCGGCCTCGGTCACCAGCCCGTTGTAGTAGTCCTTCTCCGTCATCCCGGGGAAGATCGCGTGCGGGGTGTCGACCATCCGGTCCTCCAGGCCCGCGAGCAGCTCCTCCTTGGTGTAGATGAGCGAGGTGCGGGACCGGTCGGCGAGTTCGTACTCGTTGGTCATGGTGAGCGCGCGGGTCGGGCAGGCCTCGACGCACAGGCCGCACAGGATGCAGCGCAGATAGTTGATCTGGTAGACGCGGCCGTACCGCTCGCCCGGGGAGTAGCGCTCCTCGTCGGTGTTGTCCGCGCCCTCGACGTAGATGGCGTCCGCGGGGCAGGCCCAGGCGCACAGCTCGCAGCCGATGCACTTCTCCAGCCCGTCCGGATGGCGGTTGAGCTGGTGCCGGCCGTGGAAGCGCGGCGCCGTCGGCTTCTTCTCCTCCGGGTACTGCTCGGTCAGCCGCTTCTTGAACATGGCCTTGAAGGTCACGCCGAAGCCGGCCACGGGGTTCTGGAACTCAGGCACCGTCGCCCCCCTTTCCGTCGGTCTCATTTCCGTCACTGACAGTGTCCACCCGGCCACTGACAATCAACTCCCGGTCCCGGCGCGGCCGTCGGCGCGGCACCGGCGGCAGGCTCTGCCCGGGCAGCGGCGGCACGGGGAATCCGCCGGCCATGGGGTCGAAGGCCGCCCCGTCGCCGTCGGTCTCCTCCTCGGCCTCACCGCGCCGGAAGAAGTCCACGAGGAGGGAGAGCAGGAGCAGCACGACCGCACCACCGGCGACGTACAGCACGATCTGCGAGAAGTCGTAGCCCTCGTTCTTCAGCGCCCGGACGGTGGCGACGAGCAGCAGCCAGACCAGCGAGACCGGGATGAGGACCTTCCAGCCCAGCTTCATCAGCTGGTCGTAGCGCACCCGCGGGAGGGTGCCGCGCAGCCAGATGAAGAAGAACAGCAGCAGCTGCACCTTGATCGTGAACCACAGCATCGGCCACCAGCCGTGGTTGGCGCCCTCCCAGAACGAGGAGATCGGGTACGGGGCCCGCCAGCCGCCCAGGAAGAGCGTGGTGGCGACCGCCGAGACCGTCACCATGTTCACGTACTCGGCGAGCATGAACATCGCGAACTTGATGGAGGAGTACTCGGTGTTGAAGCCGCCGACCAGGTCGCCCTCGGACTCCGGCATGTCGAACGGCGCCCGGTTGGTCTCCCCGACCATCGTCGCGATGTAGATCAGGAAGGACACCGGCAGCAGCAGCACGTACCAGCGGTTCTGCTGGGACTCCACGATCGTCGACGTCGACATCGACCCGGAGTAGAGGAAGACCGAGGCGAACGCGGCGCCCATCGCGATCTCGTACGAGATCATCTGCGCGCACGAGCGGAGCCCGCCGAGCAGCGGGTAGGTCGAGCCGGACGACCAGCCCGCCAGCACGATGCCGTAGATGCCGACGGAGGCGGTGGCCAGGACGTAGAGGATGCCGATCGGCAGGTCGGTCAGCTGCATCGGGGTGCGGACGCCGAAGATGGAGACCTCGTTGTCGGCCGGCCCGAAGGGGATCACCGCGATCGCCATGAAGGCCGGGATGGCCGCGACGACCGGCGCGAGGACGTAGACCGCCTTGTCGGCCCGCTTGACGATCAGGTCCTCCTTCAGCATCAGCTTGATGCCGTCGGCCAGCGACTGGAGCATCCCCCAGGGCCCGTGCCGGTTGGGGCCGATGCGCAGCTGCATCCACGCGACGACCTTGCGCTCCCAGACGATGGAGAACAGCACCGTCAGCATCAGGAACGCGAAGCAGAAGACCGCCTTGATGAGGACCAGCCACCACGGGTCGCGGCCGAACATCGACAGGTCCTCCTGGGCCAGCGCGGTGTGCGCGGTGGCCAGTTGACCGAGCTGCATCATGCGTCCACCTCCTCGGCCGGCTCCGGCGCGCCCGGAACGGCGGAGATCTTCACCAGTTCACCGGGGCGCGCCCCGGTGTCGGCGGCGACACCACCGCCGCGCGAGTTGAGCGGCAGCCACACCACCCGGTCGGGCATCGGCGTGACCTGCAGCGGCAGCCGGACCGAGCCGGCCGGCCCGGTGACCGCCAGCAGGTCGCCGTCCTTGACGCCGGTCTCCTCGGCGGTGGCCGGCGACACCCGGGCGACGGCGGCGTGCCGGGTGCCGGCCAGTGCCTCGTCGCCTTCCTGGAGCGCACCCTGGTCCAGGAGGAGCCGGTGCCCGGCGAGCACGGCCTCCCCGGTGTCCGGGCGGGGCAGCCCGCGCCCCGTCTCCAGGGGGTCGCCGGCGCGCGGGCCGTCCCAGCCGCCGAGCCGGTCCACCTCGCGGCGTACCGAGGGGATGTCCGGCAGGCCCAGGTGGACGTCCATGGCGTCCGCGAGCATGTTCAGCACCCGGGAGTCGGGCTGGAGCTGCCGGCGGGTCATCTGGTCCGGTTTGAGCGCCGCCTCGAACAGCCGGGCCCGGCCCTCCCAGTTGAGGAACGTGCCGGACTTCTCCACGACGGCCGCCACCGGGAGCACCACATCGGCCCGGTCGGTGACCTGCGAGGGCCGCAGCTCCAGGCTGACCAGGAACCCGACCTCGTCCAGGGCCGCCAGCGCCCGGGCCGGGTCGGGGAGGTCGGCGACCTCGACGCCGGCCACCAGGAGCGCGCCGAGTTCGCCGGTCGCCGCGGCCTCGATGATCCCGCTGGTGTCCCGGCCGTGGCGTTGCGGCAGCGCGGCCACGCCCCAGGCCGCGGCGACCTCGTCGCGGGCCCGGGGGTCGGTGACCGGCCGGCCGCCGGGCAGCAGACCTGGCAGCGCGCCCGCCTCGACGGCGCCGCGTTCGCCGGCCCGCCGCGGGATCCACACCAGGCGGGCCCCGGTGGCGGTGGCGGCGCGGACCGCGGCGGTCAGCGCCCCGGGCACGGCCGCCAGCCGCTCACCGACGACGATCACCGCGCCGTCCGCGCGCAGCGCCTCGGCCGCGGTGTGCCCCTCGCCCTGTAGGCCGACGCCGCCGGCCAGCGCGTCCAGCCATTCGGTCTCGGTGCCGGGGGCCGCCGCCAGCAGCGTCCCGCCGGCCTTGATCAGGCCGCGGGAGGCGTGCGAGGCCAGCCCGTAGGTGCGCTGCCCGTGCTTGCGGTGCGCCTTGCGGAGCCGCAGGAAGATCCCCGGTGCCTCCTCCTCGGCCTCGATGCCGGCCAACAGGACGGCCGGCGCCTGCTCCAGGGTGGTGTAGCTGACGCCCGTGGCGTCCAGGTCCACGCCGCGGCCGGCGACCCGGGCGGCCAGGAACTCGGCCTCCTCGGCGCTGTGCACCCGGGCCCGGCAGTCGATGTCGTGGGTGCCCAGCGCGACCCGGGCGAACTTGGCGTAGGCGTAGGCGTCCTCGACGGTGAGCCGGCCGCCGGTCAGCACCCCGGTGCGGCCGTGCGCCGCGGCCAGCCCCCGGGCCGCTGCCGCCAGCGCCTCCGGCCAGCTCGCCGGCTCCAGTTCACCGGACTCGCGGTCGCGGACCAGCGGGTGCTCCAGCCGGTCGCGCTGCTGGGCGTAGCGGAACGCGAACCGTCCCTTGTCGCAGATCCACTCCTCGTTGACCTCGGGGTCGTTGGCGGCGAGCCGGCGCATGACCTTGCCGCGCCGGTGGTCGGTGCGGGTCGCGCAGCCGCCCGCGCAGTGCTCGCACACCGACGGCGAGGAGACCAGGTCGAAGGGGCGGGAGCGGAAGCGGTAGGCGGCGGAGGTGAGCGCGCCGACCGGGCAGATCTGGATGGTGTTGCCGGAGAAGTACGACTCGAAGGGGTCGCCCTCGCCGGTGCCGACCTGCTGCAGGGCGCCCCGCTCGACCAGCTCGATCATGGGGTCGCCGGCGATCTGGTTGCTGAAGCGGGTGCAGCGGGCGCACAGCACGCAGCGTTCGCGGTCCAGCAGCACCTGGGTGGAGATCGGCACCGGCTTGGTGAAGGTGCGTTTCCTGCCCTCGAAGCGCGACTCGGGGTCGCCGACCTGCATGGCCTGGTTCTGCAGCGGGCACTCGCCGCCCTTGTCGCAGACCGGGCAGTCCAGCGGGTGGTTGATCAGCAGCAGCTCCATCACCCCGCGCTGGGCCTTCTCGGCCACCGGGGAGGTGAGCTGCGACCGGACGACCATGCCGTCGGTGCAGGTGATGGTGCAGGAGGCCATCGGCTTGCGCTGGCCCTCGACCTCGACGATGCACTGCCGGCAGGCGCCCGCCGGGTCCAGCAGCGGGTGGTCGCAGAAGCGCGGGATCTCGATGCCGAGCATCTCGGCGGCGCGGATGACCAGCGTTCCCTTGGGGACGGAGATCTCGATGCCGTCGATCGTCAGGGTGACGAGGTCCTCCGGGGGGACCGCGGCGGAGCCGTTGTTCTGCCCCGTGGTCGTGACGGTCATGCGTGCACCCCCAGGTGGGCGTCGTTGTCGGCCCAGAGGGTCGACCGGGCGGGGTCGAAGGGGCAGCCCCGGCCGGAGAGGTGTTGCTCGTACTCCTCGCGGAAGTACTTCAGCGAGGAGAAGATCGGCGAGGCGGCGCCGTCGCCGAGGGCGCAGAAGGACTTGCCGTTGATGTTGTCGGCGATGTCGTCGATCTTGTCGAGGTCGCCGGGCCGGCCGCGGCCTGCTTCGATGTCCCGCAGCAACTGCACCAGCCAGTACGTCCCTTCGCGGCAGGGCGTGCACTTGCCGCACGACTCGTGGGCGTAGAACTCGGTCCAGCGGGTGACCGCCCGCACCACGCAGGTGGTCTCGTCGAAGCACTGCAGCGCCTTGGTGCCGAGCATCGAGCCGGCCGCGCCGACGCCCTCGTAGTCGAGGGGGACGTCGAGGTGTTCGTCGGTGAACATCGGTGTCGAGGAGCCGCCCGGGGTCCAGAACTTCAGCCGGTGGCCGGGGCGCATCCCGCCGCTCATGTCGAGCAGCTGGCGCAGGGTGATGCCCAACGGGGCCTCGTACTGGCCGGGGTTGGCGACGTGGCCGCTGAGCGAGTACAGCGTGAAGCCCGGGGACTTCTCGCTGCCCATCGACCGGAACCAGTCCTTGCCCCGGTTGATGAGGGCGGGAACCGACGCGATGGATTCGACGTTGTTGACGACAGTGGGGCAGGCGTAGAGGCCGGCCACCGCGGGGAAGGGAGGACGCAGCCGGGGCTGTCCGCGACGGCCCTCCAGGGAGTCCAGCAGCGCGGTTTCCTCACCGCAGATGTACGCGCCGGCGCCGGCGTGCACGATCACGTCCAGGTCGAGTCCGGACCCGAGGATGTTCTTCCCGAGGAAGCCCGCCGCGTAGGCCTCGCGCACGGCCTCGTGCAGCCGGCGCAGGACGGGGACGACCTCACCACGCAGGTAGATGAAGGCGTGGTTCGACCGGATCGCATGGCAGGCGATCACGATGCCCTCGATGAGCGAGTGCGGGTTGGCGAAGAGCAGCGGGATGTCCTTGCAGGTCCCGGGCTCCGATTCGTCGGCGTTGACGACGAGGTAGTGCGGTTTGCCGTCGCCCTGGGGGATGAACTGCCACTTCATTCCGGTGGGGAAGCCCGCGCCGCCGCGGCCGCGCAGCCCGGAGTCCTTGACGTAGGCGATCACGTCGTCGGGGGGCATGGCGAGCGCCTTGCGCAGGCCCTCGTAGCCCTCGTGCCGGCGGTAGGTCTCCAGCGTCCAGGATTCGGGCTGGTCCCAGAAGGCGGACAGGACGGGGGTGAGGAGCTTTTCGGGGCTCGCCTCTCCCCCGGTCTGCGGCCGGGAGGCGCCCCCGTAATCGGCTGCCACGGTCATCACTCCCCCTCCTCTGCGGTGGGCCCGGCCGGATGGTGGTCGTCGGAGGCCGAGGTCTGCTGCGGGGCGTCGTGCGAACTCGGATGTCCTTCGGGCGCCTGGCCGGTGGGGCGCCCGGACGGGGACTGCTCGGCGGCCGGTCCGGGGGCCGGGCCGTCGGCGGTGCTGCGTGGGGCGACGACGTGGTCGGCGCCGCGTCCGGGGACGGCCTCCCCCTTGGCCAGGCGCAGCCCGACCAGGGAGGCGGGGCCGGCGCCTCCGGTGGCCTCGACGGCGCCGGGCCGCTCGTCGGGGAAGCCGGCGAGCATCCGCGCGGTCTCCTTGAACGTGCACAGCGGGGCGCCGCGGGTGGGTTCGACGGTGCGGCCGGCCCGCAGGTCGTCGACGAGCCGCCGGGCCGAGGCGGGCGTCTGGTTGTCGAAGAACTCCCAGTTGACCATCACGACCGGGGCGAAGTCGCAGGCCGCGTTGCACTCGATGTGTTCGAGGGTGACCTTGCCGTCGTCGGTGGTCTGCCCGTTGTCGACGCCGAGGTGCTCCTTGAGCTCCTCGAAGATCGCGTCGCCGCCCATCACCGCGCACAGGGTGTTGGTGCACACCCCGACCTGGTAGTCGCCGCTGGGCCGGCGGCGGTACATGGAGTAGAAGGTCGAGACGGCGGTGACCTCGGCGGTGGTGAGGTCGAGCAGGTCGGCGCAGAAGCGGATGCCGGTACGGGTGATGTGCCCCTCCTCGGCCTGGACCAGATGCAGCAGCGGCAGCAGCGCCGAGCGGGCCCCCGGGTAGCGGCCGATCACCTCCCGGGCGTCCGCCTCCAGCCGGGCGCGTACGTCCGCCGGGTAGTCGGGGGCGGGCAGCGCGGGCATCCCCAGGTCGGTGGGGGGTTCGGGGGTTCCTCCCCGGGAAGACACAGTGGTCACCGGTCGACGCCTCCCATCACGGGGTCGATGGACGCGACGGCGACGATGACGTCGGCGACCTGGCCGCCCTCGCACATCGCCGCCATGGCCTGCAGGTTGGTGAAGGACGGGTCGCGGAAGTGCACCCGGTAGGGGCGGGTGCCGCCGTCGCTGACCACATGCACGCCGAGTTCGCCCTTGGGGGACTCGACGGCCGCGTAGGCCTGGCCGGGCGGCACCCGGAAGCCCTCGGTCACCAGCTTGAAGTGGTGGATCAGGGCCTCCATCGAGGTGCCCATGATCTTCTTGA
Source organism: Streptomyces sp. NPDC020742 (assembly GCF_040641675.1). Lineage (NCBI taxonomy): Bacteria > Bacillati > Actinomycetota > Actinomycetes > Kitasatosporales > Streptomycetaceae > Streptomyces > Streptomyces sp. NPDC020742. Next base: position 416,579 of record NZ_JBFAEA010000004.1, read on the forward strand.
TGTGGTCGAGGGAGTTGCCCAGACCGTCCGGGCCCAGGGCCAGTTGCGCGGGCCAGGCGATCTTCTTGTCCGCGACCATCACGGGGCCGGGCTCCAGCCGGTCCAGGCACTGGTCGATGATCCGCAGCGACTGCCGCATCTCCTCCAGCCGGATCAGGAACCGGCCGTAGGCGTCGCAGGTGTCGGCGGTCGGGACGTCGAACTCGTAGTCCTGGTACCCGCAGTACGGCCGGGTCTTGCGCAGGTCGTGCGGGAGCCCGGCGGCCCGGAGGATGGGGCCGGTGGCGCCGGTGGCCATACAGCCGGCCAGGTCCAGGTAGCCGATGCCCTCCATGCGGCCCTTGAAGACGGGGTTGCCGGTGGCGAGCTTGTCGTACTCGGGGAGGTTCTTACGCATCTTCCTGACGAAGGCGCGGACCTGGTCGACGGCGCCCGGCGGCAGGTCCTGGGCCAGACCACCGGGCCGGATGTAGGCGTGGTTCATCCGCAGGCCGGTGATCAGCTCGTAGAGGTCGAGGATCAGCTCACGGTCCCGGAAGCCGTAGATCATGATCGTGGTGGCGCCCAGCTCCATCCCGCCGGTGGCGATGCACACCAGGTGCGAGGAGAGCCGGTTGAGCTCCATCAGCATCACGCGGATCACCGAGGCCCGGTCGGGGATGTCGTCGGTGATGCCGAGCAGCTGCTCCACGGCCAGGCAGTAGGCCGTTTCGTTGAAGAAGGGGGTGAGGTAATCCATCCTCGTGACGAAGGTGGTCCCCTGCGTCCAGGTCCGGTATTCGAGGTTCTTCTCGATGCCGGTGTGGAGGTAGCCGATGCCGCAGCGGGCCTCGGTGACGGTCTCGCCGTCGATCTCCAGGATCAGCCTCAGCACACCGTGCGTGGAGGGGTGCTGCGGACCCATGTTGACGATGATCCGCTCGTCGTCGGAGGTGACGGCGGCCGCGGCGATCTCGTCCCAGTCCCCGCCGGAGACGTTGTAGACCGTCCCCTCGGTGGTGTCGCGGGCCAGCGACTCCTGCGTGTCGAAGTCGCTCGACGTGCGGTGCCCGTTCGACGAGTGGGAGTGCGGTGCAGTAGTCATCAGCTGTACGACCTCCGCTGGTCGGGAGCCGGGATCTGGGCGCCCTTGTACTCGACGGGGATGCCGCCGAGCGGGTAGTCCTTGCGCTGCGGGAAGCCCTGCCAGTCGTCGGGCATCATGATCCGGGTCAGTGCGGGGTGGCCGTCGAAGACCAGACCGAAGAAGTCGTAGGTCTCGCGCTCGTGCCAGTCGTTGGTCGGGTAGACCCCCACGAGCGAGGGGATGTGCGGGTCGGCGTCCGGGGCGGAGACCTCCAGCCGGATCAGCCGGTTGTGGGTGATCGAGCGCAGGTGGTAGACGGCGTGCAGCTCGCGCCCCTTGTCCCCGGGGAAGTGCACCCCGCTGACGCCGGTGCACAGCTCGAAGCGCAGCGCCGGGTCGTCGCGCAGGATCCGGGCGACGGCCGGCAGGTACTCCCGCTCGATGTGGAAGGTCAGCTCGCCGCGGTCGACGACGGTCTTGCCGATCACCCGCTCGGGGACCAGCCCCTGTTCGTCGAGGGCGCCCTCCAACTCGTCGGCGATCTCGTCGAAGTCGCCGAAGCCTCCCCCCTCGGCGCCCGGCCCCCCGTAGGGCCGCTGGGACGCACCGGGCAGCCGGATGGTCCGGACCAGGCCGCCGTAGCCGGTGGTGTCGCCGCCGTTGTTGGCGCCGAACATCCCGCGGCGGGTGGCGATCACCTCGCCGGTGTCGTCGCGCTGCGCCGGGACGGCCTCGTCGGGGCCGGGCTCGCCGGAACGCTCGGGGTTCTTCTGCTCACTCACCGCAGCAGCCCCTTCATCTCGATCAGCGGGAGCGCCTTGAGCGCCGCTTCCTCGGCCTCGCGGGCGGCCTGCTGCTGATTGACCCCGAGCTTGGTGTGCTGGATCTTGTCGTGGAGCTTGAGGATGGCGTCCATCAGCATCTCGGGACGCGGCGGACAGCCCGGCAGGTAGATGTCGACGGGGACGATGTGGTCGACGCCCTGGACAATCGCATAGTTATTGAACATTCCGCCCGATGAGGCGCAAACCCCCATGGAAATCACCCACTTCGGGTTCGGCATCTGGTCGTAGACCTGCCGCAGGACGGGGGCCATCTTCTGGCTCACCCGGCCGGCCACGATCATCAGGTCCGCCTGCCGCGGGGAGCCGCGGAAGACCTCCATGCCGAAGCGGGCCAGGTCGTAGCGCCCGGCGCCGGTCGTCATCATCTCGATGGCGCAGCAGGCCAGCCCGAAGGTCGCGGGGAAGACCGATGACTTGCGCACCCATCCCGCGGCCTGCTCGACAGTGGTCAGCAGAAAGCCGCTGGGCAGCTTCTCTTCAAGTCCCATGTGTGGCCCCTAGTCCCATTCCAGGCCGCCGCGACGCCAGACATAGGCGTAGGCGACGAAGACGGTGAGCGCGAAGAGGAGCATCTCGACGAGCCCGAAAAGCCCCAGGGCGTCGAAGGTGACCGCCCAGGGATAGAGGAAGACGATCTCGATGTCGAAGACGATGAAGAGCATCGCCGTCAGGTAGTACTTGATCGGGAAGCGACCGCCTCCGGACGGCGTTGGCGTCGGCTCGATTCCGCACTCGTACGCCTCGAGCTTGGCGCGGTTGTAGCGCTTGGGCCCGACGAGGGCGGCCATGACCACGGAGAAGATCGCAAAGCCTGCCCCGAGGGCTCCCAGTACGAGGATGGGCGCATAAGCGTTCACCGTCCCCGCTCCCTTCAGTCGACGATGACTGGATGGCGGTCCGCTCGGCCCTCTGATCGCCCCATGGAGATCGTGCACATGTGAGGCAGTTCACAAGCCCGAGCCGCCTGCATCTTATGCCCGCTGGTCTGTGATCTGCGACACGGGAGTCAACCCCGCCTTTGTGATCTTCACCACCTGGCGAAGGATCATGAAGTCGGATGGGCGGTGATCTTCATACGCGAAGCGCGCGAGTGATCACCAGGCGTGACATTCACCGGTGTTACCGCTGGTCAGTGTCGTTTGGCCAATATCAAGTGGTAGACGTCCGGCGCAAATTGGCGCCTGGCACCCTCAACTGCTATACGCGCGGCAGCAGTCGGCGTGACCTTCCCGTGACCCGGCCGTGATCATCGGTACGTGCTTCCGTTCACGAGCGCGTCACCCGCGTCAGATCACGGGAACATAACGGACACTCAAGAGTGACCTATCCCACGCGATTTCATGCACTAAGTCCTTGACGCCCGGGAAGCCTTGGCGTGGCGCGTGGAGAAGTGGTAAGCGCCGCGTGAGGCTCCCTTGGACGGTAAAAGCCGTGCACAGGAACATGATCACGAAATCCGGACGGCGCTCCGCGGTCGCGACGCGAAGCCAAAAGTCCCTTTTGTTCGTCGCGTACGCGTCAAGTGTGGCGGACTGCACCTTTGTTGGCAGCAACCTGTGGCTCCTGATAGCCGTTGGGCCATGTCCCCGAACGCACTCATACCCAGCCACCGGAAGCCCCGCCGCCCTTCCGCCTCGACGCGGGCGCTGCGCGCGGGTGTGACCGGTGGCTTCCTCACCCTCGCGGTAACTGGCGCGACCGTGCCGGCCAACGCCGCGGACAAGGCCGTCTCCGAGACCCAGGAGATGCCGACCATCACCACGGCGCTGGCGACCAGCGCTGCCCAGAGCGCCGACGCCGCCGAGCAGGCCGCGTTCAACTACGAGCGGCAGGCGCTGCAGGACAACGCCTTCTCCCAGGCCGCCAAGGCCGCCGAGAAGCACAAGGCCGAGGCCGTGAAGAAGGCCAAGGCCGAGGCCAAGAAGAAGGCCGAGGAGGCCCGTAAGGCCAAGGACGCCGCGCAGGCCCGGGCGTCGCGCTCCTCCGAGCGCAGCACGCTGTCCGCGCCCTCCTCCGCCACCGGCTCCACCGCCACCCTGATCTCCTTCCTCAAGGCGCAGCTCGGCAAGGCGTACGTGATGGGCTCCAGCGGCCCCTCCTCCTACGACTGCTCCGGTCTGACCCAGGCCGCCTTCAACCAGATCGGCATCGACCTGCCGCGGGTGTCGCAGGACCAGTCCACCACCGGCACCCAGGTCGGTCTGGACAACCTCCAGGTCGGCGACATCCTCTACTGGGGCAGCGCGGGCAGCGCCTACCACGTCGCCGTCTACGTGGGTGACGGCAAGTTCATCGGCGCCCAGAACCCCAGCACCGGCATCGTCGAGCGTCCGCTCAGCTACGACATGCCGACCGGTGCGGTGCGCGTCCTGTAGGACCGCCGCACCTCGTGTGCCACCACAAGGCCGTTCCTCCCGCCGCCCGGGAGGAACGGCCTTGTGCCGTGTCACGGCCTGTGCGGTAGGGCGGGGCGCGGGGCGGAGCGGGCTTGTGCGGGGCGGAGCGGCTTGTGCGGTGGAGTGGGTCGTGCCGTGGAGTGGCTTGTGTCGCGAGTGTGCCTCTGCGGCATGGGGTCCCCGCGGGGCCGCCCGATTCGCGCCGTCCCGCGTCGTAATCCGGCCAGGTGGCGGATCCGGCGCCGTCCGGGGAGCGACCGATGACCGGTATGCACCGTTGATCTCTCGCCAAGTCCCGTACCGCCGCCCCCGAGGCGCCGGTGCGGCAGCCGCTGAGAGAGGGACCGAGCGCTCCGATGAAGACCCAGCACACCACCCACGGCGTGGTCAGCCGCGCCGCCATGGCCGCCGCACTGGCCACCGCCCTCGGCATGGGCGCGGTCCACACCGCGACCGCGGCCGGACCGCTGCCCGCCCCGGCCGCCGACCGCACCGGCCACGACGGCGGCTGGCACCACGACGGGCTGTCGCTGAACGCCACCGACAACAAGAAGGTGGACGCCTTCGTCACCCGCGCCCGCCGAGCGGAACGCTCCATCAGCCCCCAGGTACGCACCGCCGCCCTGATCAGCCACGCCGAACTCATCGGCTTCGACCAGCGGCTGAAGTCCCCCGACTCACTGAAGCGGAAGGTCGCCACCTGGATGCGTCAGACCCCGGGGCAGACGGTGGAGGAGTCGCTGAGCCAGATCAACGACGCGGTCCGCTTCACCCTCCAGTGGCCCGACGACCGGTACGCGCAGGGCGTGACCACCGCTGCCGGGCTGCTCTCCTCCTGGGGCAACGACTCCACCCGCTGGGCCAACACCTGGAGCCGTACCACCGGCTACAAGGCGATCAACTCCGCCTGGCGCGCGCCCCGCTCGCACCAGCTCTTCGAGATCCAGTTCCACACCCCCCACAGCAAGGCCGCCCAGCTGGAGACCCACAAGCTCTACGAAGAGCAGCGGCTGCCCGGCACCCCGCCCGAGCGGGTACAGGAGCTGCAGGCCCAGCAGAACGCGATCTTCGCGGCCGTACCGGTCCCGCCGGGCGCCGACCGGCTGACCGCACCGGCCCACCGCCCGGCCCCCGACCCCGCCCGCCGGCTCCCCGCCACGCCCGCGCACTGAGCCCGCCCGACCGCCCGGCCACCACGCTCACCCCTTGATGAAAGCCAGCAGGTCCGCGTTCAGCTCGGCGTGGTGGCTGGCATAGAGGCCGTGCCCGGCGGTCGGATACTCCCGGTACGTCGCGCCGGGGACCATCGCCGCGGTGCGGCGGCCGGTGAGCTCCACCGGAGCGGAGAAGTCGGCGGCGCCGTGCACCACCAGCACCGGAACGGTGATCTCCGGCAGCCCCGCCCGGTGGTCGGTCTCCAGCGCCGCCCGCTGCGCCTGCAGCGTCGCCCACGGTGCGGCCGCCAGGCACTGCGCCATGGTGTGCGCGACCAGCGCCGGCGAGACGTCGTTTCCCAGGTGCGTGGCGAAGAACGCCTGCGCCTGGTCGGCCAGCCACCGGGGCCGGTCCGCCCGCAACCGCGCGACCGACGCCGCCACTGCCTCCGCCGGCAGGCCGTGCGGGTTGTCGTCCGTGCGCGTCAGGAACGGCAACATCGCCGCGACGAACGCGACCCGGGCCACCCGCCGCGCACCGTGCCGCACCAGATAGCGCGCGATCTCCGCACCGCCGAGCGAGTGTCCGATCAGCGTGACGTCCCGCAGATCGAGGTGCTCCAGCAGCACGGCCAGGTCATCGGCGGTGGAGTCGATGCCGTACCCGTCCGAGGGACGGTCCGAGCGGCCGTGGCCGCGCCGGTCGAAGGCCACACAGCGGTAGCCGCGCTCCAGGAAGAACGGCAGTTGGTACTCCCACATGTCGGTGCTGAGCATCGCGCTCGCCACGAACACCAGCGTCTCGCCGTGGCCGTGGCCCTCGTGGCCGTTGTCCTCGCGGCCGTTGTCCTCATGGCCGTAGCCCTCGTGACCGTAGCCCTCGTGGCCGTAGTCCTCGTAGAACAGCCGCGTTCCATCGTGCGTCTCGAAGAACATCCCGATCCCTCCCGTTACGTCCTGCCCGGCACGGGGTGTGCGTGACGGGATCCAGACTCGCCGCGGGCGGCCGATGCCTCAATTACCCCTCAGGTCATGCGGCGCCCGCGACGTCGACGAGGGACGGGGCAGGCGCCGCACGGCCGCCGGCCGCTACCAGCCCGCTCCCGCCGGCTGCTTGGTGGTCGCATTGAGCCGGTTGAACAGGTTGGTGACGCCTATGGTCAGGATGAGCGCCGCCAGCTGCTGCTCGTCGAAGTGGTCGGCAGCGGCGTCCCAGACGGCGTCCGGCACCGGGTCGGAGCTGTCAGCGAGCCGGGTGGCCGCCTCGGTGAGGGCCAGCGCGGCACGCTCGGCGTCCGAGAAGTACGGTGCCTCCCGCCAGGCCGCGACAGCGAACAGCTTGTCGTCGCTGACACCCGTCTTGCGGGCGTTCTTCACGCCTCCGTCGACACAGAAGCTGCAGCCGTTGATCTGGCTGGCACGCAGGTGCACCAGCTCCAGCGTCTCCTCCGGAACCCCGCCCTTCCGCGTCGCCTTGACCACGTCGAGAAGGGGCTGCATGGCCTCGGGCAGGACCATGGCGGGGTTCTTCATACGTGCTTCCATCACTGCTCTCCTTGGGGATCTCGTCCCAGCGCTCCGGGAGCGCTCTGGTGAGGACATCGCGTCGTCACTGCACTGACGGATCCCGGCCGGAGAATGTGACGGGGCTGCCGGACATTCTTTCCGCCGCACGAGCAGAGGGGCGGAGACGCACGAGCAGAGGGGCGGAGCGGCAGCAGGGCAGACCGGCAGATGCGCCGCCCGGCGGTCCGGCGCGTATGACGTTCCGGCGTGTATGACGGTCCAGCGTGTCTGGCGATCCGGTCGTACGGCGGTCGTACGGCAACGGTCCCGACGCTGTCGCCGGGACCGCCCGAGCCACTGGAACCGCCGGCACTGCCGGAACTGCCGGAAATGGCGAGACCGCCGGGACCGCCGCCAGCGGCGTCACGCCTTCGGCGCGACCTTGCTCAGCCCGTTGATGATCCGGTCCATGGCGTCACCGCCCGTGGGGTCGGTGAGGTTGGCGAGCATCTTGAGGGTGAAACGCATCAGCAGCGGATGCGTCAGGCCCCGCTGGGTGGCGATCTGCATGACCTTGGGGTTGCCGATCAGCTTCACAAAGGCGCGGCCCATCGAGTAGTAGCCGCCGTAGGTGTCCTTGAGGATCTTCGGGTAGCGCCGCAGCGCCAGCTCACGCTGGGCATACGTGGCACGCGCATGCGCCTGCACGACGACCTCGGCGGCGATCGCGCCGGACTCCATGGCGTAGGCGATGCCCTCACCGTTGAACGGGTTGACCAGGCCGCCCGCGTCACCAACCAGCAGCAGGCCCCTGGTGTAGTGCGGCTGACGGTTGAAGGCCATCGGCAGCGCGGCACCGCGGATCGGGCCGGTCATGTTCTCCGGCGTGTAGCCCCAGTCCTCCGGCATCGACGCGCACCACGCCTTGAGGATCTCCCGCCAGTCCAGCTCCTTGAAGGAGGCGGACGTGTTCAGCACGCCCAGACCGACGTTGCTGGTCCCGTCCCCCATGCCGAAGATCCAGCCGTAGCCGGGCAGCAGCCGGTCCTGGGCGCCGCGCCGGTCCCACAGCTCCAGCCACGACTCCAGGTAGTCGTCGTCGTGCCGGGGCGAGGTGAAGTACGTACGGACCGCAACGCCCATCGGGCGGTCCTCACGGCGGTGCAGGCCCATCGCCACCGACAGCCGCGTGGAGTTGCCGTCGGCGGCGACCACCAGCGGGGCGTGGAAGGTGACCGGGGCCTTCTCCTCACCGAGCTTGGCGTGCACGCCGGTGATGTGACCGGTCAGTTCGTTGACGATCGGCGCGCCGACGTTGCAGCGCTCGTAGAGCCGGGCGCCGGCCTTCTGCGCCTGCCGAGCCAGCTGCTCGTCGAAGTCGTCGCGCTTGCGGACCAGTCCGTAGTCGGGGAACGAGGCCAGATCCGGCCAATCCAACTGGAGCCGGGAACCGCCGCCGATGATCCGCAGGCCCTTGTTGCGCAGCCAGCCCGCCTCTTCGGAGATGTCGATGCCCATCGCCACCAGCTGCTTGACCGCGCGCGGCGTCAGACCGTCCCCGCAGACCTTCTCGCGCGGGAACGCGGTCTTCTCCAGAAGGAGCACGTCCAGACCGGACTTGGCGAGGTGGTAGGCGGTGGTCGAACCCGCCGGCCCGGCGCCGACGACGATCACATCCGCGTGGTACTCCGAGGGGGCGGTGGTCACGGACGCGGTCACGGACGCGGACTCGGACTCGGTCACGGCGTGGTCTCCCGGAAGTCGATATCTGGCTATCTGGGTGCCGACCGGCACTGGGCATGTGCAGTCTATGGGGGCCTCAGTGATCAGAACCTGAAGGGTTGTCCCATGACGTCTGTGAACACGCCGCCCACCCACCCCTCGTTGCCCGCAGTCGAGCTGCGGGTGCCCACCGACGAGGACGCGGTGCACTGGCACCGGGTCTTCAACGACCCCGACGTGATGGAGTTCCACGGCGGCGCCCCCGCCGAACTCTCGGTGTACGAGGAGCTCACCGCCCGGCAGCGCAAACACCACGCGGAACGCGGCTTCTGCCTGTTCACCCTGCTCGCCCCGGCGGACGGCGCGGTCATCGGCTTCACCGGCGCCCAGCCGTGGCCCTGGGACTGGGGCCCGGCGGGCGAGATCGAGATCGGCTGGCGGCTGGGCCGGGCGTACTGGGGCAAGGGGTACGCCACGGCCGCGGCGACGGCGGCGCTGGAGGCGGTACGGGCGGCCGGGGTCCGCCGGGTCGTGTCGCTGGTGGATGCCCGTAACGAGCGGTCGATCGCGGTGACCCGGCGGCTGGGGATGCGGCACGTGGAGACCCTGACGAACCCGATGTGGCAACGGACGGGGCACTGCTACCGGCTGGATCTCTGACGGGACCTCTGAACCGCTCTTCCGGCTGGGCCTCTAAGGGGGCGGGCCGGGGGAGATCGGCCGTGGGCCGGGGGGGGGAGAGGTCGGTCGTGGGCCGGGGAGGTGGGGCTGCGGGCCTGGCCGGGGGAAGGCCGGGGGGACACACCCACCGGCCGACTCACCCACTGGCTGGCTCACCCACCGGCCGGCTCACCGACTGACTCGCTCACGCACCCGTCACCGACTGGCTCGCTCACGCTCCCGTCACCGACTGGCTCGCTCACGCACCCGCCGACGCACCCACCGGCCAACCCACGCAGCGACTCGCTCACCCACCGGCCGGCTCACGTCTCAGGGAGCTCTCCCACCCGGCCGGCTCGCGCCTCAGCGAGCTCACCCACCGACCGGCTCACGCCTCAGCGAGCTCACCCACCGACCGGCTTCGTCCCCCGGTGCAGCGCCACGATCCCGCCCGTCAGATTGCGCCAGGCGACCTTGGTCCAGCCCACGCCCTGCAACCGGGCTGCAAGCTCAGGCTGGTTGGGCCAGGTGCGGATGGACTCGGCGAGGTAGACGTAGGCGTCCGGGTTGCTGCTGACCGCGCGGGCGACCGGCGGCAGCGCGCGCATCAGGTACTCGGTGTAGACGGTCCGGAACGGCGCCCAAGTCGGCTCACTGAACTCACAGATCACCACCCGGCCACCGGGCTTGGTGACCCGGTACAGCTCCGCCAACGCGACGTCAGTGTCCTGGATGTTGCGCAGCCCGAAGGAGATGGTGACGGCATCGAAGACCCCGTCCGCGAACGGCAGCCGGGTCCCGTCACCGGCGGTGAACGGCAGCCACGGGTGCCGCTTCTTCCCCTCCCGCAGCATGCCGACGGAGAAGTCGCACGGTACGACGTGGGCACCGGTCCGGGCGAACGGCAAGGAGGACGTCCCGGTGCCGGCCGCGAGGTCCAGCACCCGCTCGGCGGGCCGGGCCGCCACCGCGCGTTCCACTTCCTTGCGCCACAGTCGTGCCTGCCCCAGGGAGAGCACGTCGTTGGTGAGGTCGTACCGCGCCGCCACGTCGTCGAACATCGCGGCGACTTCGTGCGGCTGCTTGTCCAGGGATGCTCGGGTCACCCGGCCATTGTCCACCGTGCCCCGTCACCACCCGCACCGGGCACACCCGCCGCCCGCCACCCACCGTCAGCCGTCGGCCGCCCGCCGCCCGCCGCCCGCCGCCCGCCGTTCGAGCAGTCTCCCCTCCTCGCGTCTCCCCTCCCCGCGCCGCCTCGCGTCTGCTCGCGCCTCGTCGCGTCCCCTCCGGCGACGCCAAAGTCCGCTTTCCTGTTCCAGGGTGGCCACCACCGCTTTCCGCGAGTTCGCCACCTCCCGCGAGTCCCCCTCCTCGCGCCTCCTCGCGCCTCTTCCCGCCTCCTTCCATTCCGGCAACGATTACGGAGAGTAATCAGTTCCCGCGCCATCACTTTCCGTGAGGGGAGGAATCCGAGGAGTCGGGGGAGGCAAGGGAGTCGAGGGAGTCGGAGGAGGGGTTACGGCGCCGGTGGACGAGGCGGCCGGCAAGGACGGTCACGAGCGCGCTGCCGTCGTCCGCGAAGACGGCGAAGGTGGCCGTACCGCCGACGGTCAGCGCACGCGCACCCGGCCCAGGCTCCGCCTCCGGCCCAGGCCCCGCCCCCGGCCCCTGCCCCGGCCCCTGCCCTGACCCAGGCTCCGACCCCGACCCCGACCCCGACCCCGAGCCCAGCCCCGGTCCCGGAGCCGGCAGCTCGTCGAGCCCGGAGCGCCGCACCGCCGTACGGACCGCAGGTCGGCTGAAAGGGCCGGTCAGCGAGGTCGTCCCGGCAGCCAGCAGGCGTTGCAGACCGCGGCGCGCGCTGGCACCCCAGCGGATCTCGGTCATGTCGATGCCGGCCAGCGCCTCGCCGGTGAGCGGCTCGCTGCCGAGCTCGTCGGCCTCGCGCGGGTCGGGGTGGTAGCTGGCCTCCAACAGCGCCGCGCCGTCCGGTTCATGGCGGCCGGGCGTGAGCACGCCGTCCCACTCCCGGACCCGGGCCCGGGCACCGTACTCCGCCGCCAGTTCCTCGTACGGGCCGATGGCGGCGAGCCGGGCGCCATCGACGACCACCGCATGACCGGCGTCCAGCGGCCCGCCGGGCTCCCGCCGGACGCCCCGCGCGCGGTGAAGGGTCAGCACCCGGGGCCTACTTGGCCTCGATGAGCTTCAGTTCCGGGTGCGCCGTGCCGCCCTCGATGGCCGTCGAGGAGAAGTGCGAGACGACCTTGTCGTCGACCGGGTCGTTGGCCGGGTCGTCGTGCACGACCAGGTGCTCGTACGTGGTGGCGCGCTGCGCCGGGACCCGGCCCGCCTTGCGGATCAGGTCGATGATCTCCATGCGGTTGGAGCGGTGCTTGGCGCCGGCCGAGGAGACCACGTTCTCCTCCAGCATGATCGAACCGAGGTCGTCCGCGCCGTAGTGCAGCGACAGCTGGCCGATCTCCTTGCCCGTGGTCAGCCAGGAGCCCTGGATGTGGGCGATGTTGTCGAAGAAGATCCGGGCGAGGGCGATCATCCGGAGGTACTCGAAGAGCGTGGCCTGCGTCCGGCCCTTCAGGTGGTTGTTCTCCGGCTGGTAGGTGTACGGGATGAAGGCGCGGAAGCCGCCCGTGCGGTCCTGGGCGTCGCGGATCATGCGGAGGTGCTCGATCCGTTCGGCGTTGGTCTCGCCGGTGCCCATCAGCATGGTGGAGGTCGACTCCACGCCCAGCCGGTGGGCGATCTCCATGATCTCCAGCCAGCGCTCGCCGGACTCCTTCAGCGGCGCGATGGCCTTACGGGGCCGCTCCGGGAGGAGTTCGGCGCCGGCGCCTGCGAAGGAGTCGAGGCCGGCGGCGTGGATCCGCTGGATCGCTTCCTCGACCGACACCTGGGAGATCCGGGCCATGTGCTCGACCTCGGACGCGCCGAGGGAGTGGATGACCAGCTGCGGGAATTCCTTCTTGATGGCCGCGAAGTGCTTCTCGTAGTACTCCACGCCGTAGTCGGGGTGGTGACCGCCCTGGAACATGATCTGGGTGCCGCCCAGTTCGACGGTCTCCGCGCAGCGGCGCAGGATGTCGTCGAGGTCACGCGTCCAGCCCTTGGCGGTGTCCTTCGGCGGTGCGTAGAAGGCGCAGAACTTGCAGGCCGTCACGCACACATTGGTGTAGTTGATGTTGCGCTCGATGATGTACGTCGCGATGTGCTCGGTGCCGGCGTAGCGGCGGCGGCGTACGGCGTCGGCGGCCCTGCCCAGCGCGTGCAGCGGCGCGGAACGGTACAGGTCGAGCGCTTCCTCCGGCGTGATGCGGCCGCCCTGCGCGGCGCGGTCGAGTACGGACTGGAGGTCGGCGTTCTCGGTCACCGGGGCGTCCCTTTCGCAGGCGGGCATCACGACCGAACCAGCCTACGTCAGCCCTCCGACAGCCTCGCTGCCGGCCGGGCCGCCGCCCCCCGGCTGCTGCCCCGCCCCGGCTGCTTCCGGCCGTCCGCCCGGCTCGCCGCCGCTTCTTCCGGCGCTCCGTTCAGCGCTTCTTCCGGCGCTTCGATCAGCGCTTCGTTCAGCGCTCCGTTCAGCGCTCCGTTCAGCGCTCCGTTCAGCGCTTCGACAGCGTCGCCTTCGGTGAGCCACCCGCCGGGTCGTCCGAGGCGAAGGCGATGGTCCGGCCGCCCTTGTCGAGCGTGAAGGTCACCCTGGACTTGTTGCCCGTGCAGCCCGGCCCCTGTTTTCCGTCCGGGCGCTCCATGAGCACCAGCCGACGCTCCGTGGCCGACTCCAGCTTCGCCTTGGCCTCGCATTGGACCAACACCGCGTCGTAGGTGGTGTGGATGACGTAGTCGCCCTTGCCGCCGGCGGTAATGGTGCTGGTCATCGTGCCGTTGGGGATGCCGTGGGAGGTGGTGATGCTGCCGGTCCAGGTGCCGAGGAAGGGCTTGGCGACGGTGGGTGCGCCGTCGTGGCCGCCGGAGTCGGAGGGCTGGGACGACGGCGTACGGTCGGCCGGCGGCTGGGCGTCGGCCTTTCCCCTGCCGAAGCCGTCGCCCGTGCCCGGCAGCACGCGGAAGACGAACGCGGCGGTGGTCGCGGCGGCCAGCGCACCGGCCACCGACAGCACCAGGCTGCAGCTCACCCGTCGGGGCCGGTCCCCGCTGCCGCCCCCGACCGCACCGGTCAGCGCGATCCGCCGCTCCGCGGGGACGGCGGAGGACCGGGCGGCGGAGGACGGGTCGGCAGAAGACGTGGCGGCGGATGAGGGGGCAGCGGACGACGGGGCGGCCAGCGGTGCCGCACCGGTGGGCAACTCGGCGATCCCGGTGGCGGTCGGCGGATGGGCGCCACCACCCCCGGGATCACCACCCACGGGACCGCCGCCCCTGGGACCGCCACCCCCGAGACCGCCACTCCCGATCGCACCGCCTCCGGTCCCGCCCTCCTCGAACCCGGCGCCTCCGGTTCCGGCGCTCCCAGTCGTGCCGGCCCCGGCCGCACCGCCCCCGGCCGCGCCGGCCACCGGCCAGGACGTGGCCCGCGGCGTCCCGCCCGGCCTCGCCGCCGCATGGCCCTGCCTCGCCGCCTCATGGCCCTGCCCCGCCGCCTCATGGCCCTGCCCGGCCGTCGCCGAGCCCTGCCCCGCCATGGCCCCCGGCAGGCCCGTACTGGTATCCGACGACCGTCCCGTTGCCGTCACCGGGCCCTGCACCTGGGCGTCGAACGGCACCAGCCCTGACATCGCTTCACCGGGCGCCGCCCCAACGGAAGCCGCTCCCCCGGAGGTTCCCCCGGAAGCCCCACTGGAGGCCACCCCACCGGGAGCGCCGTACGAAGGATCCGGCGGCCCGAACACCCCGCCGCGGCGCCACTCCCCCGCAGCGGCCGCAGCCGGAGCCGCAACCCCGGCCCCAGCCCCGCCCCCGTTCCCCCTCGCGCTCCCCGCCCCAACGCCGCTCCCGGGCTCAGATTCGGAGTCGGGCTCGGAGCCGGAGTCGGGCTCGGAGCCAGAGTCGGGCTCGGAGCCGGAGCCGGAGTCGGAGACGGACTCAGAACCGGAGCCGATCCCGCCCTCCGCCGCATCGAGGTTGAGAAGTTCCACCGCCTGCCGGCTGACCTGCTCGACCAGCGGACCGGGTAGCCAGCCGGCCCGTACCAACCCCGCGGCGCCCCCGCTCCCCTCCCCCGCGAGCCGGGCTGCCAGCGTCTCCGGAGCGGGCCGGTCCGCGGGGCTCTTGGCGAGGCAGGCCGTCACCAGCTCCCGCAGGTCGCCGGCGAGCCGGGGGTCCAGTTCGGGCTCCTCGTGCACGACCTTGTAGAGCAGGGCGGCGGACGAGTCGCCGGGGAACGGGCTGGTGCCGGTCGCCGCGAAGGCCAGTACCGCGCCGAGCGAGAACACATCGGCGGGGCCCTCGGCCCCCTTGCCCAGAATCTGTTCGGGCGCCATGTAGCCGGGCGAGCCCACCGATACGCCGGTGGAGGTGAGCGAGGCGGTGCCGTCCGTGGCCCGTGCGATGCCGAAGTCGATCAGCAGCGGCCCGTCGAGCGTCAGCATCACATTGGAGGGCTTGACGTCCCGGTGCACCAGCCCCCGCGCATGCACCACGGCCAGCGCCTCGGCCAGCCCGGCGCCCAGTACCCGCACGGCGTGCTCGGCCAGCGGCCCGGTGGCGGCGACGGCCTGGGCGAGTGAGGGGCCGGCGACATAGCCGGTGGCGACCCACGGGACGGCGGCGTCCGGGTCGGCGTCCAGGACCGGCGCGGTCCAGGCGCCACCCACCCGCCGCGCCGAGTCGATCTCACGCCGGAAGCGGGCCCGGAACTGGTCGTCGACGGCGAAGTGCGCATGGACGGCCTTGACGGCGACGGTCCGGCCGCCGGCGCTGCGCCCCAGGTAGACCCGGCCCATGCCACCCGAGCCGAGCCGCCCCAGCAACCGGTATCCACCCAGCACGCGTGGGTCGTCCGCAGCCAGCGGCTCCATGGCGCCTCCCCCTCGATACGGCGCACCCAGCTTAGGACCCGGCCCCGGCGGGGGCCCAGGTCATGCGGGGCCCCCGAAACCCCCGCCCCCCGCTCTCCCCATCAAACAGGGAGCAACGCGACCATCCGCACTACCCGGCCACCTGCACCACACGACCACCCGCACCACACGGCATTCCGCACCACACGCCCTGCCCGGAGAGCCCCATGCCCGTGCCCATGTCCGTGCCCCTGCCCGCGCCCCTGCCCGCGCACGTGCCCACCCCCGAGCCGGTATCTGCCGCCGTGCCGGTGCCCGTGGCCGTGTCTGCGCCGGTGCCAGTGGCCGTGGCTGCGCCGGTGCCGGTGCCCGCGCCCTAGCGGGCGGACGGCTCCAGCAGCCTCACCTTCACATCGGCCGGGAAGCCGGTCGTCGGCCCGACCCGCCGGGCGAACTCGGCGACCCCGCGCAGCTGGTCGGCGCCGAAGCGGAAGTCCAGCGTGGTGAAGTAGCGCTCCAGCAGCGGCTCGTCGAAGGTCTCCCAACGCGCCGCCTGCTCGGCCACCTTGGCGACCTCCTCCAGCGACAGGTCGCGGGAGGCGAGGAACGCCTCGTGCACCTTCTCCACCACGAGCGGCTCCCGCTCCAGATAGTCACGCCGGGCCGCCCATACGGCGAAGACGAACGGCAGCCCCGTCCAGTCCTTCCACATCTGCCCGAGGTCGTGCACCTCCAGGCCCAGCCGCGGCCCGTCGTGCAGGTTGGCGCGCAGCGCGGCGTCGCCGATCAGCACCGCCGCCTCGGCCTCCTGCATCATCAGACCGAGGTCCGGCGGGCAGGTGTAGTAGTCGGGCCGCACTCCGATCTTCTCGGCGAGCAGCAGCTGCGCCAGCCGTACGGACGTCCGGGACGTCGAGCCGAGGGCGACCCGGGCGCCGTCCAGTTGGTCCAGCGGCTTCTGCGAGACGATCACGCAGGACATCACCGGCCCGTCGCAGCCGACCGCGAGGTCGGGGAAGGCGACCAGATCGTCCGCGGCGCGGAGGAATTCCACGAGGGTGACGGGTGCGATGTCGAGCTCGCCGCGGATCAGCTGTTCGCTGAGCTTCTCGGGCGTGTCCTTGCTGAGGTCAAGATCGAGCAGGGTGCCCGTCCGGGCCAGGCCCCAGTAAAGGGGCAGGCAGTTCAGGAACTGGATGTGGCCCACTCGCGGCCGGCTGCGACGGTGGTCAGCGTCGGCTCCTGCGGGTGCGTCTCCGAAGGTTGAATTGTCCACATGCGGAGGCTAGACCTGCCGCTCTTGGGGCGGCGCGGCGGGGGCGGCGTACGGACGTTAGTGCTGACGGTTAAACGTGATCTTTGGCTCTTCCCCGTCACGAGCCCACCATGCTAGGCTCAGCGCAAGTTGCAGTTTGGTTTCCCTTGCAGTACAGAGCCTGCGGAGCATGTGACCCGCAGGCTTTTGTAGTTTTCAGACTTGTTTGCAGGTTCTGGAGCAGGGCAACCCTTTGGCCCAAGGAGGGCTTATGGCTACCGGAACCGTCAAGTGGTTCAACGCTGAAAAGGGCTTCGGCTTCATCGCCCAGGACGGCGGCGGCCCGGATGTCTTCGTCCACTACTCGGCGATCAACGCCTCTGGTTTCCGCTCCCTCGAGGAGAACCAGCAGGTGACCTTCGACGTCACGCAGGGCCCGAAGGGTCCGCAGGCGGAGAACGTGACCCCGAGCTAAGTTGCCCGGCCCGGAATAATTCCTGGTCACTCTTTGCAGTACCCAAGGAGCCCTGCTCCGCCACTCGATGGCGAAGCGGGGCTCCTGCCTTTTGCGCGCGGCATGTGCGCGACACGAATGGAATGGCAATCGGGTGAATTCTTGGCGCCGCCCGCATTGCCCACCAAGGAACCGTGGAGCGGAGCGAGGAATTCCGCGGGCGGCGAACGGACGACTTGCGACGACTGCGCTGCCGCCGGACGCTTGGTCGCCCGGTTCCGGACAATGTGCCGGCAGCCATCCCCGACGCTTACCCGGAAAGCGCCACCTTCCGCGGCCCGCCCGCAGGCACTCACCCCGGCATGCACGCATGCCGGCGCGCGCCGAGAGCCGGCACCGGAAGTACGCCCTCAGGGCCCGACCGAGTGCCGGCCGAGTGCCGACCTGAGTACGGAAGCGGATGCCGGCCGCGATGCGGGCTCCCTAGCGTCCATGGCATGGAGAACCCCACCGCCGCCACCGACGCCACGACCACTTCCGCCCCCACCACCGCTGCGGCCCCCGCTGCCGGCTCCGACGCCGCGCCGCACGACCGCCACCGCACCCGGCGACGCCGACGGCGCACTGCCGGAGAGCGGGCCGGGCTGACAGTCCTGGCCGTGGTGGTGCTGGCTACCGGCGCCTTCGTGCGGGTGGTCGGACCGCTGCTCGCCATCGCCTGCGCCTCCTGTCAGGACGGTGTGCGCGGCCCGATGCGCTTCGGAGATGCACTGCTCGACTTCGCGGAGTACGGGGTTCCGCTCGTGGCACTGGCGACGGTGGCCGGCATCTTCCTGCCGCGGGGTGGCGCGCGGGCGGGCGGCATCGGGCTGGGCGTGCTGATCGTGCTGTTGGTCGCCATGGTGGTGCTCGGCCAGGTCGCGGTCTGAGCCGTCGTGCGCCCGGCCGCGCGGAGGCAGGGATCCGGGTTTCGAGCATGCGTGCGGAGTGCGTATCGAAGCGATCACGGAAAGTGGTCACATCGCGACATGTGGCGCCCTACCGTGGGCAGAATGAGCGAGCACTTGCCCCCGCAGAAGCCCTGCCCCGATTGCGGCGGCAGGGGGACCGTGGACTGGGAGACACCGGCCGGCGACAAGGTGACCACGCAGTGCTCCGGATGCGCCGGCACCGGAACGGTCCTGGCCTGAAGGAGGCAGCGGCGAGGTGGCGGCGTTGAGCGGGAACGGGAAGCCGGTCGGTCTGGAGGCGCAGTACGTCGGCAGGCTGCCGTGCTCCACCTGCGGCATACGGTCGATGAAGCTGCCCGGCCGGCAGGGCGGGGTGTGCATCCCCTGCTACGCGGACGAGTGCACGGCCGCCGGGCGGCGGGCGGCGACGGCCGGTGCGTGGGTCGCCGCGAGCTTTGTGGGCGATCCGTGTCTGGCGTGCGGCTCGCGGTCCGTGGACGCCAACGGCTGGGCGTTCTGGTGCAACGCGTGCGAGATGCAGACGACGGTGGCGCTGCCCCCGCGGTGAGGCCCGCAGCGTTCGGCAGGGCGATTTGGTTGCCGTGTCTACAACTGCCTTCCTGAGTAGTGTGGATGGTGCGGCACGAGTCCGGCTGGCCGGGCTCCCCGCACTCACCCGTGGTGGTCCGCCATGTTCCATGGCCAAGCCGAAAACGACCGCAACCTGACGGCTCCCCTGCCGGCCCCCCGCTTTGTGGCCTGGTGGGTGTGGAGCGGTGTGGGCTTTCTCGGCTTGGGGGCCGCGCTCTGGTGGGCAGTGGCCTCACCGAGCAACAAGGGCTGGACAAGGGCACAAAGCGTGCTCGTCATGGTGGTGGGACTGCTCCTGTACGTGTTGTGGAGGGCGACACGGGCCTGGCTGGCTTACAAGCCGGGAGCGGTGGACGTGCAGCAGTTGGAGGACGCCACATCGGCGGGTACGCCCAAGCCGTCCGCTGTCGACCTCACGGCCAAGCTGCGCCAGCGGCTCTCCGACAGCAGCATGTATCCACCGACGACGCTCCCCGCCCAGGCGCCGCCCGAGTCGTTCCTGGAACTGCTCGGTGATGTCGAGATAGATCCGAAGAAGCTGGGTAGCGCGCTGCCGCGGATACTCAGCCGACTGCGCCCGAAGCTGGCCTATCGGGTCGGCGGAGTCCTCCAGTTCCGCGATGCGGAGTCCGACCAGTACGGGTTGACGGTCACCGTTACCGCTTTCCTATTCGGTGGCTCCCGCGCGACCACCCTGTGGGCAAGCGATTGGGATGACGTCATCCGCAAAGCAGGCAGCTGGGTGGTCAGCACGCTGCTGCCCGTCACTCGGGCAGGCAGGCTGCCGCCCTGGCGCCGCTGGTGGGGGCGGGAGCTCGACCCCGCGCTCTACGAGGCGTACCAGCAGGCGAACGAGCTGAGCCGCGCCGGACGGCATCACGAGGCGCTGGAAATGTACTTCACCGCGGTACGGCTCGATCCCAAGAATCCCCATCTACGCGCCGAACTGGCGGAGACACAGGAGAAGATGGGGCTACACATCGATGCACTCGATACCTGCCAGAGGGCACTCGCGCTGGACGGACAGGATGTCCGTAGCTATGCGGGTCGCCTGTGGACAGACAGTCACCTGCTTCGGTATTTCTGGCGTCCGCGCCGATTCCGCGATTTGCTGGGCATCCGATACCGCAATTCGATCATTCTTGGCATCGCCGAAGTGACAGCGGAGCAGTGGTGCAAGGGCGAGGGGACACACGCCGAACACACACGAGATGACCTGAGGCTCCTCCTCGTGGAGCGATACTGGCCCACCATCCCACGCTTGACTGGCACCGGGCAGCACAAACAAGTGTGCAAGGACTTGCTGACGAAACTGTTGCGGGACTGCACAGACCCGGCCAAGGTTCGCCTAGTTCTCCAACGAGCTTCTTGGGAGGAGACGAAACTTCTTGCCCGGGATGATGCATGCGCCCGCTTCTGGCTCAACTTGCTCATGTGGCCGTGGAGTCTGCTACGGCTCTTCTGGCCCGCCGCCTACCATCAAAGTGAGCTTGGTCCGCGGCTCCCAGTCGCCCGAGGAGCCTTCCGAGTCAACAGCGCCGTGTGGGCACCGTTGCGCCTGGCACAGGCCAGTTTCGATTTCAATCGAAGCCGCTTGCCGGGGGAACGGCACGCCAAAGCCACCTGGGGAACATGGCGCATGATCTCTTGGGAGGCGCTGAACATCAAACGGCTCGAGAGCAAGCTTCGGTTCGCGACGTGGATGTCGCGTGGTCACTGGCTCACCAACTACAACATGGCATGCGCCTACGCCGTTGCAATGCAAGCCAGCCCGGATAATGAAAACTACCAACGAGACCTTGCCGAGCACGTCATTCATCATCTCGAGAAGGCAGTGCTGACTCCCCGCAAGAATGCCACCGTGGTGGAGCAGACATGGCTGGTCCATGAAGACCCCGACCTGGCACCACTTCGGAAGAGCGAGGGGAGACACCGGCAGCGGAACTCTTCAAAGATTTCGTGCGGACCGCCTACCCGAGGGCTGAATCATCCGAGCAGGCCCCTGTGGAACTCCAGGCTAACGTGCAGCTGAGAGAGTACGACTACCGACTCCTCGAAGAAACCGCCAAAGTGATGCAACAGGTTTGGAATCAGCGGAGGGTGATGACGGACGTCGATATCAATTGCGCGGCGAACTGGCTTCGCATCGAGCGCAAGATCTGGAAGTTCATTGAAGGAATATCCGGTAAGGAGAAGAGGCACAGATGGCAGGACCGGGTGGGTCTCATTCGCCACATCGAGGCCAACTACCAGCCGGCGTCCGCCTCCTCCCCCGGGTTCCCACCCCCATTGGTACCGAACGACGCCAGCGCGACGAACGGCGAGTCAGATCCCGAAAAAATCGAGCAGGCTCTGGCGTCCTTGATCAACGACATGGCAACGACACATGCCTCCTCAACCATCGATGGGGACCAAAAGCTCCTCCGTGAGCGCGCCGCAGACGGGGTAGAACGGCTGACCAGGACCGCGATCCGCCGACTGTCCGCGGGGTACGCGGCGGCCTGGCAGACGCTGGAGGACTGGCTGGAACGGGAGGCTGAGCACGAGCAGTTCCAGCACGCCCTGCAGAACGTCCCGCAGCTGACGCGCCGGGCCCCCGCGGCAGTTGGACGGCGCAAGCTGCCGGTCTGAGGCGCGTTAGCCGGGGCTCAGCGGAGCGAGTCGCCCTGCACGGCGGTGAGGAAGCGGCCCCACGCACCGGCCGGGAAGCCGATCGTATGCCTTACGGTGCTGCTTCACGAGGGCCGGATCGTCGATCGTCTGCCTGTGGTACGGCCCCTCCGTGTACATCAGCGACGGCTCGGCCTCGAACTCCAGGAATTTGAAGGCCAGAGCCATGAAGGGCCGGGTCGGCGCGTTCCACGGCAGGACCTGTGGCCAGACCCGGCGGCTGCGCGCCAACGCCACGATCCGGCCCAGCTGTTCGGCCATCTGCACAGGTGGCAGCAGCGGGTCCGGGCCGCGAAGGAGCGACTCGTGCAGGATGGTCCAGCACTCCGGCTTCTTCGGGTCGTCGAAGAGCTTCGCCCGCTGCATCCGGGCCCGGACCTTGGCATCGACCTCCTCGGGGAGGTCGAGCGGATGCGTGGCGTGGATGACCGCCCGCGCATACGCCTCGGTCTGCAGCAGCCCGGGGATGAGTGTTGTTCAGAGCGGAGCTGCTGGCCCTGCCCAAGGAGGTGCCGGTGCTGCGGCGCGCGGTGCGGGAGTACCTGGGCGGCGGGCCGTGTCCGGACGTCCAGCTCTGCGTCAGCGAGATAGTGGGCAATGTGATCCGGCACCTCGGGGAGGGCACGCCGGTCGTCGTCCGCGTGCGGGGCACCGGGGAGGGCCGCACCCGGGTGGAGGTCACCGATCCCGCACCGGGTGCACTGCCGGTACGGGTGTGCGCGGCCGAGGGCGAGGAGTGCGGGCGCGGTCTGGCGCTGCTGGCCGCCGTGTCGCTGCGGCGGGGCGTACGGCGGGGGCCCGGGCGCAAGACCGTCTGCTGCGAGGTCGCGGGGGCGTATGCGCCCCCGGGGACACCGGAGAACGCGGGGGCGCAGGAGCCCACGGAGACACGGCGGACCACGGGGGCCCAGGAGGCCGCAGGAGCGTAAGCGGCCGGTGGCGCATGCGGCCGGGGCGACGCGGGCGACCACCGGGCGGTGGAAGCGCGCACGTCAAACCCCGTGCCACCTCCCCCACAGAGGTGACACGGGGTTCCAGTGTGACGCGCCGGGGGCCGTCGCTCCAGAGGATGTCACGTCCTTTCGTAAAGGGCTGCTATGTCTTTGGCGAAATCTCTGGCGATGGCGGCCCGTCGCAGCTTGAGAGAGGGCGTGAGATGCCCGGTTTGATCGGTGAAGTCCACCGGGAGCACCGTGAAGCGGCGAATGGATTCGGCCCGGGAGACCAGGGCGTTGGCGTCGTCGACGGCGCGCTGGAGATCGGCGCGGAGCCGTTCGTCGTGGACGAGCT
Organism: Streptomyces sp. NPDC020742; assembly: GCF_040641675.1. Taxonomy (NCBI): domain Bacteria; kingdom Bacillati; phylum Actinomycetota; class Actinomycetes; order Kitasatosporales; family Streptomycetaceae; genus Streptomyces; species Streptomyces sp. NPDC020742. The sequence goes on from NZ_JBFAEA010000004.1 coordinate 439,116, forward strand.
CGGCCAGCGGCAGGTCCTGCTTCTTGTGCGTCTGGCGCCAGTGGGCGAGGCCGTCGGGTTCGAGGGTGATCAGTGCCGTGATGTACGGGCGGTTGTCGCCGATGACCATGCACTGGCCGATGAGCGGGTGGGAGCGGAGGCGGTCCTCCAGGGGAGCCGGGGCGACGTTCTTGCCGCCCGTCGTCACGATGATCTCCTTCTTGCGGCCGGTGATCGTCAGGTAGCCGTCGTCGTCGAGGGAGCCCAGGTCGCCGGTGGCCAGCCAGCCGTGGGCGTCGGTGGCGGGGCGGGCGGCGCCCAGGGTCGCGTCCCAGTAGCCGGCGAAGACATGGCCGCCGCGGAGCAGGATCTCGCCGTCGTCGGCGATGCGTACGGCGGTGCCGGGCAGCGGCCAGCCGACGGTGCCGAGGCGGGGGCGGAGCGGCGGGGTGAGGGTGGCGGCGGCGGTGCTCTCGGTCAGGCCGTAGCCCTCGAAGATCTCGATGCCGGCGCCGGAGTAGAAGGCGGCGAGGCGGTGGCCGAGCGGGGAGCCGCCGCAGATCGCATGGCGGACCTTGCCGCCGAGGGCGGCCCGTATGCGGCGGTAGACCAGGGGGTCGTAGAGCTTGCGGGCGGCCTTGAGGGTGACGCCGGGGCCGGGTCCGGTGCCGTGGTCCTGCGCCTCGACGGCCTCGCCGTAGGAGCGGGCGATCCGGGCGGCGCGGTCGAAGGAGGCGACCCGGCCCATCTTCTCGGCGGTGGCGCGGCCGGTGTTGTAGACCTTCTCCAGCACATAGGGGATGGCCAGGAGGAACGTCGGCCGGAAGCCGGCGAGGTCGGCGAGGAGGTCGTCGGTCTGGATGCTGGGGGCGTGGCCGAGGCGGACCCGGGCGCGCAGGCAGCCGACGGCGACCATCCGGCCGAAGACGTGGGAGAGCGGCAGGAACAGCAGGGTGGAGGCGGGTTCCTGGCTCACCGAACGGAAGACGGGGTGCAGCAGGGCGACAGCGTTGTCGACCTCGGCGAAGAAGTTGGCGTGGGTGAGGGCGCAGCCCTTGGGGTGGCCGGTGGTGCCCGAGGTGTAGATGAGGGTGGCGAGGTCGTACGGGCTGACGGCGGCGCGGCGTTCGTCCACCGTCCCGTCGGGGAGGCCACGGCCGGCGGCGATGAGCTGGGAGACCGCGCCGGTGTTGAACTGCCAGAGGTGGTCCAGGGCGGGCAGTGCACCGCGCACCCCGGTGATCAGGCGGGTCTCCTCGACGTTCTCGACGACGCAGGCGCGGGCGCCGGAGTCGTGCAGGATCGCCTGTGCCTGGTGGGCGGAGGAGGTCGGGTAGAGGGGGACGGTGACCAGGCCGGCGGCCCAGGCGGCGAAGTCGACGAGGGTCCACTCGTAGGTCGTACGGGCCATGATCGCCAGCCGGTCGCCGGGACGGAGGCCGTGCGCGATCAGCCCCTTGGCGACGGCCCGCACCTCGGCGGCGAACTCGGCGGTGGTCAGGTCGCGCCAGGTACCGCTGGGCTGTTTGCGGGCGAGGACGACGTCGGCGGGGGCTTCGGCGGCGTTGGTGAACGGCAGGTCGCCGAGGGAGCCGTGGCCGACGGGCGGGGCGAGCGGGGGGACGCGGACCTCTCGGACCTCGCCGTCGATGATGGTCGTCCGCGGCGCCACGAGGGTGGGGGCGGGGCTGCCGTCGGGCGCGGCGGTGGGTGCACTTTCCTGCTGGGACACGAGCGGCTCCTCGCTCTCCTGTGGAGTGCGGTCACGACCGCCGGCCGCCGCGGGGCACCGCGTCCGTGCGGTCCAACTGGCTGCCGCGGCCGCGGAGTCGACCCCGCACATTGACCCGGCAGTAACCTTACTGCCGGGTCAATGTACGCGAGGGCCGGCAGCCGGCCAATGCCCGCGCACACCCTTCATCACGGCAATTCCGGGGCGGGGCTTCGGGGCACCAGCGGTCCGCGACGCGCTCGGGGCTGGGGCCGTGGAGCCCCGGCCCCGAGGGTCGGCGAGCCGGCCTGCGGGTCAGCCAGTACGTGGGCCGGTGCGCCGGCCGGTGCGCGGGCTGGCACGTCGACCGGTACGCCACCCCGCGCACCGAAGCACGGACCGGCGGCCCCTCAGCCCGCACGCCGGCCCGCCCGTCAACCCGCGAGCCGGCCCGCCCCTCAATCCGCGAGCCGGTCCGTCCGTCAGTGCGCGAACCGCTCGGCACGTCGCTGCGCAAGGCGGCCGGTGAGCCCCCCGGGGGTCCAGCGTTCGCCGTCCATCAGGCGGCCGAGCCCGGCCCAGGCGAAGTTCATCATGGTGGCCGCGGCGTCCTTCGCCGCCGGGTGCTCCGGCCGCCCCGAAGGCCCTTCGTCGGTACGGATGTTGGCCCATTCGGCGAGCGACTCGGCCGCGCCGACCAGGGCGTGCGCCAGGCCCGCCACCTCCCGCTCGGCCAACTCCCCGGCACAGCCGGCCTCCTTGGCGGCCATACCGATCAGCTCGGTGACGAAGGCGACGATCTCCGCCCGCATCGCGGCGACTTCGAGGGCGAAGGGCTCGCCGTGGGTCCGGGCCTGCTGGTGGAGTACGGCCCAGCCCTCCGGGTTCTCCGCGGTGTGCGCGAAGAAGCCGGTCAGGCCGTTCCACAGCTGCCGGTCGGCCGCCTCCCCCGGCTCGACGGCCGCCGTCACGGCCGCCACCAGCGCCGCCCGCTCCCGCCGGATCACCGTGCTGAACAGCTCTTCCTTCGAGTGCAGATACAGATAGACCAGCGGCTTGGAGACCCCGGCCGCCTCGGCGATCTCGTCCATCGAGGCCGCCCGATAGCCGCGCCGCGCGAATGTCAGCACCGCGGCATCGAGCATCTGCTGCTCCCGGACCGCGCGTGGCACCCGCTTGCTCTTCACAGCTCCCACCCTGAATACCCCTCCATCCCGCCCCTTTACTGCAAAGTAAGTTTACGATCTTCGCCCCCCGCGCCCCGTCACTCCTTGACAGCCCTCCTACGTAAACGAGACGATGCGTCTCATCATCAGACGAGACGAACCGTCTCGTCACGTCATCGGCCCCCGGAGGACAGACCGTGCAGCAGTACATCGACGCCGCCCCCGGCATCCGCCTGTGGACCGAGCAGCGCGGTGCCGCCTCGGCACCCCCCTTGCTGCTGATCATGGGCGCCCAGGCCACCGGCGTCGGCTGGCCCGACCCGTTCGTCGACATGCTGGCCGCGCACCACCGGGTCATCCGCTACGACCACCGCGACACCGGCCGTTCCACCTGGCCGTTCGAGGAACGGCCGTACCGGATCGCGGATCTCGCCGAGGACGCGATCGCCGTCCTGGACGGGCTTGGCATAGGGCAGGCGCATATCGTGGGCTTGTCATTGGGCGGCATGCTGTCCCAGTTGGTGCTCGCCGACCACCCCGACCGCGCACTCAGCGCCACTCTCATGGGCACCTGCGCCCTCAGCATCACCCCCTACACCAGGCCCGACGGCGGCACCGTCCCGGTCGACGAACTCCCTGGTATCGCGCCCGAGGTCCTGGAGATGTGGGCCCGCCCGATCGAGGATCACGGCCGGGCGGCGGAGGTGGAGCGCCGGATCGAACACTGGCGGGTACTCGCCGGTGACCAACTCCCCTTCGACGCGGACCACTTCCGCGCCCTCGAAGAGCGGGTCATCGAGCACACCGGGCACTACCGCGTGAGCACCGCACACGGCCGGGCGGACCACAGCGGCCTACTGCGCACCGAGCAGCTCGCCCGGAACGAGGTACCGACGCTGGTGATCTCCGCACCCGCCGAGCCGGTGTTCCCGCCGCCGCACCCCCAGCACCTCGCCCAGTGCGTCAACGGCGCCCGGGTGGTCGAGATCCCCGGCATGGGCCACGCCCTGCCACCGGCGGTCCTGAAGCCACTCGCCCACGCGGTCCTCGCCCACACGGGGGCGATCGCGGCGGGCTGACCAGCAAGGGGCACGGGCCCCAACACGGCGCCCCGCCAGCCGTGCGGTACCGACCGGGGCGTGCCCGGGGTACGCCCCGGCGGCGGGGACGCCTGCGGTGGCCGCGCGTCGTGGCCGCGAAGGGGGCGCAGCCGCGGGGCGGCAGGGTGCGCGGGTCAGCCGTCGGCCGCGGCCGGGACCAGTGCGGTCTCCAATGCGGTCTCCGGTCCGGTCTCCGGTGCGGCGGCCGTGCCGCCGACGGCCTCGGTCTTGCCGGTGCGGATGCTGGTGGCGCGGGCGGCGGCCTCGCGGTCCAGGACCCCGGCCACCAGCGCCGTCACGCGTCCATCTCGGTGACGAGTTCGGCGAAGCCGAGCGCACGGAGAACGCTGCCGGCCGCGTCGACCACCCGGGCGCTGCCGACGATCGGCGCGATCGCCACACAGACGGCCTTTGCGTCTTCGACGGTCAGGCCGGCCTCTTTCGCCACGGTGAGGTTGGTCAGGTACGAGGCAGGCGCGGCGTCCATCGCGATGAGCGCGGCCAGCCGTACGAGGTGGTAGGTGCGCTCATCGAGGCCGGAATTCGGCAGCGTTTCGATGGTCATCCTCGCGAGTTGCTCGAAGACCGGGTGCTCGCCGTGTGCAAGGGCGCCCAGGGCCTGTTCAGGAGCTTGTCCAGTCATGATCAGCGGCTTTCTCACTCGGAGCGTGTCCTGAAGGATCCAGACAGCCACGAGGCCAGGCCGAGCAGGAAAGACCTCTAACGCAGATGAGCCCTACCGTCTATCAGATTCCCTCGCGGGCTCAGCGTCAAATGCTTCCGGTGCGCGCAGAAGGGCCCCGTGGGAGCCCGAGGAAGCGGTCCTGCTTCCCGCTTCCCGGCCCGCGCACCTGCGCCCCACCCTCGGAAAGGCCGGGGCACAGCCGCGCGCGGCGTATGACGTCAGGCAGCGGCAGCTGCCAGCACCTTCTCCTCCGCCTCCTCCGCGTCGTCAGCAGCCGTTGCCAGGCTGATGCTCTTCGCGCTGGCGTAGGCCTCGCGGTCCAGGATCTGCTCCTTGGCGGAGACCAGGATCGGGATGACCGACTGGCCCGCCACGTTGGTGGCCGTACGCATCATGTCCAGGATCGGGTCGATGGCCATCAGCAGACCCACGCCCTCCAGCGGGAGGCCCAGCGTGGAGAGGGTCAGGGTCAGCATGACCGTCGCGCCGGTCAGACCTGCCGTGGCGGCCGAACCGATCACCGAGACGAAGGCGATCAGGACGTAGTCGGCGACGCTGAGGTGCACGTCGAAGATCTGGGCGATGAAGATCGCGGCGATCGCCGGGTAGATCGAGGCGCAGCCGTCCATCTTGGTCGTCGAGCCGAACGGCACCGCGAAGGAGGCGTACTCCCGCGGCACACCGAGCCGCTCGGTGACCTTCTGGGTGACCGGCATGGTGCCGACCGACGAGCGGGAGACGAAGGCCAGCTGGATGGCGGGCCAGGCGCCGCGGAAGAACTGCAGCGGGTTGACCTTGGCGACGGTCGACAGCAGCAGCGGGTAGACACCGAACAGGACCAGCGCGCAGCCGACGTAGATGTCGACGGTGAAGGTCGCGTACTTGCCGATGAGGTTCCAGCCGTAGGTGGCGATGGCGTTGCCGATCAGGCCGACAGTGCCGATCGGGGCGAGCCGGATGACCCACCACAGCGCCTTCTGCAGCAGCTCCAGCACGGAGCGGCTGAGGGCCAGGACCGGTTCGGCCTTCTCGCCGAGCTGGAGGGCGGCGATACCGGCGACGGCCGCCATGAAGACGATCTGCAGGACGTTGAGCTCGGTGAACGGCGTGATGATGTCGGTGGGGACGATGCCGGTCAGGAAGTCGATCCAGGAGCCCGCGTGGTCGGGGAGCTTGCCGTCCTTGGGGGTCAGGCCGGTACCCGCGCCGGGGTGGGTGAGCAGGCCGATGGCCAGGCCGATCGCGACCGCGATCAGCGAGGTGACCATGAACCACAGCAGGGTGCGGGTGGCGAGCCGGGCGGCGTTGTTGACCTGCCGCAGGTTGGTGATCGACACCAGGATCGCGAAGAACACCAGCGGGGCAACGGCCAGCTTCAGCAGCTGGACGAAGAGGTCGCCGAGGTGCTGGAGGGTGGCGGTCAGCCAGCCGACGTCGCCGTTCTTGGCGATCCCGCCGAGCAGGACGCCCAGGGCGAGGCCGGCGAGAATCTGGGCCCAGAACGGGACCTTGGGTATACGGGAGGCCTTGGTGGCCTGGGGGGTCTGTGCGGACTCGGGGGTCTCGGCAGACGTGGACAACGGACACACTCCGGGGACAGATGAGACATGAAGTCGGCGTGAACGAGCGCCAGGAGGTCCGTGCTTTCCGACAGGATCTCCGGCCGCTGGATGAGATCGGTCAGCGGCAGCGACAGGCCGCGGACAGACAGCGGCAAAGATCGACGTGCAGGCGCGCCACGAGCGGAACGCTCATGGGGGACGGAGGCGCGGCTGCGGTCTTCATGGCGAGCACATTAACACTTGAACTTTGAGGAACCCAAAGAAAATCTTTGGGATCTGTGGGCGCGGAGCGGACGATGTGGCCGCCGACAACGCGAAAGGCGCCCGTCTTTGGAGCACAACTCCAAAAACGGGCGCCTGTGGCACCTGCGGCGACTGTGAGGCGTCGGACAGAGAGGTCTGCACCCTTACGGGACGGGGGTCTGCACCCTTACGGGGCCGGTGTGCGGGCCGACGCCCGCCGCGCACCGGCCTCCCCGGACGGCCTCAGAGCGAGCCGTCCTCCTGACTGGCGTTGGCCGCCAGCCGCTCGCGCTGCCGGTCGACCTTGGCGACGATCTGCTCGGACATCGCGTCCCGCTGCTTGCGCAGCAGCACAAAGCTGAGCGGCGCGGAGATCACGATGGCGAGCAGCAGCATCCAGACCGTGTTGGACGCGCCCACCGCGAGCGGGATGATGCGGAAGTAGGCCAGCGCCCACACCACCGCGAAGCAGGCGGCGAACAGCCCGATGCGCAGGGCGGTGTAGCGGAGCGTGGCGAACTTGTGGCTACTCACGGACGGGACCTTCTTCTCAACGGCAGCCGAAAGGGTCGCCTTCCAGTCAAGCACAGCGACAGGGGCGATCTTCCGGGCCCCCGGCCGCCGGCGCCGGCCCGCGCCTCAGCCCAGCTGCCGCCACATCATGATCTCGTCGCGGAAGTCGCCCTCGGCCACCTTGATCGCGCCGGGCACCCGGCCGACCTCCTGGTAGCCGCAGGCCTCGTAGAACCGGCGGGCGCCGCTGCCGCCGCGGCAGGTCAGGCGGAGGGCGGTGATGCCGTCCAGAGTGCGGGCGGCGGCGTCGACCGCGGCCATCAGCCGGCGGCCGACGCCCCGGCCCTGGAGCGAGGGGTGGACCATCACGGTGTAGACCCAGATCCAGTGCCGCATCAGGGGGTGGGTGCTGGGTGCTAGGTAGGCCGTGGCCAGGACCCGGCCACCGTCGTCGCGGCCGACCAGCAGCCGCTCGCGGCCCTCGACCAGCGCCGTCAGCTTGCCGAGCAGGAAGGGGCGAATGTCCTCGCGGGTCACCGGCGGGACGAAGCCGACCGCGCCGCCCGCGTGGGAGACGTCCGCCCACAACGTGCAGAGTCCGTCGTGGAGTTCGGGCGTGACGGCGGGATCCAGGTCGAAGCGCACGCTTCCCCCCGGATCCCCGCCGCCGCCCGTAGGCCTACTCGGCCCGCGCGGACGCACTCAGAGGCGCATCGCCTGGGGGGACTCGCGGCGCTCGGGGTCGGGGCCGGGGTACTCGCGGATCGCCTCGTAGCGGGTGTTGCGCTCCACCGGGCGGAAGCCGGCGTCGC
>NZ_JBFAEA010000005.1:0-415232 GCF_040641675.1 Streptomyces sp. NPDC020742
GCTCTCCCGCGCGGGGGGGGGGCGTGGGGGGGCCCCCCCGGGCCCCCGGGGGGCCCCACCCCCCCCGGCCCGCCCCCCGCCCGGGCACGCCCCCCCCCACGGCCGGGGGTCATGCGCCGATCACTGTGGACGGCTCACCGATCCGGCGCTCACCGATCCGGCGCCCAGCAGTCCGCCGCCCACCCATGCGGGCTCACCAACGTGGGCCCGCTCTCGCCGGCCCGCCCTTGTGGGCCCGCCGTTCCGGCGCTGCCCCGTGGGTGCCCATCGCCCCCACTCAGTCCTCGACGGTGCGTACCGTGCCGGCTCCGATGGTGCGGCCGCCTTCGCGGATCGCGAAGCCGAGGCCCGGCTCCAGCGGGACGTCGCGGCCGAGCGCAACGGTCGCCGTCACGGTCTCACCGGGGCGGGCGACGCCTCGGTCACCGAGGTCGAGGTCGCCGACCACGTCCGCGGTGCGGAGGTAGAACTGCGGACGGTAGCCGGTGGAGACCGGCGTGCGGCGACCGCCCTCCTCGGTGGACAGTACGTACACCTCGGCGGTGAAGCGGCGCCGTGGGGTGACGCTGCCCGGTGCGGCGACGACATGCCCGCGGCGTACCTGGTCGCGGTGGAGGCCGCGGAGCAGCAGCGCGACGTTGTCGCCGGCCTCGGCGGAGTCCATGGGCTTGCCGAAGGTCTCCAGGCCGGTGACCGTCGTCTCCGCCTCGGCACCGAGCACCGCGACGCGGTCACCGACGCGCACGGTGCCGCGCTCAACGGCTCCGGTGACGACCGTGCCGCGTCCGGTGATGGTGAGGACGTTCTCCACCGGGAGCAGGAACGGTGCGTCCACGTAGCGCTCGGGCATGGGCACATAAGTGTCCACGGCGTCGAGGAGAGCGTCGATGGCCTCGGTCCAGCGTGGGTCGCCCTCCAAGGCGCGCAGCCCCGAGACCCGTATGACGGGTAGGTGTTCCCCGTCGTAGCCGTGGACGGTCAGCAGCTCGCGTGCCTCCAGTTCCACCAGGTCGGTGAGCTCGGGGTCGCCGGCGTCGGCCTTGTTGAGGGCGACGACGATGTGCTGTACGCCGACCTGCTTGGCCAGCAGCACATGCTCCGCGGTCTGAGGCATGATCCCGTCGAGTGCGGAGACGACGAGGATCGCGCCGTCGAGCTGGGCCGCACCGGTGACCATGTTCTTCACGAAGTCGGCGTGGCCGGGCATGTCGACGTGGGCGTAGTGGCGGGTGCCGGTCTCGTACTCGACGTGCGAGATGTTGATGGTGATGCCGCGGGCGGCTTCCTCCGGGGCCCGGTCGATGCGGTCGAACGGCACGAAGGTGCCGCTTCCGCGGTCGCTGAGGACCTTGGTGATCGCGGCGGTGAGGGTGGTCTTGCCGTGGTCGACATGGCCCATGGTGCCGATGTTCAGGTGCGGCTTGGTGCGCACGTATGCCGTCTTGGGCATGGTGTTCGTCCTCGCAACGATGCGGTGAGAACGGCGACTTGGCGCCGTGGGGACCCCTGGGCCCAGCCGACCCTCCCCCTGCGGGGTCCGCCGGACGATCCGGAGAGGGTCAGCTTCGTGCGCCGTCGGTGGCTGCGGCGAGGGCCGCGAGGAAGTCGGCGGCAGCCTTCGGGCCGTCCGCAGCTGCGGCAGCCTTCAGCGCGTCCGCGGCTGCGGACGGGAGCGCGAGGAAGGCCTGCCGGATCATGCGGCTTATGGTGCCGGGTGGTGGGCGCGGCGTCGAACGATTTATTCGGTGGTGCGCTCGGGCGGCTTCTCCGGGCCGTACCCCCTCGGGCCATCGGCCGTCTCTCCCCCCGCGCCATCGGCCGTCTCGTCCTCGCGCCATCGGACATCTCGACTTCGACCGCAGCAGCTGGACGGGACAGGAGCTCCTGCGGGCCAAGAGCGAAGGTCTCCCGGGAGGGCCGGTGGCGTCCCCTTTCCCGGTTTCCCGGCCGGATGCCGTGTCCTGGGCAGGAGGTCGGTTACGCTCCCGGGATGCTCGACCCCGCCGCCGTGTCCGACGGTTTCGCCGTGCGCTGCCTGCGTGTGCTGTTCTCGCCGTGGGCCCGGCTGGGCCTGTTGCTGTCCCTGCTGGTGCTGGCGGGGGTAGCGGTGCTGTTGTGGCATCCGCAGCGCCTGTTGGCGGGCGGCTGGCTGGCAGGGTTGTCGGGGCCGGTGGCGCTGGTCGTGTTTGCGCTGGTGTACGGGGTGTGCGCCACGGCGTTCGTTCCGCGTCCGGTGCTCAATCTCGGTGCGGGGGCGCTCTTCGGGAGCGTGGCGGGGCTGGGCGTAGCGCTGGCGGGGACGGTGTTGGGCGCCGCGTTTGCGTTCGGCCTGGGTCGGCTGCTGGGGCAGGAGGCGTTGCGGCCTTACGTGCGGGCACGTTGGCTGGTGGCTGCCGATCGGCAGTTGAGCGAGCACGGGTTCCGTTCGATGCTGGCGCTCCGGCTGTTTCCGGGGTTGCCGTTCTGGGCGACGAATTACTGCGCCGCGGTGTCCCGTATGACCTGGCGCTCTTTCGTCGTGGCGACGGCGCTGGGGAGCATTCCGAACACGGCGGCGTATGCCGTGGCGGGTGCCCGGGCGTCTGCGCCGGATTCACCGGCGTTCGTAGTGGCGATGGCGTTCATCGCGCTGAGCGGGCTGGGGGCGCTGATCGTGGTGTGGCGTAAGCGCAGGGCGCTGCGCGGGAGCTGACCGCTCAATCCCCCTCGGCCACGAGCGATGCCCGACCTCACCCACACCTCAGCGTTCCCGCGAGCGAACGCAGGGGGCGGGTGACGCCCCGTGGCGCGGGTGCAGTGGCGCGGCCTCGGTCATGGAGTGGGGAACGGTTGAGGATCGGGCCCCCTTGATCGGCCGGTCATCTTGGGAGGTTACGCTGCCCCCGTCGGCTGTGACCCGATCCGCCGCCGACTTCCGTTTTCTCCCCCACTCGCGCGGCTCAGCGTTTGATGACCCTTGGATTTGTGCCTTCCATGACGTGGTTTGAATCTTTCATCCTGGGACTCGTCCAGGGATTGACCGAGTTTCTTCCCATCTCGTCCAGTGCGCATCTGCGCCTGACGGCGGCGTTCGCCGGCTGGCAGGACCCCGGGGCGGCGTTCACCGCCATCACACAGATCGGCACGGAAGCGGCCGTCATCATCTACTTCCGCAAGGACATCGGGCGGATCGTGAGTACCTGGGCGCGCTCACTGTTTGACCGGGAGTTGCGGCACGATCATGATGCCCAGATGGGCTGGTTGGTGATCGTGGGCTCGATTCCCATCGGTGTGCTGGGCCTGACACTGAAGGACGCCATCGAAGGGCCGTTCCGCGATCTACGCTTGACGGCGACCACGCTGATCGTGATGGGTCTGGTGCTGGGTTTCGCGGACCGGCTGGCGGCGCGCCACGAGTCCGGTGGGCGGCACCGTGCCGCCAGGCCGCGCAAGACGCTCAACGACCTGAGCGTCAAGGACGGTTTGGTGTACGGCATATGCCAGGCGATGGCACTGGTGCCGGGTGTCTCGCGGTCCGGTGCCACGATCAGCGGCGGTCTCCTGATGGGCTACACCCGTGAGTCGGCGGCCCGTTACTCTTTCCTCCTCGCGATTCCGGCCGTGTTGGCCTCCGGTGCCTTCGAGCTCAAGGATGCGGGTGAGGGGCATGTGGCGTGGGGGCCCACGCTGTTCGCGACGGTGATCGCATTCGTCGTGGGCTACGCGGTGATCGCGTGGTTCATGAAGTTCATCTCCCACCGGTCGTTCATGCCGTTCGTGATCTACCGCATTCTGTTGGGCATCGTGCTCTTCGCGTTGGTCGCGGCGGGCGTGCTGACACCGCATGCGGGCGAGGCCGCGGGCTGAGAGGCACGAAATGCGCTTCGAGGCAGGCGCATTCCAGGCGCCGTCCTGGCGGTCACTAGCGGCTCAAGACATCTCCTAAGTGGTTGGCTCCGGAAGTCCTTCGGGGGTTGTTCACGCTGCCGGTGCGACAGAGGATGCTTCGTGGTGATCGGCGGTGTGCCGGTCGAGCCCGGCCAGCAGATCGTCCAGGTCAGAGGTGGTGAACCTCCACTGGAACGGCTGTGCCGTGGCGTTGTAGCGGTCTTCGAAGGCTCGGAGCCGATCCCTGACCTTGGTGAGGTCGGTGAAGTCGTTGGGCGAGAGGGCCTTGTGCTGCACGACGGAGAAGTAGATCTCCGCCTGGTTCAGCCAGTAGGCGTGCACGGGGGTGTGCACCAGCAGCGCGTTCGGATGGGCGGTGGTCAGCCGGTCGGCGGCTTTCTGGCCGCGGTGGGAGGAGCCGTTGTCGACGACCCAGAACACGCGCTTGGCGCTGGCGTACGGCTCCCGCCTCATGACCTGGGCAACCAGGTTCATGAACGGGTCGATGCCGTGCGCGGTTCGGTGCGACCGAGCACCTTGGCGTGGTGGACGTCGTAGGCGGCCAGGTAGGCCAGCGCACCACCGCGGCCGTAGGTGTGGTTCACCCGCATGGCCCGGGCCTGTCCTGGGGCCAGGGAGGAGTGGCAGCGGCAGCGGGCCTGGACGGAGGTCTTCTCGTCGGCGCTGATGACGTACTCGTCCGCACTGAGGGGCTGGCCCTGCCAGGTGCGGGCGTACGATGTGCAGTCCCGTCTCCCGGGCGATGCGCGCGTTGGAGCGTCTGCGCGCCGCGTGCAGCACTACCTGCGCGCGCATCCGCAGCCGGTACTCGGTCTTGTGGCCGTAGGCCATCTTCTTCAAGCGTTCGCGCTCGGCGGCGGTCGGGGCTATCGGGCGGGCAGCGGCAACGGGCAAGGCAGGAAGACCGATCGGGAGAAGTGGATCAAGGCTGGTCGTAGCCTGCCGTGTCGGCTCCTGGCCCCTCGTCACTAACAGTCCAGGGCGTCGGTCACGCCTCAGTTCATCGGGCTTCCAGCAGCTCAGCCGACGACTCAAACCCGGCCCGTCGGTAGAGGGGGACGCTGCGGTCGGACGGCCAGACGATGAGAACGTCCATGCCGGTGTTCTGAGCGCGCACCTTCAGCTCCGCGAGCAGGGCACCACCGAACCCACGATTGCGGTACTCAGGAACCACGTAGAAGTTCGTCACATACCCGACGGGAGTGGCGTCCTCGTAGGGCTCCGGCACCCTTTCCACGAGGTGGAGGAAGACGTGACCGCAGATCTCTTCCCCGTTCTCAACCACCCAGGCCAACCAGCGTCCGCTGTCGAGCCGCTCCCGGATCCACTGCTCGGCCTGTTTCACGGACCGGACCGGAGTGGAGAGATCTCCTTCGTGGTCCTCTTGCTTGAATGCCCAGCGCAATCGGGCCAGAACGGGAGCATCAGCGGCGCAGGCTTGGCGCACCTGGAAGTCTGTGGTCATCCGGAGAGTCTCCCGCATCCCGATTCCGTTTCGCTTCCCTTTTCCCGGGGTCTGGCGTCACGCCAGCAGGCGAGTTGGCGCCCGCACCAGACACCTGATACGACGCCACGCACGAGACCAGCTCCCGAGTCAACCCCCGAAGGACTTCCGGAGCCAACCACTAAGTGCGCACACCTCTAGGCATCGGTCGACGGCGCGGGTTCCCGACGGTGCTCCAGCCAGGTGCGACTTAGGTCATCCCAAATCGTCTGATACCGGCCGAAGATCTCGCCAAGCTGATCGAATGTGAGCTCGTCGGCGGCCGTCGACGCCATGAGGTATTCGAGGTCATCGGCAAGCCGCTGGAACCGATACTGCGCTTCCTCCATCAGAACCCACCGGGAGCGCCAATCGAAGAACGGTCGACGGCTCCGAGTAACGTCACCAGCGCCACACACGCCAAGGCCAGTCCAGCCCACGCGTTGAGATTCTGCAGGCCCAGGATGACGGTGGACGCAGCCGACAGTGCGAGCATCGTCACCTTGGTGACGGCGGCACTTCGACCGAACCGCTTTTTCTTGCCGCGGGCGTAGCCGCTGCCCTGACGAATCTTGTCCAGGAGGAAGGCGGCTGCCTCCCTCGGGCTGGGACCGACACCTGGTCCACCGTCCGGCTGCACTCCGCCCCCAAAGTTCTGTCGCCACCTTGCAGCTCGCTCCCCGGCAGACGCTGCCCTGGCATCACCCGGTTCCCAAGCGTCGCCACGATAGCTGCCTGCCACAGAAGCTGATCAAGGCGGTCACGTTGTGCCTGGATGCTGTCTTACAGTCTCGGGGGAATTTGAGGTTCGGGCGTGTTGGCCTGACGGCTCGACTGCTCGGTGATCAGCAGGCGGTGTCGCGGACGAGGACGAGTTCGGTGCTCATCCGGTGGCGGGTGGCCCGCTGCGCGGATCGGTCGGCCTGCGGGCGGCGGACCTGGGTCTCGGCCGCCGTCGAGCCGCAACTCAACGCCCTCCGCCTCGGCATGGGCGAAGACGTCCTCCAGCGTCTTCAACCGCAGGCTGGGCCGGTCAGGCACGGCGAAACCACGGGCCGCCAGCAGCGGGCGGACCTGGCGGATGGCCGCGGAGACAGTGGAGCGATCCACCTCGAAGAGCTCGGCGAGCACCACGTGCGGCAACTGAGGGCGCAGATGGACCAGGGTGACCAGCAGCCGATCGAGGAAGACCAGCTTGGGCTTTCGGCCGGTACCCTCCGCCCGCACACGCTCCCCGCCCCGGGCCTCGCGGAGCGCGGACTGCCGCGGCCTCCCACGCACTGGCGAGCTCGGCGAACAACTCACCAAAATGTGCGCCTGAGACACCGGACAGGGCAGGACGGGAACAGGCCGTACGGGCCCAGGTCAGCTTCACAACTCACCCAACCCGCACGGCCCTTCTCATGTCACGGCCCGACCGGGACGATCACCATGTCCGCCGAGGCCGTAAAGCTGCTCGGCTTGAATCGCTTCTACCGGGACCTCGAATACGATCTCGAGCCCGTCGCGCTCGTCCCACTGCTCGCCGACGCGCGTGAAACCGAAGCCCGCAATGGTGGCCAGGGAGGCGTTGTTGCCGGGACTGATAGTGGCCCGCACGGTCGTGACACCGGGATCGGCGACGGCCCTGACGAGCAGCGCCGTCAGCATGGCGCGGGCATAGCCCTGGCGGCGGTACCCGGGCACGACGGTGTAGCCGACCTCGACCATGCCGGCCTCGTCCGGCGGTCCGTGGAACCCGGCGTAGCCGACGACAGCTTCGTCCGGCTCGGACACCGCGATCCGGGTGATCCAGGACGCGGCGGACGGGTCCTCGGCGAGCTGGTCAGCGCGATAGCCGAAGACCCAGCGAGCCCGGTCGCAGACGAAGTATTCGTCAAGGGCGATCTCGGCCTCGGCGCTGCCGCCGGCGAGGTCACCGCCGGCAAGCGCCCGAAGCGCCTTTGCGCTGAGCTCGACGAAGCGGACGCGCTTGGGGATGGGGAGAGGTTCGTTATCCATCGCGGAGATGCTCGCCCAGCGCCGGAGGGCTGTCCACCGTATTACGGTCTCGGCGGACATGGTGACCGTCCCGGTCGGGCCATGGCATGAGAGGGGTCGCACGGGCGCTGCGATACCTACACCGAGACCCATCTCGCGATCGCCTCACTCGTCTCCGACCGATCCGCGCAGCGGGCCACCCGCCACCGGATGAGCACCGAACTCGTCCTCGTCCGCGACACCGCCTGCTGATCACCCAGCAGTCGAGCCGCCAGGCCAACATGCCCGAACCTCAATTTCCCCCGAGACCGTTAGCGAGCGTGGTGGCCGTTGTGGGCACGCCGGGAGTTCCGGAGGAGCCTGGAATTCCGGAGGGACGATGGTAGGAGTTCCACGGCCACCTTCCGGGGGCCCGCGATCGGCTTGGCCGTGTCAGGGTTGCGGGCATGGACAGCGCGAATCCGCTCGGGGAGTACCTGCGTGCCCGTCGTGCCCTGCTCAGGCCCGAGGAGGCAGGGCTGCCGGCCGTCGGCCGGCGCCGGGTTCCGGGACTGCGCCGGGAGGAGGTCGCGCTCCTGGCCGGAGTCAGTACGGACTACTACATACGGCTGGAACAGGGCCGTGAGCGGCACCCTTCCGTCCAGGTGGTCGAGGCCCTGGCCCGCGCCCTGGACCTCGATGGGGACGCGGCGGAACATCTGCACCGGTTGGTACGGCCGGTGCCGGCCCGGCACCGGGCGCACACACGGCCGGAGCGGGTCGGTCCGGCGCTGCTGCGGATGATGGAGAGCTGGCATCGTACGCCGGCCGTGGTGTTGGGGCGCCGTCTGACGGTACTGGCTCACAATTCCCTTGGCCGGGCCCTGTTCGCCGGGCACACCTACAGCGGTGATCTGATGCGGCTGGTGTTCCTCGATCCGGACGCCAGGGCGTTCTATCCGGACTGGGAGCGGGTGGCGGTCGCTGCCGTGGCGGGGCTGCGCGCGGCGACGGGAGCCGACCACGAGGACCCTGAGCTCGTCCGGACCGTCGGTGAACTGTCGCTGAAGAGCCAGGAGTTCCGCCGGTTGTGGGCGCGCCACGACATCCGCAGCAAGACCCACGAGACCAAGCGCTTCCAGCACCCCCTGGTGGGTGAGCTGACGCTGGACTACGAGTCGCTGACCGTCAACAGCGCCCCCGGCCAGCAGTTGGTCGTCTACCAGGCCGCCCCCGGCAGCCCCTCGGAGCAGGCCCTCGCCCTGTTGGGGAGCCTGGCCGCGGACGAGCCGGCCCAGATTCCCGCGCCGTCCGAGACGGCCTCCCCGGCCGGCGCTCATCGTGACCGGCGCGCACCAGGTTCGGAAGGCGGAACGGTGGGCTGACGGCAGGCTGGCGGCCTTCGGAGGTTTCGAGCCCAGGGCGACCGTGCCGGGTCGCGGACGTCTCGCCGCCGCGTACGCGCTGCCGAAGACGCGCCTCCGGGCGTCATGGTCACGCTCGTCGAGTCCGGGCTCGCTTCCCTCGATTCCCCCTGGCCACCCTCGTTGCCGGGTGCGACATCACTCTCCGTGCCGCCCCTTCGAAGGGTCTGGCCCACGCCCGGCACGGAGCGGGCACACTCCCACTGACCATCCGTGATCCTCAACGGCCGCCCCTCACCAGACGGCTCTCACCAGACGGCTCTCACCAGCCAGCCCCCGCCGTTCGGCTCTCCAGCCGGCCCTCACCAGCCGGTGCTCACGATCCGGCCCTCACCAGTCGGGGCTTACGATCCAGCCCTCATCAACCGGTGCTCAGGTTCGCCCTCTCCACCCGCCCCTCTCCACCCGGCCCTCCCCGCCAGCGGCCGATCACCCGCTCATCTGTGGGCCGGCCCGGTCTCGCGAGAGCTGCCGGGCGGAGGTGGCGGAGTGGGCCGAGGAGATCAGGAAGTCCAGGAAGTGCGCGGCCAGCGGGATGCCCAACAGGGGCTCCAAGAAGAGGAACTGCCCCTGCGGATTCACTTCGAGCCATACGGGCTCCCCGCTCGGGGTGAGTTTGAGGTCGATGGCTCCCATGCGCAGCCCGAGCCGGCGCTGGACCTCAGTCACCAGGTGTGCGGTGTCGTCGGGGACATTCCAGGGGGATATCGGGATGGTGAGGTCCGCGCGCCAGTCGAGCGCACTGGTGGTGAGGCGGGCCGCGTACATGCGGTCACCGAAGCAGTTGAGTCTGATGTGGTCGGTGCCCTCGATGTACTCCTGGTAGATCGCGGGGCAGGCCGCGAAGGACTCCTCCGGAATGGCATAGGGGTCGTCGATGCGCTGGGTGAACATCAGGGGCCCGGTGGCGCCGACTACGGGTTTGACGATAATCCGGCCGACGCGTTGCAGGAAGGCGGCCACTTCGTCGCGTGACTGGGTGACCAGGGTTCTCGGGACGCGGAATCCGGCTTGCTGTGCCACGGCCAGTTGGTAGAGCTTGTCCGCGGCGCGGTCAGTGGCGTCGGGGTGGGAGATCCACCGGCCGTGGAATGCCGCGGAGAGCACTCCGGCGAGCGCTCCCCGGCAGTCGTTGTTGATGAGGTTGCGCTCGGATTCGCTACTACGGTGTTCCGCCGCCTGCTGGGCCGCCCTGACGCGCCGCCACCAGATGACGGAGGTGTCGTCGAGGGTGACGTCGGTGCCGTCGGAGGTACGCAGGGTGGCGGGGAATTCCCCGTGCGCGTGCCACGAGAGGCTGTGGCTCCCGCTGAGTTGGTCGCATGCGACGATGCGGAAGTCCCGGTAGCCGCGCCTGCGTGCCTCGTTCTGGACGGCGAGCGCGTGCAGGTCGTCCTTCAGCGAAATGGCGAGTATCACTGCTGGCAGACGTCGCACTTGTCGGAGCAGCCGCACGAGCATCCTTCAGTGGCGACGGCCCTCAGGTTGCTGCCGGACATTTCGAGGCCGGTGGTCTGCCGCACGGCCTTCTCCCATTGCTGCAGTTCTTCCGGCGTTTCCAGTCGGATGAACGAGTCAGGCTGGGCCGCTATGACGACCGGCGGCGGCACTTTCTCCAACCTGGAATCTTCGACGGGCTCACCCAGAGTAAATGTTGTCATCGTTCTCGCTCCCGGGAGGCGAATTTCTTCACGCTAAGTATTCCGTAACGGATTGTCACCCTTTCGAGCATCGCTATTGTTACGGGATTTCTCCCTGATTTCAGTCTAGAGCGGGAGACGGACTGCGCAACCCTTGCCCGGCAGGGAACACAACCCCGTGAGCAGCAACTCGTCGATCAGGAACGGGCTGCTCCTGCGGGAGGTTGAAAAACTCGGACGGCTCGTTTGGCCTATGCCAGAGGCATGCACACATAACGCGGCGAAAGTACGGAACAGTTTCATCGGTGCCCCCTTTCCGTGGCAATCAATACGACCTGTCCACATCGCTGGAGAAACCGGCACGACGGTCTCCGGGCGGCGCACGAAAGGGGTTACTGACGCTGCGTACGAACGTGCCGGAACGTGTGGCCTGTGGGGCCGGAGTACGGGCGCGGTGACCCGCAGGGCCGAAGGCGCGGCCATGGGTACGGAATCTCCGCCGGTGCGAGCGGGTTCCGCCGCGAAGGCACGGGCCGGGCGCCCGCGCGGGCGCCGGCGACCGGGCATCCCACGACCGGCGACCGGGCGTCCCACGACCGGCGTCACTGCGGGGCCGGCGCGGCCATCCGCGCTCCATCGTCCGTCAGCGTCAGGAGCTGAGGTGGTATTGGGTCCAGGGCTGGTGGGAGGGCGCGACGTCCTCGTGCGAGGCGGCGAGCGAGCCCCAGGGGGCGAGGGCGTTGTCCCATTCGGAAGTCAACGCGGTCATGTCGGGGACGGACTCCGCCGGCGGCATGGCGCCGGTGTGCCAGGCGGTCGCCATGTGGTGCGCCGAGGATGCGGCGTTCCAGGCGGTGGCCGTCTGCTGGGCGGGGATGGTGTATTCGGTGTCGTGGAGATCATTGGGCCCGCGCCGGTGGCGGCCGGCATGGGTTTCCGCCGGGCCCGGATAGAACCGCCCCTGGGCGGAGAGCTGTTGGGCACGGGTAACGAGGCGGGTGAGGTCGAGCCCGAATTCGGAGGCGAGCTCCCGAAGGTCCACGCCGGTCTGCCAGCTGCCGATGAGGACCGCGTCCATGGCGGGCGACCAGTTCTGGTCGGTCGCACCCGTTGCGGCGGTCGCGCCCTCACGGGCGGCGCCGGCGGGGCGGGGCTGAGCAGTGGGGTTCTGGTGGGGGTATTCGGCCGTGGGGTCGGGGGCCGGTGCCGGTGCCGCCTCCTCGGGCTCCCGGGGCGGTGCCACGGACGCCGCGGCGGCCAGCAGCTCCTCGGCGACGGCCCGGGCGTCCTCCTTGCCCACCGTGCGCCGGGCGATGCGTACTTCACGCTCGTTCAATCCGAACAGTCCGGCCACTGCACCGGTACTGCCCACCGTCACCGCGAATGCCGCCAAGACCCGTGAGCGGTCGGCCTGCGCCTCGTCAAGCCTTGCCTGCGCTTCCCGGACACGCTCGTCACCCAAACAAAACGCTTCCGCCAGAACGGCGTTGCGGTCCCACAGCTCTCTAGGATCCATACCCACTCAACGGCCCTTGAGCGCCAGTGTCCCGACCCGGCCTGGTAAAGCACTCCAAAGCACCCATCGAACCACCAGATGAAAATCACCCCGCAGACCTCACCGATGATCGCTCCGGTGGACGTTTCCGCGGCATATGCGCTGGCCAGTGGGGTGATGCGCTTTTCGGGCGGGGATTGTCAGTGGCGTGAGCTACCGTCTGGATCAGTCGGTCAGTCACATCGTCACAGTTCCGTACGGTTCGGGGGAGGCCATGGTTCGTCGCTCAGGTGTCGCCGTCTCCCGTATCCCCGGTTCCCGTAAATCCGTTGCCCGTAAATCGACGGCGGGTGTGGACGCTTTCGGTACGAGGTGCCGGGCGGTGGGGGCGGTACGCCGCGTTGTGGTGGGCCCGGCCGGGCGGCGGGGTGCGGCCGTACGATTCTCCGGCTTCACCGGCGGGGGATGCGGTCCGGGCGTCGCCTGCCGCCGACTCGGAGCGGCGGCGGACGGGCTTGTGGGCCTCGCGGGATCAGGGGGTGGGCTCGGAGGCGGTGCGCCCATCGTGGGCGAGGGGCTCGTCGAGGTGCGGCAGGCCGATCGGGTTGGGGAAGGGGAGCACGTCGGTGGCCAGGAGACGCCGGACGAGGGGCTCCAGTCCGTGCAGCAGCGCCTCGGTCTCCTGCTCGGGCAGGGCGTGCAGCATCCGCGCGGCCAGCCGGTCGGTGGCCTGCTCGATGCGTTCACGTTCCCGCAGGCCGTGGTCGGTCGCCTCGCCCCGCGCGGCGACCAGGCCGCGGGTGCACAGCCGGTCGGTCGCGGCCGCCCACTCCTCCTCGCTCCAGCCGCGGTCCTGGCGGATGGTGTCCTTGGGGACGCGGCCGGAAGCGGCGGCGAGGACAAGGGCCTCGCAGCCGTCGAGGCCTTCGTCGGCGAGCACGGCGAGGTGCGCGTCCCCCCTGAACTCGCGGATGGTGGTGACCAGTTGCCACAGCCGCTCTACCGGGTCGGCATGGTCGCACAGGGCGCGGTTGGCGGCGAAGAGGGGCCGGGCGGTGGGCGGCGCGGCGTCGACGACGGTCTGCAGCGCGGGCAGCAGCGCGGTGACGGTGCGGTCCAGATCGGGGTCGGTCCTGCGCAGGGCGCGGGCGGCGCGGCTGCCGCGCTCGTCGAGGAGGTGCTGCGGGCCGGCGATGCTCCAGGCGGCGGGCAGCGCCCGGGCCACCATGGCCGGGGCGAAGACCCCGAGTACGGCGGTGGCCGCGGCGGGCTCGACGGCTCCCAACGGAGCGGTACGGGAGGCGAAGTAGCCCATCCAGAAGCCCTTGAGCCCGAGGTCCTTGCCCAGGCTTCGGCACTCCTCATCGAAGTAGCAGACCGCGTGCAGCGGTTCGGCCAACATCCACAGCGCTCGCGCAGGCAGCTCCATGCACCGCACGCTACCGCCGGTACGGGAGCGCCGCACCGCATAAGGGTGCGGTGGGCGGGTGGCAGCCGGCCCCGGGGCGCTGAGCCAGGCTCTCGTCCTGAGCCTGTGGGCGTGCCGGGGCTACTCGCCCCCGGGTGCCGCGATAAGGCGCAGCTAGGGCGCTTCCTTTGGATCTTCGTGGATCAGGGAGCGGGGTCCGGTGCGTGCAGTTGCAAGGCGGAGGAGGAGAGCACAGCGGAGCCCCCTGCAGTGCCAGCGGGACGGCAGGGAAGCCCTCAGCGGTGTCTGCGGGCGGCCGTTGCGGCGTGGTCAGTCGACGGTGCGGCCGCCCGCGCCGAAGCCGGACTGCCAGGCCCAGACGTGGGTGCAGTTGGGGCACTGCAGGTGCAGGACGCTGCCCTTGTTCGACAGCAGGTAGCGCCAGTGGTCGTGGCAGGTGCGGCCGTCGAGGCAGGCTCCGCAGTCCTGGTGGTCCTGGCAGCTGGGGCACGGGACCCAGGCGCGGCGACCGATGTCGGCGGTGGGGTCGAGCGGCAGCATGCTCACGCCTGCCCGGTCGGCGGCAGCACCCCGGCGGCGACCAGCTGGTCGTAGGTGGCCTGCTGTTCCGCGTCCAGGCCGGAGTAGAGCAGCCGGTTCGCCTCGGTCTCGCTCTCCATCACGGCGAGGGGGTCCCAGGTGTCGCCGAGGGCCGCGAGGACTTCGGTCCGCCGCCGGGCTTCGTGCTCGGTGAGGTCGAACGCGAATATGTGGTGGTCCGAGGTGTTGCGGTCGGTCATGGTGCGCGTCCCCTACCACGTGCGGATGATTCGGACGTGTCTATCAAGTGGGGCGGCGCTGAGGAAGCGTCAGGCAGGGAGCCTTACGAGCGACCGGCGGGCTTCGGTACGGGGTGCCGGCGGGCCGTGCGACGGCCAAGGCGGCGGGAACGGCAGCGGGGTGGCACGGCGTCGGGGCGGCGTTGTGGGGGATGTGGCGGGTGCTTCACCGAGGGAGTGGTGTGACGCAAGTCATCCGCTGGTCTCGTGGAGTGGCGTGTTCGGCAGGCGCCGCACGGCCACCGCGGCCGCGTCGTCGCCCAGCCGGCCGCGGGCGTGTGCCAGCAGGTCCGCGCGCAGCTGCCGCAGCAGTTGTTCCGGGCTGCATCCGCTCCAGGCGCCGGCGCGCTCGGCGAGGGGGTAGAAGGCGCCCTGGTCGTCACGGGCCTCTGTGACACCGTCGGTGTAGAGAAGCAGCAGGTCACCGGGCTCGAAGACGAAGGTCTCGACCTCGTAGGGAGGCGCTCCGGGCAGGCCGCCCAGTCCGATGGGGAGCGCCGTCCGGCGGGGGTGGAGGACGGTGGCGCGGCCTTCGCGGAGCAGCAGGGCGGGCGGGTGGCCACAGGTGATGCTGCGGAGCACCGGCCAGTGGTCGGGGATGTCCAGGAGGGAGACGGTCGCGAAGGTCTCGTCGGGCTCGTTGGCGGGGTCCGGGTCGCGGTCGGCGGTGCCCGGGGCCTGGTCACGGTCGGCGGTGCTGGAGGCCGGGGCGCGGTCGGCAGTGGCGGAGTCCGGGGCGCCGTCGGTGGTGCCGGAGGCGGGCACTGCGGCGGGGACGGGGCCGACGGGGTGGTGCGGGCGGGGGCGTCGGTGGGCCCGGGATTCGGTGGCTTCGACCGGGTAGCCCATGGCGGCGGTCTGCGACCCGCTGGGCGGCGGGCCGGTCTCGGCCCCGTCGGCCGCTGCCTGCCCGGTACACCACTGGCTGCTGTCCCAGCGGACGGCGCCGTCGAGGTGGCGGGCGAGGTTAGGCAGGGTGGCCTGGCGGTGGGCGGCGGCGCGGAAGGCGCCGAGGAGGAGGGCGGCGTGTGAGTAGGCGGGGAGTCCCTTGCCGCGGACATCGCCGATGATCAGGCGGGTGCTGGTCATGGTGCGTGCGGCGGCGAAGAGGTCACCGCCCATACCCGCCTCTTCCTCGGCGGCGAGGTAGAGGGAGGCGATCTCCAGCGGGCCGCTGTGGGCGGGCAGGGGGCGGAGCAGGACCTGCTGGGCGACGGCGGCCACCGAGCGGCTCTGGGTGAGCCGGCGCTCATTGCGGTCCCGGACGACGGTGAACAGCACCACCAGCGCGGAGACCACGATCAGTGCGGCGATCTGCGCTTCCAGGTTCTGGGTGAACAGGGCGCCGCGGGCGATGCCGATGTACACCTGGGCGGCCACCGCGAGCGCGCCGATCGCGGCGGTCAGCCGGGGGCCGGAGAAGGCCGCGGTGATGGTGGGGGCGGCAACGAGCAGGGGCCCCAGGTGGATGTCGGACGGCGCGAGGATGTCGATCACGCAGACCGTCACGATCAGCCCGATCGGGATCAGCACCAAGGCGTGGCCCAGCTCCCGCCGGCCCGGGGGACGCATGAACCGCTGAAGGGGCATGTTTTATGGTCGCACCCCGGTGGGGCACCCGCCCGGGTCATCGGGCCCTTGCGGCCCCTTGCACCCCTCGCTGCCGGTCTCCCTGCTCGCCGGCGTGTCTCACGTCCTACGTCTTAGGTCCCTGACTGGCTCTGCGGCTCCCCCTGGCTCGCCCTATGCCACCGGCTCTCCCCCGGCTCGCCCGCACCCTGGGCTCTCTCAGTTCGCCCGCGCCCCGGGCTCTCCCCCAGCTCGCCCGCGCCCTCGCACGCCTGAACCCCGCGACTCCCCGACCCGCCCAGCGCCTGACTCCCGCACTCCCGCGCCCTTCCGTCCGTCGCTCCCCGTCGCCACCTCGGCCGCTCCCCCGCCATCCGGAGCCGACCGCCACCCACCGTTCGACTCAGCCGCCCGCCTGCGCCGCCGCCTCGGCCCGCAGTGCGGTGATCAGCAGGTCCAGCGCAGGCTCCACGGCCGACCCCGCCATCAGCGGCAGGTGTTCCCGTACGCGGTGCAGGACGGGGTACTCCTCGGCGGGCAGGGTGCCGTACCGGGCCTGCCAGGCGTGCTCGTCGGCCGCGCGCTGGGCGGGGGCGAGCCGGAGGACGCCGGCGTCCAGGGCGGCATGGCCGAGGGCGGTGTCCACCAGGCTGTGGTAGTGCCGGACCGCGGTGGGCTCGTCGAAGCCGGCTTGGAGGAGCAGGCCGATGCCGGTGTCGACGGCGTGCTGCTCGTGCGGCAGGCCGGTGACGCGGAGGGTGCTGAACGCCGCGATCTGCGGGTGGCGCAGTGCGGAGCGGTAGGCGCGCAGTCCGAGGTCGCGCAGGTCGGCGGCCCAGTCCCCGCTCGGCGCGAAGCCGGTCATGGATTCGCCGATCAGCCGGTCGGCGAGCGCGAGCAGGAGTTCCTCGGTGTTGCGGAAGTAGCGGTAGACCGCGGAGGGATCGGCGCCCAGGGCGGCGCCCAGCTTCCGTACGGTGAAGGCCTGGGTGCCGTGGGCGTCGATCAGGGTGCGGGCGGTGTCGACGATGAGGTCGGCCGACAGGACCACGCCTGAACTGGTCCGCCGGCGTCGCTTCCGCTCGACCGGGATGCGCTCGCTCTCCGCCACACCGAACCCCTCCGTCGTGTTCCGTCCCGGCCCTGCACCGGGACCGTGCTGCGGGGGCGCTGCGCGGCGCGGCAGTGCACCCCGACGGGCCCGTCCCACGGTCCGTCCCGCAGTCCCTCCCACGGTCCGTCCCGCGTCCGCCCCCGCTGTCCGTCCTTACCCCGCTGTCCGTCCCCGCCCCGCCGTCCGGCCCGGGTGCCCGGCCCGTCCGTCCTTGCCCGGTCCGTGCCGAAGTCGCCCTGCCGGCCGCCCGAAAGCCTCCGGGCCAGTTAATCACCAAGTTACGTCAACACCGTTGACACAAGTTCTGGGCGGACTGTTTTATCGGCGGTCACACGGCCCGCCGCGTCCGGCCCGGCCCGTCCCCGCCCCGTCGAAGGAGTCAGTGCCATGCCCTCCGCCGTGCAGCAGGACCCCAGTCCGACGAGAATGCGCCGCTCCCTGGGGGTGAAGGACGGGGTGGCGATCGCCGCGTCCAGCACCGCGGCGACCACCAGCATCGGCATCGGCATGGGCAGCCTGGCCGCGTATGCCGGCCGGCAGACCCCGGCGCTGCTGTTGCTGTCCTTCCTGCCGATCCTCGGCATCGCACTGTCGTACGCCCGCCTCAACCGCACCGAGCCCAACTGCGGGAGCGGCTACACCTGGGTGGGGCGGTCCATCGGCCCCTGGTCCGGCTTTCTGACCGGGTGGGTGGTGCTGATCGGCAATGTCATCTTCATGGCGTACACGGGCGCGGTCACCGGATCGGTGGTGCTGCAGTTCCTCAACAAGCTGGGTCTGTACCGCGTGTGGGGGCTCCGCCTGGACCCGGCCTCGACCGGCATCAGCACCGCCGTCGGCCTGGTCGCGCTGGTCGCCGTCACGGTCACCGCGATCACCGGCGTGCGGGCCGCGACCCGGCTCCAGTGGTGGCTGCTGGTCTTCGAGTACACGGTGCTGCTGGCCTTCTGCGGCTACGCCCTGTTCGTCGGCGACCAGCCGTTCTCGCTGTCCTGGTTCAACCCCTTCGACCTCGCCTCTCCGCAGGCGGTGGCCCAGGGCATGGTGATAGCGGTCTTCTTCTACTGGGGCTGGGACGCCGCGTTCAGCGTGAACGAGGAGACCCGCAACGCCTCCGACGCGGCCCGCGGCGGACTGATCGCGCTGGTGGCGATGCTCGGCCTGTTCCTGGTCGGCGGGGTCGCCCTGCAGCGGGCGATGAGCACCGGCGAACTCGTCCACAACGGCCCGCAGGCGCTGACGTTCCTGGGCAGCCGGCTGGCTCCGGAGCCCTGGGCCTCGCTGCCGCTCGCCGCGCTGATGTGTTCCGCCTTCGCCTCGCTCCAGTCGAGCGTCATCCCCACCGCCCGCGGGGCCCTGGCGATGGCGCGGGACCGTACGCTCGGCCCGGTGTGGCAGCGGGTGCATCCGCGCTACGGCTCCCCCGCCGTCGGCACCCTCGTGATCATGGCCATCGCCGCCCTGCTCGCCGTGCTCGCGGTGGGCATCCCCAAGCTCAACGAGATGATCCTCACCGCGGTCAACTCCATCGGCCTGACCGTTGCCCTCTACTACGGGCTGACCGCGCTGGCCTGCGCGGTGCGCTTCCGCAGCAGCCTGCGCCAGGGCCCGGTCCGCGCACTGCGGGACGTGGTCGTCCCCGCGGTGAGCGCGCTGACGCTGTTCGGGCTCGGCATCTACCTGGTGTGGTACTACGCCACGCTGAGCGACCACTTCGAGGCGAGCCCGGACAACGGCTGGTTCATGCTGCTGCTCCCGGCGCTCTTCATCCTCCTGGGGGTGGCGACCGCTGCCTGGGCCAAGTGGGTCCGCCGCTCCCCCTACTTCACGACCGGCCGCGGCACGGACGGCGACACGATCGCCCTGCCGATGGACGGCGGTGCCGGCCCGACGCCGGTCCCGAGCCCCTCGGAGGGCTGACACCACAGCAGCCCGGCCCGGCAGTACACCGTTCGTCGCAGGGCCGACCGAAACCGGCCCGGCGCCGGACAGCACACCGCAGCACGGACCGGCCCCGGCGCCATCGGGGCCCGGCCCGCCGCACCACACCCCACAACAACTGGAGCAACCACCAGATGGACCTCAGCAACACCCCCGTGTCCACCGAGAACGCACCCGTCGCCGGCACCTCTCCGGCCTCCCGCGGCGGCGGCCCCGCCGACCTCGTCTTCCGCTCCGGCCCCGTGCACACCGTCGATCCGGCGCGGAGCCGGGCGAGTGCGGTGGCGGTGCGCGGGGACCGGATCATCGCCGTCGGACCCGACGCGGAGGACCCCGACCTGATCGGGCCGGCCACCGAGGTGGTCGATCTGCGGGGCAAGCTGCTGATCCCCGGATTCCAGGACGCCCATGTGCACCCGGTCGGCGGCGGGCTGGAGCTGGCCCAGTGCGATCTGAGCGCGGCGGACACCGCGGACGCCTACCGCGAGCTGATCGGCGCGTATGCGGCCGCGCATCCGGACGCACCGTGGATCACCGGCGGTGGCTGGTCCCTGGAGGCGTTCCCCGGCGGGATGCCGACCCGTGAGTTCCTGGACGCCCTGGTGCCCGACCGTCCGGTGTATCTGGTCAACCGCGACCACCACGGCGGCTGGGCCAACTCCCGCGCGCTGGAACGGGCCGGACTCACCGCCGCCACGCCCGACCCCGCCGACGGGCGGATCGAGCGGGACGCCGACGGGCGGCCCTCCGGAATGCTCCAGGAGGGGGCCATGCGGCTGGTCGCCGACCTGGTGCCGGAGCCGAGCGTGGCGGAGCGGACCGCCGGACTGCTGCGGGCGCAGCGGCTGCTGCACTCGTACGGGGTGACCGCCTGGCAAGACGCGATGCTGGGCCGCGGTCCGGGGGTGGCGGACGCCGCGCCGGCGTACGAGGCGGCGCGCGAGGCGGGGACGCTGACCGCGCGGGTGCGGGGGGCGCTGTGGTGGGACCGCGCCCGCGGTACCGAGCAGATTCCCGAACTGGTAGCCCGGCGGGCCGAGTTGACCGGCGGTCTGCTGCAGGCGACCAGCATCAAGATCATGCAGGACGGGATCGCGGAGAACCACACCGCGGCGATGCTCAGCCCGTACCTCACGGCCTGTGGCTGCGCGTCGGACAACAGCGGCATCTCCTTCATCGACCCCGAGGAGCTGCGGACGTTTGTGACGCTGCTGGACGCGGAGGGCTTCCAGGTGCACTTCCACGCCCTGGGCGACCGGGCAGTGCGCGAGGCGCTGGACGCGGTCGAGGCGGCCCGGCGGGTCAACGGGCACCGGGATACGCGACCCCACCTGGCACACCTCCAGGTCGTCCACCCCGAGGACATCGCGCGGTTCCGCCGGCTGGGGGCGACCGCGAACATCCAGGCGCTGTGGGCCGCGCACGAGCCGCAGATGGACGAACTGACCATCCCGTTCCTGGGTGCGCAACGGGCCTCCTGGCAGTACCCGTTCGGTGATCTGCTGCGCTCGGGCGCCACGATGGCGGCGGGCAGCGACTGGCCGGTCAGCTCGCCCGACCCGCTGGCCGCGCTGCATGTGGCGGTCAACCGCCGCGTCCCGGAGGACCCGCCCTCCGCGCCGGCGTTCCTGCCCGAGCAGCGGATCGACCTGGGCGCGGCACTCGCCGCGTACACGGCCGGCAGCGCGTACGTCAATCACCTCGATGAGACCGGGACGATCCAGCCGGGGAAGCTGGCCGACCTGGTGGTCCTGGACCGCGATCCGTTCGACGGGCCGACCGACGCGATCGCCACCACCCGCGTGCTGCAGACCTTCGTCGGGGGGCGTCGGGTGCATGCGGCGGACGACGCCTGACGGCGGCGTCCGGGCGGGCCGCGGCCTTTGGGTGTTCCTCCACACGCCTCCGGCGCGCCGCGGCGCGGTTTCGGAGGACGTGTGGATGGCCCGGTGCGCGGGGGCGGGGTTGTACTGGTCGGACTCTTTCGACCTGGGGGTCCGGTGGCCGCGTTGACGGGTTTTCGTTCGGTGTTCTCCCTCGCCGGACCCGGGCTGCCGGTGATCTCGTTCCTGGCGAGGCTGCCGGCGGCGCTGTGTCCGATCGGGACGCTGCTGATGCTGACGGAGCTCGACGGTATCGGCCGGGCCGGGGTGGTCGCGGGGATGCTGTGGCTGGGGCAGGCGGTGGGCGGGGCGCCGATCGGCCGGCTGGCGGACCGCCGGGGGCACCGGCCGGTGATCGTGGTGGCTTCGGTGGCGAATACGGCGGCGGTCCTGGCGCTGGTGGGGGCGGCGCTCGGGGGGCTTCCCGCGGGTGCGCAGGCGCTGGCGGCGGGGCTGGCCGGGGTGACGATGCCTCAGGTGGGGCCGTTGTCGCGGACGCGGTGGAGCGTGCTGGCCGCGTCCCGTCCGGAGGGCGCGGAGCTGACCGGACGGGCGCTGTCGCTGGACACCACGATCGACGAGATCAGCTTCATGGCGGGGCCGGCGCTGGCGGCGGCGGTCGTGGTCGCCTTCCACCCGTCGGCGGGGCTGCTGCTCGCGGCGGCGCTGAGCGCCGTGTTCGGTGTGCTGTTCGCGCTGCACCCGACGGCGCCGGGGCCGGTGGCCACGGACCCGGCGGCGCGCACCGGGGTACGGCTGGCGTCGCCGGCGCTGGGCGTGCTGTGCGGGATGGCGGTGGCACAGGGGGTCATCCTGGGTGCCGCCAACGCCGGGGTCAGTGCGCTGGCCGGGCAGCTGGGCGAGACCGGGGTGGCCGGGTTCCCCTGCTGGGGTCGGGGCTGATCGTGGGCCAGTGCGTGGCGGCGGTGGTGGCCGGTCCGCTGGCGCAGGCGTACGGGTTCCGTGCGGCGTTCGCGGTGAGCTGCGGGGCGGGCCTGGCGGCGTGTGCGGTGGCACTGCCGCTGGTGCGCGGGCGGCGGTTCGCCGCGGCGTCCGCCGTGCGGGTCCTGCCGGGGGCGTCCGCCGCCCCTGCGCCGGCGGTACCGGCGCCACCGGCCTGACGGCGGCGCGGGCTGGGGCCACCGGTGGGGGGTGGCCCCGGCCCGTGCCGCCGGCCCGGCGGGGCGTCCCGCCGAGTGACCGGTGTGCGCGCCGACCACGTCAGGGGCGTCGCGCCCGGCCGCGCGGTTCACTCGACGACGAGCTCGACCTCGATGTTGCCGCGGGTGGCCTTGGAGTAGGGGCAGAACTCGTGGGTGGCCTCGACCAGTCGGCGGCCGGGCTCGCCCGCGAGGGACTCGGGCAGCTCCACCCGCATGACGACGCCGAGGCCGAAGCCGGTGTCGTCCTTGCCGATGGAGACCTCTGCGGTGATCGAGACGTCCTTGGTGTCGAGCTTCATCTGTCGGGCGACGTTGCTCATCGCGCTGGCGAAGCAGGCCGCGTAGCCGGCGGCGAAGAGCTGCTCCGGGTTGGTGCCGGCGCCGTTGCCGCCGAGCTCGGGCGGCATGGCCAGTGCGAGGTCCAGCGTGCCGTCGGAGCTGACGGCCCGGCCTTCGCGGCCGTTGGCGGTGGCGACAGCGGTGTACAGCGCGTCCATCACATTCCCCTTGGTCCTGGTGCGGCGGCCGCTTCCCGGCCGCCCGGCGGGGACAACCCTCACACATATTTAAGTTGTGCGCAACTAGATTGCGCACAACTTAATTGACCGGGGCGCTAACCTGGATCCCATGACCTCGCCGACCAGCCCTCCGGTGCCCGACGCCGACCTGCTCCGCCTGGATCACCAGGTCTGCTTCTCCCTGCACGCCGCCTCGCGTGCGTTCGGCGGCGTGTACCGGGACGCCCTGAAGGGCCTGGGCCTGACCTACCCGCAGTACCTGGTCATGCTGGTGCTCTGGGAGCACGGCGCCCAGCCGGTCAAGGCCATCGGCGAACAGCTCCGACTGGACTCCGGCACCCTCTCCCCACTGCTCAAGCGCCTGGAGACGGCCGGCCTGGTCCGCCGGGAACGCAGCGCCGAGGACGAGCGATCGGTCACCGTCCACCTCACCCCCGAGGGCGATGACCTGCGAGAACAGGCTCTTCCGGTCCCCCGCAGGATGCTCGCCGCCACCGGCCTGACGCTGACGGAACTCCGTACGCTGCGGAGCCTGTTGGCGCGGGTGACCAGCGCGCTCGACGAGGCCTGACCCCGCAGTCGGCCGCCACCACCGAGGGGGCCGCCGGGACGCGCTTTTCCCGCACCGTGCCGTACCTCCCGCCGGTGCGCGGCGTTAGGAACGTAGGCGCCTTCCGCGGCATCCGCAACGCGGGCTGCGGCCCTCTGCTTCACCCCGGTGCACCCATCACCCCATTGAGCTACCAGGGTTGGGGAGTTATCGGGACGAAGGCGTATAAAGGGTGGCCAAACCAGCCGGACCGCCGGCGAAGCATCCGCCCAGGACGCGGTTGGCAGCACGCCTACAACATGCGAGGAGCGCCACGTGAATGCGGCAGAAGTTGTCAACGCCTTGCTGGTCCAACGCTTCGGGGTCGCCGCGGGTGACGTCACCGACGAAACCCCGCTGCGCAATCTGCGCATCGACTCGCTGGCCCTGGAAGAACTCCGTGTCCTGATCGAGGAGCAGCTGGACATCGACCTGGAGGACGTGCCGCTGACCTCACGGGACACCGTGGGCCGGCTGGTGGCGGCCGTCGACGGCACGGTCCCGGCGTGACGGCCGGCCGTCAGCCGTTCGAGGCGGCCGTCACCGGACTGGGCATGGTGACCTCGGCCGGCGTCGGGACGAAGGCGACCTGGCACGCGGTCACCCACGACACCGAGCCCAGTGGGGTACGGCAGCACGAAGAACTCGCCGATCTGCCCTGCGATTTCCTCTACACCGCCGACCTGGACACCACCGAGCTGCTCGGCGTGGCCACCCAGCGGCTGATGGACCGCTTCTCCCAGCTCGCCGTGATCGCCGCCCGAGAGGCGGTCGCCGATGCCGGGCTGGACACCGACAGCTGGGACGCCGGCCGGGTCGCGGTGGTCATCGGCTCCGCGCACGGCGGCCTGCCCTTCTACGACCAGCAGCACGTCGCGATGACCGCACGCGGTGCTCGGCGGGTCTCCCCCAAGCTCGCCCCGCTGACCGTCGTCAACGGCGCCGCCAGCAGCGTCTGCATGGACCTGGGCGCACAGGGCCCCAGCCTGGGCGTGGCGACCGCCTGCTCCTCCGGGACCGTCGCCGTGGGCACCGCGCACCAGCTGCTGCGCGCCGGTGTCTGCGACATCGCCATCGCCGGCGGGGCCGAGTCCCCCATCTCCCGGCTGCTGATCGCCAGCGCCTGCCGGATGAAGGCGGTCTCCACCCGCCGGGAGGACCCGACGACGGCCTGCCGCCCGTTCGACATCGATCGGGACGGCTTCGTGGTGGGCGAGGGCGCCGGGCTCCTCGTACTGGAGCGGCCCGAGCACGCCGCGGCCCGTCACGCCCCGGTCCGTGCACACATCCGCGGCTACGGCGCCTCCAGCGACGCCTACGCGGCGGTGGCCCCGGCTCCCGACGGGAACGGCATCGAACGCGCGCTGCGCAGCGCCCTTGCGGACGCCGGGGTGCGGCCCGGGGACGTCGGCCATGTGAACGCCCACGGCACCTCGACGGTGCTCAACGACCTGATCGAGGCCTCCGTGCTGGAGCGGGTCATCGGCACCCACCCGCTGGTCACCTCCACCAAAGCGATGACCGGGCACACCCTGGGCGCCGCCGGCGGCATCGAGACCGCGCTCACCGTGCTGGCCCTGGAGGAGCAGTTGGTGCCGCCGACCGCGAACCTCCGCGTCCCCGATCCCCAACTGCCCATCGAGATCGTGCGGCAGGAGGCCCGGCAGGCGGCCTTCGACTGCGCGGTGAAGACCTCGCTCGGCTTCGGCGGCCACAACGCCGCGCTCGTACTGACCCGCTAGACCGGCAGCCGCCGGCCCTGCCGTACCTTCCGGTCCCCCGCAAAGGAAGCAGAGATGTACGAGGAAACGATCCGGTCCTTGTCGGTGGACGGGGTGACCTTCGCCTACCGGCGGCTGCGGCAGCCGGAGCGGATCACCGAGCCCGTGATGGTGCTCGGTGGTGCGCTGCAGGGCATGTTCGGCTGGCCGCAGATGGAGGACCACGTGGGGCCGGTGGCCGATGTGGTGACCGCCGACCTGCCCGGTATGGGCAACGCCGACCCGCTGCCGCCGGGCCCGAGCACCGCCCTGATGCGCGCGGCGATCGAGCGGATCATCGACGACCTGGACGTCCCACAGATCAACCTCTTCGGCTTCTCCTACGGCGCGGGCCTGGCCTACGCCTGTGCCCGGCACCTGCCGGGCCGGATCGCACGGCTCGCCCTGGGAGGTGTGCCGGCGCACATCACCGCCGCACAGCTTCAGCTGTGGCGGCGGGCCGCCGACCAGCTCGCCCTCGGCGACACCGAGAGCTTCGCCACCCTGGTCACCGAAGGGCTGATGTGTCTCGATGAGCGCCGGCACGTCACCGGCCGGCGGCTGGCGTACCGGTACGTCCGGCGCGCGATGATCCAGGCCGCCCGGCACTCGCCGCACGCCGTGGAATCGCTGAACCGGGCGCTGTCGGACCGCCCGGACTTCTCCGGCGAGCTGCGCGACGTACCCACCCTGGTCTTCAGCGGCGAGCACGACACGGTCACCTCGGCGGCCCGGCAGCGGGACTTCGCCGCCACCATCCCCGGCAGCCGCTTCCTGGCCATCCCGGACGCCGACCACTGGGTGGTGCTGGAGCGCGCCCAGGAGGTGGCGGACCTGGCGGTCCGCTTCTTCACCGACGGGCCGCTCAGCTCGGCGCCCGCACTGGCGCCGGCGGCCCGCGAGCAGCGGCCGGTGGACGGCTCCCCGCAACGCACGGCCCGGACGCCGGCGGGCAGGGCGGCGGACGCGTTCGCCTGAGGGCGAAGCTGCCGGGCGGACAGCGAGAGCACCGCCCGGCGCCCTTCCCCCCTCATACCCTTGCAGTTATATAACCGTAGAGGCATGCTGTCCTCATGCCCCTACCGTTCGACGTACTCGCCGAGCCGAGCCGGCGCAAGATCCTCGATCTTCTGCTGGAACGCCCGCGGCCGGTCGGTGAGCTCACCGAGCAGCTCGGACTGAGCCAGCCGGGCACCAGCAAGCACCTGCGGGTGCTGCGCGAGGCCGGGCTGGTCCGGGTCCGACAGGACGCCCAGCGCCGCTGGTACGAGCTGCGGCCCGAACCGCTCGCCGAGCTGGACGCCTGGCTCGCCCACTACCGCCACCTGTGGTCCGGGAGCCTCGATGCCCTGGAGCGGCACCTCGACGCCATGGACGCACCGGACACCACGAAGGACACCCCCTGATGCATCCGCACTCCGACACCCTCACCACGTCCGACGGCCGCACGGCGCTGCGGATGGAACGCCGGCTCGCCCACCCGCCCGAGAAGGTCTGGTCGGCGCTCACCGACCCGGCGCAGCTCGGCCGCTGGTTCCCCTCCGCCGTCACGGTGGAACTCCGGCCCGGTGGCGCGATGACGTTCACCATGCCCGGCGTGCCGGGCGCCGAGGGCGTCATGACCGGCACGGTCACCGACGCCGACGAACCCCGGCTGTTCGCCTTCACCTGGGGCGAGGACCATCTGCGGTGGGAGATCACCCCGGACGGCGAGGGCTCGCTGTTGATCTTGACCCACACCTTCGGCGACCGGTTCGGCGGCGCCAGCTTCGCCTCGGGCTGGCACGTGTGCCTCACGACGCTCTCCGGTCTGCTCGACGGCGAGCCGACCGCCATGGACCGCGACATGGGTGAGCTGCACGAGGCGTACGTGGAGCAGTTCGACCTGGGGCGCGGGGTGACCGAGGAGACGCCGGGCGGCCCCGGGGTGCGCTTCGAGCGGCAGCTGATCCGGCCCGCGGAGGCCGTCTGGGCGGAGCTCACCGCGGGCGAGACGCCCCCGGTGGGCGCACCGGCGCCGGAAGGGTTCACCGCGCCGGAGGTGCCCGGCGGCCCGGTCACCGAGGTACGGGCCCCTGAGGTGCTGGCCTACCGCTGGCACCCGGAAGGCATCGTCCGCTGGGAGCTGCGCCGGGGCACCGGTCATGGCGCCCGGCTCGTCCTGACGCAGACCGGCCCCGCGGGCTTCGACACCGACCGCGCACTGACCCTCTGGCACGACCGCATCGAGCGGCTGGCCGCGCGGCTGCCGGCGGACTGATATTCCGCGCGCACGCACTGCCGACTTTTCGGTGAAAACGGCGCCCCTGCACACGGTGCGGGCGCCGTTTTCGCTCCCGCCGCCCCACTTCGCCGGGATCGGACGCCACGGCGGGCGCTCAGTGCCGAACGGACCGTCGGCGCCGCGCCACACCTCTCCACCGCTGTGAGCCAGGCAACTCCAAAGGGCCGCGGAGAGGGCTTCGGCGGGGCCGCCGCGTGATGCCGGGCACGCGACGTACGTCACGTACGAACAGGACTAGTCGCGCCAATTCCAGGCGTATACCGCCCACCGCGGCATTTATATAGGACATCTCGCCCCAACTCACGAAGATAGGTAGTACACGGCATCTTTGCCGTCATCCAGGGCGCTCGCTAAACATGTTCCGGGTAGCACCGAGAACGAGTCTGCGACTTCAGCCAGAGCGGCGAACGCGGCAATGACCCTCGGTCCTCACGCGCCAACCGAAGGCCGTCTCCCCCCGCCACCAAGCCCTGGAAGAGGTCACCCCCGCATGCCCGGTTTCACCCTGCCCCACGCTGTTCGCAACACCCGCATCACCCGCACCCAGAAGGTCTCCGCGGCGCTGGTGGCCACCGCGAGCTGCGCCGCCGCCCTGGCGTTCACCGCGGCACCGAGCGATGCCGCGGCCCCGGCCGCCCATGCGTCTGCCGTGGTCAAGCCGGTGAGTGCCAACGGCCTGCCGCTGACCGCGAAGGACCGGGCCGACGACGGTACGAAGGAGCGGGCGATAGCCTCGTCCGTGGCCGACGGCCTCAAGGTCACCACCGTCGCGAAGCAGGGCCACACCGACAAGCCGGCCGCCAACCGGTCCGTGGAGCGCAAGGCGCTGGCATCGCCGAAGAAGGCGGCTCCCAAGGCCCACAAGGCCGCACCGAAGCGCTATGCGAACAACCTCGACGGCTGGATCCGTGAGTCGCTCGACATCATGAAGGCCAAGCGCATCCCGGGCTCCTACGAGGGCCTCCACCGCAACATCATGCGGGAGTCCAGCGGCAACCCCAACGCCGTCAACGACTGGGACATCAACGCCATCAACGGCATCCCCTCCAAGGGCCTGCTCCAGGTGATCCAGCCCACCTTCGACCGCTACCACGTCGCCGGCACCGCCAACAAGCTCACCGACCCGGTCGCCAACATCACCGCGGCCGCCAACTACGCGGCCGACCGCTACGGCTCCATCGACAACGTCAACTCCGCCTACTGAGGCGGGGAACAGCCCTCAGCAGCGGTCCGGCCGGACCGCATCGGGTGCCGCGGCACGGCCCCCGGACACGGCAACGGCAGTGGCCCTGCCCGCATCTCGCGGGCGGGGCCACTGCCGTTTTCCCGTAGCGCCGGCGTCAGTAGCGGTAGCCGCGCGCCGGGCCACCGCCTCCGAAGAGCACGTCGAGCACCTCGCCGGCGACGTGAAGTCCCGCCCGCTCCCTGGAAGTGAGGTGGTGGTGGTCGTCGACGGGAACCGCGGCAGCGGGGCCCGCCGCGAGGAAGCCGGTGACGAGAACACCACTGAGCACAACGGCGATGCGTCGGAACATAAGCTCTTCCCTACGGTGAGTACGGTGCGTGGACAGCTGTATGCGCTGACACTGTCCGGGAACGGCGGGCCGGTCGTCGTGCGACAGCCCGGGCGCTGCTGCGAACGGCCCAGCGGCACCGCCGTATCGCCGTACCGGGCGGCTCCCCAACGGCCCAGCCGGCTCCCGGCCGCACGCCTCGCGGTGCACCGGCCCGCCCGCTCCGCACACGTGAATTGACGCACAATTGCCGCTCGTTTGGCCTCAGCGGCAGTGCCTCTCACCACATAGGGCGAGCGTCCCGGTGCGGTTCTGGACAGCCGGCTGGATGAATCCCCTTCCGGCCGTGCATGAAAGGGTGCCGGTGAGCGGTAATTCCGGTGTGAGCCAGGCAACTTACCGACCTCTCCAAAGCTGCCTTTCCGGCCGCTTTCAGGTGACTCATGGCACGCGATGTATGTCACTTACGACCGCGCCTAGTCGAATTCCCGGCCGGTCATTCCAGGCCAACGCAGTGCGGAACCCCTATTACTTCCAGGATGCGGGTTCATCTCACGAAGACGGGTAGTACAGAGCACCATTGCCTCAATTCCGGACCGTCGCTAAACATGGATTCCGACGCACCGAGAGCGAGCTTGCGACCTACGCCCCGAAGGCGAGCGCAGCAAAGACCTCCGGTTCGTAACGCGCCGCCGAAGAAGGCCGCCTCCCCGTACCCGTACCTGGAAGAGGTCATCCTGCATGCCCAGCTTCACCCTGCCCCGCGCTGTCCGGAACACCCGCATCACCCGCGCCCACAAGGTCGCCGTGGCCGTCCTGGCCGCCGCGGGTGCCACTTCGGGTCTGGCCCTCACCTCGGCCCCGGGCACCGCACAGGCTGCGTCTGAGCACGCCCCGGCCGCGGTCAAGGCCGTCGACGCGAAGGGTCAGCCCGCGAAGGGCGCCGACGCCAAGACCGGCCGCCCGGTGACCGCCTCGGTCGCCGACCACGTCAAGGTCACCGCTGTCGCCAAGCAGCACAGCGCCCAGCAGGCCGCCAGCCGCTCCGCCGAGCGCCCGGCCGTCAAGAACTACCCGAACAACCTCGACGGCTGGATCCGTGAGTCGCTCGACATCATGAAGGCCAAGGGCATCCCGGGCTCCTACGAGGGCCTCCACCGCAACATCATGCGGGAGTCCAGCGGCAACCCCAACGCCGTCAACGACTGGGACATCAACGCCATCAACGGCATCCCCTCCAAGGGCCTGCTCCAGGTGATCCAGCCCACCTTCGACCGCTACCACGTCGCCGGCACCGCCAACAAGCTCACCGACCCGGTCGCCAACATCACCGCGGCCGCCAACTACGCGGCCGACCGCTACGGCTCCATCGACAACGTCAACTCCGCCTACTGAGCGGACGCGGACCACGAGCCGTCGCCGGCCGAACCGGCCGGACCGCCCTGACGGGTAGGGGGACGACGGATCCCTACCGGTGCCGGCCGACCGGCTCGGCACCGAGCAGCTTGCGAAGCGGCGGAATGGCGCGTTCGCCGCTGCGCAGCACAGCGGGCCCCGGCAGTCGCCGGGGCCCGCTGTGGTTCCTCCGGGGCCCTGTCCGACACGGGCAGGGCCCCGGGTGACTCGTTTCTGCCCGCCAGACGGGTGAGATGGGGGGCCGGTCGACGGACTGACGGCCTGTTGGGTCATAGAGTCAGGCAGTTCTGCGTATAAGTCTCTTATCGGCAGAATTCTGCTCAAAAGCTGCTGAACCGACTCAACCGAAGGCCTCGGAGGCATGCGATGCCCTTGCGCAGATCCGGTCCGGCCCGCCGTACTGTCCCCATTGCGGCCGGAACGCTCGTTTCCTTTCTTTCCGTGCTCGCTCTGCCCCTCGCGCTGCCAGGCTTGGCCACGGCGTCGGAAACCAGCAAGAGACCCGCCCACCCCGAGGCGGACTGGATGGGGTCCACGATCGTCGCCCACGAGGGCGGCGCACCGGCCGGCGGGCCCGAGCCGCGGGCCGGGCACCGCCGGGCCGTGGCCGGCGTGGATGTCTCCAGCCACAACAAGAAGGTGGGCTGGTCGGCGCTGCGCAGGTCAGGGGTGCGGTTCGCGTACGTCAAGGCCACCGAGGGGAACAACTACACCAACCCCTACTTCGCGCAGCAGTACCGGGGCTCGTACAGCTCGGGCATGATCCACGGCGCGTACCACTTCGCGCTGCCCGACAACTCCAGTGGCAGCACCCAGGCCCGCTACTTCGCCGACCACGGCGGCGACTGGTCCAGGGACGGCCGGACGCTGCCGGGGGCCCTCGACATGGAGTACAACCCCTACGGCGCGACCTGCTACGGCAAGAGCGCCAAGGGCATGGTCAACTGGATCGAGGACTTCGTCGAGACCTACCGCGAGGAGACCGGCCGGGACGCGGTCATCTACACCTCCACCAACTGGTGGAAGCGGTGCACCGGCAACTCCGGCAGGTTCGGCCGGACGAATCCGCTGTGGATCCCGCGCTACGGCTCCTCCGTCGGCGCGCTCCCGGCCGGCTGGCGGTTTCACAGCATCTGGCAGCACACCTCCTCCGGCCACCCGGTCGGCGACCGCAACCGCTTCAACGGCAGCTTCTCCCGGCTGAAGGTCCTCGCGAACGGCGACGACTGATCCGCCCCGCCGCCCGCCCCGGCCTCCCCCTGGCCGCCCCGACCTTTCTGGACCCGTCCACTTCCGCCCGTGGGCGACGGCCGGTTCCCGGTGACCGTTCCTGGCGCCGGGGGCCGGCCGGAGCCGTGTGGGGCCCGGCGCCTTCGGCAACTGCGTTCGCGGACACCTCAGTTCGATAAAAGGGAATTCCCTCGCGGTACAACCATCCGCGGCCTGCCGTCGTCCAACACTGCGAAATGACCGCACGACGCACAGCACCCTACGGGGGGATTCTCATGAAGCGTTCACGTGCCATCGCAGGAACCGCCGCACTCGCCGTGGCGAGCCTCGCCACAATGGCGACGGCCACCACCGCTTCCGCCGCTCCGGCCGCCGCCGCGTACAACGGGGCCTGCGGCAGCGGCTACCAGGTGGTGAATTCCGTACCGGTCACCGGAAAGGGGACCGTGTACCTGACGTACAGCGCCAAGACCGGCAAGAACTGTGTGGTGACGATCCGGAACAGCCCGGGTGCGCCGGTGTACATGTACACCTATCTCACGGCCACCAACGGAAGTTCCGACTACGTTTACGACAGCGGCCAGTACCGCTCCTACGCCGGTCCGATCTACCTGGCCGCCAAGCGCCTCTGCGTGGACTGGGGCGGCACGATCGGATCGGTCAGCGTCAACGTCTCCGGCTCCAACTGCGGCCGGATGGCGGCCGGCGTCGTGACGCACCACAGGCCTGCGAAGGCCCGTCGGTGACGCTCCACCGACGCACCACGAGCGCCCCCTGACGCCCGGCCGGGTGTCCTGAGGGTGTCGTACGGCGGTCGGCTTCCCGGGCAAAGCGCCCGCCCGGGAGCCCGGCCGCCGTTCCGCGTCACTGCCGGCCCAGGGCGCGCAGCGCGGAGCGCGCCGCGTTGTGACCGCTCATGCCGTGCGCACCGGCGCCGGGCGGGGTGGCGGCCGAGCAGAGGAAGACACCGGGGATGCCGGTGCGGTACGGGTCGAGGGCGATGCGGGGGCGCATCGTCAGCCGCAGCGGGGTGTTGGCGCCGCCGATGATGTCGCCGCCGATGAAATTGGCGTTGTCACGTTCCAGGGCGGCCGTCGAGGTGGCGGTGGCGGCGACGATGCGCTCGCGCGTCCCCGGTGCGAACCGCTGGAACTGCGCCAGCATCGCGGCGGTGGCATCGCCGCGGTAGCCGTGCGGCACATGTGCGTAGGCGGAGACCGGGTGGATGTCACCCGCGGAGCGGCCGGGGTCGGCGAGGTGCTGCTGGGAGACCAGCAGGAACGGCCGGTCCGGCATCCGCCCGTGCCAGACCTCGCGCTCGGCGTGGGCGATCTGCTCGAAGCTGCCGCCCAGATGGACCGTACCGGCTCGCCGGCAGGCCTCGGCGCGCCAGGGCACCCCGCCCTCGACCGCCAGATCGAGCTTGAAGGCGCCTGGGCCGTGCCGGTAGCGGGTGTAGGCGCGGCGGATCCGGGGCGGCAGCCGGTCGCCGAGCACGGCCGCGGCGCCGGCCGGTGCGAGGTCGAGCAACACCGTTCCTGCGGGCGGGAGTTGGTCGAGGGAGCGGATCTTCGTTCCGGTCTCGATCCGGCCGCCCTCCGCCCGGAGCAGGGCGGCCAGTGCCCGGGCGATCGCGGCGGAGCCGCCTTTGGCCACGGGCCAGCCGAAGCGGTGACCGGCGGCGATGATCATCAATGCGATGGCCGCGCCGAACGGCTGGGTGAGCGGCCCGAAGAGGTGGGCGGCCACCCCGCCGAAGAGGCCGCGCCCCTCCTCCGTACGGAAGCGGCGGGCGACGAGGGTGGCGGGCTGGACGGCGTGCAGCCCGAAGCGGGCGAGCCGCAGCGGATGCCGGGGCACCCTGAGGAGCGGGCGCATCACCGCCTCGGTGAGCACCTCCGCATCAGCCGCCAGCGGCCCGAACAGCCGCTGCCAGGCCGGCCCGTCGGGGCCGAGTCCGTCGGCAGTGCGGGCCACCGACCGGTACAGCGCCCCGGCACCGCCGGAGT
Organism: Streptomyces sp. NPDC020742; assembly: GCF_040641675.1. Classification (NCBI taxonomy): domain Bacteria; kingdom Bacillati; phylum Actinomycetota; class Actinomycetes; order Kitasatosporales; family Streptomycetaceae; genus Streptomyces; species Streptomyces sp. NPDC020742. Next base: position 33,127 of record NZ_JBFAEA010000005.1, read on the forward strand.
CCACCGGGTGGGCCAGGTCGATCTCGGCGCGGCACCACTGAAGTCCGTACGCCGCGAGGTCCAGGGTCCGCAGGTAGGGCGAACCGGCGCCCATCACATGGGTCGAGGAGCAGTGGTCGAACAGCACGCCGGGCACCGAGAGCTCACCGCTGCGCACCCCGCCGCCGATCTCGTCGGCCGCCTCGAACACCGTCACCCGCAGGCCGCTGCGGGCCAGGGTGACCGCCGCGGCCAGCCCGTTCGGCCCGGCGCCGACCACCACTGCGCTGTCGCGCTCCTGCCGCGTTCGATGCGTCATGCTCCCAGCTTGCCAAGGAACGCGGGGATCCGGTGGCTGGAGGGGTGTGACGCCCTGTGCTGGGGGTCGTTCCCGTCTGTTGCGCACCACCAGCCGCGTTCCGTACGGCACACCGACCTGGGCAGACCACCGGCTCGGGCAGGATGGTTCCCATGACGGGTGGGAGAGACGAGCTCATAGAGCTGCTGCAGCGTGCCGGGCTGGAGGTCGTGGAGGACCAGCGGATCGAGGACGTACTACCGCCGCGGGCCGCGTGGCGTCCGGTCATCGCGCACGGCGCCGCGCCGACCGTGGCGGTACGACGCGACCTGCCCGGCCCAGTCGCCGAACTGAACGCGCAGTGGCACCGGCTCGCGCTGGGCAGCGGAGTCATCGACGCGGACGGCGTGTTCCTCATCGATGTGGCTGGCAACTGGACGTGCTGCGGGCCCCGGCGCTGGACACGGGTGCGGCTCACCGACTGGTGGGACCTGGCCGGAGTCCTCGGGGAGCGGCCCGGGCAGCCGGAGTTCGTCACGGTCTCGACGGACGGGACCACCCTGATCGGGGCGACCACGGAGGAGTACGAGGTCTGGCTCATCGCCCTGGACCGCCTCCCGGAGCGGCAGGAGGCGGCCGCCCGGGCAGCCGCCCAGGAGACTCCGGAAGAACGGGCGGCTGCCTGGACGACGCTGTGTCACGGGCTGCGGCCGTCAGCGAGGGTGCGCGACTTGTGGGCCCACGGGCTGGCGCGCAACCCCGCCGTCCCCGATGACCTTCGCGCCGGCCTCCTGGGCCGGTCGCACTTCCTGCTGTGGCGCCCGCTGCCCACAGCGGTCGTCGAGGCGGCCATGGTCCACCCGGACTGGAAGGTGCGGCAGTTGCTGGCCGAGGCCCAGCCGAACCTCACGCCCGAGCAGCGGGCCCGCCTGATCCTTGGTGAGCAGGACGCCGGACGCCGATGGGCCCTCACCCTGATCGCGGCGGACCGGCGCGACGAGCTCACCGAAGCCGCGCACAGGCGGCTCGCCGCGGACCCGTCCGCCCTGGTGCGCGAGGAAGCTACCCGCCTTCCCGGACTGCCCGTGGACGTCCTCGCCGCTCTCGCTGCCGACGATGCCCCGTCCGTACGCGCCTCGGTCTGCCGAATGGCCTGGCCTCTGCTCGGGGATCCGGCCCGGACCGCGCTGCTCGACGACCCCGACGGCAGGGTCCGCGCCGAGGCCTTGCTCCAGCACCACGAAGATCATCCGATGCCGCGCTCGGTCTGCGACTCCGAGCAGCTCGGACACCGGGCGGCCACGTCCTGCCGCCTGGAGCGCGGACTCGCCGAACACCTGGCGCAGTCCGGCGATCCCGCCCTACGGCACGCCCTCGCGGGCAACCCTCATCTGGACCCGGACCTGGTCGCCCTGCTCGCCCAGGACCCCGACGCGTCCGTCCGCTTCGAGGTCTCCACGCGCCCCGACCTCACCGAGGAACAACGGGCAGGCATCGCCATCGACTTCGACCCGCGCACGCGCTGCCACCCGCTCGACTGGGTCGTGGCCCGGCACGAAGACCCTGACGCCATGCGCCGCCTGGCCGCCTCCTCCCACCCCCTCGTGCGCAGGAGCGTCGCCCGGGCCAGGCACCTCCCCGCGGACGTCGTGGACCGCCTGGCCCACGACGACGACCGCGTCGTACCGCTCTTCCTCGCCGAATCCTGCGACGACGCACCCGCCGACATGCTGCTTCGGGTCCGGCAGTGGTGGACCGGCAGCCTCAGCGTCCCCGACCGGCCCCTCGGCCACCCCAACTTCCCCCGCCGCGGCCTGCTCCGTTACGCGGACGACCCAAACCCCCGGATGCGCCAACTGGCTTTGGAAGACCCGCAATCGACGGCCGAACTCGTCGAGCGATTCAGCCGGGACGGCGACGCGGACGTACGGCGCCGGGCCGCGAACGACCCGCGGTTGACGCCCGCGTCGGCCGTGCGCCTGCTCGACGACCCGCACGAGCCCGTACGCCATGCAGCGGCCAGGCACCCCGGGCTGCCCGCGCGGGTGGTGGTCCGCCTGTTGAGGGACCCCGACACCGCGGAGACCGCGGCCCTGCACGCGTCGCTCCCCGTCGCGGTCATGGCGCAGATGCTCCAGTGGATCCAGCATCCCGCGGGCACCACCTCGGGAGCGTGAGCCCTTTGCGTTGACGGCCCTTGAGCCGCTGGCGCCCTCAGCCGATGGCGCCCTCGACCACTGCCCCTTCAGCCAATGCCCCTCCACCAGCGGGGCACCGAACGCCACCCTGACATCAGTACGCGCCATGTCCAACGGAACGGGGAATCCCATGCCCGCTTACGTCATCGTCAACGTCGATGTGCTCGACGAGGAGGCCGGCCTGGCCTACGCATCCGTGGCCCAGAAGTCCATCCTCAGCTACGGCGGCCGCTACTTGGTCGCGGGCTCCACGCCCAAGCCCGTCGAAGGCACCTGGGACTCCTCCCGGTTCATGGTCATCGAGTTTCCCGACATGGACCGGATTCGGGAGTGGTACGACTCCCCGGAGTATCGGCGGGCTCGGGAGATACGAGAGGGCAAGGCTCGGGTGGGGATGCTGTTCGTGGAGGGCACGCCGCCCGAGGGCTTCGCCCTCCCCGCCTAGCCGTGCTGTCGGTGCGGTGAACCGAGAGGATTGCGGAAAGGCATACGGCGTCCGACACGGCACCTCAGACGCCCAGGGCTGGTTCGCCAAGGTCAACAGGCCAGCCCTTGGGCCCCGGAATGCTCGGCGGCCGCCGCGATGTTGCGGGCCATCCCGCCGAAGACCACGGCGTGGAAGGGGGAGATCGACCACCAGTACGCGTGGCCGGTCAGGCCGTGCGGGTGGAACAGGGCGCGCTGGCCGTAGAGCGTGCGGCCCTGGGCGTCGCGGCCGACCGTCATCTCCAGCCAGGCCAGGCCGGGCAGTCGCATCTCGGCGCGCAGCCGTAGCAGGCGGCCCGGGTCGACCTCCTCGACGCGCCAGAAGTCGAGCGAGTCGCCGACCCGCAGTCGGCGGGCGTCCCGTCGTCCACGGCGCAACCCGACCCCGCCGACCAGCCGGTCCAGCCAGCCGCGGACCGCCCAGGCGAGCGGGAGGGAGTACCAGCCGTTCTCCCCGCCGATGCCCTCCACCACCCGCCACAGTGCCTCGGGCGGCGCGTCGACGGCCTGTTCCCGGCAGTCGCTGTACAGGCTGCCGCCGGCCCAGGCGGGGTCGGTGGGCAGCGGGTCGCTGGGGGCGCCGGGCACCGCGGCGTTGGACCAGCGGGTGGTGACCTCGGCGTCCCGAACCCGGCGCAGGGCGAGGGCCAGTGCGTCGTCGAAGGCGATCGGGCGGCCGTCGGGGTCGGGGACGTAGCGGGCGATGTCGTGCTCGTGGCAGACGACTTCGTAGCGCAGGGATTCGGCGAGCGGTCGGGCGATGCCCGGCGGTACCGGCGTGACCAGGCCGATCCAGAGACTGGACAGCCGGGGCGTGAGCATCGGCACGGGGAGGATCAGCCGCTCGGGCAGTGCGGCGACCCGCGCGTAGCGCTGCATCATGTCGCGGTAGGTGAGGATGTCGGGCCCACCGATGTCGAAGGTCCGGCTGATGTCGTCGGGGAGACGGGCGCAACCGACGAGATAGCGGAGCACATCGCGTACCGCGACCGGCTGGATGCGGGTGCGCACCCAGCTGGGGGTGACCATCACCGGCAGCCGTTCGGTGAGGTAGCGCAGCATCTCGAAGGAGGCCGAGCCGGAGCCGATGATGACGGCGGCGCGCAGGGCGGCGGTGGGCACGCCGGAGTCCAGCAGGATCCGGGCGACCTCGGCGCGGGAGCGCAGGTGGGGTGAGAGGTCGCGTTCGGGGACGCCGCGTGGGGTCAGTCCGCCCAGGTAGACGATCCGGCGGACGCCGGCGGCGCGGGCCTGGTGGGCGAAGATCTGCGCGGCCCGGCGGTCGGTCTCCTCGAACCGGCGGCCGGTGCCCAGCGCGTGCACCAGGTAGTACGCAACGTCCACGCCGGCCATGGCGGTTCGGACCGCGCCGGCGTCGGTGATGTCGCCGCGCAGTACCTCGGTCCGGGCCGCCCAGGGGTGGTCGCGCAGCTTCTCCGGAGTCCTGGCCAGCGCCCGTACCGCATATCCGGCCGCGAGCAGTTCGGGGACCAGGCGGCCTCCGATGTAGCCGGTGGCGCCGGTGACCAGGGCCCTGGGGAGGGTCGAGGCGGCGTGGTCGGCCATGGACACGGCCTCCTCCGGGCGGTGACGGCACGAGCGACCTGCCCGCCAAGTCTGTCACCGCTTCCCGGCCGGGGCATCACGGACCGGACCGCCGGTCGGGAGGGCGGGGCCGGCGGGGGACGGCGGATCACGCGCGATGCAGGTGCAGGGGTAAGTGCAGGCACAGGTGCAGGCATAAGTGATAAGTGCAGGCGCCAGGCACGCGCGCGGGTCAGGGACGGGGTGCCGCCCCGGTGTCTCGCGGGTCTCCAGGTACGGCGGTTCGCCTCCAGGGTGCACCGTGCGCAGCGGCCCACCGCCGGGGACGGCGAGCGCTTGCGGGGCGGCCCTCAGGGTCCGGTGCCGCCCGACCGGGAGCGGGCGTCGCGGCAGGTGTCGCGGCGCAGCTCGTGCCGCCGTTCGCGCCCGCCGGCGCGCCCGGACCGCGGGCCGCGGCCGGTCTGGGGGGCGCGGCCCGGCTCGGGGGCGCATGTCGCCTCCTGGCCCGGATCGCGGCTCGGATCCAGTCCGAGCATGTCCATCAGCAACGTCAGATCGCGCGCGTCCCGCGCACGGCCGGCCAGCGCCTTCCTGGCGAGCCGTCGTTCCTCGTCACATGGCACGGCGCGGGGCGCGGTGGCGTCGTCACTGCGGTGTTCATCGCTCACCGCTGCATTCTCGGCCGGGCCGCGGTGCGCTGCCCGTCGAGCGGGCCATTGGGCGCGGCCGGGCGCTCCTCGGGGTGCGGTGCGCCGTACGGGTGAGCGACGGCCGCCGGTTCCGGTTCCTCCGCCGGGCTCATGGGCGTACCAGGCGGGCGGTCCGGGGAACCTCCGCGGCGCGTTTTCCCTCCTTATGGGCACTTGTACATGATCACCCCACTGCGGAGACACCGTTTTGAGACACCCCTACGCCGTCGCGCTGGCGACCGCGCTCGCCGCCTGCTGTGCCCTGCTCACCGGCTGCTCGGAGACCGGAGAGCCGGTGGACTTCAACGCCGGCGCCCGCCACGACGGTGCTGCGCAGGCCAGGCCGGCGGACCGGGACACCCTGATGCCGACCGGCCCGAAGAACGACTTCCGGATCACCCGAACCCTGGACGACGGCACCCATATAGCGCGGACGACGCTGAAGGGCGTGCGCTCCGGTGTCACCGGCAGTGTGTGGGTCTGGGCTCCGAAGGAGTATCAGGAGGCGAAGTACGCCCGGAGCGGCTTCCCGGTGCTGATAGCGCTGCCGGGCGGTCTGGGCAGCCCCAAGGAGCCGGGCGGGGTCACCAATTACTGGGTCGGCGGCGACATCGAGCTGCAGGAGAACATCACCCAGTGGACCGCGGAGGGCAAGAGCCTGCCGTTCATCGTGGTGATGCCGATGCTCAACCCGGACACCCGCTATCACGACGGCAGTGACATCCCCGGACAGCAGAAGATGGGGACCTGGCTGACCGAGGACGTGGTGAACCTCGTGAAGGCCAACTTCCGCACGTTCTCCTCGCGGGACGGCTGGGCCTTCATGGGCTCGTCCTCGGGCGGCTTCGCCGGGCTGAAGGCCGTACTGAAGCACCCGGACAGGTTCAAGGCGGCGATAGCCAGCGGCCCGGACCTCGTGCCGGACTCCCCGCTGTGGGCGGGGCACCCGGCGGAGAAGGCCGCCAACGACCCGGCGAAGCTCGCCGGGCGGCTGCTGCAGAAGGGCGGCCCGGACGTCTACCTCGCCTTCCAGGCCGGCACCAGGGAGTCCCCCTCCGTCACCGCCGCGATACGGAAGTTCCGCACCTCCTACGGCAAGGGCCCGATCCATACGTCCCTGCAGCTCATCCCCGGAGGCCGGCACAACGCCTGGGACTACCAGAAGGGCATGGCCACCAGCTCGATGAAGTTCATCAGCGACCAGCTGAAGGCGCCGGTCGCCGGCGGTTCCTGAGCCTGTTCCCCCGGTGCGCCGGGCCCGGCGGCGGTGCCCCGGCGCGCGGATGCAGATCGCCTGGTGGGGGGCGATGCTGGAAGGGAGGGGGACCGTGGTGAGGAGGACCACTCATGTCCATGATGGACAAGATCAAGAGCATGCTGAAGGGTCACGAATCCCAGGCCGACCAGGGCATCGAAAAGGCCGGCGACCGGGTCGACGAGAAGACCCAGGGCGCGCAGAAGGGCCAGGTCGACACCGCCCAGGACAAGCTCAGGGAGCAGTTCGGCAGCGGGCAGGACAAGGACCAGCCGCCGCAGACCTGAGCCGCGGCGCTCCCCGGCGCCCCGCCGGGCGGCGCCCGCCGCGCGGATGACCTTTGCTTCGTCCGCCCGGCTCACCCCGACGTCCCCGTGCGCTCCTGGGCGCCGGCGGACGCCGTCGGCCCCGCCCCGGCCCACCTGCGCAGCCGTGAGCACCTCCGGCGCCGGGGGTGGTCGTACCGCGACGAGGCCTTCTGCACGCCCTACGAACGGTGCCCGGCGGCTACGGGCACCGTTCGTTCACGGAGCGCGCCACCGGACCGCCGCAGGCCCCGTCCCGTCGTCTGGATGGTCACGGGACCCGTCCGTTGCACGTTCGGCTCGGACGCGGCCGCATACGACGGCGCCCGCCCCGGAACGGGACGGGCGCCGCAGCACGTGGGGTGCCTAGGCCGGCCGGATCTTCTCCGCCTGGGGGCCCTTGTGGCCCTGGGTGACCTCGAAGGTCACCTTCTGGCCCTCCTGCAGCTCGCGGAAGCCGGTGGCGTCGATGTTGGAGTAGTGGGCGAAGACGTCGGCACCGCCGCCGTCCTGGGCGATGAACCCGAAGCCCTTCTCCGAGTTGAACCACTTGACCGTACCGGACGCCATCTTGCGTCTCCTTCGTTCAATGGGCTGGGATCGGCTTCCGCACGCTGCGGAACCCGGAGGTGATCGCCCTGGTCCGGACACGCACCGCACAGCAAGAACGCCCGTGAATGCGACACGGGCGCCCGGTACTTCGGAACCACGACAGCTGACCAGGACGCTACACCGGACAGCGCCCGCCGGGCCGCACCACCGTGGCGGACGCGTCGCCCTTCACCGGGCGAGGCCATCCGACGTCCTCCGTATCCCCGACCGATCGCACGGGCGTGCGAGCACCAGTGGTACGGCCCGGGCGACCTCACTCCGGCTTCTCGGCGCCGGTATCGCGGGGCCTGCGGCGGCGCCACCACAGTCCGGTGCCGAGACCGGCCACGGCGACCACGCCGACGGCGCCGGCCGACAGCAGCCACCGGCGCGTCCCGGCGTCGGCGTCCGCGTTCGCGGCGACCGGCCCCCGGTGCAGGTCCGTGCTCCCGGCCGGCCGGTGGGCGACGTGCTCCGGGTCGCCCTCGCGGCCGCCGGGCGCCGGGGCGGGCAGCACGGCGACGGCCGCGGCCCGGGGCGCGGCCGCGAACCCCCAGTCCAGCAGGGTGCGGGTCTCCTCGTAGACCGCGTTCCGGCCGCCGGACTGGGGGTTCATCATGGTGACGAGCAGGGTGCGGCCGTTGCGCCGGGCGGCGGCGATCAGGGTGTTGCCGGCGTGCGTCGTGTAGCCGTTCTTCACCCCGATCATTCCGTCGTAGGGGCGGACGCCGTGCGAGCCGACCAGCAGCCGGTTGGTGTTCTGGATACCGAAGGCGTCCGGACCGCCCTCCTCCGGCAGCTGCGCCCGCTTCGTCGCGGCGAACCGGGCGAAGTCGGGGTTGGTCAGCCCGGCCTGCCCGAAGAGCGCCAGGTCGTAGGCGGAGGAGAACTGGCCCGGCGTGTCGAAGCCGTCGGCCGACTCGACCCTGGTGTCGCGCGCCCCGAGCCGCCGTGCGGTCTCCTGCATGTCGTCGATGGTCTTGTTCCAGCCGCCGTTCATGCTGGCCAGCGTGTGCACGGCGTCGCTGCCCGAGCTCAGGAAGACGCCGTGCCAGAGGTCGGCGACGTGGTACGGCACCTCCTCCTTGAGGCCGGCCATCGAACTGCCCGCCTCGATGCCGGCCAGGTCCTCGAGGGAGACCGTGTGCACCGTCTGCTGGGAGAACTTCGGCAGCACGGTCACCGCGAAGAGCGTCTTGAGCGTGCTGGCGGGCGGCAGCGGGCGGTGGACGTCCCTGGCCGCGAGGATCTTGCCGCTGGACAGGTCCGTCACCATCCACGACAGCGCGGAGATCTCCGGTGGCTCGGGGACGCCCGGCCGGGGCACGAACTGCACCCCGCGCCGGTCCAGCCGGCTCCCGGCGTCCCCCGGACCGGCCGGGCGCGCGCCGGACCGTGGATCGTCGGCGCCGTGCGGGCCGTCGGCGAGCGCCGGTCCGGGGACGGCCCACAGGCTCGCGGCGCAAACGGCGGCCGTGGCAACGGCCCTGACGGGGACCCATCTCACGCTGGACATGAGGCCACGCTAAGAACGCCCCCGGCCGCGCGCCGGTTGGCGTACTCCATCCGATGCCCGGCCACCCCGGCGGGCGATCGTGCCGGGGCGGCCGGAGCTCCGCTACCAGATCTGGTCGACCCACTCGGGGTGGTCGATGAACGGGTTCCGGTTGTGCTGGTACTTGTCGAAGATCACCTGGTTGCGGTGCTGCTCCACTGCGGAGGGCGGGTCCTGCCGGTTCCACTCCTTGAGCACGGAGAGCCGGCCGATGGCGGGCTTGCTGCCGTTGTCGACGGCGTCGTCGGGCTCCAAGTCGGGGAAGCCGTCGTCGCCGTCGTAGCGCACCGCCATGTAGAGGACCATCCGGGCGACATCGCCCTTGTCCGCGTCACGCGGCTCGAAGGAGTCGTCGTCGGTGCGGTTGCCGGGCGCCTCTTCGACCTCCGTACCGCCGTTGTCGAAGTCCTTGTTGCCCCGGGTGCTGTTGACCGAGACGTCCGCAGGGCGGAGGTGGTGCAGGTCGGTGCCGGGGCCGGTGGCGGTACCGAAGTCGCCGTGGGACTTGGCCCAGACGTGTTCGCGGTTCCAATCGTCCGGGCTGTCGCCCGCGGCGTTCTTGCTCCGGGAGGTGCCGGAGTACAGCAGCAGGACGTTGGCGCTGTTGGCCGGGTCCTCGTCGGTGTTCTTGAGGGCGTCCCAGACCTCGGAGTAGGTCAGCTTTCCGGTCTGGGTGCTGCTGATGATCCGGTGCAGCGCACCCTTGAGCTCCTGGCCGGTCTTGCCGACGGCGTCCTTGTAGTACGTGTCGTCGTACGAGCCTGCGGCGGGCCCGGATATCCGCGGGGACGCGGATATCGGTTGCGCTGCCGGGTGTGCGGCCACACCGGGCGCCGCACCGGCCGGAATCTGGGTGGCCATCGCCACCAGGACCGTTCCGGCGGCGATGGCCAGCGCGCGGCCACGGCGGATTCTGCGGATGGTGTCCACGAAGGGTGTCCTCTCCCCGAATTGTGGCGCCGGGCGTGAAAGATGTGGGGCACGGACCGGCACCGGCCGTCGGTGATACGGCCATCGGCAGCATTTCAGCGCCTTCATCACCACGGTGTGAACGACGAGGGGGAGTTGTGTGTCCGGCTCGTGCCACTCACGCATTCCCCGGAAATACGGCACTCGGGTGTCAATGGACCGTCAGGGACGGTTCGGACAGCGTGCTCCGATCGGATGAACCCGGTGCTCTTTCGGAACCGCGAAGGCCCGGCGCGGCTTCCGTAGAGCTGACACTCGCTTCGCCGGACGCCCCGTGCCCTTCGGCCCGTCGCCCCCGCGTCGTCCCGCCCCGGATCCGGTGAACTCCGCCCCTTCGGACCGCACTCTGGAGGCCCCGATGCCGTCGTACCGCCCCACTCCCCCGCCCTACGGCACGACCCCGGACTATGTCCTCGCCCCGCCGCGCGCCGAGGACCGGTTGAACACCCTGGCCTTCCCGCCGGGGTCCCTGCTCCCGCCGCCCCGCCCGGAGGACCGGCTGCCGTTCGTGACGCCCACCTGCGCTCCGCCGCTCCCGTGCCCCGCGGTCCGGCAGCAGGAGCCGGTGTCGCTGCCCGACCGGCGGCGACTGGAGATCCAGGCCGCACTCACCGCGGCCGGGGTCGCACCGGCGGACGGGGACCCGGCCGCGATGGCGGAGCTCGCCGGCCTCAGCGAGGCCACGGTCCGGGCCGTCCTCGGCTGGATCGGGGCCGCCGCCCGCGCCTCCCGGCCCCGGCCGCACGCCGTATGACCGCGCCCGCCGCCGCGCTCAGCGCAGACCGGGCAGGCTGCGCAGCTCGCCGATCCGCAGGACGCGGGCCAGCCCCAGGAAGAGCAGCACCATGGTGAGGCCGCCGGCGGCCAGCGTCAGCACCGGGGTCCAGTCCGCCGGGACGGCCACGCCGGAGCAGGCCCGGGCCGCGAACCGGCCGGCCGCGGCGGCCAGCGCGGCCGCCACGGCGAGCTTGCCGTAACTGCGGCACAGCCGCCGGCCGTCCAGCCTCCCGGAGAGCCGTCGGCGCAGCCGCAGCGCGGTGAGAAGCAGTCCGACGCCGTACGCGGCTGCGTAGGCGGCGGCCATGCCGGTGACGGCCCAGCGGACGGGCAGCAGCAGATGGCAGGCGGTGGCCAGGGCGATGTTGACGGCGCTGGTCCAGAAGGCCATCCAGAACGGCGTCCGGGTGTCCTCGAAGGCGTAGAAGCCGCGCAGCAGCAGGTACTGCGCGGAGTACGGGACCAGGCCGAGGCCGAAGGCCTGCAGCATGTGCCCGGCGGGCACGGCCGAGGCGGCGTCCACGGTGCCGTGCGCGAAGAGCAGTTGGGCGATCTGCGGGCCGAAGGCGAGGAAGAAGAAGGCGGCCGGGACGATCAGGGCGCCGGTGACGCGCAGCGCACGGGAGAGGTCGCCGCGCAGGTCGTCCAGCCGGCCCTCGGCGACCGCGCGGCTCATCCGCGGCAGCAGCGCCGTCACCACCGACACGGTGACGACCGACTGGGGCAGCATCCAGATGGACTGGGTGTAGTTGTAGACGGTGTACCCCACGCCCGCGGTGGGCAGCTGCCGGTCGGCGGCGCCGGCGTAGCGGGTGACGACGGTCATCGCGGCGAGGTTGGCGAGCACGAACAGCAGGGTCCAGCGGGCGGCCGCGATGCTCTTGCGCAGCCCGCTGCCGCGCCAGTCGAAGCGGGGACGGAAGCGGAACCCGGCGGCCCGTACGAACGGGATGAGGGCCAGGCCCTGGAGCGCGATGCCGCCGGTGGTGACGAGCCCCAGCAGGTTGACCTGGCCGGGGGTGATGTCCTCGATGCGGTCGGGGCCTGCCAGCAGGCCGAGGTAGACCCCGAACATGGTGATCAGCACGACGTTGTTGAGCACCGGCGTCCACATCATGGCACCGAACTTGTTCCGGGCGTTGAGGACTTGACCGAGGATGAAGTAGAGCCCGTAGAAGAAGATCTGCGGGAGCAGGAACCGCGCGAAGACCACGGTGAGTTCGAAGGCGGCGTGCGTCTTGGGGGTGTCGGAGGCGTAGACGGAGATGATCTGCGGCGCGGCCCAGACCGAGAGCGCGGTGCCGACCGCCAGGACGCTCAGGACGAGGGTGACCAGCCGCTGCTCGTAGGCGCGCCCGCCGTCGGCGTGCTCGACCCTGGCGCGGACCAGCTGCGGGACCAGCACCGAGTTCAACGCGCCGCCGATCAGCAGGGTGTAGATGCTCATCGGGACGACATTGGCGGTGTTGTAGGTGGTGGCGAGCAGGCCGGTGCCCAGGGCGGCCGCCTGCAGCACGGTCCGGATCAGCCCGGTGGCTCGGGAGACCACGGTCCCCACGGCCATCAGGAGCGAGGAGCGGGCGAGGCCGCCCCCACCGCCCTGGCCGTCCGCTCCCCCGTTTCCGGTCGACTGCCCCTCCGCAGCGCGTAGTTGCAGTGTGGCGTCCGACATTCCCTCGTTCATGAGGGTCAATCTACGGCAGCTGCGGCAGCGGTCGGGCCCGGTCGGGGTCGAGCAGCGGGGCGTGCAGATCGCCGAGCCGGGCGCAGCGGTCGGCCACCTCACCGAAGAGGAAGTCCAGTTGCTCCGGTTCGGTGCAGTCGGCGATCTCGTCCCAGGTGACGGGGGTGGAGACGGTCGGGGTAGCGCGGGCGCGCAGGGTGTAGGCGACGGCGGTGGTCTTGGCGGCGGCGTTCTGGGAGAAGTCGATGAAGACCTTGCCGGGGCGCAGCGCCTTGGTCATTTTGTGCACGACGAGGTCCGGCAGCGCCCGGGCCGCCTCGACGGCGAGGGTCCTGGCGTAGGCAGTGGCCCGCTCGGACGAGGTGGGCTCGAGGGGCGAGAGCAGATGCAGGCCCTTGGAACCGCTGGTCTTGGCATGGACCTCCAGGCCGTCGGCCGCCAGCCGGTCGTGCAGCCAGCGGGCCGCGGTGCAGCACTCCACGATGGTGGCGGGCGGGCCGGGGTCCAGGTCGAGGACGAGGCGGTCGGCGAGGCCCGGCTCCTGGTGGCGCCATTGCGGGGTGTGCAGCTCGACGACCAGGTTCGCGGCCCAGACCAGCGAGGGCAGGTCCTGGAGCAGGACCTGTCGGGTGGGCCCGGACGTCGAATGGGGGACCTCGCAGGTCTTCACCCAGGAGGGGGTGCCGGGCGGCACGTTCTTGGTGAAGAAGCACTGGCCGTCCGGGCCGTCGGGGTAGCGCAGGAAGGACAGCGGCCGGTCGTGGAGGTGCGCCAGCAGCGGTGCTGCGGTGGTGGTGCAGTAGTGCAGCACCTCACCCTTGGTGGTGCCGGTCTCCGGATAGAGGACCTTATCCAGGTTGGACAGCGAGAGGCGCCGCCCCTCCACGATAGTGATCGGCGACATACGATGAGAATCCCACACAAGGGATGAAATATGCGTTCTATATGGAATGGGTCGATCTCCTTCGGCCTGGTCACCATCCCCGTGAAGACCTACAGCGCCACCGACCGGACCTCGTCGGTCTCCTTCGTACGGATTCACGAGAAGGACGGTGCGCCGATCCAGTACCGCAAGATCTGCGAGCTGGACGGCGAGGAGGTCCCGAACGAGGAGGTCGGCAAGGGCTATCAGACGCCGGGGGACGACGCCGTCGTGCCGATCACCGACGACGATCTGTCCCGGTTGCCGATGCCGACCGCCAAGACGCTGACCATCCTGTCCTTCGTCGACCCCTCGGAGATCGACCCGCTCCAGCTGGACAAGTCGTATTACCTGGGGCCCAACGGAGCGGCCGCCGCCAAGCCGTACACCCTGCTGCGGGAGGCGCTGGAGCACCACCGCAAGGTCGCGATCGGCAAGGTGGCGATGCGTGGCCGGGAGTCGCTGGCGATGCTGCGGGCGCACGAGGGGGCGATCGTGATGCACCAGTTGCTGTGGCCCGATCAGATCCGGCCGGTCACCGGTACCGTGCCCGACGACGTCGAGGTCCGCGAGAAGGAGCTGACGCTGGCCGAGACCCTGATGGACTCCCTGGGGGACCTGGACCCGGACGAGCTCCACGACGACTACCGGGAGGCGGTCGAGGAACTGGTGGCCGCCAAGCTGGAGGGCGCGGAGCCGTCCGCCACCACCGGGCCGGGCCCGTCGGGCGCCCAGGTCATCGATCTGACCGCGGCGCTGGAGAAGAGCGTGCGGGCGGCGCGGTCGGGCCGCGAGGAGGGCACCAAGGCCTCCGTGACGCCGATCCGGGGGCGGTCGGGCACCAAGGGATCCGCCACGAGCGACTCCGCGAAGGAGACCGCGGCACAGCAGCCCCGGAAGGCCGCGACCGGAAAGCGCACGGCGCCGAAGAGCACCGCGGCGAAGAGCGCGGGCGGCACCGGGGCCAAGAAGTCCACGGCGAAGAGCACCGCGGAGAGGACCACCGGGCGGACCGCGGCGAAGACCGCGGCGAAGAAGTCCACCGCCAGGAAGACCGCGGCGGGGAAATCCGCGGCCGGAAAGTCCGCGGCGGGGAAGTCCACCACCAAGAAGTCCGGCTGACGCTCCGCCGTCCCGCCGTACCCGCGCGCCGTGCCAGGCCCGGTCGGCACGCTCCCGTGCCTGCCGTGCGGACGGACGACGGGACTTCGGCGACAGGGCCTAGAGTCGGGGTATGGCATCGGACGAGGGGACCATCCGCATCGACAGCTGGATCTGGTCCGTACGGCTCACCAAGACCCGTTCGCTGGCCGCGGCCGCCTGCCGCGCCGGGCACGTACGGGTCAACGGCGAGCGGGCGAAGCCGGCCCAGGCCGTGCGCACCGGCGACGAGGTGCGGCTGCGGTACGCGGGGCGGGAGCGGATCGTGGTGGTCTCGCGGCTGGTGCGCAAGCGGGTGGGCGCGCCCGTCGCGGCGGAGTGCTACGTCGACCGGACGCCGCCGGCCCCGCCGCGTGAGGAGGCGCCGCTGACCGGGCTCCGCGACCGCGGGACCGGGCGCCCCACCAAGCGCGACCGCCGCGAGATCGACCAGTTGCGGGGGCGCTGAGCCGGACGGTCCGCGCGGAGGGCACCACCGGTCGGGCCGCGGAGGGCGCCGTGGGCCAGGCCGCGGAGGCGCGTTCCGGAAGGGCGCGCCTCAGATCGAGGGCAGCGCGTCCAGGTAGACCCAGGCGCCGTCCTCGCGGACGAAGCGGCTGTGCTCGTACTGGCTGTCGGCGACCCCGTGCAGGCTGAAGTGGGCGCGGAACTCCACGGTGCCTTCGGTGTGGAAGGCGGTGCCGCCGGCCGTGCCGAGGATCTCCAGACCGGTCCACCGCTGCGCCGGTTCGAGGTCCAGCGCGGCGGGCCGGGTCGTCGGGTGCCAGGTGCGCAGCAGATAGCCGGTGTCACTGACGACGAAGGCGCTGTAGCGCGAGCGCATCAGCCGCTCCGCGGTCGGGGCGGCGGCGCGCCCCTGGTGGAAGGCGGCGCAGCAGTCGCCGTAGGACGCGGGACGCCCACAGGGGCAGGGGGTGGCGGGGGTGACCGCGGCCGGGCCGCGGGCCGCGCCGGAGGACCTGGTCAGCGGCTTCTTCTTGGACTTCGACACCCGTCGATTGTGCCGGTCGGCGGGGGCGGAATGCGACACGCCGGCGACACGCCGGGGCGACACACCGCAAAGCTGCGCCCATATAGGGAATTTCAACGATAAGTCACCCATTTGCTGCTTTTTATGGCTTGATGCGCCCGGTGAGGCTGGAAGAACTCATGGTGACCGTCCCCACCACCCAGGAGAGAACCCCCCATGATTCTGTCCATTTCCGGCGTCGTCCTGCTCGGTGTCATCGTCTTCCTCTTCTTCCGCAAAGACGGCCTCAAGTTGTCCCACGCGCTGATCTCCGCGCTCTTCGGGTTCTATCTGGCCAGCTCCGCCATCGCACCGAGCATCAAGGCCGGCGGGGCGAGCCTGGCCAGCCTCCTCGGAGGGATCAAGCTCTAGGGGTGTCTCCTCCAGGGCCCTCGATGTCCCCTCCGGCGCCCCCACGGCTCCCGCCCGTACGGGCCGCAGCAGCTCCCGTCCGGGCGGCTCCGTGTGACGCCCTCCCCGGCTCCCCCACCGCACCCAGCCGTCCCGCCCCCCGCACGAGCAACAGGAGAAGATGTGGTCCGGCGCCCTCTGCCCCGCATCCTGACCGACAGCGCACCCTTCGCCCGGATGGCCAACTTCACGTCCCTGGCCCGCCATCGGGACCTCGTGCGCACCGCCACCGACAGCGCCTCCGACGTGTTCCACCCGTTGGTCACCATCGGCCGGGGGCTGCGCCGGCTGGCGACGGCCGCCCGGGGACGGTGGGCGGAGATCCCCAAGGAGAGCCGCGGGCCGGTGCTGTTCTTCATCGGCGCCTGTGTGCTGGTGGTCGCGCTGATCCCGTACGGGCCGCTGCTCGGCTTGATCGTGGCGATGGCGGCGGGCGCCTGGGCGGGGCGGGAACGCACCCCGGAGGTGGCCGGCCCCAGCGAGGCGGAGACCGAGCGCCTGCGGGCCCTGTACGAGGCGCTGGTGCCCTACCTCTCCGCCGAGGGCGACCCCAGCCCGCTCTATGCGCACGGCGGCGGCTGGGAGCGGGCCTTCTGCGACCACGCCTTCGACGAGGGCGGGCGGCTGGAGCGGCTGCAGCTGAGGTACCCGGCGTACTTCACCGACGGTGAGGACCGGTCCCGCACCCGTATCGAGCAGGTGCTGTACGCCAAGGCCGGCCGCGGCCGGGAGTACCACTTCGCCTGGGACGAACTGGCCAACCAGCTGACCGTCACCGCCCTGGCCCCGCTGCCCACCGACATCGCCGCTCAGCGCTTCGTCACCGCGCCGGGAGAGACGGTGCTCGGCTTCACCGACCCGGACTCCGTCCAACGGACGCTGCCGGTCACCGGCGGGACGGAGCCACGGGACGCGCCGCCGGTGGTCTGGCGCACCGGGCCGCGCTCCACCGAGCCGCATCTGCTCGCCCTGGGGCAGGCGGGGGCCGGCACCACGACACTGCTGCGCTCGATCGCACTGCAGGCGCTGGAGCACGGCGAGGTGCTGATCGTCGACGGCGCAGGTACCGGCGAGTTCGGGTGCCTGACCGGGAGGCGGGGCGTACGGGCGGTGGAGAGCGGGCTGGCGGGGGCGCTGGCGGCGCTGGAGTGGGCGTCGCAGGAGACCGAGCGGCGGCTGGTCGCGGCGAACCGCGCGCGGCAGTCCGGCCACCCCGCGCCGGACGACACCCGCCAGCCACTGTGGATCCTCGCGGACCGCCCCACGGCGCTGGCCCATGTCGCGGCGGCCGAGGGCCGGGACGATCCGCAGCGGTGGCTGCAGGTGCCGCTGCGGCACGGCCGGGCGGCGCAGGTGACGGTGGTGGTGGCCGACCAGTTCGACAGCGCGGACCTGCTGAGCGATCCGGTGCGGGCGCACACCAAGGCGCGGGTGGTGCTCGGACCCGCCACCGCGGAGGAGGTACGGGCGGTGCTCGGGGCACCGCCGCACACCACGCCGACCGCGGCCGTCCCCCCGGGGCGCGGCTATGCGCGGCTGGGCAGCGCACCGGTGCTGCGGCTCCAGGTGCCGGCCACCCCCGACCCGTTCGAGGACTGCGCGAGCGAGGCGCACCAGGAGGCGGTGCTGGCGCTGCTGCCGGAGCGGACCGTCCCGGCCGGCACCGGGTTGCCGGCGACGGCGGACGGCGCCCCCGCCCGGGCCGGTGCGGACGGTGCCGACGGGGCGGGCAGGACGGACGGCGCGACGGATCCGGAGACGACTGAGGCGGCTGGGGCGGACGAGGTGACGGGGACGGACGGGTCGGTCGCCGAGCCGGTGGGGGCGGCCACGACCCGGGTGTCCATCGTCAAGGGCGGCGAGTCCCGTACGACCAAGGACGGCTCGGCGCCGGCCCTGCGCGCGGAGGGGTGAGGCGGCTCCGCACCCCTCCTGACGCAGCGTCAGGCGACGAAGGCGTGCCGCGCCTCGCTCTCCACCGGCGCCCCCGTCTCCACCAGCCGGGCGGCACCCGCCAGCCGGACCGCGGCCTCGTCGGCCACCGCCCCGTTGACCGTGAACGGCAGCCGTACGAACCCCTCGAAGGCGCCGTCCACGCCGAACCGGGGGCCGGACGGCACCCGCACCCCGAGCCGCTCCCCCGCCTCGGCGATCCGGGAGCCGGAGAGCCCACCGGTCCGCACCCACAGGGTGAGACCGCCGCGCGGGACACTGAACTCCCAGTCGGGCAGGTGCCGTCCGAGGGCCTCGACGATCGCCGCGCGGTTCTCGCGGGCCTGCTCTCGGCGGATGTCGACGGCCTGCTCCCAGCCGCCGCTCGCCAGCAGTGAGGCGATGGCGAGTTGCTCCAGGACCGGTGAGCCCAGGTCGGAGTAGGCGCGGGCGGCGACCAGGCTGCGGATGATGTCGGGCGCGGCGCGCACCCAGCCGATCCGCATCCCGGCCCAGAAGGCCTTGCTGGCCGAGCCGACCGTGATCACCGCGCTGCCGGCCGGGTCGAAGGCGCAGACCGGGCGGGGTGGTTCGGAGTCCTCGTCCAACTGGAGCTCGGTCATGGTCTCGTCGACGACCAGCAGGGTGCCGGCCGAGCGGGCGGCGTCGACCATCCGGCGGCGCTGGTCCTCGGTGGCGAGGGTGCCGGTGGGGTTGTGGAAGTCGGCGACGACATACGCCATCCGGGGCGCGGCGTCGCGCATCACCTGGCGCCAGGCCGGGATGTCCCAGCCGGCCAGCCGCTCCCCCAGGGCGACCGGGACCAGCCGGGCACCGGCGTCCCGCATCAGCTGGAGGATGTTGGCGTACGAGGGGGAGTCGACCGCGACCCGCTCTCCGGGGGCGGTGCACAGCCGGCAGATCGCGGCGACCGCACCCATCGCGCCCGTGGTCACCATGATCTGTTCGGGCATGGTCGGTATGCCGCGGGCGGTGTAGCGGTCGGCGAGGGCCTGGCGGAGCACGGGCAGGCCGGCCGGGTAGTCGCCGTGGGTGTGGGCGTAGAGCGGGAGGTCGGCCATGGCGCCCTGGACGGCGCGGGTGAGCCAGGGTTCGGGTGCCGGGAGGGCCGCGCAGCCGAGGTCGATCATGGAGCCGGCGGCCTCCGGGGGCAGCGGTTCCAGGCCGCGGGTGGGCAGCGGGTTGCCGGCCGGGACGGCGGTCCAACTCCCCGACCCGCGCCGCGACTCCAGGAATCCCTCGGCGCGCAGCGCTTCGTAGGCGGCGGCGACGGTGGTGCGGCTGACGCTCAGGGCCGCGGCCAGCTCACGCTCGGCGGGCAGCCGGGCGGCGACCGGCACCCGACCCTCCAGCACGAGGAGGCGCACACCATCGGCGAGGCTGCGGTAGGCGGGCAACCGGCGTCCACCGACCGCGAGTTGGGCATCGCGCGGGTCCTGCGACCGGAGCAGGCGGGCGAGTTGGGGCGCTCCCACCGCTGAAGTCCACTGAGCCATGAAGATCAGTCCACCTTCCCGGAATTGGCTCTACTTTCCGAGCCCCGACACGCCACATGGTGTCATGCATCGGTCCAATCCTGCCAGGAGGGGGAATTTTCATGTCCATGTCGAGCGAGGGTGGCCCACGCAGGGGCTTGCTGGCGCGCCGGCTGGTCCAGCTCTACACCGGACTGACGCTGTACGGCGTGAGCATGGGCCTGATGGTCCGCGCCGATCTGGGCCTGGAGCCGTGGAGCGTGCTCAACCAGGGCATCTCCCGGCACACCGGACTGTCGATCGGCACCGTGACCATCGTGTCCGGCGCGCTGATCCTGCTGCTGTGGATTCCGCTCCGCCAGCGCCCCGGCCTGGGGACGATCTCCAACGTGGTGATCCTCGGGCTGGTGATGGACGCCACCATGGCCTGGGTCCCGGCACCCTCCTCGCTCGGCACCCGGATCCCGCTGCTGGCGTTCGCCGTACTCCTCAACGGCACCGCGACCGGCCTGTACATCTCCGCCCGCTTCGGCGCGGGGCCGCGCGACGGGCTGATGACCGGCCTGCACCAGCGCACCGGCCGCCCGGTCCGGCTGGTGCGCACCTGCATCGAGGTGACGGTGCTCGTGGCCGGCTTCCTGCTCGGCGGCTCCATCGGGGCCGGCACGGTGCTCTACGCCGTGGCCATTGGGCCGCTGGCGCAGCATTTCCTCCGGCTGTTCGCGATCAAGGGACTGCCCGAGCAGCCGTCGCGGGTGGTGGCCCGTGCCAGCGCGTCACCCGAGCGCGCCATACTGCCGGAGTGACCCCCGCGATACGCCTCCGCCACCCCTACCTCGACCACCCGGCACCGTTGCCCTTCGCCCACCGGGGCGGGGACGCGGACGGCCTGGAGAACACCGCCACCGCCTTCCGCCGTGCGATCGGCCTCGGCTACCGCTACCTGGAGACCGATGTGCACGCCACCTCGGACGGGCGGCTGGTCGCCTTCCACGACCCGACGCTGGACCGAGTCACCGACAGCCGCGGCACCATCGGCCGGCTCCCCTGGCGGGCCGTGCGCCGGGCCCGGGTCGGCGGCCGGGAGCCGCTGCCGCTCTTCGAGGACCTCCTGGAGGAGTTCCCCGGGGCGCGCTGGAACGTCGACCTGAAGGCGGAGGCGGCGCTGGAGCCGCTGCTCGGCCTGCTGCGCCGCTCAGACGCCTGGGACCGGGTGTGCGTCGGCTCGTTCTCCGAGGCGCGGGTGGCCCGGGCACAGCGGCTGGCCGGCGGCCGGATGGCCAGCTCGCTCGGCACCCGCGGCGTGGCCGGGCTGCGGCTGCGCTCCTACGGGCGGGGCGCGCTGCCGCTGGACCGGCTGCTGGGCGCCGCGGTGCGGCGCAGCGCGGTGTGCGTCCAGGTGCCCGAGCGGCAGTACGGCATCCCGGTCGTCGATCCGCTCTTCCTGCGCGCCGCGCACGCCCTGGGTATGCAGGTGCACGTCTGGACGGTGAACGAAGCGGACCGGATGGAAGCCCTGTTGGACCTGGGCGTGGATGGCATCATGACCGACCACATAGACACGCTGCGGGCGGTGCTGACCGAGCGGGGAAGCTGGGTCACCCCCTAGCCCCGGCCTTCCGGCCTCCCGGTCGTGCGCGGTGGACGGGGACGGGAAGGCGGGGGCGGACGTGCAGGACTCACAGGCCGTGGCCGGGGTCGAGGACGAGGTGGCGGCCCGGCGCCGCGAGCAGCGCGGCTGGTACTGGTACGACTGGGCGAACAGCGTCTACTCGACGAGCGTCCTGACGGTGTTCCTCGGGCCGTACCTGACGTCGGTGGCCCGGCGCGCGGCGGATGCGCACGGCTATGTCCACCCGCTGGGCATACCGGTGCGGGCCGGCTCCTTCTACGCCTACACGGTGTCGACGTCGCTGCTGCTGTCCGTAGTGGCGATGCCGCTCGCCGGGGCGCTGGTCGACCGGACCGGCCGCAAGAAGCCGCTGATGGGCACCTGTGCGTACCTCGGGGCGGCGGCGACGACCGGGATGTTCTTCCTGGACGGGCAGCGCTATCTGCTGGGCGGCGGCCTGCTGATCGTCGCGAATGTGTCGTTCGTGCTGTCGGCGATGCTCTACAACTCCTTCCTCCCGCAGATCGCCGGGCCCGACGAGCGGGACGCGGTCTCGTCCCGGGGCTGGGCCTTCGGCTACGCGGCCGGGGCCCTGGTACTCATCGCCGATCTCGTGCTGTTCGGCGCGCACGAGTCCTTCGGGGTCTCCGAGGGCACCGCGGTGCGCATCTGCCTGGCGTCGGCGGGGCTGTGGTGGGGTGCGTTCTCGCTGATCCCGCTCCGGCGGCTGCGCGACCGCCGGCCGGCGGCGCCCGCGGCGCCCGGTGCGACGGGGGGCGCCGTGCTCGGCCAGGGCTGGCGGCAACTGCGGGCGACGCTGCGCGACATGCGCCGCCACCCGCTCACCCTCGCCTTCCTCCTGGCCTACCTCATCTACAACGACGGGGTGCAGACGGTGATCACCCAGGCGTCGGTCTTCGGCTCCGAGGAGCTGCGGTTGGGCCAGACGACGCTGATCGTGGCGGTCCTGCTGGTGCAGGTGCTGGCCGCGGCCGGCGCCCTGCTGATGGGCCGGCTCGCACGGCGCTACGGCGCCCGGCGGACGATCCTGGGCTCGCTGGTGGCCTGGACGCTGACGGTCGCGGCCGGCTGGTTCCTGCCCGCGCGGGCGCCGGGGTGGTTCTTCGCCCTGGCGGTGGGGATCGGGCTGGTGCTGGGCGGCAGCCAGGCGCTGTCGCGCTCGCTGTTCTCGCACCTGGTGCCGCGCGGCAAGGAGGCGGAGTACTTCTCGGCGTACGAGATGAGCGACCGGGGAGTGAGCTGGCTGGGGCCACTGGTCTTCGGGGTGGCCTACCAGCTGACCGGGAGCTACCGGGATGCCATCGTGTCCCTTGCGGCGTTCTTCGTGGTCGGGTTTGTCCTGCTGGCGAGGGTCCCGGTGGCCCGCGCGATCGCGGCGGCTGGAAATCCAGCACCTGACCGGATTTAGTCCCGAGGCGCGCGGGGCGGTAGTGTACGCCTTTGGCTCACCAGGCGGACCGTTACTGCGCGCTCAACCATGGGAGGCGCTGGGTGACATCTGCTGCCAGATGTGACAAACCGGGCGCCGGTGGGTACAACAAGGGGCGGCACGACGGGCGACGCACATGTCCCGATTACGGGAATCTTCACCGCCGACCGGACGTTGACCGGATGACGACGACAGCGACACCTGTCCTGTGGGCGACAAGCCCGGGAGGCACGATTCATGAGTGAGCGAGCTCTCCGCGGCACGCGACTCGTGGTGACCAGCTACGAGACCGACCGCGGCATCGACCTGGCCCCGCGCCAGGCGGTGGAGTACGCATGCCAGAACGGACATCGATTTGAGATGCCGTTCTCGGTTGAGGCCGAGATTCCGCCGGAGTGGGAGTGCAAGGTGTGCGGCGCACCCTCGCTCCTGGTGGATGGCGATGGCCCTGAGGAAAAGAAGGGCAAGCCCGCGCGTACGCACTGGGACATGCTCATGGAGCGACGCACCCGCGAGGAGCTCGAGGAGGTGCTGGCCGAACGGCTGGCCGTCCTCCGCTCCGGCACCATGAACATTGCCGTGCATCCGCGCGACAGCAACCGCAAGTCCGCCTGACGGCGGCAGCGCACACAAGTACAAGGGCCGGGGCCACTGCAACACGCAGTGGCCCCGGCCCTTGTGCTGTCCGGATCCGCTCAGCCCGTCAGCGGCGGATCCTGGCGGCGCGGGGCGGGCGGCTCCTGGTCGCGGACGACCTCGCCCGGTACGACCTTGCCGTCCGGCCGGTGCATCCGCGCCTGCTGGAAGGCGTCGCCGAACGAACCGGGCGCATACGAGGCGCGGCCGGTCAGCAGCTTCTCCGCACGCCGCTGGAGGAGCTTCCCGGTCGGCGGGAAGAGGCACAGCAGGCCCAATGCGTCGGAGACCAGGCCCGGCAGCATCAACAGCAGCCCACCGGCCATCCGGATCGAATTGCCGCCGGACCGGCCGTTGCCGGATCCGGCGGGCCGGGGCGGTGCCGCCGGATCGCCGCCCGGCTGAAGGCCCTCGGTGAGATTCCGCCAGGCACGGCGGCCGGCCCGTTTGACCACATATCCGCCGGCGACCGCCCCGGCCACCAGGAGCAGGAAGACGGTCAGGCCGTTGGTGGCCCCGGCGACCAGGGTCAGCAGCCAGATCTCCAGCACCATCCAGGCCGCGACGGCCAGCGGGGCGAACCGGCGGGCGCGCGAGCGCTGAGGCGAACGGGAACCTGGCGGCGGCGTGCCTGTGTGCGTCATGGCTCAAGTGTGCCTGGCGCGCTCCGCGGTATTCCCCAGCACTGCGCGAGGGGGCGCATGCGTAAGGGTCCGCCGGTCGCTCAGCGCCCGCGGAGCCTGTCGACCCGGGAGCCGACGCCCCAGGCGGTGACCCGCCACAGCGCCTCGACGACGATGTCCCGGCTCATCTTGCTGTCGCCGTGCTCCCGCTCGACGAAGGTGATCGGGACCTCCACGACGTGGTAGCCGCTCTGCACCGCACGGCGGGCGAGGTCGACCTGGAAGCAGTAGCCCTGGGAGGCCACCTCGTCCAGGCCCAGGCCCTTGAGGGTCTCCGCGCGGAAGGCGCGGAAGCCACCGGTGATGTCGCGCAGCGGTAGGTCCAGCACCAGCCGGGAGTAGGTGCTGCCGCCGCGGGAGATGAGCTGGCGGTGCTTGGGCCAGTTGACGGTCCGGCCGCCGGGCACCCAGCGCGAGCCGAGGACGAGGTCGGCGCCCTTGAGGGCGGTGAGCAGCCGCGGCAGTTCCTCGGGCTGGTGCGAGCCGTCGGCGTCCATCTCGACCAGCACGCCGTAGCCGTGGTCGATGCCCCAGCGGAAACCGGCCAGGTAGGCGGCACCGAGGCCTTCCTTGCCCTGGCGGTGCAGGACGTGGACGTGCTCGTCGTCGGCGGCCAGTTCGTCGGCGAGCTTTCCGGTGCCGTCGGGACTGTTGTCATCCGCGACCAGGACGTGCGCCTCCGGGACGGCCGACCGCACCCGCGAGACGACCGGCTTGATGTTCTCCGCCTCGTTGTACGTCGGGATGATCACCAAGGTGGTGCCGAGCGGACCGTACTGCCGCTGACCGTCTGTCACTGCTGCCCCTTCTCGTCCTTCGTGCGCCCGCGCCGGCCCACGATCACTGCGGCGGCACAGGACAGAAGGCCCACGATAGCGAGCGCCCACTCGGGCGTGGCGCCGACGCGGTCGGCGAGCGTCGTTTCGTCGCGCAGCGGTATCCGCGCGGACACCACGCCCCGGGTGAACTCCGGAATCCGGTGGGTGATCGTGCCGTTGGGGGCGACGACCGCACTGATCCCACTGGTCGCCGCGGTGACCACGGCCCGGCCGTGCTCGACCGCGCGCAGCTTGGACATCGCCAGCTGCTGCTCGGGCTGGCCGGTGCGGCCGTAGGTGGCGTTGTTGGTCTGGATCACCAGGGCGCGGGCGCCGGCGTCGACGGTGTCGTGGACGATCTCGTCGTAGGCGACCTCGAAGCAGATCACATCGCCGAGCCGGGCCGGGCCGACCTTCAGCAGCCCGGTGTGGTCGCCGGGGTAGAAGTCGCGGGGCACCCGCTGGAACCGGGTGATGATCTTGCTGAGCTGCTCCCGGAAGGGCACGTACTCGCCGAACGGCACCGGGTGCTGCTTGGTGTACGAGGCGCCCGGCCCCTTCTTCGGGTCCCAGACGATGCCCTCGTTGAAGACGTAGCCCTTCTTGCTGGGGTGGTCGACGAGGGCGCCGACGAGCACGGGCACGCCAATCGCCTTCACCGCCTCGTCGATCCGGTCGTAGGCCTGCGGGTACTGGAAGGGGTCGAGGTCGGAGGAGTTCTCCGGCCAGATGACCAGGTCCGGCTTCTTCGCCCGGCCCGCCCGGATGTCGGCGGCCAGCTTCTCGGTCGCCCTGGCGTGGTTGTCGAGGATCTTCATGGGGCGCCCCAGGAAGTCCATACCGGCCTGCTGGACGTTCCCCTGGACCACGGCGATGTCGACGGTGTCGTCGGCCTTGGTGGGGACGGGGACGAGCAGTCCGGCCGCGGCCACCGCGGCGGCCAGCCCGAACGCCTCCAGGACCGCGACCGCGCGCTTGGCGGTGGCATTGCCGCGCAGGCCCCACAGGGCGGCGGCGCAGGCGGCCAGCAGCGTCCCGGCGAGCGCGACCGCGAAGGTCACCAGCGGGGCGCCGCCGAGCGCGGCGAGCGGGGTGAACGGCGAGCCGGTGTTCGCGAACGCCAGCCGGCCCCACGGGAAGCCGCCGAACGGCAGCCGGTCGCGGGCCCACTCCTGGGCGACCCACAGGCAGGCGCCCCACAGCGGCCAGAGCGGCAGCCGGGCGGTGACGGCGAGCCCCGCGCCCATCAGCGTCACGAAGAGCGCCTCGGCGAGGGACAGGCCGATCACCGCGTCCCAGCCGACGACGTGCAGCCACTTCAGCAGGATCAGGAAGAAGGGGAGCCCGAAGACCAGGCCCGTCCAGGCACCCTGGCGAGCGGTCCGGCCCCGGGTCAGCAGCGCCAGCGCGGCCACCGCCACCAGGGACAGCGGCCACAGGTCGTACGGCGGGAAGGCCAGGCCCAACGCACCGCCGAAGACCACCGCCAGGCCGGTGCGCGGCGCCTCCCGGCGGACCAAGGCCCCCAGCCGGCGGGCGCGCCCGGGGCGGGCGGAAGCCTCCGGGCTGCTCACCCCGGAGGACGGCACCGGGCCGTCGGGCGTGGTGCCGCTCACGGCTTCTTCGGTGGTGTCGGAACCCGATGCCACGTTCGCGGGGCCTTCCTGCAGGTCGATCGTGCGGTGTGAGGTGACCGTACATCGGGAAGGCCGCCATGCGGGTACGGGGTGCACAAACGGTGAAGGCCCGGCTCACGGGCGCGCGGGGAACCGCGAGGGTGCGGATAGGGGCCCGGGCGCCCTTCGGGCCGACCTGGGACCCGCTGGCTGCGGGTCGACCGAAAGCCGTTGTCTACTGAGCGTCCGGGCCCCACCCGGGTCGCACCTGCCAACCGGAGGTGACGTTCCCTCGCCCCGTGCCGCTGATGCTGGACCTGGCTCCCAGTGGCGGTGTGCCGTTGTGGTGCACCGCCCCATGGCCCAGCTGCGTTCGACGGTTGCGCGGAGGTCTCCCGGTCGGACGTCCTGTGGTGGACTCGGCCGAACCTACCGGCCGTCGACCGCCTGCTGTCAACAGGTGCTCCGCCTGCGTCGTTTTCGCGTCGCCCCTGGTCAGCCGAGGGCGCCCGGTGCGCGGGCGAGTAGCGGCAAGCGCATCCCGCGCCGGTACGTGCCCGTGCGATGTCACTCGTTCGGCCGTTGAAAGACCGTCCGACCGCCGACGACCGTCGTCAGACAGACCGGCAGGTCGCGGCCGGGGCCGAGGTCGGGCAGGCCGGGGGTGCCGGAGCGGGGGTCGGTGGACCAGCGCTCCACCCGCTCGTCGGGCGCCTGGACGATCAGGTCGCCGGTGCGCCAGACCGCGTAGTCGGCGGGCGCACCGGGCACCAGGACGCCCGCGTCGTCCCGGCCGACGGCCCGCCAGCCGCCGCGGGTGTGGGCGGTGAACGCGGCGCGGGCGGAGATGCCGTGGGCGGGGGTGCGGTGGAAGACCGCGGCGCGGACGGTGCCCCAGGGGTCGAGCGGGGTGACCGGGCTGTCGGAGCCCAGGGCGAGCGGCACTCCGGCCTTGAGCAGCGCGGCGTAGGGGTTGAGGGTGGCGGCTCGTTCGGCGCCCAGCCGGGCGGCGTACATGCCGTCCGGGCCGCCCCAGGCCGCGTCGAAGGCGGGCTGGACGGAGGCGGTCAGGGCCAGGTCGGCGAACCCGGCGATGGTGTCCTCGGTGAGCATCTCGGCGTGCTCGACGCGGTGCCGGGCGGCGCGGACGCGGGCCGTGCCCAGGCGCTCGGCGGCGGCTCGTACGCCGTCGACGACGCTGGTGAGGGCGGCGTCACCGATGGCGTGGAAGCCGGCCTGGAGCCCGGCCTCGGTGCAGGCGGCGACATGGGCGGCCACCGCGTCGGCGTCGAGCTGTGCGGTGCCGGTGTGGGCGGCGTCGGCGTACGGGGTGTGCAGGTGGGCGGTGTGCGAGCCGAGTGAGCCGTCGACGAAGAGGTCTCCGGCGGCGCCGATCGCCCCGAGTTCACGGATCCGCTCGGCGTCCTTTGCGGATGCGACCATCTCGGCCCAGTAGCCGACCACCCGCGGGCCGTTGCCCGCCTCGGCCAGGGCGAGCAGCGCGGTGAAGTCCTCGGTGCCGGAGATCTCCGGCCCGGCGCACTCGTGGACGGTGCCGATGCCGAGCGAGGCCGCACGGGCCAGCGCGGCCCGCTGGGCCTCGGCGCGCCGCTCCGGGGTGACGGTGGCGTACGCGGCCCGGCGCACCGCGTGGTGCGCATCGCCGGTCAGCGGGGCGTCGGCGGCGAACCCGGAGCGTTCCCGGACGCCGGGCACCAGGTCGAGCAGGGCGGTGGTGACGACGGCGGAGTGCACGTCGACGCGGGTGAGGTAGAGCGGGCGGTTGCCGGTGGCCGCGTCCAGCTCGGCGCGGGAGGGGGCCCGCCCCTCCGGCCAGCCGCTGGCGTCCCAGCCGTGTCCGAGCAGGACGGTGTCCGACGGGCGGGCGTGGGCGTAGGCGCGGATCCGGTCCAGCGCGTCGGGGAGGCTGCCGGCGCCGGCCAGATCGAGGCCGGTGAGGGTGAGGCCGGTTGCCGTGGTGTGCACATGTGCGTCCGTGAACGCCGGGGTGACGAGCGCTCCGTCGAGCTGGACCACCTCGTCCACGCCGTCGGCGAAGGAGTCGGCCGCGCCCTCCTCGCCGACCCAGGCGATCCGGTCGCCCTCCACGACCATGGCGGTGGCGAAGGGGTCCGCGGGGCTGTACACCTCGCCGCCGCGCAGCAGGACGGTACGGGGGCGGGAACGCTGCGGCGCCGGGCCGGGGAGGTGCTGCCCTGCGGGGGCGGAAAGGTGCTCACTCATACCGGACAGTCTGGCCCCTGCACACCGCTGGTCGGCGCGCAGGGGGCGGTTGCCGGTCAGATCCGCGGCGGTCGGGCCTCGTACGGCGTGGACAGCACGACGGTGGTCCGGGTCGAGACCCCGGCCAGGGTGCGGATACGGGTGAGCAGGTGCTCCAGCTCCAGCGGGGTGGAGACGCGCACCTTGAGGATGTAGTTCTCGTCGCCGGCCACGCTGTGGCAGGCCTCCAGCTCGGGGACCTCGGCGAGCCGGTCGGAGATGTCGTCCGGTGCGCTGGGGTCGAAGGGTTTGACCGAGATGAAGGCGGTGAGCGGCAGGCCCACGGCTTCGGGGTCCACGATGGCGGCGTAGCCCCGGATGACACCGCGCTGTTCCAGGCGCCGCACCCGCTGGTGCACCGCCGAGGTGGACAGGCCGGTGGCCTTGCCCAGGTCGGTGTAGCTCATCCGCCCGTCCTTGACGAGCAGCTCCACGATTTGTCGGTCCAACTCCTCCACCCGTTCAACCTACTGCGCGCGGGCGCGTATGCGCATCGCGCGCCGGCTCGTGAACACCTCTGCGCGGGGCCATGTGACCAATGCCACATGCATGAACCGGTGTCCGCAGGGTGGCTGCGATTATGCACGCGGCATGGAGGGAATTGCTGGTGGTGGCCGGGACCGCCCGTCACAGGAAGTCCGCGGTCCGAGCGGCCCACCCGAGGGGGATGGACATCATGCGACGGCTTAAGCAGGGCCCCGCTGCCGAGAACTTCAGCACCGAGGAGACCGAGGAAGGCGAAAGTCCCGGCTTCTCCGCCGATGACGGTGCGTACGATCCGTTCGACACCTTTGAGATCTACCGCGTGACCTGCCCGGACTGCCACCAGCCGATCGCGCTGCTGGCGGACGAGGACGCGCTTCCGGAGCACGCGCTGTGCGCCACTCCTTGGAACCCGTTCGGTCTGACGGTCTGCCAGGGCTCCGGCCGACCGGTGTCCGAGGCTCCGGAGACCGAGGACGAGCTGGACGCCCAGGAGCGCGACGCGGCCGTACTGCTGACGCTGCCGGAGACCCTGGACTGGCGCCGTCAGCCCTTCTCACACATCGGCGGGCCGGGCACCCGGCCGATCCGGGTGCCGCAGATGCGCCACAGCGCCTGAGCGCGCTCTCCCTCCGCCCGCCGCCCGTGGCGCCGCTCACCAGTAGCGGCCCTCGGTCATCGCCTCCAGAGCGTCCCGGTGGAGGATCAGCGCATCGGCGTCGTCCGGTGCCGGGATCTCCCCGAAGTGGACCTGGCGGTAGGCCACCCGCAACATGACGATGGCGTGCCGCAGGGCCGCGTAGAGGGTGTAGAACTCCATGTCGCGGGGTGCGTGCCCGGTCAGCCGGGCGTAGCGGCTCTCGACCACTTCCCGGCGCAGGAGGTCGGGCAGCCCGCGCTGGCCACTGCGCTCGGTGAGGTCCTGGAAGAAGCGGTGGAGGAAGACCATCCAGCCCAGGTCGAGTTCCCGGGGGCCGAGGGCCGCCATCTCCCAGTCGAGTACCGCGGCCGGCTCGAAGCCGTCGTAGACGACATTCCCGATCCGGGCGTCACCCCAGGTCAGCACGGCCTCACCGAGGTCCTTCGGCCAGTGGGCGGCCAGCCAGGCGAAGCCCCGCTCGATGAGCGGTGAGCGCGGACGCCCGTCCACCACCCAGGCGTAGTAGGCCCGTTGGGCCTCGACGTGGCGGTGCAGGGCGCTCCCCTCCCCCGGGGTGGCCAGGAATCCGGCGGCGCGGATCGGGACCTGGTCGTGCAGGTGGGCGAGCACCGCGACGCTGGCGGCCTCCAGCCGGTCCCGTTCGGCGTCAGTGGCGGCGTGCAGCCAACTCCCCTCGTACGTATAGGGCATGACGTCTGGTGGGACACGGCCTTCGGCGCGGGCCATCACGAAGAAGGGCGCGCCGAGGTGCGCGGGGTCCTCCTCCAGCCAGAGGGTGCGGGGCACCGGGACGTCGGTGTGCGCGGCGACCAGGCGCAGGGTGTGGAACTGCCGGGCCATGTCGTAGCGCGGGAAGACGGTGTACGCGGCCGGGTCGGCGGCCAGCCGCAGCGCACAGGAGCGCGGGATCCCGTCCTGCCCGGGTGGCGCCGGGGACTCGGGGGACGACGGTCGCGGGTGGTCGAGGTCGAAGAGCAGGGTCTCGCTGGACATGCCGTTGGAGCCGGGGACGGTGGCCGCGGTGACGCGGGCCCCGGGGAGCCGGGTGCCAAGCCAGTCGGTGAGCCTCCGGGTGAGCTCCTCGGGGTCGCGGGTGGTGGTGCGGGGGCGGGGTATCGCGCTCACCGGCGGGCCTCCCCCGCGACGTCGCCGTAGCCGGTGAAGCCGCTGGGGTCGTGCCGGCCGAAGCTGCCGTGTTCGAAGATGCCGTAGCCGGTGCGGCCTTCGAGGGTGAAACGGGCGGCGTGGTCGGTGACGCCGTAGGCGGCGTGCGGGTGGGCGGCCGGGTCGGAGAGGTCGTAAGCGCGGCGGTCGGTCCAGCCGCGGCCGCGCCAAGTGCCGTGCTGCCAGTCGTCGGCGTGGGGGTCCCCGTGGGCCGGGCCCGCCTGGGAGCGCGGGGGCGGATAGCCGGCGCCCACCGCCAGGGGTGAGGAGGTGAGGATCTCGGCGGTGAGGTCGAGGGGCTTGCGGTCCGGGCCGGTGAGGTGGAGGACGGCGCGTTCGGGGTGGCGGGTGCCGGGGCGGTAGTCGATGTCGGCGTGCGGCCAGCCGAGTTGGACGTCCCGCCGGCCGTTGCGGACCAACAGCGCCTCGTTGAGGGTGCGGTGGCCGTCGGCGTCCTCCTGGACGATGACCATCACGAAGCGGTCCTCGAAGCGCACCGGGCACCACACCCAGTGGAAGCCCTCGGGCCGCAGCTCCGCACCGGCCCGCCCGGCGTCCTCGCCGGCGATCGGCCGGACGCCCCAACTGCGGTCGCGGGTACCGGTCCAGTCCTGCGCGGTGACGGTGAACTCCTCACCGGCGGCCCTGATGCGGCCGGTGCAGGTGCCCGCCTGGACGAACCGCCGCCCTTCGAGGGTCAGCCGGTCACCGCGGTACTGGGTGTGGTGCGGCTCCCAGGTGGCCGGGAACGCCGCGGTCCAGGTCAGGTCGTAGGACAGGCCGTCCGGATCGGCCGCGTCGGGGGCGCAGGTCAGCCGCAGCCGGGTGAGCGGCTCCTGCACATCGATCGTGAGCGGGCCGACGGTGAGTGCGAGGCGGTCGTCGGTGAGCGCGTCGGAGGCCCGTACGGCGTGCAGCCGGTCGCCGAGGCGCAGGGTGGCGTAGGCGTCGATGACACCGGTGTTGGGGTAGACGCCGAGGCCGGCGATCAGCAGGGCGCGCCCCGTGTGGTCCAGCACATGGAAGATGCACCGGTCGTAGGCGTTGCGGTCGCCGGTGGCGACGTGCCGCAAGGAGAGCGGGACCTGGTGGATCGGGTACTCGTCGAGCGCGATCGGGCGGTCGGGCACGGTGTCCTCCTGGGCGCGCGGTCGGCGGGGCGTCGCCCGAATGCGGTCCGGCGGCGGGAAGTTGACGGTACGTCAGATTCAAGTCCGGCGGCCAGACCCCGGTTCGGACAGGAAAGCGAAAGTAGGGGGCGGTATCGGAACGCACCTGTTACCGTCGCCGAGGACGATCCCGGCCGACCCTTGGGAGCCCCCGTGACCCCGCCACCCCTGCACTGCCTGCGCTGCGGCCTTCCCTCGGAGGGCTTCGCCGGCTGCCGGACCTGCGCCGACCAGGGGATCGGCGCCAACACCGCGCCACCGTTAGCGGATCTACGCGGCCAGGACCTCGCCGCGTACCCGGGCGGACCGTGGGGGTGGCCGGCGACGCTCCCGGTGGCCGGCCCGCCGGTCACGCTCGGCGAGGGCAACACCCCCACCATCCGGCTGGCAGGGCCGCCGGCCGACACCCAGGACGACGCTCCGCCCGGTGAGGTGTGGCTGAAGTACGAGGGCGGCAACCCGACCGGGTCCCACAAGGACCGGGCGATGGCCGTCGGAGTGGCGGCGGCCGTCGCGGCGGGGGCGGACACCGTGGTCGCGGCCTCCTCCGGCAACGCGGGCGCGGCCGCCGCGGCGTATGCGGCGCGGGCCGGGCTGCGCTGCGTGGTGTTCACCACCGCGTCGGTGCCGGCCGGCCTGCGTGCGCAGATCGACGCCCTGGGAGCCGAGCGCGTGGTGTACGGCGGGACCGCGGCGGAGCGGAACACGGCCATGGCGCGCGCCGTCGCGGAGCACGGGTGGTATCCGCTGACCAGTTACTCCGCGCCCTCCCCGGGCGGGAACGCGTACGCCAACGAGGGCTACAAGTCGGTGGCCTACGAGCTGGCGCGGGACGTCGCGGGGCGGCGGGTCGATGCGGTGGTGGTGCCCACCAGCCGGGCGGACCTGCTGGCCGGAATCGGCCGCGGTTTCCGGGAGTTGGCGACGGCGGGCCTGATCGCGCACGAGCCGCGGCTGGTCGCCGCGGAGCCGGCCGCCGCCGCGCCGTTCACCGCGGCCCTGCGCCGCACCGAGCGCGCGGAGCAGGAGCACATGCGGGTGGCGGGCGGCCCGACGGTGGCGTTCTCCCTCGGGGAGGAGCGGCCGTGCTGGCAGGGGCTCGACGCGCTGTGGCGCAGCGGGGGCACGGCCGTCGCGCTGGACGACGAGGCGATCATGGCCGAGCACCGGCGGCTGGCGGCCGAGGGGCTGGTCCTGGAGCCGTCGTCCGCGGTCGCCTCCGCGGTGGCGCGGGGCCTACCGGCCGGGCCGGGAGGGCTGGTGGTGGCGATCGGCACGGCCACCGGGCTCAAGATGCTGGCCGAGCGGGACCGGTAGCCGGGGCGTGGGGATCCCGCCGGGACCCGGGGCGAGGGGGCCCGCCCCGGGTCCCGTACGGTGCTCAGCGCGTCTCGGGGCCCGCGAGGTGGCGGGCGATGACCATGCGCTGGATCTGATTGGTGCCCTCGACGATCTGCAGGACCTTGGCCTCGCGCATATAGCGCTCGGCGGGGAAGTCCAGGGTGTAGCCGTAGCCGCCGAGGAGCTGTACGGCGTCGGTGGTGACCCGCATCGCGGCGTCCGTGCAGAAGAGCTTGGACATCGCCGCCTCCTTGGAGAACGGCAGGCCGGCGTCGCGCAGCCGGGCGGCGTTGAGGTAGAGCGCCCGGCCGGCCTCGATCTGGGTGGCCATGTCGGCCAGCATGAAGCGCAGGCCCTGGAAGTCGGCGATCGGGCGGCCGAACTGCTGCCGCTCGGCGGTGTAGGCCAGCGCCTCGTCCAGCGCCGCCTGGGCGACACCGATGGCGCAGGCGGCGATGCCCAGGCGCCCGGAGTCGAGGGCGGAGAGGGCGATGGCGAAGCCCTGGCCCTCGTCACCGAGCCGGCGGGCGTCGGGGACGTGGACATTGTCGAAGTGCAGTTGGGCCGTCGGGGAGCCCTTCATGCCCATCTTGCGCTCGGGTGCCGCGGCGCTCAGGCCCTCGGCGTCACCGGGTACCAGGAAGGCGGTGATGCCATGGGCACCGCGGTCGCCGGTGCGGGCCAGGACGGTGTAGAAGTCGGCCACCCCGCCGTGGGTGGTCCAGGCCTTGGTGCCGCTCAGGGTCCAGCTCCCCCCGCTCTCGCGGGTGGCGCGGGTGGTCAGGGAGGCGGCATCGGAGCCCGAGGAGGGCTCGGAGAGGCAGTAGGCACCCAGCAGTCCGCCGCCCAACATGGCGGGCAGGTGCTCGGCGCGCTGCTCCTTGGTGCCGAATCCGGCGAGCGCGTGGCAGGCGAGGGTGTGGACGCTGACGCCCAGCCCGACGGTGAGCCGCGCGGCCGCGAGCTCCTCCACGACCTGGAGGTAGACCTCGTAGGGCTGGCCGCCGCCACCGAACTCCTCGTCGTAGGGCAGCGACAGCAGCCCGGACTCCGACAGCAGGGTGAAGGTCTCGCGGGGGAAGCGGCCGGCCTCCTCTTCCTCGGCGGCAGTCGGCCTGATCTCCCGCTCGGCGAGCTCGCGTACGAGGGCCAGCAGGTCGCGCGATTCCTCCGTGAGCAGCCTGCGGTCCACCGGCCTGGGGCCGTACTCGTTCATGGCGGCGCTCTCCTCCCTGTCGGGCGCTGCGGCGACGCGCGCGGGGTGGGCGGCGGCGCCGGTTTCCGTCGTGCCGGTCCGATGATCGCTTTCCGGGTCTCGGAAGGCGATGACCTGCGACTGTGGCGCTAGGAGTATGCCCGATCGGAGGCTCCGCGTCACGGGTTGATCATCACCGTCCGAAGAGCTATGGCCCCCTACCGGACGGGCCGGGAGCCCGCTACCCACCGTGGGCAAAATTGGTCCGAACCATTGACTCACTGGTCTAGTCCTTCTACCTTCTCCTGCAACGTTCGACGCGTTCATGCCCAACCGGAACGCAGGTCAGGCTCCCCCCCTCGCCCCCTCCGAGGAGACGACATGCTCAGACCGCACCGGATGCGCTCACCGCGCAGAGTGATCGCCGCCGCCACCGCACTGTGTACGGCGGCACTGGCCGG
The DNA here is from genome assembly GCF_040641675.1 of Streptomyces sp. NPDC020742. NCBI lineage: Bacteria > Bacillati > Actinomycetota > Actinomycetes > Kitasatosporales > Streptomycetaceae > Streptomyces > Streptomyces sp. NPDC020742. The sequence continues at coordinate 67,961 of NZ_JBFAEA010000005.1, forward strand.
CACCCTGTGCGCCGGACCGGCCTCCGCACACCCGGCAGGCGCCCCCGCCCGGCAGACCCCCACCACCGCCGCCGAGCCCACGACGCCGGCCGCGGCCGGCGGCAAGGTCGTCGGATACTTCACCAACTGGGGTGTCTACGACCGCAATTACCACGTCAAGAACATCGAGACCTCGGGATCGGCGGCCAAGCTGACCCATATCAACTACGCCTTCGGCAACGTCCAGGGCGGCAAGTGCGCCATCGGCGACTCCTACGCCGACTACGACAAGGCCTACACCGCCGACCAGAGCGTCGACGGCAAAGCGGACACCTGGGACGACGGCGCGCTGCGCGGCAACTTCAACCAGCTGCGGAAGCTCAAGAAGCTGCACCCGGGCCTGAAGGTGATCTGGTCGTTCGGCGGCTGGACCTGGTCGGGCGGCTTCGGCGAGGCCGCCAAGAACCCGGCCGCCTTCGCCCAGTCCTGCTACGACCTGGTCGAGGACAAGCGCTGGGCGGACGTCTTCGACGGTATCGACATCGACTGGGAGTACCCCAACGCCTGCGGCCTGACCTGCGACACCAGCGGCAAGGACGCCTTCACCGGCGTCCTGAAGGCGCTGCGGGCGAAGTTCGGCCGGAACAACCTGGTGACCGCGGCGATCACCGCGGACGCCTCGGCCGGCGGCAAGATGGACGCCGCGGACTATGCGGGCGCAGCCCAGTACGTCGACTGGTACAACCCGATGACGTACGACTACTTCGGCGCCTGGGACACCAAGGGCCCGACCGCCCCGCACTCCCCGCTCTCCTCGTACGACGGCATCCCCAAGGCCGGCTTCAACACCACCGACACCCTCGCCAAGCTCAAGGGCCTCGGCGTCCCGGCGGACAAGCTGCTGCTGGGCATCGGCTTCTACGGGCGCGGCTGGTCGGGCGTCACCCAGGACGCGCCGGGCGGCACCGCGACCGGCGCGGCGCCCGGCAAGTACGAGGCCGGCATCGACGACTACAAGGTGCTCAAGACCCGCTGCCCGGCCACCGGCAAGGTCGGCGGCACCGCCTACGCCAAGTGCGGTGACCAGTGGTGGAGTTATGACACTCCGGAGACCATCGGCAGCAAGATGGCCTTCAAGAACGCACAGGGCCTGGGCGGCACGTTCTTCTGGGAGCTGAGCGGGGACACCGCCGACGGCGAGCTGATCAAGGCGATCAGTTAGGGCGTTCCTGCCGGCCCCTCGTGGCCCGGGGAGCGGTGTTCGGTCCGTACGTGTGTACTGCGCGGGCGGGAGGTGGTGGCCTCCCGCCCGCAGGTCTGCCCGGGCACCGGCATCCGGCGCGACCGCGAGGGGCCTCGCACATCCGGGCGGGGCGCCCCGCGGGCTTTACGGCCCCGCCCGGTACGAGCACCATCGGCCCTACAGGCAGGAGCCGTAGTGAAGAGGTGACACGTGGTCAACCCGTGGCTGGCGATGGAGGCCGGTGCCGACCCGGTGGAGCGCACCCGCACGGTGCGGCGGGCGCATACGGCGTTCCTGGCCGACGGAACCGTCGCCGCACCGGTCCGCCCGGTGGTCGCCGACTCCTGGCGCCGCTCGGCCGAGGCCCGTGCGGCGTCCGACGGTGCGGCGCCGATCGAGCTGGACGGGGCCGCACTGCGCGCCTACCGGGAGGCGCACCCGCTGGCCCGTGCGATGCCCGTCTTCCGCGAACTGCTGGGCAGCTTCGCACAGGACGGGGCGCATCTGCTGGCCGTCTGCGACCCGCAGGGTCGGCTGCTGTGGGTCGAGGGCCACCCCGGGGTACGGCGCGACGCCGAGCGGATGAACTTCGTCGTCGGCGCCCGCTGGGACGAGCGGCACGCCGGCACCAACGCCCCGGGCACCGCGCTCGCCGCCGACCACGCCGTACAGATCTTCGCGACCGAGCACTACAACCGGCGGGTGCAGCGCTGGACCTGCGCCGCCGCCCCGCTGCACGATCCGCGGACCGGGCGGCTGCTGGGCGCGGTGGACATCACCGGTGGTGACCACCTGGCGAGCCCGCACAGCCTGGCCCTGGTGCAGGCCACCGCCCGCGCGGCGGAGGCCCACCTCGCCGCCGGCGTCCCGGCGCCGGGGGTGTTCCTGTCGGCGCTCGGCCGGGACGAGGCACTGCTGGTCGTGGACGGCGAGCGGCTGCGGCTGGGGCGGCGGCACAGCGAGATCATGGTGCTGCTGGCCCGGCACCCGGCGGGACTGACGGGCGATCAACTCTCGTTGCTGCTCTACGGGGAGCGCGAAATGCGGCCGGTGACGCTGCGCGCCGAGCTCTCCCGGCTGCGCCAGCTCGTGGGGGCGCTGCTGCACTCCCGTCCGTACCGCCTGAGCCGCCCCGTCGAGACCGATCTGGACGTGGTGGAGGAGCAGCTGACGGCCGGGGACGCCCGGTCCGCGCTGGGCACCTACCGCGGTCCGCTGCTGCCGCTGTCGGAGGCGCCCGGCGTACGACGGCTGCGTGAGGCGCTGGCGGACCGGATGCGCGGTGCCCTGCTCGTCGCGCGCGACCCCGAGCTGTTGCGCGAGTGGTCGCGGACCCCCTGGGGCGAGGACGACCTGGAGGTCGCCGAGGCCCTGCTGGACTCCCTGCCGGCGCACTCCCCCGCCCGCACCGGCCCGCGCACCGCCGCCCACCGGCTGCGTGCCGCATACGGCCTGGCCGGCGGGCCGGTGGAGGGGCCGCGCGCGGGGGCGGGGCTGCGCTCGCCGGCCGGACGGGGAGGAGCGCCCGCCCCGGCGGAGCGCCCGTCTGCCCCGCGCGTCGCAACGTTCCGGCAACCTCACCGCCCCTAGCCTGCGCACCACGCCCGTCGCACGGGAGTGCCGGGCACCGCGCCGAGAGCGATTGGGAGGCCGCACCATGGCCCGTTACGCCAGCCCGGGTTCCGCCGATGCCGTCATGAGCTATCTGCCCCGCTACGACCACTGGATCGGCGGCGAGTTCGTGGCTCCCGCCCGGGGCCAGTACTTCGAGAACCCGACACCGGTCAACGGACAACCCTTCTGCGAGGTGGCCCGCGGCACCGCCGAGGACGTCGAGCGGGCGCTGGACGCCGCGCACGCGGCCGCCCCCGGCTGGGCCCGTACCCCGGCCGCCGAGCGGGCCGCGGTCCTCAACCGGATCGCCGACCGGATGGAGCAGAACCTGGAGGCGCTGGCGGTCGCCGAGAGCTGGGAGAACGGCAAGCCGGTCCGCGAGACCCTGGCGGCCGACATGCCCCTGGCCGTCGACCACTTCCGCTACTTCGCGGGCGCCCTGCGCGCCCAGGAGGGCTCCCTGTCGGAGATCGACGAGGACACCGTCGCCTACCACTTCCACGAGCCGCTCGGGGTGGTCGCCCAGATCATCCCCTGGAACTTCCCCATCCTGATGGCGACCTGGAAGCTGGCCCCGGCGCTGGCCGCCGGCAACGCGGTGGTCCTCAAACCGGCCGAACAGACCCCCGCCTCGGTGCACTTCTGGATGAGCCTGATCGCCGACCTGCTGCCGCCCGGCGTGGTCAACATCGTCAATGGCTTCGGCGTCGAGGCCGGCAAGCCGCTCGCCTCCAGCCCCCGGGTCGCCAAGGTCGCTTTCACCGGCGAGACCACCACCGGCCGCCTGATCATGCAGTACGCCTCCGAGAACCTGCGCCCGGTGACCCTGGAGTTGGGCGGCAAGAGCCCCAACATCTTCTTCGACGACGTCTCGTCGCTGGCCGACGACTTCCTCGACAAGGCGCTGGAGGGCTTCACCATGTTCGCCCTCAACCAGGGCGAGGTGTGTACCTGCCCGTCCCGCGCACTGATCCAGCGCGGCCACTACGACGACTTCCTGGCGGCCGGAGTGGCCCGTACGGAGAAGATCGTTCAGGGCCATCCGCTGGACACCGACACCATGATCGGCGCCCAGGCCTCCAACGACCAGCTGGAGAAGATCCTCTCGTACCTGGACATCGGCCAACAGGAAGGCGCCCGCATCCTGACCGGCGGCTCCCGCGCCGAACTGGGCGGCGAGTTGGCGGGCGGCTACTACGTCCGCCCGACGGTCTTCGAGGGCAACAACGGCATGCGGGTCTTCCAGGAGGAGATCTTCGGCCCGGTGGTGGCGGTCGCCCCGTTCAGCGACTTCGACGACGCGATCGGCATCGCCAACGACACCCTGTACGGACTCGGCGCCGGCGTCTGGACGCGCGACGGCTCCACCGCCTACCGCGCCGGCCGCGCCATCCAGGCCGGCCGTGTATGGACCAACTGCTACCACGCCTACCCCGCCCATGCGGCCTTCGGCGGCTACAAGCAGTCCGGCATCGGCCGGGAGACCCACAAGATGATGCTGGACCACTATCAGCAGACGAAGAACCTGCTGGTGAGCTACTCGGCGAAGAAGCTGGGGTTCTTCTAAGGGCACGAAGAAAGGCGCCTGACCTGCTCCTTTACCCGTCGGGCGCCTTTCACCCAGCCCGCCTAGAGCGACGGCCGGTATAAGTCGTACCCCCTGGTTTCTCTCACTGGTATCCCACTCCTGACCAGCACTTCCGGACCAGTCACGGACCAAACCGGCGCACTTACCGGGCAGGTGCCGCGCCTGGCTGACGCGGTCCCGCCCTGCCGGCGCAGGCCGGAGGCCCGCTCCGTCCGAGTCAGGGCCAGCTGCGCGACCGCTGGGCGGCCGAGATCCCGCTGGAGTTCGCCACCATGCTGGCCGGCATGGACCGCGCCATCGCCGGCGGCGCCGAGGACCGTATCCCGGACACCGTGGAGCGCCTCACCGGCCGCCCCCGGGCACGTTCCGCGCCTTCGCCGAACGGGAGTTGTCGTGCAGCAGTTGATGTTCCACGACGATCCAGCGTTCTGGTTCCAGATGCTGCGAAACCTCGGCTTCTCCGCCTACGGCGGCTCGGACGTCGGCGAAGCCATCGCCACCGCCTGCCGCGTCCCTTCCAGCGACGACGACGGCTGGCACGACGCCTGACTGTCCACCGCCGAGCACCTGGAAACCGAGGCACGAGCAGCCCATCCCCGTCAGCGCACCAGACGGGCTGCTGCGCGCCTCCAGCTCCTACCGGGCGGCCGACTTCTTCCTCCACGGAAACCCCGACGACCCGCGCATCGACCACCCCTACGAGCGCGGTACCGCCTGCTTCCGTGACCTCATCGCACCTTCCCGACGTCACGCCCGTCGAGATCCCGTACGAAGACACCGTGCTGCGCGGCTACTTCTACTGGGCGGCCGGCAACGGCCCGAAGCCGCACTGGTGATGCACAACGGATTCGACCGCGCCGCCGAGGAACCGCACTTCTTCGGCGCGCTGGGCGGACAGGAACGCGACTACCACGTCCTCACGTTCGACGGCCCCGGACAGCCCGCTGGTCCGGCGCGCGGCCGCCGGACACGACGAGGAACTGGACCGCATGCTCGCCAACGCCCGTGCGCGGCCTGGAGTGCGGATCGCCCGCAAAGGCATCGAGTCCAGCGAACGGTTAAGGGCTGTCCCGTAATCGTCTCAGCACGGACAAGGGATTCGCGTCCAAGCCGTTCGAGATGGACCTCGTCACGCAGGGCATCGAGCTGCTGCGGCCGTCGCTCAAGCGGGAAAGGAAGCGCTAGGGAGAGCCGATACCCAAGAAGGTCCGCCAGCTGATCGAGTCGGTCAACGACACCCTCAATGGGCAGCTTGACCTGGAGCGACACGGCGGACGGACCTTCGAGGGCGTGGCCGTCCGAGTGCCCCAGCGTGTGCTCGCGATGGCCGTCGGCATCTGGCACAACAATCTGACCGGCGCAGCAGTCCCCCGCTCACTGATCGCCTATGACCACTGATCACATCGGAACTACTCGTCTAGGGCGCGTCGTTCGGACCATGGTGTCCCGGCCCTCCGGACGGCAGCGTCTACGCGAGCGGCAGGGCGCTCTCCTCCTGCTCGTCGGACACTCGCGCGAATCCGTCTGTCAGCCTTCCCGGATGAAGCCCTCCCGCACCAGCCAGTCCTTCGCCACCTCGTGCGGGTCCTCCCCGTCCACGTCCACCCGCGCGTTCAGCCGCTGGGCCTCCGCCCCCGTCAGCCGCTTGGTGATCGGGGTGAGGAGGTCGGCGATGGCGGGGTACTTCCTCACAGTGGCGCTGTTCATCTCGGGTGCCGCGTTGTAGTTGGGGAAGAAGTGCCGGTCGTCCTCCAGCACCTTCAGCTTGAGTTCGGGAATGCGGCCGTCGGTGGTGGCCGCCACGCCGAGGGCGCAGGCCGCGCCCTCGGCGACCTGGGTGTAGACGACGCCGTCGTCCATCTTTTTGAAGTTCCCGCGCCGGAGGGCGAATCCGTACGTCTTCGCCACGCCCGGCAGGCCGTCCTCGCGCACCGAGAACTCGCTTCCGCCACAGATCGTCGCCGCGTCCGGGTCTTTCTTCGTCAGACGTGCCACGTCGGAGAGTGTGCGCAGCCGGTACTTCTGCGCATTCGCTTGGTTCGCGACCAGCGCGTAGGTGTTGTTGAGCGGGGCTGCGGGCAGCCAGGTGATGCCGTTGCGGCGGTCCTCCTCGCGTACGGCCTCCCACTGCTCGTGCGGGTCGACGACCTGCTTGGTGTGACCGAGGTAGGTGATCCAGGCCGTGCCGGTGTACTCGTACATCCCGTCCGCCGCACCGGACTTGACCGCCTCGCGGGCACCGATCGAGCCCTGGATGTTCGTCCGGTCCAGGACTTCCGCGCCGGCCGCCTTGAAGACCAGCCCCATGATCTGGCCCAGGATGATCTGCTCGGTGAACTCCTTTGATGTCACGGTCAGTTGGGCTCCCTCCAGCGGTCGCCCCTTCCCGATGGAGCCGGGCTGCACCGAGTCGGCCAGCGGGCTGCCGCTGGTCAGTCCGCAGCCGCTCAGCCCTGCGGCGGCGAACAGCAGGGCGCCCGCGACTGCCGTCCGTACCTGGGCCAGGCGCATCAGTCCACCTCCAGGCCGCGTGTGCGGAGCAGCAACTCGACGAGCGTCCCGAGCCAGTCCATGATCAGCGCCATGGCGACCGTCAGTACGGAGCTCATCTCCTCGCCCCGGTCCCGCACCTTCGCGCGGGGCCGGCCGGCCATCTTCGGTACGAGCCCGATGTTCTCGGTGACGGTCATGTGCGGGAAGAGACCCGTGGCCTGGATGGCGTAGCCGATGGTGCGGCGGAGCGCCACGGTTGATGCCGGTGACGTCCTCGCCGCCGATGGTGATCTGTCCCGAGGTCGTCTCGATCAGCCGGTTGATCATCTTGAGGGTGGTGCTCTTGCCGCAGCCCGAGGGCCCCACAAGGATCACGGTTTCGCCGGCCGCTTCGTCCCGGGTCACGTCCTCCGCGGCCGGGGCTTGGCTGTCCGGATAGCGCTTGGTGAGGTTGTCCAGCCGGATACTCGCGCTGGCGGCGGCCGGCCGGTCGGGCCCGGCGGATCGGGCGGATCCGCCAGAGCCCGCGGCGCCGGACGTCGGGGAGGTCGGTTCGACGATTTCGGCAGAGTCAGCCACGGATCCCCCGTGAGATGGTGAGCCGTCCGATCAGCACGTACCCGGCGTCGAACGGCAGGGCTGGGACGACGATTCCGAGCGTCCCCGACAGTACTTCGTTGAGCGTGTTCGCACTGCCCAGGCTGGAGATCCCGCAACCGTGGTGGGGCTCCTGACCGGCCTGGCCCTGGGTTTCGCGGGCTACTCCGGCGGCTTCGGAGCCTTCCTCGTAGTCGCCGGCATGGGCCTGGTGGGCCTGATCGTCGGCCACCTGGCGCGCGGTGACGTGCACGTCAGCGACTACGTACACACCCGCGAGAACGACGGGCTCCGCGAGACCTTTGACCGCCCCCGCAGCACCTACAGCCCCGGGCCGCCCCGCACCGGGAACGCCGGGCGAGTCCGGTGACAACCCAACCCCGTCGCCTCCCATGGGGAGCGGCCCGGAAGGTGAGAGCGCACGTAGGCCCTCGCTTCCCCCGCCCGCCCGTCGCGGCGCGACGCTGATCCCCTAGAGCATGGTGACCCGCATCGCGGTCCGCGCGGCGCGCGAAGCCCTCACCCGGCACACCGGCCAGCCGCCCACTCGTCTCGGCCTGAGCCCTGCCCACTCCACGGCCGCCGTGCACGAAGGCTCGGCACGCCTGAGGGTCTCCGTGGACCTGCCCCTACCCCGTCGACATCGCCCGCGCCTGCGGCGAGATCCGGCGCTACATCGCCCACCGGGTGTCCGACCTGACCGGCCTGCGCGTCGACGACCTCACCATCTCCGTCCAGCGGCTCGTCTTGGGCGAAAGCGTGCGACGAAGCCGGGCCGCATGACCTGACTCGTGCGCCACGACAGGAACATCATGACTTCCCCCACTCCAGACGCCCCACCCGGCCAAGGCTGCGGTCTCCCGCGATCGCAGCCGGCCACGCACATGCCCGGCCCGCTGGACCGGCGAAGCGCAGCGTGCCGGCGAATGAGCTGTGGAAAGACCTGATCCGTACCTCGCCCCCGACCAAGCACATGGAGCTCGTCGCCTGGCTCAAGTGGGAACCCTTCGGCGAGTCGGGCGAGCCCCGAAGGTTCTCCGGCACACCGAACCTTCCTCACGCATTGCACATCTTCAACTGTGTAGGCGCGCGCTGACCTTGCGCGCCGATTCGCCTTCGAGGGGAACCCGACATGAAGAGCAAGCTGACCGCCCTGGCCTTTGCGGCCGTCGTCGTCGCCGGCACTGCCGTAACCGCTGTCCCGGCCTCGGCCGCCCCCGCCAAAGCCGAGCTGACCCGCTGCCACACCGCCGACCTGAAGGCCGGCTTCGCCACCGGGGAAGACGCCAGGCCGGAGATGGAGCAGACCGAGAAGCAGACCCAGGCGCACATCTGGTTCACCAACCAGAGCAAGCGCACCTGCACCCTGTCCGGCTTCGCCGGTGTCGACATGATCGGCGCTCAGGCGACCGACGGCACTTGGTCGCTGGCGCGCTCCTCCGAGAAGCCCGAAAAGATGACCCTGGAGCAGGGGGACACGGTGGACTTCAGCATCACCCTGCTCCCGGTGGCCAAGTCCACGCCGCAGAAGGAGAAGTTCGTTCCGGCGAAGTTCCTGGTCACCCCGCCGAACGAGACGGAGCACTTCACCCTGAAGTGGCCGTTCGGCGGCCAGATCCTCAAGCAGGACGGCGCCACCCACCCGGCCACCTACCTCAATCCGGTCGGGCGGTAACCGACTGGACAGCGTCTGAGCTTCCCTCAGCGTCGCTGGTGGCCACGGCAGGACTCCCGGAATGAGTTGAAGCCTCCGGGTAGTGCGGTGGCCACGCCTGGTGGACCGGCCGACACGCTACTGGGGCGGCGTGGGACGCAAGCAGCCACAGTGCCGGTAGACGCACTTCTCGGCGGCTTCGCCCAGGTGGTGCCAGCGATGCCACCGGTCGGCGACCTGGAGGGCCTGCGGGCGCCGCGGGTGGCACCTTCGGCGAAGAAGGGCGCCCGGTCACGGCAGACGATCTCGATGCCGGGCCGCTCGGCGAGCCAGGCCGCGAGCGTGTCCGCCCCCGATCGGGAAGGAGGTCGGCCGGGCGGCGTGTCTCGACGTCGACGAGCACGGTTCCGTAGACACGGCCCTTGCGCTGGGCGTGTCCACGCCGACCACGCGGGGTACTGCGGTGGCGGGGTCCGGAAGCGAGGCGATCAGCCTCAACAGGGTGTTCCGGCTGACCGGAACCTTGAAGGCGTCCGTCATCCGGGCGCCGGCCCGGCCCGCGCGCGCAAGACGGACCGACCGACACCAGCGTCGACCGCAGCCGCTCGGTCCGTCGCCCGAACCTGCGGGTGAGACCGGGTACTTGCTCGGCGACGGTCATGCGCGCGCAGGATTCCTCCTCGCAGACGAACCTCCGCACCCGCAACGACACCACGACGAACGTGCCCGCCGTCGGCAGATCACGAGGAAATCGCAGGCAGGAGCCGTGTATGCGCCCCGACCAACACCCGCACCCCGGACAGGCCTCGCGCCCTGGAATCGAGCATCTAGGGAACCGGGAGGCGCTCTACCGGCGGACCGCCGAGATCAGTCCGCCGGGCCGCTCCTCGCGCTGCGGCGGGGTGCTGATCGGACGGCCGTAGGCGGCAGCGCGCTCGCGCAGGGTGTGGCTGTCGGCCTCCCAGCCGTACCCGGCCAGCCAGCCCACCGGGTCGTCGGGCATCTCCGAGACCCACATGGACGCCGCCGATCCCGGCGCGGCGTCCGCGCCGAAGCGCTCGATCACGCCGCGCGAGCCCAATGCCAGCCCCATCCGACTGCCTGCCGCCGACTGCGTGCTGATCCGGGCCAGCAGTAGCTCCACCGCGTCCTCGGGCAGATAGATCAGTAGTCCTTCGGCGATCCACGCGGTCGGCACGGTCGGGTCGTGCCCTGCGGCGGCCAGCGCGCCTGGCCAGTCCGCACGCAGATCCACCGCGACGGTGATCCGCTCGCAGCGTGCGACGGCCCGCTCCTGGCGCAGCACCGAAGCCTTGAAGTCCAGTGGCGCGGCGGTGTCGACCTCGAACAGCCGGGTGCCCTCGGGCCAGTCCATCCGGAAGGCCCGGCTGTCCATGCCGGCGCCGAGCAGCACGATCTGCCGGACCCCGGACGCGGAGGCCTGCTGCAACAGGTCGTCGAGGAACTTCGTCCTGATGACGATGGAGTACGACACGGCCTGCCGGCGGCGTCGCGCGGCCTCGTCATCGGGCAGCGGCGGCGAGGAGGGCCACAGGCCGCCGGCGGTGGCGAAGGCCTGTGCCAGTGGGTCGCGGAACAGCGCGTTCTCCCGCTCGGTCTCCAGCGCCCGCACCCTGGCCACCCCCACCGCCGTGGCCCACACTCCCGACGGCTGCCCCCACTTCTGCTCATCAGTCACCGCGCCAGCCTAGAAGATCGATTCCAAGGGGCCTGGTGAGGGGAGCCAGCTTCATGCGCGGCCAGCCAGCCCTGCGCGAACTGACCGCCCCTGACCGCCTACGGCCACTAAAACTGCCATTAGGAGGAGATCAACAGTCACCCTGCGTACGCGACCACACGAAGTGGACCGAGCCTGAGTTTCAGCAGCAGTTGGAGATCTTCGCCGCTGCGGGCATTCACGAGGAATGACGGCAGTGGGCTGTCAGCGGAGACATCAGATTGGATCTTCGCCCCTTGCCTGATGCCGGACCCGGCGCCGGACCCGGCGCCGGCGGGCCAGTGGGATGCGCTGGTAGCAAGACGTCGAAGCCAGCCGGCCAGGCTGAGGGCGTCTGTGCGTGGAAGCCGGGCACGGCGCTCGGCGCCGGGGCGGCGCCTCGGACCGCCTTGGTTCAGCCCAGCGCATCCATCAGGGCGGTGACATAGGCATCCAGCCGCTCCTCCACGGCTCGCGTCGTCAGCTCTGTCCTCCCTGCCTCCCGCCATGGCTGGGACACCGACTGCACTTCTTCTGAGCACGCCAGTCCGTCCCGAACCCGCCAGTACAGCCGCTCGCTCGCGGCCGCGGCCAGCACCCCGCCGGCCTCCTCATACGCCTCGGCGAACCGCTGCCCCCACGCCGGGCCGTGCAGCAGCGCGAGATTGGTGGAGCAGTGCGCCACATCGAGATCCGTCGGGCCCCAGGAGGTCCCTGCCCAGTCGACGACGCCGGTGATCCGGGCACCTGCCGGGTGTGGGGGCGGCACGTCGAACAGCACGTTGCCGGGTTGGAAGTCCCGGTGCAGGAACCGTCCTTCATAGGGCGGCGCGGGCCCCCGGATCACGTCGATCGCCGCGGCCCATGCCGCCGCGTCGGCGCCCTTCGGAGTCACGACGGTGTCGGCGGTCGTCCACGCCACATACGCCCGGGGTCGCCGATGGGGTCTCCCCTGCTCGAGCGAAGTCGATCGCTTGGGGAAGGGTCGCAACGCGTGGATCGCCACGAGTTGACGGGCCAGCAGAGGAACGCGCGTCTCCAATCCCTCATCGTCGAGGACCGTCCGGCCCGCCAGATGTGTCATGAGGAGCGACGGATACTCGCAATGCTCGGCGGTCGGATCAACCGCGACCAGTCCAGGAGCCGGCACGCCGGTCCCCGTGAGCAGGATCAGGGCGCCAGCCTCCCTGCTCAGCCAGTCCTCGGCGTGCTCCACGTTGACGAAGGTCCGCAGCACCAGGTCACGGGTGCCTCCGTCCGGCCTGCCGATGGTCAGCCGCCGCAATTCGGCAGTGATGCCACCCTGCAACGCCTCGGTTCTGATGATCCGTTCGCCGACCTCCAGGTGTCGGCTCACCCAAGCCAGTGTCAATGGTCGGACGGCCGCCGCCTCATCGTGGTGGGTCACCATGCCACCTCATCATCCGGACGGCAGCACACGCAAAAGCCTTCAGCGGCATGACCAGAAACTCATTGATTGGGCTGAGAACGTGGGTGGGGCCCGGGCCGTTTGCACCGCCCCTCGGACCGGGCCCGGCCCGAGGGCTTCTTCCGCGGCGGCCGCCACCGCCCGCGGCATGATGGGGTCGACCGTCCGGTCGGTGGCCGTCTACGGAGTCCTCGTCGCCAACCGATAATGGCTGAGACGGTTGCCAGAGGACGGGCCGCGTAGAGGTCCTGTGTCGGGCTGCTGGGCGTAGCGCGAACGCCTCGCCCCGTAAGGACGGTTAGAACAGTTCGCGGTACTGGTTGAATCCAGAGCCGACCTTCACCCGGGACGTGAACGGCGACGACGCCTTGCCCGTGCCGTTGTACAGCCACAGGTTGCCCTTGGGATCGCGGGCGAGGAGGTCGCTGTGGCCGTCGCCGTCGACGTCACCCGTGGCCACCAGCTTATTGAACTGGTTCCAGCCGGGACCCACCTTCACGCGGGGCGCGAACGGCTTCCGCAGATCGCCCGTGCCCTTGTACAGCCAGAGGACGCCCTGCTTGTCGCGGGCGACGATGTCCGGCTTGCCGTCGCCGGTCAGGTCACCCTGACCGGCGATCTGGGTGAACTGGTTCCAGCCGGGGCCGACCTTGACGCGCGGTGCCAGCGAGCCGTCCGCCTTGGTCTGAAAGCGCCACAGGACGCCCTGCTTGTCGCGGGCCAGCAGGTCGGGGTGCTTGGCGCCGCCCAGGGTGCCGGGGGAGAACACGACGTTGTACCGACCCCAGCCGGTGGCCACCTTCTTGAGGCGCCCGTTGCGCCAGAGATTCAGCGCGCCGTCGTCCATGACGTGGTACGCACCGTCCTGGTAGCCGGTCAGATCGGGGTCGATCGACACCCCGTACCTGAAGTGCGGCCAGACGTAGGCGCCCGACCGCTCGTCGAAGCCGCCCTTCCCGTCGGCCATGTAGACGTACATCTGGCCCGACGGCAGGATCCCGGAGAGGAGGAAGAACGGTGCGGCTGGGGTGGGCTTGTGCTGCCCGGCCGCGGCGACGCTCCGGGCGACGTTCTTCGCCGGAACGGTCGTCGCAGGAGCGTCGGCCAGAGCGGTACCGGCCGTGGCACCGGCCAGAACGACGCTGATCGCCGAGGTGACGAGACGCGACAGCGCGCGGGCACGCCGGGAAGACTGGGTCACGTATGACTCCATGAGGTATGCGGAAACCAGGCGGTGCGCTCCGCATAGGTGTGGGGAGCGCCCGCATCATTGTCCGGATCCTTGCACGTTTGTACCAGTGGTTTTTGCGGTGGGTGAGGAATGTTGAATTCCGCCCGGAGGGCAACGCGGAAGGACGGCAACCCCGTTGCGGTCGGCCTGCTCCGTAGAGCGGCCGACCTGCTGGTGGCAGCCACGGACTTTGCAGCGCTTCACCCTCAGCCGTCCGCCTCCGAAGGCATTTACTGGAAATCGAGCCATCTCTCAGGACAGACGACATATACATCGGGGCCAACGTAAAGATCGAGCCTTCTCAGCTGCTCGGGCATGCGAGGCCGCCCGCTACCCGATTCTTAAGCACACAAGGAAGTGGCAAGTCATCAGCCACTGGAACGAACTCGAAGAGACATGGCAAGGCATCGTTGCAGGTGCAGGTGCAGGTCAGAAGGCATTTTAAGGTCAGCAAGTCAGCACAAAATCAGCATCGGTGGCGCTACGCCGGGAAACAGGCCGACCCCCGGGGGCTCATGGGGCACGCTGTGGTCCAGACCTCCGGACCGTTTCGACGAGCAGGACCGATCGAGCCTCGGGAGACGACCTGGCGGCCGTACGGCAGGACCTGACCAGGAAGGAACGCCGGGGCCGACGGTGAGTTCCTGATCCGACAAGGGGCTCCCGGCCAGACGTACGGTCAGGCGGGTGCGGAGCTGTGCGTAGGGCTCGTTGGCGCGGCCCGCGCCGTGCGCGGCCGAGATCAGGGGTTCCGGCAGGTAGTGCACTTCCGCGTCGTCGTCCACGAGGAGGGAAGCCAAGGCCGCCGCGACCGCCACTGGCCCGGCTCACGCCCTACCCGCCTGGCAGACCTACCGCCACCGCTTCCTGGAGCACTGCGGGCCGCACGTGCTGGTCCCGCTACTGGAGTGCACCGACCCGGTCACCGGCATCGGCCTGCCGGACGGCTTCCACGCATCCACCAGCGCTGCATGGGCACCTTGGGTCGAATCCGATGCGAAGGGTTGACCAGTTGATCCTGGCATGTATTCTCTAATTGAGAGATCGTTTAGCAAGACCTCGGTAGACGTCGGTAGACCTCGGAGGGATCCTTGTTAGACCGATTAGACCGGTTATGCCGGTTCGATTGGAAGTTGCAAGTCAGCGATCCAGTTACTGCCAGTGGACATACCTATAACGAGGCTTACCTTCACGGGGTGCACGGTTTCGCCAGGGGGCACGTCCATTACCGTGTAGCTGTTGAATTTCTTGCTCCTCCCTCGACGCGCCGGAGGGGTGATCACGTAAAGAGATGCCCGGACAATCTGGAGTACGGGCATTTCGACGTGACTTGTGATGCCGGTATGCGCGATAATATTCTTGAGGGTTTTGCTAAGAATTGCGCAGAGCCCGTCATTTATGCGAGATCAGAAGAATTCACGCCCATTCCCGAGCGGCGCAAATGGCTCATGAAGCGTGCCGCTAGCCAGATGAATTCCCAGCATATGACTGAGCGAATCTCATCGCGCCCGGTTCGGATGTGGGCAGGACCCCGTAACGCAACGAAGCCCCTCGATGTCGCATGGAGAGCCAACCGCCGTGCAACACAAGGAGCTTCGCTGGCGCACCTATCGCGCCACGCTCGACGTACCCTCCACCCTGGTTTCCTGACGAGAGAGCCTGACCGCCGCCCGGAGGGATGACGCGGGCGGTATCCGGCGGGCCCTGGCGCCGTGGGGCCAGGCGCTCGTGCTGCTGGCCTTCCTTGCCAAGGGCGACACGTTTGAACAGCTCGGATGCCACTTCAGGATCGGCGCCGAGACCGCCCGCCGTTACGTCAACGAGGGCATCGATGCCCTCGCCGCGCTGGGCCCCAGCATGGCCGACGCCTCGCCGCCTCCGGGCAAGAGCGGCGCCTGCTGCGGGGCGGCGCCTTGCTGTCCGCCTGGCGCTGCAACCAGCCCGGCCTCCGAGGCCAACGGATCCGCTCTACCAGGCCAAACACCGCGAACACGGCATGAACGTGCAGGCGCTGACCACCACCGAGGGGAGCTGGTCTCCCTTGGCGAGGTCCGGGCCGGCTCCACGCACGACCTGACCGCCGCCCGCGCCGACGGCATCATCGAGTCGCCGCCGAGCAGGACGTGGAGATCACCGTCGACTCTGGCTACCGAGGCGCCGACGGCGCCGTCCGCACCCCGGTCAAGCGCCCCAAGGGCAAGAGCCGCAATGGCTGGGAGAAGCTGGCCACCACTGCCCTGGTCAAGCATCGGATGCGCGTGCCCTGCCTATAGAAGTGCTTCGGGATAGAAGCGCTACGGAATGCCGCGGGCGATGCCGAGGCCGTCGAGACGACCATCGCCATGATGACGTACGAAACCGACTCCGTCGGTGACTCTTTCGCAGAGCAATAGCAGCCACGACATCTCACTGAACGAAGGGGAAGACCTTGACTGAAACATTTTCCGGTCGGCATATCGAAATAGCCTGGCCCGACCTGGGTATCACCGTGACCGCGGAACTCGACGGCCGCAACCCTGAACTTGCCGACGCACTGTGGGAGGCATTGCCCTACCAGAGTCTGCAGGGACACGCGCTGGTGGCGGGACAGCATCTCTATCACGCGGCACCGATCCCGTCGCTTCTGCATCTGTCCGCGTCCACTCGGATCGCGGATCGACGCGAGGCGCCCGATGGGACCGTATTCTGCTCCGCGCTACAGCATTTGGGCATCAAGTACGGCACGTTAACCGAACCGATGCCGGCATCCCCGGTGGGCCAGATCCGGCAGGAAGATATGCCCGCACTACGGGAGGCCGGGCAGGCGGTCTGGGATTCGGTCTATTCGACGAAGAAGCCGATCCTGGCGGAGGTCCGCAAGGCGGGAACCGAAGGCGGCCACCGTATTCCGCAATTGACCGCCGCAGATCCCGACGCGAATCGTCTCATCCAGGACGTGTACACCGCGACCGAGCGTGCTTGGCTGTCCGGACCACAGGAACTCGTTGACCTCCACGAGGGGGTGATTCCTTCCGGGGCGGGCAGTTTTGAGACGGTGTTGCCCACACTGTTGTTCGTCAACGGTGAGACCCGCCCACTGGGGTACGCCACCTACGGCGGTCTGGTCCGGGCCGCGGTCCAGGACATGCCGATGGATTCCTTGCGGCACATGACGCGCCTGCTGGTCGGTCTTCCGGCCGAGTTTCTGGGCTACTGCGGCCTGGAGCAGCTTTGGAGTTTCACCCAGCGCTTCCTGAGCTGCCTCGACCAGCTCGATCGCGACGATTTCCTGAGTGTGGTGAGCCAACTGGCCCTCTACGTCAACTGTTTGGGCGGTTGGAATCTGCACCTGTACCCGTGGGACACCGCAGATCACCTGCGCCAACTGCGCACCGACGAATTGGTCCGCCAGCCGTGAGCCAACTCCCCGAACGCACGGACGCCGTCGTCATCGGCGGGGGCGTCATCGGCAACTCAATAGCGTCCCAGCTCGCCGAGGCAGGCGTCGGTACCGTCCTGCTGGAGCGTGGCGCGCTCGGCTCGGGATCGTCCGGCACCACTGCGGGCGTTGTACGTACCTACTTTCCCGGCAACGCTCTCATCAGCAGCCTTGCCGTCCGGAGCCTGGCGGCTTACCACGCCTTCACCGAACGGACCGGAAACGACCTCGGCTTGACGCGTATCGGCTTACTCGTGCTGTTCACCGACGAACACCAGGTGCAGGACTTCCGAGACACCCAAGCTGCCCAGCAGGCAGCTGGAGTGGACGTCGAACTCGTGACCGCTGCTGAAGCAGCGCGGCTCAACCCGCTGGTCGACGAGCGAAGCATCCTGGCGGCAGCCTGGTCGCCCGAAGCCTACGCCTGCGATCCCGCCGCGATCGTGCGCGGCTATGCCACAGCCGCCCAGCAGGCCGGCGCCCTTCTGTGCACGGAAACACCCGTCACCGGCATCGACCCAGATGGGCGGGTCCACACGCCTGCGGGCAGCATCCGCGCCGACACCATCGTCTGCGCGGCAGGCCCCTGGGCGGGAACGGTCGCCGCCATGGCCGACGTGCGCATTCCCGTGACCACCTACCCCGTCGAAATGCTTCTGACCGACACCCCTGGTAATGCCCCGCGCAACGCTCTGCCGATGACCATGCACCCTTCCAGCCTGCGGATTCGTAGCTGGGGAGACCGCGTTCTCGTCGGGATGGGCCGCCCCGCTCCGGACGAAACCCGACAGACCTGGCTGCAGAGGGTGTCACACCGCGTCGGCACGACGTTCCCGACCCTCGCCGGCAACGGCCTCGAGCACGGGTGGAGCGGAGACCTCGATGTCAGTCCGGACGGGATGGCTTTCATCGGGCGCGCTCACTCCCGCCCGTTCTTCTATGCGGCTGGATTCTCCGGTCAGGGACTGTGCCAGGCACCTGCCGCCGGAGAGATCATCCGAGACCTCGTGCTCGACAAGAGTTCCTGGATCGACACGGCCGGCCTCTCCACTGCCCGCTGTCTCAGTGGTTCGGCCGAGACCGGGTAGGAACGCGCTGGCGTGCGGCGGAGAGAGGGGCGCGAACGGTGAGCCGACGTCGCGCGCCGGTTTCCTTGGCATTGTTCACTTCTTTCGAGAGGGAAATCCATGGTCGAGCACACTGGCGGAGAGTTCGTTCGGGAGATGATGCGGTGGCACTTCAGTCCGGAGACCGGGTCACCGTTCTGGCTGAAACGGGCCGAGACTCTCGACTTCGATCCGCTGACCGATGTCCGGGATTTCGACGATCTCGGCTTGTTTCCCAATGTGGTGGACGAGCTGCGCGACGTCGGCGTCCGTGACCTGATTCCTCGTGGCTACGGTGACGAGCACGGGGCGGCCGTCTACGAAAGCGGCGGTACCACAGGGCAGCCCAAGCGAGTGGCGTACGCCGCGGAGTGGCAGCGGAGCAGCGTCGCATGGTTCAGCGAGCGACTGGATGCTCACGGCGTACCTCGCAATGTCGACTGGGTCAGTGCGGTTCCCAGCGGGCCGCACAATGTCGGAGCGATGGCGGTCGACACCGCGATGGCTCGGGGTGGGCTGAACTTCAGCATCGATCTGGACCCGCGATGGGTGAAGAAGCTGCTCGCGCAGGGCCGGACGGACATGGCCGACGCCTACACCGACCACATCATCGAACAGGTCGGCTACATTCTGGCCGGCCAGGATGTGGGCGTACTCTTCGGTACCCCGCCGATGCTGGAGCGCCTCGCGCAGCACGATGATCTGGTCGAGTTGGTGAACCGGAAGGTTCGCGCGATCATCTGGGGCGGTACGCATCTGGACGCCGACACCCGAGATCTGCTGCGCGACGAGGTGTTCGGAAACGCCAAGTTCGTCGGCGGGTACGGCGGCACAATGATGCTGGGGACATCGGTCGAGCGGCCCGGCCTCGGTGACGACGAGCCGTGCGTGTTCGACTCCTTCGCCCCGTACACCACGTTCCGGGTGATCGACCCCGACACCGGCCGGGTCGTTCCGTACGGCGAGCGCGGGCAGATCGTTCTGCATCACATGAGCCGAACTGCCTTGCTGGTCAACAACATCGAGCGGGACTACGCAACCCGGATCGCACCGGTGGATGGCGGCTTCGGTGATGCGGTCGCAGATGTCGCACCCGTGGCGTCCTTCGGCGATACGAAGGTGATCGAGGGCGTGTACTGATGTTGTCCCTGGACGTTCTCGGCCCCGGCGGCCCCTATCGGTCCCGGCGCCAGGAGAGCATTCGAGATCTTGCCGGAAACCCGGTCGCGACACTGAGTCTCGCACCCTCGCTCTACATCACCCGCGCAATAAAGGCCCTGCGCCGAGCGCCGGCGCTACCCCTCGACACACGGATCGCCGCGTTCGCACAGGCGGGCCGGGCTTTCGCCACGCAGTCGATCGGGGGGCTGACGGCCCAGGAATATCAGCGCACCGTCAGCGCGGTCACCGGGATACCGATCACGGTGGTGCGCAATGCCACCGACGACATCGCGCGGGCCGCCGAGCGGATCCACCACAGCGTCGAGAACGCGCGGCCGGCCGCTGCGGTCGGCTCGTGGCGCGATCCGCGGGCTCAGGGCGGTGCGGCGGTGTGGACCCGGCGCGGTGAGGTATTCGCCGTCCATGCGGCGGGCAATCACCCTGCGGTGCACCAGGGTTGGTTCGATGCTCTCGCGCTCGGCTACCGCGTTGCCGTGCGTCCCTCCCGTCGTGAGCCGTTCACCCCACATCGGCTGATCACTGCCCTGCGCGAGGCCGGTTTCGGCGACGAGGGAATCGCGTTGCTGCCCACCGACCACAACGTGGCCGACGACATCCTTCGGCACGCCGACTTCGGAATGGTGTACGGCGGCGCGGATGTCGTGGGCAAATATGCGGGCGATGGGCGCATTCTGCCGCAGGG
Organism: Streptomyces sp. NPDC020742; assembly: GCF_040641675.1. NCBI lineage: Bacteria > Bacillati > Actinomycetota > Actinomycetes > Kitasatosporales > Streptomycetaceae > Streptomyces > Streptomyces sp. NPDC020742. The sequence continues at coordinate 87,894 of NZ_JBFAEA010000005.1, forward strand.
CCCCGGGCGCTCCAAGATACTCATCACTGCCGAAACCGAGTGGGAGCCGATCGTCGACACCATCGTGGAGTCGATCAGCAGTGGTGGGGGCGTCGGTTGCGTCAACGCCACCGGCGTACTGGTCGAGGGCGACCCCTCCCCCGTGGCCAGGGCGATCGCCGAACGCCTCGCCGCGCTGCCCAGCCTGCCCGCGACGGACGAACGCGCAGTCCTGCCCGTGATGCCCGTCGGTCCCGCCCGTCGGTGGGACGGGTATCTGCGGCAGCGGGCAGCGGGCACCAAGGCGTGGCTCGGCGGTGACGGTATCGTCGACGATCTCGGCGATGGTTCCGCCGTGCTCCGGCCGGCGGTGCACCAGCTCGACAGCCCGTTCGCCGAACAGCTCGGGATGGAATTGGGCTTCCCCTGTGCGTGGGTTGCACCGTGGGACCGCGACGCCGGGATCCGGCCGCTGCGCGACACCCTCGTCCTCACTGCCGTCACCACCGACGAGGACCTGATCGACGCATTGGTGGCCGAGCCGACCATCGCCAACGTCTACGTCGGCGCCCATCCGACACCGTGGATGGAGCACGGACTGCCGCACGACGGCTACCTCGCTGAATTCCTCATGCGCACCAAGACGATTCGACGCTGACCCACGAGGGCGCTGTGCCGGGCAGCGCCCTCGTTCGGCTGCCGAGGTCAGCGGTGGTCCGCCAGGTGCGACGTGTCGTTCAGCAATTGCACCGACGCATTCCCGTCCCCGTCATAGGCCACGGCCGACAATGAGGCAGCCGAGAGCTCCATCCGGAACAGCGACGCGGGCGGTGCGCCCAGCGCCAGCCGAACCAGCGTCCGCAACACCCCGACGTGCGAAACGACCAACACGGTCTGTCCCTTGTACCGCGCCAGGAGCCGGTCCCGCGAGAGCGCGGCCCGGCGCGCAACCGCGGTGAACGTCTCCCCCGTTCCGCCCGGCACCGCCGCCGGGGAGGCGCGCCATGCTGCCAGCTCGTCCGGGTAGCGCTCGCCCACCTCGGCGAACGTAAGTCCCTCCCAGGCACCGAAATCCGCCTCAGTGAGCCCTTCGTCGACGTGGACTTCCAGGCCCAGCCGTCGTGCCGCAGTCTCGGCCGTCTGCTGGGCTCGGCACAGCGGTGAGGACACCACCGCCTGCACCGCACCGCGTGCCACGAGCATCCTCGCGGCGGCCTCGGCCTGCCGTTGCCCGGCTTCCGACAACGCCGGATCGGAGCCGCCGCTGCCGGACAACCGCTTCTCCGGTGTCAATGCCGTCTCACCGTGGCGTAACAGCATGAGGGTCGTGGGGCTTTCGCTTTCCTGGTCGGCGGGCGCGAAATTCGCGCCGGCCGTTCCACGACTAATTCTGGCGCCGATGCGCATCGGGGCACCCCTTTCGATCCCAGCCCCCGTCGCCGGTGGCATTGTGGCGAATTGAGCAGTTCAGCGCAGTGCGGCCATGACTGGCGCGAAGTTCTCCATGTTGTATTCCATGACCGTGAAGTAGGTGAAGCCGTAGCGTTCGCGGCGTTCCTTGATTTGTTGCGCCATCTCCACCGGGGTTCCGATCAACACGCTGGGCAGGTCCTCGAGGCTGTCCGCAGCGTCGGGCAGCAGCGGATCGAACCTGTCCGGTATCGCGCTGCGTTCGGCGGGCGGAATCACCTGTTGCACCATGATATTGAGCTCGACATCGTCGGCGCGGTCACCGAGCAGGCCGCGCACATAGGCGACCCGTTCTTCCGTCTGCGCGACTCCGGCCAGATGGAGGACATCACCGGTGGTGTTGGCCCAGCCTCCGGTGAAGGCGATGATGTCGGCGTGCGTGGCGGCCAGCCGCAGCAGCCGGTCGCCCCAACCCCCAATCAGCAGCGGCGGACCGGATGGTTGGGCTGGACGCGGCTGATGTTCCGTGTCCTCAAACAGACGGCGCAACGTCGTGACAGTCCGTTCCAGCTGTTCGACCCGCTTTCCGCCGCTGGGGAACGGTATCTCCGCGGTGTCGAACTCGGCCTTCACATAGCCTGCGCCGAGCCCGAGTTCCAAACGCCCGTCGACGAATTGGTCGGTGCTCGCCACATCACGCGCGAGAAGAACGGGGTTGTAGAAGGGCGTGTTCAACACGAACGTAGACAGCCGTACCCGTTCGGTCGTTTCGGCTGCGAGCACCATTGCTGGAAACGGCGCGGAGAATCCCAGGTGATCGGCCACTCCGACTACATCAAAACCGAGTTCCTCGGCTCTGCGGCACTTCGCGATCCACTCGCGTCGCGATCCGGGAACGAACATGTTGACACCGAAACGGAAGGGGCGTTGTAAAGGCATTGTGAATGTATACCATGCGGTGATTCCCCCGTCATTCCGCTGGGTGGGACGACATCATCTCCATCAGTTATCCATTGAGGTGTTCTCGGCAACCAGGGCAGGCCTGGGGGCACATGGCGTACGCGCTGTGCACCCAGGCCGTCATCCGGGCCGAGGCTGACCCACGCGATGCCCGGCTGGTCAAGGCGTGGCGATCCGCTCTTGGCGTGCTGGTGGGTCAGACTGCGGCTGCCAGGGCGTCGAACTCGTCGTCGGTGAGGGTGATGCGGGCGGCCTCGGCGTTTTCCTCCAGGTGGGCGGTCCGGGAGGTGCCGGGGATGGGGAGCATGACCGGGGAGCGGTGCAGTAGCCAGGCGAGGGCGAGTTGGGAGGGGCTGGCGCCGTGTCGTTTGGCGGCGGCGTCGAGCGGGCCGCCGGAGCGGGCGAGTTCGCCGGTGGCTATGGGGAACCACGGGATGAAGGCGATGTTCTCGCGCTCGGCGTACTCAAGGACGTCTTCGGCGCTGCGGTTGGCGAGGTTGAAGAGGTTCTGCACGGAGGCGATCTCCGTGATCGTGCGGGCCTCCTCGAGCTGCTGGACGGTCACTTCGGAGACGCCGATGTGGTGGATCTTGCCTTCTTTCTGAAGCAGGACGAGCTCGCCCAACTGGTCAGCGAGCGGCACCTGCTCGTCGATGCGGTGCAGCTGGTAGAGGCCGATCCGTTCCACGCCGAGGTGGCGCAGGCTCAGCTCGGCCTGCTGGCGCAGGTACTCGGGTCGGCCTAAAGGTCGCCAGTCGTCGGGGCCGGGGCGGGTCAGCCCGCCCTTGGTGGCGATGAGTAGGTCGTCGGCGTAGGGGTGCAGAGCCTCGCGGATGAGCCGCTCGCTGACGAAGGGGCCGTAGGAGTCGGCGGTGTCGATGAAGTTGATGCCCAGCTCGACGGCGCGGCGCAGCACCCGTACGGCTTCGGCCGGGTCCTTGGGCTCACCCCAGATGCCGGGTCCGGTGAGTTGCATGGCGCCGTAGCCGAGGCGGTTGACGGTCAGGTCGCCGCCGAGGGCGAAGGAGCCGGAGGCTTCTGCGGGGCGGGAGCTGTTCTGTTGGCTCATGTGACCCATTTCTTTCGCTTGGAATCTGCGGAGTAACTGCCCCGAAACCGCGGGACAGTCAGGTGGAGTCCCGGAGTCCCGGAGTCCGTCTGCCGGGCGGCTCCATGTCCTGCTGCGGGGTCATGGGGTGCCGGGTGTGAGGAGTGCGGGAGGCAGGGGCGTGATGGTGGCGGAAGTGCGGCTGCTTATAGGCCGAATACCGTTGTGGCCCCGTCAGGCCCCTTTGCTCGGTGTGCCGGGGTCGCACGGTGGCCGGCACCGCCTGGAATGCGTCTTCCGCCGTCGGGTCTGACGGCCATGTGCGGGATGCTCTATTCCGTATGAGGGCTCTTCAGGCCGTGCTTGTCATGACGACCTGCCATGGCGATGAATACCGCTCCGAGCGCACAGGCGATGCCGGCTGCGAGGTAGGCGAGGTGGTAGCCGGTGAGCTGGTCGTTGCTGGTCGCTGCGACCAGGACCATGACCGCCACTCCGACGCTGGCGCCGATCTGCTGTGCCACGACATTCACCGCCCCGGCGACCGCGTGCCGGTCCGGCTCGACGCCGGTGAGCGCGGCGGACGTCATCGAGGGGAAGTTCAGTCCCTGACCGATGCCGCTGATCACCAGGCCGGGCAACACATGCAGCAGATAGTTGCCTTGGTGCGGGGTGCTCATCCACAGCGCTGTTCCTCCGCCGATCAGGACGAGCCCAACGACCATCAGCGTTCGCGGCGTGTACGTGGCGAGCAGGCGTCCGGTGACGAAGTTGGCGGTGAGGAACACGCCCGCCGACATCGGTACCAGGGCGAGACCGGACTGGAGCGGAGAGTACTTCAGCATCTCCTGGAGATACAGCGGCGCGAAGAACAGCATCCCGACCGAGCCCATGTACTGGAGGAACGCTGCCAGGCTCGCGCCCCGTACCGATGCAAGCCGGAAGAGGCCGAGCGGAAGCACCGGGTCGGCGGTGCGGTGCTCGTGCACGACGAAGAAGACCAGGCAGGCCACTGCGACGCAGAGTGCGCTCCATGCCAAGGTGCCGGAACTGCTCGCGCCGACGACCAGCAGGGTGAGGCCGAGAGTGCCCGAGATCGCACCCGGCAGGTCCAGCCGGCCGCCGCGCCCGACACCACTGGGCAGCCCGGCGCGCGTCGCGGCCAGCACAGCCAGCCCCAATATCACCGAGAACCACAGCACCGACCGCCAGCCGAGGAACTGGGTCAGTACACCGCCCAGCAGCACCCCGCCGCTGAAGCTCGCCGCGCCGACCGCGGCGTACACACTGAGTGCCCGGTTGCGCGCCGGACCGGCCGGAAACACCTCGGTCAGCAGGGCCAGTGCGGCCGGACCTGACAGGGCCGCGCCGATGCCCTGGATCGCCCGCGCACCGAGCAGGACCCCGGTGTCCGGCGCCACGGCCCCGGCCAACGCGGCCACCGTGAACAGGGCGACACCGCACTCGAACACCGGCCGTCGGCCGAAGACATCGGCCAGACGGCCGCCCACCAGCAGGAATCCGGCGAACGTGACGGCGTAGGCAATCATGACCCACTGGAGCGTGGCTTCGTCCAGATCGAAATGCGCTCCCACGGACGGCAGGGCGGCATTGAGCACCCCCAGACCGCTCACGTCCAGTGCGAGCGCCCCGGCCAGCACCCCAAGTGCCAGGCCCGGCCTGTGTCGTGGCATCGCCTCGGTACTGGTCATGCGGGCCTCCCGAGGAACGCGCTGCGCCATAATCGGGCGAGCACCTCACCCACGACCGCTACCGGCGTGCCGGGTCGTGCGGCCACAGGACGGTGTGGGGAATGTCTGGATAACGCGTCGCCGGCGCCGGCCACGAGCGGCTGAGGTGGGGTGGCGCGTTCCCTCCGTCCGGTCCCTGCCACCAGACCGTGGGCGTCAGCCACCGTCGGTTCATGTTTCATGATTTTCATGCCGAGCAGCTTGCAGTGCCGCTCGACTGCTGTCTAGCCCGGTCCTCCTCGTATGCCACCGGAGCATCCCTGTCCCGTAACTGGCGTGGCGGTTGGTGGCATTGGCCCGGTACCGGTGGCGCGATCTCAGCGGCTGGTCCGAAGGGGATCGAGCCGTTCTCCGGGCCGGCCGAGGTGCAGTTCGCCGTGATGGTGTTGGTGCGCCGTCGTGGCGGTGAGGTTCACCGGGCCCTGTTCGGCCTCGCGAGAAGAGGGCGAACCAGTCACCCGGGGGCCAAATCACGCCAGTGCACCTTCCGACCCACAAGCCACACTTGTTTCACCATTCGCAGGGTGGCAGTCTGAAGTTCGTCGGGCGGGCGAGTACCTCGTGATGCGGTCCACGTCAGTCCACAGAGTTCTTTACCTGGAATGGGTCTTGACGCTAGTCAGCGGTGGTTATGCAGAGGGAGATTTCCGCGTGCATGTCCCCGAAGGCAATGCAGTCGCGGATCGAATTGACCAGGAGACGGATGAGGTACGCCGGCGGCTGGACTGCCGGGCAGTGATCCTGAACCAGATCGCGGTCTGATTCAGTCAAAACGACTTAACGGGGGGTCGGGTCGCGGTGCAGGTACAAGTTTTTCTACAGCCATGCCTTCCTGTCCGGGGCGGGGCAGTCCGCCCCACAGGGCACGGGTCCCATTGCCCCTGACAGGGCTTCCTCACGCTTGACTCCACTACGGCACTCGACACGTCGAAGCAAAGTTTCCGTGTCATGAGCCATCCCCCTGGCCAGCTGCCTGAACGCTGACTCGCCATGTCGAGAAGCGTCGGCCTCGGCCAGGTCTATCGGCACGGCCCCATGTGCGCCGCAATCAACCCAATCCCGCCGCTATGACATAGCTGACGGAATTTCTGAGCCTTCATCATCCGGCTGCAAATTTCACCAGTCCGCCATCCGCCCTGCTGAGGAGCCGAAATGCCCCCGGAGCACGCAGCACGAGATGTGCATGCCATATCAGAGTTTCTGCTCTCTCGCGTTGTTGAGCTGTTGGACCTGTCCAAGGGCGCGGTGGATCGCTGGGCACCGATGCACCAGTACGGCCTGGACTCGCTGAAGTTAACGACCCTTGCCACCTCATTATCCGAATTCCTCGGCTGGAAAGTCCCGGTCACCTGGATGTGGCAGTACCCGACCCTCGACGAGCTGTCCCGGGCGCTCGTCGAGGGTCCACGTGCTGCGGAGACCACAACCCCGAGCAACGATCGTCGTACGGCGTCGCACGAACCCATCGCGATCGTGGGCATCGGCTGCAGGTTCCCCGGCGGACCGGACCCGTCCTCGTTCTGGCAGCTGCTGTCCGAGGGCCGCGACGCCGTCGGCCCGGTGCCGGCCGCGCGACGCGACCTCCTCAACGACACGGTGCGGTGGGGCGGGTTCATCGACGGCATCGACCAGTTCGATCCGCTGTTCTTCGGCATCTCACCCCGCGAAGCCGTCCAGATGGACCCACAGCAGCGCCTGATCCTGGAGCTGGCCTGGGAGGCGCTGGAGGACGCGGGTGTCGCGCCCCACAGCCTCGTCGGCAGCGACACCGGCGTGTTCATGGCTTCCTGCTGGGGCGACTACGCAGCTCTGGCGCACTATCGCGGTCCCGACAGCCAGATCACCCCGCACACCGCGACCGGCATGCACGACGGCATCATCGCCAACCGCGTCTCGTACGTCCTCGGCCTGCAGGGCCCGAGCATGGCCATCGACGCCGCCTGCGCCGGATCGCTGGTCTCGGTGCACGTCGGATGCCAGTCCATCTGGATGGGCGAGAGCGAGCTGGTGCTGGCCGGTGGCGTGAACCTGAGCTTCGTCTCCGACTACTACACCGCCATGGACCAGATGGGCGCGCTCGCTCCGGACGGCCGCTGCAAGTCGTTCGACGCCCGGGCCAACGGCTACGTCCGCGGTGAGGGCGCCGGCGTCGTCGTGCTCGCCCCGCTCAGCGTGGCGCTGGAGCGCGAACTGCCGGTGTACTGCGTGATCAAGGGCAGCTCGTCGAACAACGACGGTCTGAGCAATGGCATGACCGCGCCGAACCCCCAGGCGCAGGAGAAGATGCTCCGCACCGCGTACCAGCGGGCCGGCATCAAACCGTCCCTCGTGGACTACATCGAGTGCCACGGCTCCGCGACGCCCCTCGGCGACCCGATCGAGGCCAATGCCATCGGCGCGGTCCTGGGCGGTGACCGCGGCGAGCCCCTGCGGCTCGGTTCCGTCAAGTCCAACGTCGGGCATCTGGAGGCGGCGGCGGGCATCGTCGGCCTGGTCAAACTCGCGCTGTCGATGCGCAACGGCGTGCTGCCGCCGAGCCTGCACTACGCCTCTCCGAACCCGCAGATCCTGTTCGACGAGTACCACCTCACCGTCCAGGACCGGCTGACACCGTGGCCACGACGGTCCGACGCGCGCCGAGGAGGCGTCAGCTCGTTCGGATTCGGCGGCGCGATCTGTCACGTCGTCGTCGAGGAGCTTCCGCGCCCCGAGAGCTCACTGCTCCTGCTGGCCGAGGACTCCCAGGAGGCGCTGGCCGAGCGGGCCCTGGCGCTGCGCGAGGAGATGGACCTGCGGGCGCTGTGCAGCCGGAAGCCCGGCGACGGCAGGTTCCGGCTCGCGGCCACCGCCCACGACATGACCGAGCTCAGGGCGCAGCTGGCTGCCTTCGGCACCGGCGCGACGGCCGCCGGGGTGAGCGTCGGGGAGGTCAGCGAACACCGGCCGCGGGTGGCGTTCCTGTTCTCGGGCAACGGTTCGCAGTGGGTGGGCATGGGCAGGCAGCTGCTCGCCGGTATGCCCGTGTTCCGACGGTCCATGATGCGCTCCGACAAGCGGATGCGGGAGCTGCTGGGCTTCTCGCTCGTCGACCAGCTGCTATCGCCTGAGGGCCGCATCGACGACATGGACGTGTTCCAGCCGCTGCTGTTCTCCCTCCAGGTCGCGCTGGCCGACGCCTGGCGCTCGCTGGGAGTGGAGCCGGACGTCGTCGTGGGGCAGAGCGTCGGAGAGTTCGCCGCCTCCCACATCGCCGGTGCACTCGACTTCGAGGACGCCTCCCGCCTGGCCGCCCAGCACGGCCGGCTCCTCCAGCAGCTGGCCGTCGGACGCGGCGACGGCATCGTGGTCATGACCAGTGCGGACGGCGTCAAGCAGTACCTGACCGGCCAGCTCACCCTTTCCGGCTACAACGGCCTGAACTCCACCCTGGTCACCGGCACACCGCAGGAGATCGACGAACTGATCCGGCGGCTCACCGACGAGGGGATCACGAACCACCGGGTGCGGATGGGCCACGCACCGCACTCACCGCTGGTCGACCACGTCCTCGCCCCGCTGCGGGCCGAACTCGACGGCATCAAGCCCCGGACCACCCGCATCCCGATGATCTCGACGGTCACCGGGGAGCTCGTCGACGGCGCGGAGCTCGGGCCGGACTACTGGGCGAACAACCTGCGCCAGGAGATCCGGGTGGTCGACGCCCTGACGAACCTGCGCGAGCACGACATCGACGCGGTGATCGAGCTCAGTCCGCATCCCGTCCTGCTCAAGTCCGTGTCGGAGATCCTCACGGCGACCACCCTGCCCTCGCTCCGTCGTGGCACCGACGAGGCCTCGACCCTGCTCGGCTCGCTCGGCGTGCTGTACACCGCCGGCCTCCCGGTCACCCCCGGTCCGTTCACCGCGGGCGACCGGAGACGGCACGTCACACCGAGCCGGAGCGAGGTCGCGGTCGACGAGCAGGTGCACCTCGTACCCGTCACGGCGCGTACGGCGGACGCGCTGACCGACACCTGCCGTGCGCTGTCCAACCATGTCGAACGCGACACGGGCCTGCGGGTCTGTGACCTCGCCTACACGCTGGCGACCCGGCGTACCCACCACAACCACCGGATAGCGCTGTTCGCCCGTAACCGTCAGGACGTCCTGGACGGACTCGCCCGGGTCGCCGCCGGTCAGCCGCACCCCGACGTCGTCAGGGGCACAGTCGCGGGCAACGGCGACCGGCGGGTGGCGCTGGTGTTCTCCGGCGGCGGAACCCACTGGGTCGGCATGGGCCGGGAGCTCCTGCGCGCGCACGCCGGCTTCCGTACGTGGATGACCGCCTGCGACGCCGCCGTGCGCGCGGCCGGCGGTTGCTCGGTGCTGGACGAGCTCGCCGCCCCGGCCGACCGGGCCAGGTTCGAGGAAATGGACTTCCAGCAGCCTGTGCTGTTCGCCTTGCAGGTCTCGCTGGCGAAGGTCTGGCTCGAACTCGGCATCCAGCCGACCGCCGTCGTCGGGCACAGCCTGGGCGAGGTCGCGGCCGCCTGTGTCTCCGGCGCGCTGTCGTTGGACGACGCCGCCCGCGTCGTGGTCGCCCGGTCGCACCTGCTCGAACGGAAAGCGGCCGCCGGCGCCATGATCTCGGTCGACCTGCCGGAGCAGGAGCTGCTGCCGAGGATCGCCCGGTACGCCGAGGACGTGGCCATCGCCGTGGTGAACAGCCCCACCAGCGCGGCGGTGTCCGGCTCGCCCGACGCCATCGCAGCCCTGGAGGCCGACCTCCAGCGGGCCGGGATCTCGACCCGGCGGATCCGGGTCGAAAGGCCGGTGCACAGCCCCGGCATGGATCCGCTGATCCAGCCGCTGCGCGAACGCCTCGACGGGATCACCCCGCTGACGAACACCCTCGCGTTCCGTTCCACGGCACTGGCCGACACGGTGAACCCGGTCGCCGACGTCGACTACTGGGTGCACAACCTGCGCAACCAGGTCCGGTTCGCCGAGACGATCGGTGCACTGGTCGACGAGGGCGTCGGCACCTTCATCGAGATCGGCCCGCACGAGACGTTGCGCGGCGCGGTCGAGGAGATCGCGCTGGCCCGTGGTGCCCAGGTGCACGCGGTCAACTCCCTGCGGCGCAACGAAAGCGACGTCCGCTGTCTGCTGGGGGCCGCCGCGTCGTTGTACGTCAGGGGCCTCCCGTTGACCTTCGACGCGTTGTTCACCGACGACGTCGAGGTCGTGGAAACCCCGCTCGTACAGTGGCAGAAGGACCGCTACTGGCTGGACACCGCGCCCCGCGCCCACGTCGCGGCGGCACCGGTCGCCGAAACCGTGGCCGAGTCCGTGGTCGCGACGGTGGCCGAGCCCGTCGTCGAGAGCGTGCAGAACAGGCCGCTGGAGGAGGTCCTCCTCGGCGAGATCGCCGACGGGCTGGGCGTGCCGGCGAGCACGTTCGACGAAGGCGCCAGCCTGCGGGACTTCGGCCTTGACTCGATGCTGGCGCTCCGCCTCGTCAACAGGCTGCAATCGCTGTTCGGGCAGCGCGTGTCGCCGGTGGTGTTCCTGGACGGCCGGACCATATCCGAGGTCGTCGGCCAGCTCGTCGAGGCCATCGGTCGGCCGGCGGCGACCGCGGCGGTCGAGCGGGCACCGGCCGCGGAGGTGGAGCCGGCACGGGCGTCGGAGTCAGTGCCGGAGGCGGTGGTCGTGCCGACGCCGGAGCCGGCGGCCGAGCCGGCCCGGACGTACCTCGACGAGCTGTCCGAGTTGGACGCCGAGGAGCTGGTGGAGGAGTTGGCCGCGCGCGGGTTGCTGGACCCCACCGACGCACCGGCGTTCGATCAGTTGCGCGCCGGCGGCCTCGGTTTTGAACTGGCACCGGCCTCGCACGGCCAGGCATCGCTGTGGTTCATGCAGATGGTCGCGCCGGACGCGGTGCCCTACAACTTCATGGTGGCCGCCCGGATCCGGACCGCCGTCGACGAGAAGGCGCTCGACCGCGCCGTGCGGGCCGTGATGGAGCGGCATCCCGCGCTGCGCACGCTCTTCGTCGAGGCGGGCGGCAGCCCGTACCAGGTCATCCTGGACGAGCCGGTGTACGAGTTCGTCGTGGTGGACAGCGCGGACCGGGACGACGAACAGGCCCGCGAGGAACTGGCCGAGTACGGGCACCTGCCGCTGGACATGGCCAACGGGCCGCTGGTGCGGGTCGTGCTGATGACGCGTGGTCCGGCGGACCACTATCTGCTGGTGCTCGTGCACCACATCGCGTCGGACGCGGCATCGGCCGACGTGATGATCCGCGAACTCCAGGAGTACTACGAGGGCGTCGACCCCGCCGCCGGCGAACCGGTCGCCCCCTACACGGAGTTCGTCGAGTGGGAACGGCAGTGGCTGACCGGCCCGGCGGCCGACGCGGCATTGCGCTGGTGGTCGGAGAAACTGGCCGACCCGCCCGCCCACCTCGACCTGTCCACCATGGAGCGACCTCCCGGCGTCACCTACGAAGGCCGCGACCTGACGTTCCGCTGGAGCGCAGCAGAGACGCGTCTGCTGCGGGAGTTCGCGGTACGCGAAGGCGTGTCCATCAGCACCGTCGTGCTGGCCGGATTCTTCGCCACGCTCAACCGCGCGGCCGGTGTCGAGGACTCCGTGCTGGCCACCGCCATCGCCCAACGCGGCGAACCCGGCTGGGAATCCGCCATCGGCTACTACCTGAACACGGTGCTGGTACGGGCACAGCCCGCCGGTGACCGCAGCTTCCGCGAGCTGCTGCGCGAGGTCCACGCCTTCTCGCTCGGTCTGCTGGAGCACATGAACTACCCCCTCGACCTGTTGGCGTCCGCCCTGAAGCCGCCGAGGGCCGAGGGCCGCTCCCCGTGGTTCGACGTGGTGGTGAACTGGCTGTCCTCGGACGCGTTCCCCCGGTCCGTCAAGCTCTTCCACGGCATCGGCGACACCATCACACCCGACGGCGCCCTGCCGCTCGAACCGCTTCAGGTACGCAGGCACCTCGCCAAATTCGACCTGGAGATCTCGATGGCCGACATCGACGGCGAGATCGCCGGCCACATCCAGTACAAACCGAGCTACCTGGAAAGGCAGACCGTGACGGCACTGCTCGCGCTCTACCGCTCTGTGCTCTTCGAGTCGATCGCCCACCCCGACCAGGCACTCCAGGACATCGCCCCGAGCGGCGACCCCGAGGAGACGGACCAGTGACCGGAACCCTGCACTCCGAGTTCATCGAGCAAGCGGTCAAGAACCCCGACGCGCCCGCGGTCTACTCCGACGCCGGCGTCCTGACCTACGGCGACCTGGACGAGCGGTCCCGTGTGCTGGCCGAACGGCTCGTCGCCGACGGCGCCGGCCCCGGTGTCCCGGTCGGCATCTGCATCGAGCGCACCCCCGACCTCCTCGTCGGCATCCTGGCCACGCTGCGCACCGGCTCCTGCTACGTACCCCTGGACCCGAAGTATCCGGCCGAGCGGCTGACCTTCATGGTCCGGGACAGCGGGACCCACCTGCTGCTGACCACGCCCGCGTCCCGGGCCAGCTGCCCGGCCGGCCCGACCGTGGTCGTGCTGGACGAGACCGTGACGACCGAGCCCGGCGAGCAGCCCGTGCCGATCGTGCCCGGCGACACCGCGTACCTCATCTACACCTCGGGATCCACCGGCCGGCCGAAGGGCGTGGCCATCCACCACAGCGGCTGCGTTGCCATGCTGTCCGAAATGGACCGCATCTTCGAGGGCTGCGACCTGAGCGGCGTCTCAGCAGCGAGTTCGGTCTGCTTCGACATGTCCGTGATGGAGATCTTCGCCGCGTTGTGCCGTGGCGGCGCCGTCGTGCTCGTGGAAAGCGGCGTCCACCTGCCGGAGAGTCAGTACGTCGACAAGATCACCCACCTCAACGTCGTACCGTCGGTGATGAACGGCCTGCTCGACGCCGGATGTCTGCCGCCGAACCTGCGCACGGTGGTGTTCGGCGGCGAGCCCCTGCGGCGCAAGCTGGTGGACAGGGCGTACCGGGAGACCAACGCCGACCGGGTCTTCAACGCCTACGGCCCCACCGAAGGAACCGTCTTCTGCTCGTTCGGTCTGGTGCCGGAAGACGCGACCGGTGAGCCCTCGATCGGCACGCCGTCGGTCAGCGCCCGTGCGTACGTGCTCGACGAGAACCTCAAGCAGCTGCCGGCCGGCGTGCCCGGTGAGCTCTACCTCGGCGGCGTCGGCCTCGCCCACGGCTACGTCAACCGGCCGCGTACCACGGCCGAACGGTTCGTGCCGGACCCGTTCCTGGACGGCGAGCGCATGTACCGCACCGGTGACGTCGTCACCTTCACCGACGACGGTGAACTCCACTTCGGCGGCCGCACCGACCACCAGGTCAAGCTGCGCGGCTACCGCATCGAGCTGGAAGAGGTCGAGGCCCGGCTGACCGGCTGCCCCGAGGTCCGGGAAGCCGCCGCCGTCGTCCGGGACAACAGGCTCACCGCATACGTCGTGCCCGAGGGCGCCCCCCGGGACGGGGTCTGGCTGGACGCCGGGCTCCAGACCGCCCTCACCGGCAAGCTCGCCACCCAGCTGCCCGACTACATGGTGCCGGGCACGATCGTGTTCCTGAGCGCACTGCCGTTGGCGCCGGGCGGGAAGCTCGACCGCACCGCGCTTCCCGAGCCCCCGGCCGCCGACACCGGCGGGCCCCTGACGGCCGCCAGCACGCCGACCGAGGTGGCGCTGACGGAGATCTGGGGCCAACTGCTCGACCTCGAACCGGCGAGCATCGACATCCGGGCCGCCTTCTACGACCTCGGCGGCGACTCGCTGCTGCTCGTCCGGCTGGCCAGGTTGATGACCCGACGGTTCAACCGCCGCGTCCGGGTGCCCGACCTCTTCAGCTTCCGTGACATCTCCTCCCTCGGCCGCTGGCTCGACGAGGAGAGCGGCGCCACCCCCGAGGTGATCCAGTCGGCTCGCCTCCGCGCCCACACCCGCCGTGCTGCGCTGCGTGGCCGCGGCCCCTCCACCGGCAGCTGAGCCACCCCCACTCGACCCGAAGCAGGAGCCTTCCCATGACCGACAGCCCCGAGCAGGACTACGACCCCGGTGATGTGGCCGTCATCGGCATGTCCCTGCGGGCGCCCGGAGCCCGTACCAAGGAACAGTTCTGGGACAACCTCGTCCACGGCAGGGAGTCGGTGTCGTTCCTCGCCAAGGACGACATCCACGTCGACGAGACCTTGATCCACAGCCCGTTCTACGTGCGGGCCTGCGGCGTCCTCGACACATACGACAAGTTCGACCCGTCGGTGTTCGGCATCAGCGACCGGATGGCGGCCGCGATGACCCCGGAGAACCGGCTGTTCCTGGAGAGCGCATGGGAGACGCTTGAGGACGGCGGCTACGACCCGGACCGGGTCAAGGCCGAGATAGGCATGTACGGCGCCAACAACCCGCAGACCGCCGCGCTCTACAGTTCCCCGCCGGACCGGGTGTCGGTCGGCCCCGAGGCGATCGAGGCCAGCCTGGCGTGGTCGCCGGACACCATGACGTCCAACGCGCTGTACTACATGGGGCTCACCGGCGAGGCCGTCACCGTTGCCGCCGTCTGCGCCGGTTTCCACTACGCGGTGCACCTGGCCTGCCAGTCACTGCTGCTCGGCCAGACCGACATGGCGATCGCCGGTGGCGCGATGGTCCGTCTGCCCCACCCCCGTGGTCATTTGTGGGAAGAGAACCGCATCCTGTCCAAGGACGGCCACTGCCGCCCGTTCGACGCCAACGGCACCGGCACCGCGCTGTCCAGTGGTGTCGTCACCGTGCTGCTCAAGCCGCTGGCTCAGGCCGTCGCCGACCGCGACCACATCTACGCCGTGGTCAAGGGCTCGGCCGTCAACAACAACGGCGTCAGCGCGATGGCCTACGGCCTGGCCCAGCCTGAGCGGCTGAGTGCGTGCATCGCAGGCGCCATGGAGGTGGGCGGCGTCACCCCGGACACCGTGTCCCTGTACGAGGCCAACGGTCTCGGCATGCCGATGACCGACGAGCTCGAAGTGCACGCGGCGAGCATGGCGTTCGGCAAGCAGACCACCACCACCTCGATCGGCGGGGTCAAGGGCAATGTGGGCCACGGCGGTGTGGTGTCGGGCGGCTTCGGTGCGCTGAAGGCCGCGATGGCCCTGTACCACAAGACGCTGCCGGCGACGATCAACCTGACCGAGGTCAACGAGGACCTCGACCTGCCCAGCACCCCGTTCGTGCCGCAGCTGGAGACGGCGGCCTGGGAGACGGAGTCCGGCATCCGCCGTGCGGGCATCACCTCGATCGGCGGCGGTGGCTACAACGCGCACCTGGTGCTGGAAGAGGCGCCGACGGTCGCCGAACGTGTCCCCGAGGCCGACGGCAGGCCCCGGCTGGCCACCCTTTCCGCCCTGGACGACGAAGCGCTGGCGCGTCAGCGCGCGAGGTTGAAGGACTGGCTGGAGGCCAACCCCGACCTGCGCCTGGACGACATCTGCTTCAGCCTCAACCTGGGCCGCAAGGTGATGTCCCGCCGATGGGCGGCCGTGGTCCGCAGCCGCGCGGAGCTGATCGCAGCGCTGTCCGAGGACTCCCCCCGCGGCCTGGCCACCGAGACCGCTGCCGCGCCGCGGGTGGACGTCGACTCCTTCCGTCGCAACGACAACGGGATCGTGCAGTCCGGGACGGACGCCCAGGCACTGTCCGATCTGGCCGCCGCCTGGGTGACCGGCCAGCAGGTGGACTTCGACGCCCTGCACCTGGGGGAGACCAGCCACCGCGTGCCGCTGCCCACCTACCCCTTCCAGCCGCGCCGGTTCTGGCGTACGGACTGGTGACCGTGAGCACACCGGCACTGGAGACCGTGGACCTGGGCGACCCGAACACCTTCGCCGACCACGACCTCGACGGGTTCTGGCGCACCCTGCGGGACACCGCTCCGGTGTACTGGAATCCTCCGGTCGGCGGCCGCCGGGGGTTCTGGGTGCTCTCCCGCTACGACGACATCATGGCCACCTACCGGGACAACGTGAACTTCACGTCCGAGCGCGGCAATGTGCTCGTCACGTTGCTGGGCGGCGGTGACGCCGGAGCCGGCCGGATGCTGGCCGTCACCGACGGGCACCGGCACCACGAGTTGCGCAAGATCCTTCAGCGGGTGCTCTCGCCGAGGGTGCTCAACGAGGTTGCGCAGACGGTGCGGGTCAACACCCGGCAGTTGATCCGCGAGGCGGTCCGGTCCGGCGGCTGCGACTTCGCCGAGCAGATCGCCAGCCGCATCCCGATGACCACGATCTCGAACCTGCTCGGCGTGCCCGAGCAGGACCGGGACTTCCTGCTCTCCCTGACCAAGGCCGCGCTGTCGACCGACGACGAGGACGTCGACGAGGTCGACTCCGAGATGGCCCGCAACGAGATCCTGATGTACTTCATGGACCTCGTCGAGGAGCGGCGCGAGTCGCCGGGCGACGACGTGATCAGCATGCTGATCGGCAGCGCCATCGACGGTATCCCGCTCTCCGACGAGGACGTGGTACTCAACTGCTACAGCCTGATCATCGGGGGCGACGAGACCAGCCGGCTCACGATGATCGACTGCGTCCACACGCTCGCGGCCCGGCCCGAGCAGTGGCGGCGGCTCAAACACGGTGAGGTCGCCGTGGAGACCGCCGTGGACGAGGTGCTGCGCTGGGCCTCCCCCACGATGCACTTCGGGCGCAGTGTCGTCCGTGAGACCGAACTGCACGGTGTACGGCTGCGGCCGGGCGAGATCGTCACGCTCTGGCACGCCTCCGGCAACCGGGACGAACGGGTCTTCGAGCGGCCCGGGGAGTTCGACCTCGGCCGCACCCCCAACAAACACCTGGCCTTCGGCTACGGCCCGCACTTCTGCGTCGGCTCGTACCTGGCCAAGGTGGAGATCTCCGAACTGCTCCTCGCCCTACGGGACTTCACCACCGGATTCGAGCAGACCGACGAGCCGCTGCGCATCCGGTCCAACTTCCTGACCGGGCTCTCCACCCTGCCGGTGCGGTTCCGGCCCGATCACTGTGGACTGAAAGAGGTCGGGCCCTGGTGAAGCGCCCTTACCCCTACTGACACCCGACCAGCGACCGCACGGAGCGCGAGTGATGAACATCTACATCTCAGGACAAGGGGCCTTCGCGGTACAGGTCGCGGACGCCCTGCTGGAGGAAGGGCACAAGATCGTCGGCGTGGCCGCCCCCCGGCTGCGCAAGGGGCAGTCCGACGAGAGCAACGCGATGTCCTGGGACCGCCTGCGCGCCTGGGCGTACCCCCGGGACATCCCGTGGACGGACTCGACCGAACTACGCGCGCTGCACGTCCCGGACGGGGTGGACGTCATCATCGCCGCGCATTCACACGCCTTCCTCGGCCGCCACACGCGTGCCAGGGCCGCCGTCGCCACCCTCGGCTATCACCCCAGCCTGCTTCCGTTGCACCGCGGCCGGGACGCGATCCGATGGACCATCCGCGACGGCGACAAGGTGACGGGCGGGAGTGTCTACCACCTCACCGAGCGCACCGACGCCGGCCCGCTCGCCGCCCAGGAGCACCTGTTCGTGCCCCCGGGCTCGACCGCGCAGAGCCTATGGCGCGAGCACCTGGCCCCGCTCGGGGTGCGGTTGCTGTTGAAGGTGGTCGCCGACCTCGCCCAGGACCGGCGGGTCGAGGTCCCGCAGGACGAGAAGATAGCGACCTGGGAGCCCGCCATGGACTCGCCACCGCTGTTCAAGCCCGAACTGATCGCGCTGCCCGGAACGGCGCACGTCGAGGGCAGCAGGTGGGCACTCCACGCGCAGTGAAGGGGGTGCACCGCGCGGAAAGGCGACGTGCCTCAAAGTCGGGCCCGCGCCTGTGAGAGCCCGAGATGAGATAACAAGGAGCGTGCACAGTTGCTCGGGTGGCGGCATCACCCGTCGTGGCAGAGGGCTTCCTCTGGGACCGGGGTGCCGAGACTCTCCCTTTCCTCATCGGTGAATTCGCGGTAACCGATCACGCGGCACAGTTGGCGATTCCACATGTCGGCGTCGAGTCGGATGGTGCGGTACTCGGATTCATCGAGATCATTGCTATGGAACAGCACGGTCTTACCGTCGACCGAGGCGTCGATGTACGAATACCCCGTGGACTTATGACTGTCGGAAGCCCCGAAGTTATAGACGTCCGTTGATCTCCCCCCTGCTACGTCATAGACATGCAGCGATGTGCGGGAAGCCATCAAGAACCTACCATCGGGGAGGAATTGAGTGACAAACTTCTGCTCTGCGCCATCTCGGGCGAGGAACGGGCCGAGCTTCCTCCGCAGGGGGCTGCTTTGCCAAAGTTCGACATTCCCTCCCTTGCGGAGAACAGCCAAGTGCTTTCCGCTGGAATCGAATTTCACGCTTGCGGCGTCCGGCCCCGTACCGAGTGTTTTGATTTCGCGCCCCGTCACCATGTTGATGATGTGGACCTTTGGGTCCCCCCACACCGTGACGGCGAAATTCCCGGGCTCGGGATATCTCCCGAGGCTAATGTTGCTCTTCGGGGATATCCCGTGGATCAGCCGGCGCAGGTCCATCTGCGCAGTCCGGCGCCCGGTCCTCCTGTCCCACTGTTGCAGCACGGCGCCGGACAGCGTCACCACACTTTCTCCGTCGAAGAAGAAGCTGAACCCCGGGTCGTCCTCCCCCCGCCCGTTGGCCGGCGGTTCCATAGCTCTGATCGTACGGAGCGGGCGCAGATCGGAGGCCCGACGCAGAAGCACCGTACTCTTCCCGATCTGGTCGGCGACTGTCTTCCCGTCCGCACTGAACCCGAGCACCCCATGCTCGTTGTATAGGCCGCCGTATCGGCGTTCCGCACGGGCCAGTACCTTTCCGGGCCCCTCCGCCGTGTGCCGTTCGATCCGCTTGCCGTCGCCCGAAAGACCTACGACGGACTTGCCGTCCGGGGAGAGCGCGGGCCTCATCAGCGGATCCGCCGGCTTCTCCGAGGCGGGGGTGTAGATGACGCTTTTCTCTGTCGAGGAAAGAATCACGGGTGCACCGTGGACCGATACCACCTTGTGCAGGGTTTCCGCGACCTGGTGTGGTTTCTTGAAGTGCCGTCGATTGTGGTGCAGATCGAGTAGGGAATCCTCGGAGTAATTTCGCGTTACTGCCCATCTGCCGCTGTCATCGACCGCCTCCAGCCCACAGGTGTCATCGTCGTCCAGCCCCTCACCCGTGTAGCGGCGCACCGTGCCCGGTCGACTGGTGCTGCGCACGACGAGGGCAGGCGCTCCGTGCTCGTTCGACGACTGGCAGCTGGCAACAGCGTTTCCCGCGTCGGAGAGTACGAAGTAGTCACTCGGTGGCAGGATGACCTGCGAATGCCGAGTCCTCCGATCGACGGAGAGCAGTGTGCTCTTCTGGGCCTTCTCGTCGAAGACGGTGGCCAGCAGCTTCTGGCCGTTCGCCCCGATGTGCACTCCGTCGAAACGGCTCGTCTTCGGCAGCCCGGGAGGCAACGGTACGGTTCCCGATGTGCCCCTTTCGAGGTCCCACCAGGCGAGGGCGGTGGAGCCCGCCCCGGTCTGGGCGACGATGCGGCCGTCGCGGGAGATCGCGGCATCGTCACTGACCTCGCTGAGGCGGGCCGGCGAGCCCAGCCGGGAGGGCAGATGGTGTGCGGGGCCGGCCAGTTCGCCATGAGCCCCCTCGCGCCGGACGTCGAACCACACCAGTGTCTGTTCAGCGGTGAAGAATCCGGCCCGACGACCGTCCGGGGAGACGAAGTCGAGTCCGGCCTGGTACGGCAGGTCGAGCCGCTGCTTGCGCACCGTTCCCGAGGCGGCGTGCACGTACAAGGTGGGCTTGCCGCCGTCCGAGTGCACGAGGAGCACTTCGCCGTCCTCGCTCGCCGCGGCACCGCGGACCGAACCGTCCGATCCGGACAGCATGCGCTGATCGCTGTGGTACGCGAGCCGGGCACGCAGGAGGGCGTCGCGGGCCTGCTCGGTGGGGGACGTGCGGTAGGCCGCCAGCGCCGTCATGACGGAGACGACCGGATCCGAGCTGCTGAGGTCGGCCGAACTCTGCGCCAGCGCACGCGAGGTGGACTCCGCTGTGCGCTGGAGGCCGACATACCGGTAGTAGGCGAACAGTGCGCCGAGGAGGACGGCCAGAGCGGTGAGGGCGGCGATCGTCGTGGTGAGGATCCGCCTCTTTCGCCGCCTTGCCCGCTGATGTTCCTGTCCGCGCCGAAGGTAGTCGTGTTCGTCATCGGTCAGGAACCGGCCCCGGACGCGCAGCCAGTGTTCGGCGGCTTGCAGTGCCGGCTGCGACGGCAGCAGGTCGGGCGTCTGGCCCCCGTGCTCCCAGCGTTCCTTGTCGTGGCGCAGTGTCTCTCGCCAGATGAGGAAGGACCGGTCCTCCTCCGTCCAGTCAGCCAGCCGCTGCCAGCCGCTGATCAGAGCCTCGTGCGCCACCTCCACCGTCTCGACGCCCTCGGCGCTGCGACCGGTGACCAGCAGGCGCGCATCGGCCAATTTCCGTGCGATGTCCCAGGATTCGGCGTCCAGTTCACTGCGCAGGGCGGTCCGCCGCGTGGTCGCTTCGGTGCCGAGGGGGACGCGCACCAGTGCCGCGAACAGGCGGCGGGCGGTCGGTACCGCGGGCTCCCGGACGTGAGCGCTCCACAGGCGTTCGGCGTGCTGGCCCAGAGCCCCCGTCACGCCGCCCAGTGCTTCGTAGGTCTCGTGGGTGAGGAGACCGCCGTGCTGGTTCTGCCAGAGCCGCTCCAGGGTGAATCCGAGCAGGGGCAGCACTCCCGGCTCTTCCCCCGCATCGGCGAGGACGCGCTCGACGAGACCGGCCTCGTAGCCGACTCCCGGTATCGCTGCCACGGGTGCGGTGACGATCCGGCGGAGCTGTTGCGCGCCGGGAGCGCCGAGGGCGTAGAGCCGGTTGCGGAAGGCAGCGGCCGTCTGCGGGTGAGCCAGCGCCTTTTCCAGGAAGTCGGCGCGAAGGGTGGTGAGCACGTGCAGCCCCGGCGGGAGGTCCGCTGTGTAGAGCACGTCGGCCAGCTCGTTCACCAGGTCGGGGTCGGAGACGAGCAGCTCCTCGAACTGGTCCACCACGAGCAACAGGCCGCGCTTGCCCTGTCGTTCCCGTACGGCGGCGACGGTGTCCGCGAGGCCCTGCTGTGCGAGGACGCGCACCAGTGCGGGAAGGCGGTCCAGCCGCTCGACGGGCGACAGTTCGGGTTCCAGCAGGGGAAGCAACGCGGCCGCCAGTGCGGACAGCGGCCGACTGCCGGAGGCGGGACGCATGACGCCCACGGAGAATCCTTCGGCGCGCAGGCGGGGCACCACCCCGGCCAGGGCGAGGGATGACTTGCCCGATCCGGACGGGCCGACCAGGCAGACCTGGCGTTCGGCCGTGACCTCGGCAGCCAGTTCGTCGCTCTCTTCCTCCCTGCCGTGGAAGGATTCCGCGTCCGCCTCCTGGAACGGGGCGAGGCCGCGGAACGGGGACGCCGGCAGCGTCAGGGACCGCAGTGGTTCCCAGCTGCGCAGCAGCGCGTCGGTCGGGATGAGGTAACTCGCCGCAGGATCACCGGACTCGGCCACCGCCACCATGCCGACGACGGCGGTCAGTTCCTCGTCCCACACGGGACTGCCGCTGAAGCCCCCGGAGACCCGGTATCCGGCGGACGCCAGGTCGGTCTGGATCCAACCGTCAGCCTGGCGGGACCGCAGCACTCCGGCGTGCCACACACCGCCCGGGCGTTTATCGGGGAAGCCGAAGATCCGGGCCGGATGTCCCCATACGTCCGGGGCGTCGACCAGCCTCACCGGACGCCCCTCCGGCATGCCGGCCTCAAGGCGGAGCACCGCGACGTCATCGTCGCCCGCCGCGAAGTGCACGATGCGCGCCGGGACCGGAGCCTGGCCGGACCCTGATGCGCGCAGTAGCGGCAGATCCACGAAGACCCGCGCGGAGTCCACAGGCCGTTGGCCCTCGGGCGTTCCAAGAACGGCATTCACCACGTGGGCGCAGGTCAGGGCGGTTTGCTCGGCGACCAGGAAGCCGGCGCCCCAGCAATTTCCCTGCCGGTCCGTGATGCGCAGCACGGCCGAGTCGAGTGCCGCCGGGCCGCCCTGACCTGGAGGCGTAGCGCTGTCCGGCACGCTCACCGCTCCCGCTCGGCTGCTTCCTCCGTCCGGTTCCCTCTGCGATCCCATTTGAGAACCACGGTGAAGTTCGCCTGGGCGGTGCTGCTGCTGATCAGGATGTCGGCTTCGGCTGACAGTGACAGGCCGAACTCCACGGTGATCTCCTGCGGGCCATGCGCCATCTCACCGAACGTGTTGACCAACTGCTGGGCCACGGGCCGGACTCCCGACAGCATGTCCCCCATGGTGCGGGTCGCCCTGGCCACCACCTGTCCGGGCCGCGCCACCTTGACCAGCCCGTCCGACGGCTGCTCCTGGACCTCGACCTTCACGACCTGGCCGGCTCCCTCACCGCCAGCATCGAGAGGCAGCTCCACCACGTACGCCATCGTGCTCCCCGTCACATCCGACCGTTCCCCGCCTGAGGCCACACAGCACGCTACCTCACTGATCACTCCATCGTCGCCGGTCAAAGACGTAACAGGCTTACCGGCCAACCCCATTGCTCCCCCAGCGGACCGTTTGCCCTTGCCTGACGGAGCATCACCAGAACGACGAGCCACTTGCCGCCACGCGGTACGGAATGCGCGGGCGACGGCGAGAGGTGCAGAGCCGCACTGGCCGCCGTCCGGTGATCGGTGTTTTGCGGCGGGATGACCCACGAGGCCGTTACGCCGGGATCCTTCGGGGAATTTTGTTCAGCGCCTCGCACTGCTTCTTCGCGCAGGCACAGCCGATCGCCGACGAGCGGATCACCTTCCGCGTCGGCAACCTCGACGTGCGGAAGGGCACCACGGTCCGTCCGGTGCCCGGTGAGCGGGTGGGGAGCGCCCATGCCGACATGATGCTCATCAAGGTCCCGCCGATGAAGGTCCGCCCGGCGCGTTTGGCCACGGCCCGGGTCCACCTCGGCCAGGCCGTGCGGCAGTACGGATGGGGTGCCACCTGCACCGGGGACGAGAACACCTGCCAGTCCCCTGTGCTCAAGCAGTCGGACCTGCGGGTCGTACGGCCGGACGCCCCCCGTTGTGCCGGCTACACCGCACCGGGCGGCTCGGACTTCTGCATGGAGAAGGTGTCCGGGATTCCCGCCGGCGGGGACTCCGGAGGCCCGGTGATGAGTGTCTCCCCGCGCGGCACCGAAACCCTTCTCGGCGTCTTCGACGGCTCCGACCGGGAGGAGATCGCCGAGGCCGGGGAGATCGCCCAGCAACTCACCTGGATCCGCTCCGTCACCCGGCGGTAGCCATGACGGCGAGGTCGAGCAGCTGGCCCCGGCGCTGTCCGTGGTGAGGCGCCGGGCCGCGTCCAAAGCCTTCGTTCTACAGCCATGCGAGGTACACCACCAGAAAGAACAGGGCGGCGAGAAAGGCCACCAAGGTGTAGGGGATCCCGTCCGATTGGTGGGACACCCCGCACGAGGCGGCGTCGGTGCAGGTTGCGCAATGCGCAGACACCTCGCGCCATGGGGCAAACGCCCCGAACATCTCAGCGATCGCGCGGACGAGGGAACTGAGGATGAGGACGACGAGGAGCCCGACAGCTTCCGTCCCGAGAGTTTTCAGCACCCAAGTACCGCACACCCCCGCCCATATCAGCGCCGACACAGCTCCCGCCTTTCGGCGGCCGGGGAACAGAATCCAGGGAACTGCGGGGAACAACAAGAACATGCCTGCACCCATGGCAAGTGCGCCGACCTGCATGACCTACCCGTTTCCTGTTGTCGACAGGAGCCTGGGCGCCCCATCCCCCTTGACCAAGCCATAACGACAGGTGACAGATACTAAGGGTCAATCCCTCTTTATCTACCGCCTTTTACCCATGCGTCCAGTTCCCGCCGAGGACTGACCGATTCCGGGCGAAGACACGCAAGGTAGGGGGACGGAGCCTCAGAGGGATGGCGCACGTGGCACTACGCCGAGTTCAGCGAAGCCGCTCCCCCGCGACGGCGATCAGGAGCTTCGCCAGACGGCACCGCGCTGCTCGTACTCCATGACCGACTCGACGGTGGTGGCGATGGATGCTCCGCACTCGCGAGTGATCATCCAGAGCGCCAGATCGATTCCGCTGGTGACACCGCCCGCGGTCACCAGGTTCCCATCGTCCACGACGCGAGCGTCGATCACCTTGCCCCCCTGGGCGGCCAGCTCGGCCTTGGCGAGGTGGTGTGTCGTGCACGGACGGCCCTTGGTCAGGCCTGCCGCGGACAGCACCATGACCCCTGTGCAGACACCGGCGACGGTGACTCCGGCCTGCTGGGCCCGTACGAGGTTCCGTAGGACATCCGGATCGTTGATCAGCTGGTCGCCGCCGCCCGGCACGATCAGAAGATCGGTGTCGGTGGGCTCCCATGCGGCCGGCACCGTGACTTCGGTACCGAAGAAGCATGTCACCCCGCCGGGAGCCGTTGGCCGCACCAGTGTCGTTCGTACCTGGCCGCCCGCACGCTCGGCGTGCCCGAGAACGTCACGCGGCCCGATGAAGTCCTGCTCCTCCACCCCGTCGTACACGAGGATCTGAACGCGTAAGGGCATCGTCTGTGCCTCCTTGGTCGGTGCAGCGTCCGCGGCTGCCGCGGACGCTTCACCAGAAGTCTGTCGCGCCGGTCGAATGGTTCCCGTCCGGCCCCGACCCATCGTGAGGTGGTCGTGCCAGGAAGCCCCGAAGATCACTTACGGGACGGCTTAGGGTGCGGGCATGACCTCTGATAGCTACCTCTCCGAACTGTTCTCGCTGGACGGCCGGGTCGCCGTGGTGACGGGCGGCAGTTCCGGCATCGGCCGAGCCATCGCCGGGGCCCTCGCGCAAGCGGGGGCGAGCGTGGTGATCGTGGCGCGCAAGGAGTCGGAACTGATCGCCACGGTGGACGAGTTGGCCGGGTGCGGCGGTCGGGCGGCCTGGGTGAGCGCCGACCTGAGCACTCGCGACGGGGTGCGCGCGGCGGCCGAGCAGGCAGCCGAGGTGTTCGGCGAGCCCGACGTCCTCGTCAACAGCGCCGGGATCAACCTGCGGCCGCCCATGGGCGAGTTGGACGAGGCGGTGTGGGACGCCACCATGGCGGTGAACCTGGAGGCGCCCTACTTGTTGGGCCGTCGGTTCGGGCCCGGGATGGCCGAGCGGGGCTTCGGGCGGATCATCCACGTCACCTCCCAGCAGGCGCACCGGGCGTTCGTCCAGAGCGGCGCCTACGGGGTCTCCAAAGGGGCGCTGGAGTCGCTGGCCCGCTCCCAGGCCGAGGCGTGGTCGCCGCACGGCGTCACCTGCAACACGCTGGTGCCCGGCTTCGTCATGACCCCGCTCAATGCACGGTTGTCGTCCGACCCGGAGAAGGTCTCGGCGCTGGCCGCGCGCACGATGGTCGGGCGCAACGGTCTGGCCGAGGACTTCGCCGGAGCGGCGGTGTTCCTGGCCAGCCGCGCCTCCGGCTACGTCACCGGGCAGGCGATCTTCGTCGACGGCGGGTTCTCCGTGCACTGAGTCGGGTGCGCGGCGGGCTGTTGCCGAAACGGGCAGGGTTTCGCCGGCGCCGGGCCTAGCTCCTGACGTCGGCCGGCCGCGCCCAGGGCCCGCTCACGCGAGGCCCCGGGCAGGGCCGCGTCACCGTGACCGGCGTGGCCGCCCTGCACTCCCGCGCACTGCGCACCACGACCACCGCGGCGCAGGAACCGGAGCAGGTGGCGCGGCAGGACGTCAGCACCGCCGAGGGGGTCTGACTCCCTGCCGCCCGGGCGCTCAGCGCACGGTGAATCCCCCGTCCGTGCGGTGCGTAGTCGAGCGCCGCCGCGCGCGTGAGGCCGATCAGTCCGTGCTTGTCGGCCCCATAGGCCGCGAAGTAGCGGTACCCCACCATGCCCGCGGTCGACGCCACGTTGATGACGCTCCCCGAGCGCTGCGCCACCATGGCCGGCAGCACCGCCCGCATCGCCCGCCAGGAGCCGGACAGGTCGATGTCCAGCATCAGACTCCACTCGTCCTTGGCGATCTCGTGCACCGGCCGGCCTGAAGGCGCTGCGATCCCGGCGTTGTTCACCAGCGAGTCGATGCCGCCGAAGCGCTCCACCGCGCCGTCCGCAGCGGTCCGCAGTCCTCGCCGTCCCGTACGTCGCCGACGAGGTCGAGCACCGAGGCACCCGCGGCACGGCACTCCTCGGCGGTCGCCCGGAGCTGGCTCCTGGTACCCAGCGGATACGGACAGCCCACAACGTCCTCGGAGGCGTCCAGCAGCACCAGGTCAGCCCCCTCCCGTGCGAACGCGATCGCGGTGGCGCGGCCTATGCCCCGGGCCGCTCCCGTGATGAGTGCCGTCTTGCCCGCCAGCCGTATACCCAGTGCCTTGAGAACGTCGCGTAGGGGGATCGCCAGAATCCTAGGGCGCGTGGGCGTGCATGCGGGGCGGTTCGGATGGATGCGGCAGCATTGCGTGCCCGGGTTGCCCGCCGAGCACCGGCCGTTCAGTCCGAACGGTGTCCGGCGCCGCTGATCCACCGCAACGCCTCCATCAGTGCGGCGCGCTGCGCGTCCGGCAAGCCGCCGACGACGGAGGCGTCGACCGCCTCACCGAGGGGACGGATCCGGTCCAGCGTGGCGTCGCCATCGCCGGTGAGCGTCAGGAGTTTCCGGCGGCGGTTCGCGGGGTCGACCTCGCGGGCGAGCAGGCCCCGTAGCTCCAGGCGGTGCACGAGGGGCGCCAGGGTGGCCAGGTCGATTCCGGTCATGTCACCGAGTCGCGACTGGTCGATGCCCGGGCACTCGTGGACGGTCAGCAGCACGGCGTACTGGGGCGGGGTGACGTCGCCGACGACCTCCTGCCACTTTGCGGAGTAGCTCTGCAGGGCACGCCGCAGCAGGTGCAGGGGGGAACCCGCCAGGTACTGGGGTGTCTGCGGCGTGGTGATGACGGCCTCCGGGTTTGTGCGGCGTGCGGAGAGGTTTCATTCTGCCAGCCCACTGTGTAAATTCGTGCACGAATACTTCGTGCACGAAAGGAAGGGTCATGCGGCGACTGGTCGTAGGAATGACGGGCGCCACCGGCGCGATCCTGGGCATCCGGTTGCTCCAGGAGCTCCAGCAGCAGCCCGATGTGGAGACCCACCTGGTGATGAGCCGCTGGGCCCGCGCCACCGTCGAGCTGGAGACCGACTGGACGGCGCGCGAGGTGACCCGGCTCGCCGACGTCGTGCACGGGCCGGAGGACCAGGCGGCGTCGATCTCCAGTGGTTCGTTCCGTACCGACGGCATGGTCATCACGCCCTGCAGCGCGAAGACCCTCGCCGCGATCCGGGCCGGCTACGGCAGCGACCTGATCAGTCGTGCGGCGGACGTCCACCTCAAGGAACAGCGGCGGCTGGTCCTGGTGGTGCGGGAGACCCCGCTGTCGACCATCCACCTGGAGAACATGCTTGCCCTGTCCCGGATGGGCGTCAGTCTGCTCCCGCCCATGCCGGCGTTCTACAACCGGCCCGCGAGCGTGGACGACGTGGTCGACCACCTCGTGGCGCGCGTGATGGACCAGTTCGGCCTGGACAGTCAGCGGGCGGTCCGCTGGGAGGGCCCCACCACCGCCCGCGCACCCCACGCCCGCACCCCCCACGCCCGCCCCGTCGCCCCTCTCGACAGCACCGCTCCCGGCCGGTCGGTCGGCTGAGCCACGGAACCCCCCGTCGTGGCGCCGCCTCAGCGCCTCGACGGCCCTGAAGGAAAGGAACCCCCATGGCCCGTATCAAGGACCTGCGCGCCTACCTCGACGCTCTCGACGCACTCGGCGACCTGCGCACCGTTGACCGGCTCGTCGATCCCGACCTGGAGGTCGGCGCGATCATCCGCCGCTCCTACGAGACCGTCTCCCCCGCGCCCCTGTTCACCCACATCAAGGGCACGGCGCCCGGTTTCCGGCTGCTGGGAGCTCCCGGCGCCCTGAGCTCCGCTCCCGGCCGTCCGCTGGCCCGTATCGCGCTCTCCCTCGGGCTCGACTCCACCGCCGGCGCCCGCGAGATCATCGACGCCCTCGCCGAGGCCCGTACCCGTGAGCCGCTCCCGCCGGTGCTGGTCGACAGCGCACCGTGCAAGCAGAACGTCCTGCTCGGCGAGGACGCCTCCCTGACCCGGTTCCCGACCCCGCTGCTGCACGACGGCGACGGCGGCCCCTACGTCAACACCTGGGGCACCATCGTCGCCCGCACCCCGGACGGGTCGTTCACCAACTGGTCCATCGCCCGGATCATGATGATCGATGACACGCACATGACCGGTCTGGTGCTGCACCCCCAGCACCTCGCCCAGGTGTGGCAGCAGTGGGCCGACCGCGGCGAGCCGATGCCGTTCGCTCTGGTCCAGGGCGGCGAGCCGGCCCTGCCCTTCATCTCCGGCATGCCCCTGCCGGACGGCGTGGAGGAAGCCGGCTACCTCGGCGCCCTGCTCGGCGAGCCCCTGGAACTGGTCCAGTGCGAGACCGTCGACCTCCAGGTGCCGGCGAGCGCCGAGATCGTCATCGAGGGGCACCTGTCCGTTGAACGCACCGGAATCGAGGGCCCGATGGGCGAGTTCGCCGGCTACCGTCCGAGCGAGACCTCGATGCAGCCCGTCTACACCATCGAGGCCATCACCCACCGCGACAACCCCATCTGGCCGACCGTGGTCGAAGGCGAACCCGTCGACGAGTACCACACGGCCACCGGCCTCACCCTGGCCGCGGAAGTCCTGACCGCGCTGCGTGCGGCGGGCCTGCCCGTCACCTCCGCCTGGGAACCGTTCGCCGGGGCCTCGCACTTCCTGGTGGCCAGCGTCGCCACCGACTGGCGCGACAAGCTCCCGGGGCTCTCCACCGGCGACCTCACCCAGCGGATCACCGACGTCATCGCCGCCCAGCGCTTCGAACCCCTGATACCCCGCACCTTCGTCCTCGACGACGACGTGGACGCCTCCGACACCGGTGAACTGATGTGGGCGCTCGCCACCCGGGTGCACCCCACCGGCCGGCGGATCGTGCGCGAGGGCACGGTGCTGCCCCTGCTCTCCGTGTACACGCCCGAGGAGCGGCACGACTCGAAGGGACCGAAGGTCACCTACGACGCCCTGCTCCCCTCCACCGAGGAGGGCCGCGAGCCCCGGAGCTCCTTCCGCTTCATCTTCCCGCAGGAGGTGCAGCAGCGGGTGCTGGAGCACTGGAACGACTGAACTCGGCAGCAGGAACGACGGGTTCGGGACACCTCAGCGCGGCTGAACACACCGGGCGGCCTCCAGGGGCCGCCCGGTACCGGTCCCCTGGAGCGGGCGGCCGCTGCGGTCCGGCGCCGGGCTCAGGGACCCGCTTCCTCCCTCTCCGCATCACCGGAGTGCCGGCGCAGTGTTGCGGTGGCGATGTCCAGGAAGTCCAGTGCGGGGCCGGCGCAGTTGCTCTCCGGTACCGCCAGGCAGGTCTCGACGGGCAGGGAATCGGTGACGGGCAGGTAGCAGAGGTCAGGGCGGGAGTACGAGCCCGCGACGCCGCGGGGGACGAGCGCGATGCCCTGCCCGGAGGCGATGAGCTCGAACTTCTCCTCCAGCGAGGAGGTCCGCCGCGTCCTGACGTCGAGGATCGGCTCACCGTCGAGATCGGCCGACGTGAGTGAGTCACTGCCGGCCAGCGGATGCGTCACGGGCAGGCACGCGACCTTGGTCTCATGTCCGATGGGGACGGTGTGCAGCCCCGCATCGTCGAAGGGATGCCGGAGGTAGCCGACGTGCGCGCGACCGTCGCGAAGCGGCGCGTCCTGCTCCCACCAGCGCAGCGGAAACACATCGATCGTGACCTGCGGATGGCTCGCCGTGAACGCCCGGATCGCTTCCGACACATGCAGGCCGGGCGAGAAGGCGACGACGAGCCGCTGCTCGCCCCGCTCGGCCTCGTGCACGCGCCGCAGCGCCGTGTCCACCACCGTGCTGATCCTTCGCGCTTCGTCGTACAACTGCCGCCCCGCAGACGTCAGTTCAACGCTGCGCGTGGTCCGCGTGAACAGCAGGCACCCCAACTCCTGCTCGAACGCGCGGATCTGCCGGCTGAGGACCGGCTGCGCGATGAACAGCGCCTGTGCCGCCCGGCCGAATTGCCGATGCTCGGCCACCGCCACGAAATAGCGGAGCTTTCGTAGATCTAAATCCATGCCTGAAAGGTATCAACGCGGCCCAAAGGGTATTGGACGCCCGGCCGGGTCCGCTCGGAGACTTGCCCACGACGACCGCGCAAGATGTTTCGCGACGGTCCTGAGCCACGCAAAGGAATCACATGACCGACACCCGCCAGACCGCCCTCGTCGTGGGGGCCTCGCGGACTCTGGGCCTCGGGCTCACCGCCGAGTACCTCCGCCGCGGCTGGAACGTCATCGGCACGGTCCGCGGCAGCCGGCGCACCGGACTGCACGACCTGGCCGAAGCGTCCGAAGGGCGACTGACCATCGAGTCGCTGGAGATGACCGAGCCGGAGCAGGTCTCGGCACTGCGCGACCGACTGTCACGGCGCACCCTCGACCTGCTCTTCGTCAACGCCGCCATCACGCGCGGCGATGTCCCCATCGGCGAGGTCCCGACGGACATGTTCACCGAGGTCATGGTCACCAACGCACTCAGCCCGATGCGCGTCGTGGAGTCCCTCCGCCCGCTGGTGGCACCGACCGGGACCATCGGTGTCATGTCCTCCAGCCAAGGAAGCATCGCCCTGAACACCTACGGCGGGCAGGACCTGTATCGAGCCAGCAAGTCCGCGCTGAACCAGCTGATGCGCAGCTACGCCGCCCGCAATACCGAGGACACCCGGACGCTGCTGCTCATCGACCCGGGCTGGGTGCGCACCGAACTCGGTGGCCCCGACGCCGATCTCAGCGTGGAGGAGAGCGTTCCCGGAGTGGCGGAGACGATCGAGCGCCACCGAGGAGAGCCCGGTCTGCACTTTGTCGATCACCAGGGGAAGGTAGTGCCCTGGTAGCTGCCGTGACCGGCCCCTGCCGGGATGGTCGACGCCTCTGCTGGGAGGGGCGGTGAGTTGCGGTGAGTCCCCGCCCGCGACGGGAGACGGGCGCGTAGTCAGAGGCCGGCGCGTTGCCGCATCTCCGCCGCATCGGTGACGTACGTGCCGGGCGCGAACCGCTCGATGGCCGAGGCGATGGTCCGGCAGCGCTCGGCACGGCGGGCTCGACCGAGCCACCGCTTCTCGTGGTGGAGGTAGTGCAACGTCCCCGTGCCTTCCGGAGAGCCGGACATCTCGGGACGGAGCCACACTGCGAGCACCGCGTCCTCGAGAACGGTCGCGAAGCCGATATCGCTCCAGGGAACGTGCCGGCTCCCGGCGGTGATCCCCCGCGCATCGATGCACAGCGGCGCCAGGCGCACACACGCCAGCATGGGCAGGAAGCCGAGCACCCCCGTCGACACAGCGACCCACAGCAGGTTGCTCAGCGGACGGTCGCTCAGCCATGTCAGCCATATCGCCGCAGAGGCTGCGGCCGGTACCGCTGCCCCGCCCCCTAGCCATACGGCTCGCCGCTTCCACTCGGCCGGCAAGTGCACTGCGTCTTCGCTCACGCATCCCCCAGTGGTGATCACCGAACGACCGTAGCAGCCCCTGTCAGCCACCAGCTTTCGCGTCGCCACCCCGCCGGTGTGCGAAGCCCTGGATCGAGGTGAGCGCGTACGGAGTTCGTGGCCGGGCGTCGGCAACGGACCTACGCAGGCGCGCTTCGTACGCCTCCTGCTCCGGCACCGCCCGTTGGGGGAATCCGCGAAACGCCCGGCCGGGAAACCCAGCCGGGCGCGCGTGAACTGCTCGCGACCGACGTCGACTTCAGGGTGCTGCAGCCGCAGGGCCTGCGGAGCGGAGGTCCCTCCGATCCGCAGGCCCTGACTCCCCCACAGAGCGCCATCACGGCGGCCGGTGGGCTTACGCGTCCAGTACCAGTTGCAGCAGCTCACGCAGGGACTCGCGCTGCTCCGTGCTGAGCTGGACCAGCGGGGCGGCGGCGAAGGGCATCCGGGTGCGGAGGTCGCTGACGACGGTGCGGCCGGCCTCGGTGGCGGCGACGCGCTTGACGCGGCGGTCGCCCGGATCGAGGCTGCGCTCGGCCAGACCGCGGGACTCCAGCCGGTCGATGATCGCGGTCACGTTGGAGGGCTCCGCGTGCAGCCGGTCGGCGATGCGGCGCGTCGGGACCGGCTCTTCGGCGGCGAGCAGCGCCTTGGCCTGGAGCGGGGTCAGCCCGTGGGCGGTCGCGGCGGCCTCGGACTCCTGGGTGTAGCGGCGGGTGATGGCCGCGAGGAGGCCGACGATCTCCTTGGTCAGCTCATCCGGTGCGTGGGACATGCCGTGCAGTCTACCGATGTACTTGACAAAGTGAAATAACCGATCCCATAGTTATGGCTGACCTTAGTTATGCTTCATAAGTAGATGGGCCCGAAGATGAGCACCGAGACGATGAACACCAAGACCGTCCTGATCACCGGCACCTCCTCCGGCATCGGCCTGGCCACCGCCGTTGCCGCCGCGCAGAGCGGCTGGCAGGTGATCGCCACCATGCGCGACACCACCAAGGCGGGCGCGCTGCGGGCGGCGGCCGAGGAGGCCGGCGTCGCCGTCGACGTCCGGGCGCTGGATGTGACCGACCCGGCCTCGGTCGAGGCGTGCCTGGCCGGCCTCGACCGGCTGGACGCACTGGTCAACAACGCCGGCGCGGGCCACCTCGGCACCCTTGAGCAGGAGAGCGTCGAGGACGTGCGGGCCGTCATGGAGGTCAACTTCTTCGGCGTCCTGCACGTCACGAAGGCCGCCCTGCCCCTGCTGCGGGCAAGCAAGGGCCGCGTGCTGACCGTGACGAGCGTGGGCGGAGTGATCGGCCAGCCCTTCAACGAGGCCTACTGCGCCGCCAAGTTCGCGGTCGAGGGCTTCATGGAGTCCCTCGCGCCGGTTGCGGCGACGGCCGGCGTGTCCGTCAGCGTGGTCGAGCCGGGTGCCGTGGCCAGCGAGTTCGTCAACAATGTGGGCGTCCGCGACGACGTCCTGGAGCAGGCCGGGCCGTACGCCCCCGCGCTGTCCGCCTATCTGGACCGCACCCGCGGCGCCTTCTCCAACGCGCAGACGCCGCAGGACGTGGCGGCGCAGATGGTCGAACTGCTGGCGGCCGAGCGGCCCGCCTTCCGGCTCCTCACCTCCGACGCCGCGCGCGACTTCGCCGGGGCGAAGCTCAAGGACCTCGATGGTGCGGCCGTGCAGACGCTGACCGGCGGATGGGTGGCCTAAGAAGTTCAGCAGGGCGCGCGGGCGGTGGCACCGGCGACAACCACCAAGCGGGCCAGCCGGAGCGCGAAGGCCTCTGTCCGGTAGTGACAGACAGAGGCCCGCTTCGTTCCCGTAGGAAGGGCACCGCGCCGGGTGGTCTTCTCGGTCGCTATCCGACACCGGCGGTCGCCGAAGTGCCCAGGGCGGCGGATTCGTGCAGGGCCAGGCCACGGGTCTCCGGAGCCCAGCGCATCGAAAGGACGGCCCCGAGCAGCGTGATGGCCGCCGCAATGAGCATCGTCGTGCCGATTCCCCATGAGGTGAGGGCGAGCGGAACGAGATACGTACCGACCGCCGCGCCGATCCGGCTCAGTGATGAGGCGAGGCCGACGGCGGTTCCCCGGATCTCGGTGGGGAACAGCTCGTTCGGGTAGATCCACTGGAGGTTCTGGGTGCCTCCGATGAGGACGGCGTAGGCGGCGAACAAGGTCATGATCACGGGGGCCGGGGCGGCGGGGAACAGGCCAAGCAGCAGGAGTGCCAGACCGGACCAGGCGAAACTGTGGATGATCAGGGGCCGCCGGCCCATCCGGTTGATGACGACCATGGCGAGTACGCAGCCGACCACGAAGAAGACCGTGATCAGGGCCGAGCCGATGTTGGCCAGGCTGCCGTTGAGGTGGAGCGCGCCGAGGATGCGTGGCCCGAAGGCGTACACCGCGAAGAGCGGCACGATCGAACACGTCCAGAAGGCGCTGACGAACAGCATGCGGCCGAGGTAGCCGGACCGCCACAGCAGCGTCAGGCCGGCGTTATCGCCTTCTTCCCCGGGGAGGTCCGCGACGCTGGCCTCGCTGCCGAACACCTTGCGCATGACCGCGTTGGCCTCGTCGAGGCGGCCCTTCTTGGCCAGCCAGCGCGGCGACTCGGGGGTGCCCAGCCGAAGCAGCACGATGACCGTGGCGGGCAGAGCGGCGCTGGCGAGCATCCACCGCCAGCCGGTGTCGCCGACGGACAGCAGGGCCTCGCCGACGACGTAGGCGGTCGCCGCGCCGACGAACCACATCACCATCAGACCGCCGAGCAGCGGTCCCCGGTAGCGGCGCGGGGTGAACTCGGCCAACAGTGAGGTGGCGATCGGGTAGTCGGCGCCCACGGCCATGCCGACCAGCAGGCGCAGGACGAACAGCCACACCGGATCGGAGGCCCAGAACTGCGCGACGGAACAACCGATGATGGCGATGAGGTCGATGGTGTAGAGCACCTGTCTGCCGAACTTGTCGGTCAGGTAGCCGCCGAGGAAGGCGCCGCAGAAGATGCCGATGAGGGCGGAAGCGCCGATCAGGCCCTGGGCCGTGTCGGAGAGGTGCATCTGCGGCCCGAGTTGCACCAGGGCGACGCCGACGATGCTCAGGACGTAGCCGTCGAGGAAGGGACCTCCCGAGGAGTACAGGGCGAGTCTCTTGTGGAATCTGCTCAGGGGGGCGTCGTCCAGGACGCTGGATGCGGTCATGGTGAACTCCTCTGCCGGCTCGGGTGGCGCGAGCCGGCTCGGTCGGGTCGGTCGGGTAGGGGGACGCGGGGGCGTGGGTAGGGGGTACTGCGGCGGTGTCTCGTGCGGGGCCTGGCCGTTCGGCGGTTCGGCTCGGACCGGGGACAGGGCGGAGTGACAGGCGGCATGGCCGGGGGCTGATGACGTGCCGAACGGCCCGGCAGGCCTGGTTCGGGGGGGGCAGCGGCCCTGCCGTGGATGGTGGTACCGGCCGAGGAGCGTGCCCCTGAGGGCGGCAGGCGCTCAGCGGCACCGCACCCTGGCCTCCGCCGCCGCCTGCCCCACCCGGAGGCCAGAGCGGGAGCCGGGTCAGAGGGGGAGCCGCAACCCGACGCCGCGCTCCAGCGCGCGGTGCATGATCGCGTGGCCCACCGCGATGTCGCAGACCGCCATGCCGATGTTGCTGTTGACGATGATCTCGTCGGCGTTCTCACGGCCGGGCTTCACACCGGCCAGCACCTCGCCGGTCTCGGCAACGACCTCGGGTAGGCCGTCGGGGAAGTACCCCATCGATGCGAACAGTTCGTGCTCCTCGACGCTGTCGACGAGGTACTTGTCGGCGCGCCGGGAAGTGCGGGGATCCCAGAAGGTGTTCAGGTCGCAGGGGAGGATCGTCTGTCCGGCGGTGACCCACTCGTCCTTCACCACCGCGAGCGGCTCCCGCAGGATGACCGTCGCCGAGCTCAGCACTTCCGCGCTCTTGGTGACCGCCTCGGCCGACTCACCCTTGATGATCCGCAGGCCCAGTTCGGGCTGTAGTTGTGTGATCAGGGCATCCGCTGCGGCCTCGTTCGTGTCGTGGACGTAGACCGTCTCCAGCCCGGGCATCGCCAGGACCGCGTAGCGGACGTGTTCCCTTCCCTGCACGCCACAGCCGAACATCCCGAACGTGGTGGCGCCGGGGTGTAGCGCCGCGGCGGCCAGAACCGTCACCGCCGGGGTGCGCATCGCGGTCAGCCACGCCGAGTCCATGACGGCCAGCGGGACACCGGATTCCACATCGTTGAGCACCAACAGCCCGGTGGTCTGCGGAAGACCGAACGTGCGCGGGTTGTCCGGGTAGCACTCGATCCACTTCGCGCCCACGATCCCCGGCCCCGGCAAGTAGGCCGGCATGGCGTGGTAGAAGACGTTGTCGTACGGGTGGACACCGATCTTGGCCGGCATCTCGTAGCGGCGGTGACCGTGCTCGACCAGGGCCTGGCGGGTCAGCTCCATGATGGTGTCCCGCGTCAGTTGCAGGTGTTCGACGTCCTTTCGGGACAGGTAGAGCAGCTCCGAGCCGAGGCTCAGCTGGTCAGCGATGCGCTGTCGGTCCGTGGGGAAGGTCATGCGGGGTTCCTTCACGATCGATCCTCACCCGGGCCGTCGTCCGGGTTCCGCGCAGTCTCCGGCCGCCCGGCCCCCGCCGGCATCGTCGCGCTTCAGGAACTTCCCCGCCGAGCGTCCTCTCCCTGTAGCAAAGCCGGGATGTCGCTGTTGAGGAGGCGCTGCATCTTCAGCCCCAAGTGCAAGGTCAACCGGTCACGGCCGTTCTTCAGGTCCCAGCCGGTCTTGTTCTCGATCTGGGCCAGCCGGTAGTAGAGCGTCGTCCGGTGAATCGTCAGTCGCTCGGAGGCGGCCGCGGTGTCCCCAGCGGCGTCCAGGAACACCTCTGCGGTGTGGGCCAGGGAGTCGGTGCGGGCACCGGTGCTGAGATCGGCGATCTGCGGCGGTACCACCAGCTCCGGAGCGGTCATCGCGGCGATCATGAGCGGGCCGTAGACGCCGGTGTCCCGCCAGGAGACGACCGGCGCCAGCTCCGGCAGCTGGGCGGCGGCGAACGCCGCCAGCACTGCCTGACGCAGCAGATCAGGAGCCTCATCGAGCCGTCCGGCGTTGCTCACACCGACGAAGACACCGCCGCCCCCCGCATCGCGCTGCCGCAGCCCCCGCCACACCTCCTCGGCCAGCCGTGCCGCCGCCCGCTCCGCCCCCTGCCGGCCGGCGACGAGGACCACACCGCGGTCCCCCACGGCGGCCGTGAGCGCCCGCACCGACGTCTCGTCGCGACCGCCCCGGCCGGTGGCGTCCGCGATCACGGAGGCGACCGCCTCGGGGTCCGTGGTCGCCCCGGCCACGATGACCACGACCTCGTCCCCCGCACCGACGAGCCCCTGGTCGACCAGGTCCCCTGCGGCGCGAGCGGAGCCCTCTCCCCCGTGCAGGAGGTCGGTCACCAGGGCCCGGCGCCGCTGCTCCTCCTCGGTCACCTGGAGCGACCGCTCCCGAAGCCGTGCCGCCAACTGGACCACGCAATCGTCCACCACCTCATCGAAGCGCTCCGCGTGCGCGTCGATCAGCCACAGGTAACCCAGCAGCCGTCCACGGTCACGAATCGGATAGCACCGCCGGTCCTTGAGCCCGAGAGACGGCTCGGCGGGTATCGACCGGGGGGTGGCAGAGGCGGCGATGCCGAAGCTGTTGACGTACTCGGCGACGGGGGCCGGCAGCCGCCGGGACAGCACCACGTCGATACGGAGCTGGTCCTCGTCCCCGTAGTGACGGCTGCACACGATGAGGCTGCCGCGCTCGTCGTCGACGGCGACCGAATGCTGGATGCGGGCGGCCAGCGAGTCGACCAGCCGCTGGATCGCGTCGGTGTAGGGCAGGACCACTGCGACTCCCGCTATGGATGAACGTCGTACACATGTGCAACATAGCCCCTGCGGGTACGGCGTACGGTGAACACTTTCAGTAGCGCGAGATCGCGCACCGTGCCCACGTTGAAGGGGGCGGAAGAGCCGGGGCCGGTGCAGACCCGTGACGAGAAGTGGCCGGCGGAACCGCGCCCCGCTCGTGATGATGTCCCGGACCGGCCCGGCAGCCGGCCACGTCGCACAGCGGCACCCGGCGGCGAACGGGATCCACGCACCCCCTCGGACGTGTCACGAGGCGCGCGGCAGCGCGAGCCAGTCCTGCCAGGTGATGTCGCGGCCCAGATAACGGGGCCGCTGGAAGGGCCAGTCGGCGGCGATCCACTGCGGCACC
The DNA here is from genome assembly GCF_040641675.1 of Streptomyces sp. NPDC020742. Taxonomy (NCBI): domain Bacteria; kingdom Bacillati; phylum Actinomycetota; class Actinomycetes; order Kitasatosporales; family Streptomycetaceae; genus Streptomyces; species Streptomyces sp. NPDC020742. The sequence goes on from NZ_JBFAEA010000005.1 coordinate 126,035, forward strand.
AGCGCGTCGAGCGCGCGCTCCACCTCCCCGCCGACGAGGTCGTCCACCACCCACCAGGAGACCTCGCCGTCGGAGCCGATGCGCTCGGGCGGGTCGATGTAGACGCAGCCGAGGAGCGCCGTCTCCTCCTCGTTCAGCAGCGCGTAGTTGAACGACTGGTGCGCGGCTATCTCCCTCTCATGCCGCAGCAAGTCGATCCGGTCCTCTTCATAGGTCATCGTCTCCTGGGGCCACGACCAGGCCGGGCCGAAGATCTCCCACAAGCGCTCTCGGGAACCCATCACGGCGGGGTAGTCGAGCGCGGTGTCCGCCTCCCGGATCGGCCGCAGGTGAACCGCGGTGTCGGGCACGGGCACATGGACGGGGTGGACGAAGTCGTCAGGCAGCCAGCTCATAAGGCCCGACGTTACAGCCAGTTGGCGCGGGGGGATCCAGGCGACGAGATGTCCCGACTCTCAAGGGACAGGTGTCCCGGGAGAGTCGGGACACCTAGCTCTGGGAGCAGGGCGTCCGTGCCGCCAGTGTGAAGTGGTGAGGAAGACGACTGTGAAGGGGACGGCTGTGGAGGGGACGACGGGCGCCACCGGGCAGGCTGCAGTGCGCCTGCGGGCGCCCAACGGGACGGCCAGCCGGCGCGCCCCGCTGTACTGGGCCGTTCGCGCCGGATGTGGTTGGGGCGTATTGATGTTGGTGGAAGCCGGCTGGCTGCTGAACGATCGGATCGACACGGTGCCGTACCTACCGGTGCCTGGCCCGCAGTACCTGCTGTTCCCGGTGACGGCGGTGCTGGCGGCCCTCCATCTGTCCGTCATGCCCCGCTGGCGCTTCCGGGTGCACCGCTGGGCGGTCGCCCCCGTGGCCGTCCATACCCAGGCGGGCTGGCTCAACCAGGAGTGGCGGATCGCCCCTGTGGCGCGCATCCAGACCGTGGACACCCAACGGGGGCCGCTCGCCTCCCTCTTCGGCCTGGTCTCCGTCACCGTGACCACCGCCTCGGCCCGCGGACCGGTCCGGATCCACGCACTGGACCAGGACGTCGCGGAACAACTGGTCGAGGAACTCACTGCCCAGACCGGACAGACGTCCGGAGACGCCACATGAAGGCCCGAGCCGCTGCTGCCGCCGAGGGCACAACGGTGACGGACACCGAGCAGGAACCCGCGTGGCGGCGGCTGAGTCCGCGCATGCTGGCGGTCCACCCCCTCCACGAGGCGCTTCGGTTCCTGCCGGTGCTCCTGGGCGTCTTCTTCCTCGGCCGCGTCGGCGAGAAGCCCTGGGGCCTGATCGGCCTCGCGCTGGCCCTGGTGAGTGGCCTCGGCCGTTACTTCACCACCACGTACCGGGTGACGGACCATCATGTGCAGGTCCGTAGCGGGCTGCTGCGCCGGGAGGTGCGGTCCGTTCCCCGGGACCGCATCCGGTCGGTCGATGTCAGCGCTCGGGTTCTGCAACGGGTGCTGGGACTGCGGCGGCTGACCATAGGCACGGGCCGGTCGGGCCGGCACGGCGACGGACTGGTACTGGACGCGCTGGACACCGCGGCTGCCGAGCAGCTGCGGAATGAGCTGCTGCACCGCACCGCACCGTCTGACCAGGCCGATACCCCGCAGGCCGGCGCCACCCCGCACTCCGGTGCCCCCGTGCCGCGTCCCCGTCCGGCCAGGGCCGGGTGGCCCCGTCGTCCCCGCGCCACGAAGCTACGTTCTTGGGGCCGTGAACAGGGCCGTGAAGTGAGCGTCGACGAGGACCATGGAAAGGACGGCGGGGATACGGACCGTGCGGCGGAAGTGCTGATCGCTGCGCTCCGGCCCGCCTGGGTGCGGTTCGGCGCCTGCACCCTCAGCGGACTGGCAGGCGTCGGCGTGCTGCTGGCATCGGCCGTCACGTTCCTCAACTCCGCGGAGCTGGGGCCCGACCGCTTTCCTCCAGCGCGTGTTCTCGCCCGGCAGCTCTCCTCGCTGCCGACGCCGCTGGCGGTGCTGGAGTCCGTCGTGCTGGGGGTGCTGGCGGTGTCGCTGCTCTCTGCCCTCGGCTACGCCGCGTCCTTCTGGAACTTCCGGCTCACCCGACTCGGGAACGGCACGGTGCGGCTGACCCGGGGCCTGGCCACCACGCGCTCGGTCACCATCGAAGGGCGCCGGCTCAGGGGCGTCGAGATCAGCGAGACGCTGCCGCTGCGCCTCGTCCGCGGCGCCCGTTGCACCGCCCTCACCACCGGTCTCCGGGCCGGACGAGGGGCCGAGCACGGCGGCTCGCTGCTGTTGCCCCCGGCGCCGCTCGCCCGCGCCCGCGAGGTGGCTGCGGCCGTGTACGGGGAGGCGGAACCGATGGACTGCCCGCTGATCCGGCACGGTGCCGGGGCCAGGCGCCGTCGACTCACCCGGGTCCGGAGCACCGCCGTGGTGGCCGTCGCCCTGACCGGTGTGCTGTCGCTGTGGGCCGAGTGGCCCACCTGGAGCTGCCCGGCTTCCCTGGTGCTGCTCCCGCTCGCCGAGCTGGTGGGCCGGGACCGCTACCGCAATCTCGGCCACGCCCTGCTGGAAGGGGGCCACTTGGTGATCCGTCAGGGGTCGCTGGTACGGCGCCGCCAGGTCCTGTCCGGCGACGCGGCCGTCGGCTGGATCTTCCATCAGTCCTTCTTCCAGCGCCGGTCCGGGGTGACCACCCTCACCGTGGCCACGGCGGCCGGGCGCCAGTACTACAACCTGCTGGACCTCCCGGCGAAGGAGGCGACCGCGCTGGCCGTCGCCGCCAGACCCGACTGGCTCGCACCGTTCCTGGCCAACGAGACCGGCGCCGAGGACGACCCCGGAACAAGCACGCCGCCGGCGGCGTAGCCACAAGTGGTGCGGAGCAGTGGTGCGGAGCCTGCCCACACGCCGCTGGGCCCGGGGCCCATGGGGAGCCCGTGCCCCTGCTCAGAGCCACCCGTTCTCACGCGCCGTATGGGCCGCCTCGAAACGGTTGGCAGAGTCCGTCTTCTGGATGGCCGCGGAGAGGTAGTTACGCACCGTCTTCTCGGAGAGGTGCACCCGCGCCGCGACAGTAGGGATCGGCGACCCGTCGATCGCCGCGGCCAGGACCTCCCGCTCCCTGGGGGTGAGTGGGTTGGACGGGGCCCGCAGCGCGGTGACGGCCAGGGCGGGATCCATCACGGTCTCTCCGGCCATCACCTGACGGATCGCCACCGCGAGTTCGTCCACCGGCCGGTTCTTCCCGATGAAGCCGCTGGCCCCGGCCTCGAGCGCGCGCCGCACATGGCCGGGCCGGTCGAATACGGTGAAGACGAGGATCTTCGTCTCGGGCAGCTCGGTGTGCAAAGCCTCTGCCGCGTCCAGCCCACTGCCGCCGGGCATCTCGATGTCCAGCAGGCACAGGTCCGGACGCAGTTCCAGGGCGGCGGAGACCGCGCCGGGTCCGTCACAGGCCTGGCCGACCACCTCGATGTCCGGCTCCAACCCCAGGAGCGTCGCGATGGCACCGCGCACCATGGTCTGGTCCTCGGCGAGGAGTACCCGGATCATATGGTGCCTTCCGTAAGGGAGTTGATGAGGGGGCCCCGTGAGCCCGTGGAGCCCGTGAGCGGGACGGTGGCCAGGAGGCGGAAGCCGCCGCCCGGCGCGGCGTTCGTCCGGAGCGAGCCACCGAGGGCGGTGACCCGCTCGGTGAGGCCGGTCAGCCCGTTCCCGCCCGGCCCCGAGAGCGGGCGTCGGACGGGCCCCTTGCCGTCGTCGAGCACCACCAGGACTGCGCGGCCCTCCTCCGCGGACACCGTGACCCCGCAGTGGGTGGCCCGGGCGTGCCGAACGACGTTCGTCAGCGCCTCGCGGACCACCCAACTCAGCGTCGTCTCCACTTCCTGGGGCAGCGGGTCCGTGGCGAGGTCCACCGTCACCGAGACACCGGCGTCCGCCAGCGTCGGCCGAGCCTCCTCGATGACCGCGGGCAGGCTGAGCCGTCGATAGCCGGTGACGGCCTCCCGCACCCGCTCCAGGCACTGGCGGCCCATGTCCTCGATCTGCTGGAGCTCCGCCTCCACGTCCGTCCCATGGGCCCGGTACAGCCGACGCGTCACCTCTGTGCGCAGGGTGAGCTGGAGCAGGTCGTGGCCCAGAGTGTCGTGCATGTCCCGGGCGAAGCGCAGCCGTTCCTCCGTCACCGCGGCGCGCGCCAGTTCACGACGGGTGCGCCGCAGCTCGGCGTTGAGGTCGAGGATTCGACGGTAGGTGGTCATGGAGAGGCCGGCCGCTGCGGTCATCACCGCCAGCGAGGTGGTGTCCGCTCCGTCGACGTGCTCGGCCACGAAGACGGCGAGGCAGACCGATATCGCGAGCGCCGGCAGGGTCATCCTGGGAGGTACGGCGACGGCACAGGTGGCCGCCAGATACGTCAGCAGGATCGTCCAGTCCTTGCCGAGCCACAGCGGGAGAGCCACGGACAGCGCCACGAGCGGCACCAGCAGCGCCAGCCGGAACCGGTCGTCGAGCCGGGCGGAGTGAGAGGACCACGCGAGGGTCACCTGGGAGACCGCGAAGAGGGCCAGGGCACTGGCGGCCACGAGGACGGTGGTGAGCGGGCTGGCCGACGCGGCGAGCGAGGGGATCAGCCCGAAGAGGGGAATGAGTGCGGCCGTGGCCCCCACCGCTGCGCCCGGGGTGGAGACGTTCCCGGCTGGTCCGCCCACTCGCTCCACTCGCTGCGTACGCGCGCCGAACGCCTGCTTCATCGGCCTCCCCTTCCGCAGCACCGAGCCGGTACCACGCCTCCCGCCCCTCACTCTAACTTCAGGTTCCCGGGGACGGGCCTCCTGCGAGTGAGCCGGCACGAGCCCCTGCCCACCGCGCTGGGCGTACGTGACGGCCAAGGGCCTCCTTCGTACGACCCCGCGGGGGTGCGGGTGGGGCAGGCGATGCAGGGGCGGCGCCGGCTCCGTACGTGGCGGCGGTCCGAGCTGCCGCCCGGCGTGACCGGACTCCTACCACTCGGTCGATCGGTCTCACCGCAGGGAGACGGGGCCTACCCGCCGACTCGATGCATCCCTTCGATCCCTCGAACTCCCCACCACACCAGGGGCGTTGCACCGCATACGACCTCAGGATCGGGGTGCCAGCAGGTCGTCCAGTTCGGCGGCGAAGAGCAGGGCGGGGTCGAGGTCCATGCCGGTGAAGTGGCCGGCGAGCTCCAACGACAGGACGCCGTGCAGGCGGGTCCAGAAGGTCAGGAACCGGTGGAGGGCCTCGGGCGGGGCGGGATGGTCGGCGGCCCACTCCCGGTGGCCCTCCAGGTAGGTGCCGAAGGGTGTCGAGGCGCCATCCGGGGCAAGCACCGTGCACGCGTCGAGCAGGGTCGTCATGATCTCGGCTCCGCATCGCGTTACAAGTTCTAACGAACACATGAGCTTCTATCTCGTGAGGTACGCACGGTGCGGGCGCGCGACCCGCCCGACTGGCGGCCGCCCTCACGCCCGCCGACCGACAGACACGCCCGCCGACCGACAGGGGAGAACGCCATGTCCGGCTTCCGCAGCACAGGTATCCGCGCCACCCTGTTCACCGTCCCGCTCGCCCTCGGCCTCCTCGGCACCGCTACCGCACCCGCCGGCGCCACCGACTCCCACACCTCCCACCCCGGCACCCCGCTCACCTGCCGCGGGAAGGGCGTCGCCCCCGACGCTCTCGTCCGCCACCGGACCGAGATGGTGATCCACGCCCCGCTGCGCACCGTCTGGAAGCTGCAGACCGACGTGGAACGCTGGCCGTCCTGGCAGCCCCCCGTCGAGACCGTGGAACGCCTCGACCACGGCCCCCTCCGCAAGGGCTCGGCGTTCCGGTGGCGGACCCCGATACCCCCCAACCCCTCAACTCCCGCCACCAGCCTGGAGATCACCTCGACCGTCCGGCAGATCAAGCACAACTCGTGCATCCGCTGGACCGGCCCCGCGATCGGCACAGGACTGCGCATCGACGGCGTCCATGTATGGCACTTCGTCGAGGTCAAGGACGGCGTCCGCGTGAGCACCGAGGAGAGCCACACCGGCGCCCAGGTCGAAGCGGACGTTCCCACCGCGACCAGGATCCTCCGCGCGGGCCTGGAAGCATGGCTGCGGGACCTAAAGTTCGCCGCCGAAGCCCGCACCCACAACCGGCCACACTGACCTACGCATCGGGTCCGCGCTGGAATCTCGAGCACGTGCCCCTGCAGGATGAGCGGGTCCGGCGACCTCCAGAGCGGTTCTGCCGTCAGTCCCACGAGGGGAAGAGCGTCAAGCCCAGGACCTCCGGTTGCCGGTGCGTGAGCTACTTCCACTCCGCCTCCAGCAGCCGGCGCAGGGCCCGGTTCACGCTCTGCTGATGGCCACGAACTGACCGGTTCCCGGCAGGCGACTCGCCCATGCGAGCGCGGGGGCCACCGCCTCGCGGCCGAGGCCGCGCCCGGCCTGAAGCACTACCAAGTCCCCCGCCACCAGGGCTGGTACTGGCACGTCACGCTCGCGATGGCCGCACGCGCTTTTCTCACCGTCATCCGAGCCACGGAACTCGACGTGGGAAACGAAATGATGCCTTCAAGCCGCATTCGATGGCGTTCGCGTACGCCAGGGGAAGGTAGCTTCGCCATCATGAAACCGCTGACCGGCACCACCACCGACCAGGCTCCGGCGGATCCAGCCGCCCCTGACGACATGCTGGCAACTCAGCCCGTCGGCTACTGGAGCGGCCTGGCGCACGCAGCCGTCACCCGACACCTGCGCGACGCTATGGCCAAGATCGACGCCACGCAGCCGCAGTACTGGGTGCTCAACCGCGTGAAGTACGGGCCCACGGCCCCGAGCCGCGCGGAACTGGTCACCCAACTGACACCCCTGGCCGACGGACAGCACGAAATCGCCCGGGTCATCGACCAGTTGCTCCACCGCGAATGGCTCCGGATCGACGTCGGGCAGCGCCTACACCTCACCGATGCGGGGAAAGCCGCCAGAGCCCGGCTGCGTGAGCTGGTGACCGAGCTGCGCGCCGTGGTGCACAAGGGCATCAGCGACGAGGAGTACGTGGCCGCGCTCAAGGTGCTGCGCAGGATGATCACCAACGTCGAGGGTGACGAGGGGCGGGTGGACCGCTCTGACTTTGCGATCTTGCATGGGGCCCGGCTGAATAGGAGCAGCCACCGCCGACCGTCGGGGGGCCTGTGAGCTCCTGACGATCGTGCGGTGGCCGAGGGTGGCGGCGGGCCGTGGCGCAGAACGCGCCTGCCGGCGCGCGAAGTTCGGGCGGCGCTGTCATCGCGGGCAGCTGGTCAACGACACGGCGGTCAGGAAGCGACCACAGCGGTCAGTCCATAGTCCAGCTCGGCGCCGTCGACGAGCACCGCCTCGACGGTACGCGTACGGGGGTCGACGTCGGCCACGATCCCGTTCCCGGCGTAGCGGGGGTAGCCCGAGGCGCCCATCTCGCCTGTCGCCTCGACGACCGCCGAGCGCACGGCCGCGTCCTCAGCGGAGGCACCGCGCCCATCCTCGACATGTGCGGGGACCAACAAGATCTTGAAGCGTTGCGGGTCTGTAGTCACGCTCCGATATTTAAGTGCCTGCGCTACCAGCCATGGGGCAGGCGCGCGGCAACGCCATTGCGCGGGCGGGCGTTCCTCGAAGATCCGCCTCGCGACAGCTTCGCTCCTCGCTCCCCCTCTCTCCTTCTCACTCGTGCGGTCGTCAATCACCGTGGGTGACCCCTTTGATCTGCGGTTGCTCGTCGGGGCGGTGGGCGAGCGCACGCAGTTCATCGGCGTAGGTGGCCCAGACGTTGCGGGCGAGGAAGTGGCCGACTCCGGGCAGGGTGCGCAGGCGGGCACCGGGGACGGCGTCGGTGATGTCGCGTGCGGCCGTCACGCGCAGGAGCGGGTCACGCTCGCCGTGCAGTACCAGGGTCGGCGCGGTGATCTCGGCGAGTGGTCCGCCGTGCCACTTCGCGCCGATCTGGCGGCTCTGCGCCAACTGGTCACGGAAGCTGGCGACCCGGTGCGCTGCCTCCTTGTCCACGAACTCGCGCACATCGTGCTCGTCGGTGTGCTGGCCGGGCGCGGCCAGGATGCGGGCGATGGCTAGGGCCAGATCCAGGTTGCCCTGCGGGGTCTCCGGGTAGTGCAGCCGGGCGAAACGTGGCAGGCAGGCCAGCCGCAGGTAACGCAGGACGCTCAGGCCTGTGGTGTCGCTGGGGACAGCCGAGGATGTGGCCAGGGTCAGTACGCGCTCCGGGTGGCGGATCGCGATCCGCTGAGCGACAAGCCCACCCATCGAGTGGCCGAAGAAGTGGGCGCCTTCCCAGCCGAGGGCGTTGAGGACGGCGACCGCGTCGTCGGTGAGGTCCTCGGCGCTGTAGGCCGGAGCTTCGCGGTGCAACAGCGCCTTGACCGGCGGGCCGACGCGCCGGTTGGGCAGGTGGGTGGATTCGCCGGCATCGCGCTGGTCGTAAGTCACGACGTGGAAGCCGCGGCCCACCAGTTCGGCCACCAGGCCGTCCGGCCACCAGAACCGTGAGGCTCCCAGTCCCATGACCAGCAGCAGCGGGTCGCCGCCCGCGCCGCCCAGGTCCTCGAAGGCGATCTGGATCTCGCCGTTGTGCGCGAAACGCGTCATCGCAGCCCCCTCTTCTTCGCGTACATCGTTCGCGAACACCGTATGCGATGGATAGGCTGGCGACAACACGGGAGGTGGCAGTGGCAGGACAGCAGGAGCCAGTGATCTGGATGCGGCCGGAGCAAGCAGCGGTCGGACGCCCGGCCGAGCGCAGCCGCGCCGAGATCACCGCTGCCGCGGTGCAACTGGCCGACGGCGAGGGCCTGGAGGCCGTCTCCATGCGCCGCGTCGCATCCCTCCTGGGCACCGGCGCAGCCTCGCTCTACCGCTACGTGGCCACCCGCGACGACCTGCTCGACCTGATGACCGACAGCACCGCAGGCGAATACGACCTGCCCGCCCCCAGCGGCGACTGGCAGGCCGACCTGCTCGGCGTCGCCCGCCAGGCCCGGCAGATCATGCGCCGCCACCCCTGGCTACCCGCCATGGTCGTGGGGCGCGCCCCGCTCGGCCCCCACGGGATCGACCTACTGGAGCACGTGCTCGACGTGCTCGGCGACCACCCGGCCGACCCCGCCCGCAAACTCGAGGCATTCGCCCTCCTCAACGGCCTGACCGCGCTGTCCGTCCAGAACGAAACGGCTGCCACGGACACCAGCGCCAGGCGCCAATCCGGCTACCTTCGCCACATTGCCGCCGCAGGAAGCCACCCCCGCATCACCGCCCTGCTCGGGACCTCCCCGCCCGACGGCGACCCCATCGACCGGTTCGACGCCGTACTCGTCCGCGCCCTTACCGGCGTGCTGGAGTGACTCGCCGCGGTGAGCCACGCGCCTCGGCGGAGCGCTCAGGCAGCGGCGGTCTCCGTGCGCTTGACCAGGACGCCGTCCTGGCGCCTGGCGCCGGCGCGGACCCGCGGGAGTCCGCGCCATCCGCCGGCGGAATCAGGGCGAGGTCAGGGCGAGGTCAGTGCGGGATCAGGGCGGGGTCAGCAAGGACTACGCCCCGGCGTTCTGGGGGACGCGTGCGGACGACTCGGCGGACTTCAGCCATCCGGTGAGGTCGGCGCGGGCTCGGGCCACTCGGGAGCGCACCGTGCCGATCGGACAGCCCACGACCGCCGCGGCGTCCGCGTACGGCATGCCGACCAACTGTGTGAGGACGAATGCCTGGCGCCGCTCGCCATCCAGCGCGTCAAGCAGTTCGCTCAGCGCCAGGCCGTCGTCGAACCCCGGCAGGCCGCTGGGCTGGCGGTGTTCCGCGACCGCCTGCCAGTCGTCGACGTCGGCGATGCGCGGGCGGGCGGCGGCGGACCGGTAGCGGTCGATAACCACCCGGCGGGCGATGGACAACAGCCAGGTACGGGCGCTGGAACGCGCGGCGAATCGCGGCAGGCCGGTGAGGGCGCGGAGGAACGTCTCCTGGGCGAGGTCGTCGGCGCTGCTGGTGTCGCCGCTCAAGTGCGCCACGAAGCGCCACACATTGCGGTGGGAGGCGCATATGAAGCGCTCGACGGCGACCGGGTCACCGTCTCGTGCGGCCAGCGCCAAGCCGGTCAGTTGCTCGTCGTCCACGGCGGTCCGATTGCCACGGGCCGGACCAACAAGGGCAGGAATCATCGCCACATGTCCTTCGGGAGGGTGCGGGCCGTACCAGGGCATGGCACGGCCCGTCGATGAGCGGCACTCCGCGTACCCCGACGAAGGCCGGTGACGACGGCAAGGGACGTCGCTCGCCGGGCATACGCCTATGGGTGGACCGGAGGACCGCAGGGCCAGGGGCCGGCGTGCGGTCGGCTGCGCCGAGGAGGCATGAGGAGGGCAGCCGCGCGCACACGCCGGTACTCCGCCCGCCACGGGTTCGATCCGCCGTGCAGAAAGAAGAGTGGGGGATCCCGGACGACGTCGACAACACTGCGCTCGGGGGCCGTTGGCACCATGGCGGTGTGGCAGATCCCGGACGGTGCCGGGGAGCGTCCCGGGACGGGCGGTCAGGAGGAGACGGACGGTCTCGGCGGGCCCCGGCGGGAGAGGATGTGGTGAAGGAGCACCCCACGCAGGCGCACCACGTGCCCGGCGTCGGCCACCGGGCGAGGGGGCGGCTTCGGAGCGGCCCAGCCCAGCGTCGTCAGGACCAGTAGCAGCGGGGCGAACAACGCCGCGGCCGCACTGCGGGTGAGCCGGAACGCGGCGGCCTCGCCGCGCCACAGCCACAGGCCGCACACCACCGCGGCCAGCGCATGCGCCAGGAACATCCCGGGGGTTCCATGCCCGGAATGCGCCAGCGGTAGTTGGCTCATGTCGCCGTGCGCCACGGCCAGGTGCCCTAGGTGCGCGGTGGCGTGGGAGGGCATGTCAGTCATGTTTGCCATGCCTGCCATGTTTGCCATGCCTGCTGTACCGCCCGGGCAGGTCTGGGCCAGGTCGAGCAGAGCGTGCAGGCCGAGTTGAGCCATGACCGTGGAGCCGGTGACGACGAGTCCGCCGCGTTCCCGGCCTGCCAGCCACCAGGCCATCGGGCCGGTGATGCCCCATGCGACGACCAGGGCCCACCGGGGCAAGGGGTGTGCGGACATCAGCGCGTGCCCCAGAGCCGCGGTCGTCACGCACACCACCGCGAAGACCGCGGCGCGCAGGGCACGTGAAACCGACCCGGTAGTCATATTGGCCATCGTGCCAGCCGGTTCGCCCGCTCGGGAGAGGGCATGGCGTCTTGGGCCGGGTTGTTGTCCAGATCTGCTAAAGCGCCTTGTGTGCGGTCAGTTGAAGGGCAAAGCCGTGAGGGGGGACGGGGTTACGCCCTGTGTATCGGATCCGCTTGGCTGCGGAACGGGGGCACTGAGGGGGCTGAGCTCGCTGAGGGCTGCCCGGGAACCGGTGGCCCGGTCCGTACGACTGACTGGGTCGGGCCCCAGTCAGTCGGGCGAGGTCTTCGGGAGGGCCGCGGGTGCGAGCTGTACGTGGTAAGGATGCGGAGCCGGGATCGGAGCCAGAGCCGGAGCCGGGATCGGAGCCAGAGCCGGGAGCAGCGTCGGAAGCCCTCGGGGCCGGCGGAGGCGTGGCCCGGTCGCGCCGTGTGGGGCCGGCGGTCACCGTGTTGCTGACGTCCGCGATGGCCTTCTCGATGATGCAGCTCTTCCTGATCGGCGCGCTCGGGCCGCGTCTGGTTGCCGAGTTGGGCATGTCCCGTACGGTGCTGGGCCTGACCACGACGGCGGGTTTCGGCGCGGCGGCCCTGCTGTCGCCGGTGGCGGGGCGGCTGGTGGACCGGGTGGGGCCGCGGCGTTGCCTGGTGGTGCTGTTGCTGCTCGCCGGTGTCTCGCTGGCCCTGATCGGGGCGGCTCCGGGGACGGCGGCGCTGCTGGCGGCGGTGGCGCTCGGCGGGCTGCCGCAGGCGCTGGCCAACCCGGCGACCAACAAGGTGATCCTGGCGGCCGTGCCGGCCGAGCGGCGGGGCTCGGTGACCGGCCTCAAGCAGTCCGGGGTGCAGTTCGGTGCGTTCGCGGCGGGGTTGCCACTGTCGCTGCTGGCGGCGGGGGTGGGCTGGCGCGGTGCGGTGTGGACGGCGGCGGGCACGGCCGCGTTGGCTGCCCTGTGGGCCGCGCGCGCACTGCCGCCCGACGGGGCCGTTACCTCCGCTCCGAGCCGGCGCCCGGCAACGTCCGCACCCGGTGTGACCCGGCGGCTGGCGGTCTTCTCGTTGCTGCTCGGCTGCGGTATCGCCTCGGTGAACACGTACCTGGCGCTGTTCGGCTCGCAGCGGCTGGGCCTCTCGCCGACCGCGGCGGCGGCGTTGGTGGCCGTGCTGGGGGGCGCCGGGATCGGCGGGCGGATGGGCTGGTCGCGGGTGGCGGGGCGGCCGGGACGGGCCATGGCGCTGCCCGCCCTGCTGGCGGCCGGGGCGGTGGGCGCCGCGCTACTCCTCGCGGTCGCGGCCCTGGCGCCTCCGCTGGTGTGGGTGGCCGCGCTCGCCGTGGGGTCGTTCGCGGTGTCGGCGAACGCGGTCTCCATGGTCCTGGTGATGCAGCACGCGTCGCCGGGCCGGGCCGGGCAGGACTCGGCGCTGGTGTCGGCCGGCTTCTTCGCCGGCTTCGCGGTGGGTCCGCCGGGGTTCGGCGCCCTGGTCTCGGCCTGCGGGTACGGGGCCGGCTGGCTGCTGGTGGCGGCCGAGTTCGCGGTGGCCGCACTGGTCGTCGTACCACTGCTGACGCATCGCCGCGGGGGTGTGGGATGAGGGCGGTGCCGGATGGGGCGGAGTGGGCCCGCAGGGCGCTCGCGTCCCTGCTGGAGCGGGTCTCGGTGACGGCGGACGAGGCCGGTGAGCGCTTCCCGCTGTACGCGGCGGCGGACCCGGACGGCGGCGCCTGGAAGACCACGTCGCGGGGTTCGTGGACCGGGGGCTTCTGGGCCGGGCTGTTGTGGCTGCGCGCGCTGTCCTCCGGCGTCCCGGAGCACCGGGCGGTGGCGGCCGCCTGCACACAACGGCTGCGGTACTGGGTCGGGCAGGACACCGCCACCCGCGGCCTGGTGCTCTGGTACGGCACCGCGCTGGCCACCGGGCCGGGCGGCGACGCGGCGGCGGGTGAGCTGCGGGACGAGGCGGCGCGGGCCTGCCTGGCCGCGTACGACCCCAAGTGGGGGCTGGTGCCGTGGGGCGATGCCTTCGGCGGGCCCCGGCTGCTGGCGCGTGCGGACGGGGTCCCGGGGCTCGTCCCCCTGCTGGCGCGTGCAGAGGAGGTCCCGGGGCCCGTCCCCCTGCTGGGGCGCGCGTCGGGCGGCGGACGGGCCGCCGCGTACGGCCATCTCACCCGGCACCTGGACCTGTGTCTGGCCGAGGATCCCCCGCGCCCCGCGTGGCAGGCCCGGCCGGGCGGCGGGTGGACGGCCTGTGCCGAGCCCGCGCCCGGCTGGAGCCGCACGGTGGCGTGGCTGCTGCTGGGCGTCGCGGACGGGCTGCACTGGCTGGGGGACGACGGGCTGTGGGAGGCGGCGGGGCGGCTGGCCGCGCTGCGGCTGGCCTCCAATGCACCGCTCGTCCCTCCCGCTCAGGGCGGGCCCGGGCACGGCCCCGTCGACACCTCCGCCGCCGCGATCGAGGCGGTGGCCGCGCTGAAGTTGGCCGCGCTCGCACGGGCGGCGGGTGACGGGCAGGAAGGCGACCGGCTGGCGGACCGCGGGCGGCTGATCCTGCGCCGGCTGGCCGAGGTGCACCAGTCCCCCGCGGGCGCGTTGTTGGACGGCTGCTACGACGCCGGGCGCGCCCTTGCGCCCCGCCACGAGCTGATCTGGGGGGACTTCTTCTTCGCGTGGGGGCTGGCCGTCCTCACTGGTCTGACGGGTCCCTTCACGATGTGAGGGCGTGGTCGCGCAGGACCCGGCGAGCCACCGCGGCGATGTGCAGTTCGTCCGGACCGTCCAGCAACCGGGCCGCGCGCCCCAGGCGGAACAGTCCCGGGAGGGCGGAATCCGGTCCGAGCCCGGCCGCGCCGTGCACCTGGATCGCCGCATCGGCCACCTGTTGCAGCATCCGGGCCGCGGCGACCTTGGCCAGACCGGTCTCCACCCGGGCGTCCTCCCCCTCCTCCAACCGGGCCACCGCCTCGTACACCAGCGGCCTGGTCGTCCGGATCGCCAGCAACGCGTCGAAGACGAGCTGTTGTACGAGCTGGCGGTCGGCCAGCGGGCCGGCGGACTGGCTCCGCGTCCGGGCCCGGACGCACATCAGGTCGAAGGCCCGCTCGGCCTGGCCGAGCCAGCGCAGACACCGCAGTACGCGGCCCAGCCGGAGCCGTTCGCCGGCGATCCGCAGCGCCTGGCCGCGCTCGCCGACCAGGTGGTCCGCGGGCACGGTGACGCCGTCCAGTGCGATCTCCCACTGGCCGCCCACCCCCAGGACGGGCAGTTCGCGCACCACCCGGAAGCCCGGCGTCGAGGTGGGCACCAGGAACAGTGACAGTTCCTCGCCGGTCCGGGCCAGCACGGTCACCAGGTCCGCTTCGCCCGCGCCCGTGATGAACCACTTCCGGCCGTGCAGGGTCCAGGTCCCCCCGTGTCCGGCTTCGGCGCGGGTGGTGGTCAGCGCCGGGTCGGTGCCGGGCGTCTCCGGCTCGGTCATCGCGTAGCAGGTGCGCAGCTCCCCCGCGGCGATCCGCTTCAGGAAGCGCTCTCGTACGGCCTCGCCGGCATGGCGGCCGAGCATCAGCACGTCCAGCAGGGGTGCCGAGCCGAGGGCGGCGGGGCCGTGGTCGCTGGCCCCCTCCGCTTCGGCGAGGTGCGCGTAGCGGGACAACGGCAGCCCCTGTCCCCCGACTTCCTCGGGCAGCGGCAGCGCCCACAGTCCCGCGTCCTTCGCCTCCTGCTGGAGCCTGCGCAGCTCGCCACGTGCGGCCGGCCCGCCCGCGTCGAGCGCGCGCTCGACGGGCAGGACCCGCTCGCGTACGAACGCGGCCACCCGCCCGCGCAGCTCGGCCACGTCGGGCGGGCAGGTGGGCAGTCCGAACCCGGCGGGGCCAGGGGCCGGGGCGGCACTCGGGGTGGCCTGTCCGCGCTCCATGAAGTTCACCGCTTTCCTCCGCGGTCACCGGGAACTCGGTGAACCGGCAGTCCGACTTGTTGGCTGAGGAGTTGGTCGGCCCGTGTCATCGCCTGGTTCCCGCGCCTCTCCCTCTGCGCGCGATCTGGGCGGCGCACGGCCGCCGGAAAGGAATGCCGTGAAGACCGTGGGTCCCCCGACCGTCATCGATGCGCACCGCCCTCTGGAGGAGGTGGACATACGGATCTCCGGCCCCGCCGCGCTCACCGCTCCGGCACTCGGCCACCTGCGGGCACTCGGCGCCACCGCACACCCATCGCCGCCCGGCGGCACCGACGCCGCAGCGCGGTCCGGCCCCGCCCACTTCGCCGCGACCGGTCCGGGAGCGGACGGGATCACCGCGCACACCGCCTGGGCCGATGTCCTGCCGGCCGCGGACGCCGCCGACGAGGCCACCGTCCAGGCAGCCGCCGGGATGATGCACGTACACGGCAGGCGCGACGGCACCCCGCGCGGCCTGGCCGTGGACTACGCCGCCACCTGTGCGTCCGTGCTCACCGTGCAGGGCCTGCTCACCGCGCTCCTGAGCCGGGCGCGCGGTGGCAGCGGCGCCACGGACATCGCCACCGGAGCCGACCGGGCCGCGCTGCTGACGCTCTCCCAGTACCTCGCCGCGGCGAACGCGCCGGAGGCGGAGGCGGTGGCACCGGCTCCCGGCGGTCCGCCGTTCACCGCCGCCTGCGGCACCCGCTTCGAGCTGGAGGCGCTGGAGCCCGCACCCTGGGCCCGCTTCTGGCGCGAACTCGGCGCTCCCGAGCAGGCGGTACGCGCCGGCTGGCCGGCCTTCCAGTTCCGCTACGCCACCGCCTGCGCACCCGTGCCCGAGGACCTGCACCGGACGGCGAACGCCGCCACCTGGACGCGCATCCGCGAGGCCGCCACCGCATCAGGGGCCGAGGTGTGCGCCCTGTACGCACTCGCCGAGCGGGCGGCGGAGGCGGTTCCCCCTGCCGCACCCTGGACCCTCGCGCCATTCACCGGGGAGGCCGCGCCCCCGTGCGCCTCCCCTGCCCTCCCCGGCGCCGGTGCGCTGCCCCTCGCCGGTCTGACGGTCCTGGAAGCCGGCCGCCGTATCCAGGCCCCACTCGCCGCCCACCTCCTCGGCCTGCTCGGCGCGGACGTGGTACGGATCGAACCGCCCGGTGGGGATCCGCTGCGCGGTATGCCCCCGTGTACGTCGGGCGTCTCGGCCCGCTGGCTCGCCCTCAACCGGGGGAAGCGGGCCGTGGAGATCGACGTCAAGTCTCCTGCCGGACGGGCCGAGTTGCGCGAGCTGGCCTCCGGGGCGGACGTCTTCCTGCACAACTGGGCGCCGGGCAGGGCGGAACAGTGGGGGCTGGGCCCCGACCGTCTCGCCTCCGTCAACCCGCGCCTGGTGTACGCCTACACCAGCGGCTGGGCGGGCCGTCTGGCCGGCGCCCCCATGGGCACCGACTTCATGGTCCAGGCCCGCACCGGCGTCGGTGAAGCGGCCCGGCCCGTCGACGAGCCGCCCGCGCCGTCCTTGATGACCTTGATCGATGTGCTCGGCGGACTGGTCGGCACCGAGGCCGTGCTGGCCGGCCTACTGCTGCGGGAGCGCACCGGCCGTGGCGTACGGGTGGAATCCTCGCTGCTCGGGGCCGCGGAGACGCTCACCGCGCCCGCACTGCGTCGGGCCGCGGCGGGCCGGGACCCGCGCCGGCCGGCCGGATTCCGCCGCCCGCTGCAGACGGCCGACGGCTGGGTGGCACCGGCCGACGACGCCGCCCGGGCCGCGGGTGCCGAACCGGCACGGCTGCGCGGGATGGCGACGGACCAGGCAGTCGTCGCCTTGCGCGCAGCGGGCCGGTCCGCCACCGCCGTCACCACCGACCTCGGCAGGCTCCCGGAGGACCCGCGCCTGCACGGCGCCTTCACCCGCGACGTACACGGTTCCCTCGTTGCTCCCTCGCCCTGGAGGTTCGCATGACACCCCAGCTCCCCACCCGGTTCCACGAGTCCCCGTTCCAGGAGCCCCAGTTCCCGGAGCCCTTCCCGGAGCCGCGGTTTCACGAGTCCCAGGTTCACGCGTCCCGGTTCCACGACCTGGTCCCCGCGGCGCTGCGGCGGACCTGGGCCGCCGAAGGCCACTGCCCCGACCTGGACCTGTACGCACTGTTCCGCGCACGACGGATAGCCGAACCGGACGCACCGGCCGTGATCGACGCACGCGGCGAGGTCGGTTACGCCGAACTGGACCACCAGGCACGATGTCTGGCCGCCGGGCTCGCCGAAGCCGGCGTCCAGCCCGGTGACGTCGTAGGGGTCCAACTCTCCAACAGCAGGGAGGCGGTGGCGGCCGACCTCGCCGTGGCCGCACTCGGCGCGGTCGTGCTGCCCTTCCCGGTCGGACGGGGCGGACGGGAGGCCCTGTCACTGCTCGGTCGTTCCGGTGCCCGGGCGGTCATCGCCGCCGCCGAACACCGCGGCGTCGAGCACGCGCGGGAGCTGGCCGAACTGTCGAGAGCGGGCGGCGAACTGTCCGCCCTGCGCACGGTGGTGGCCGCCGGGCCCGGACCGGTCCCCGACGGCTGCCTGTCGCTGACCGACCTCTTCCGTACCGACGCGTCCGCCTTCACTCCCGCGCGCCCCGACCCCGACGCGGCGGCCCGGATCCTGGTCTCGTCGGGCTCCGAGGCCGAGCCCAAGATGGTGGCGTACTCGCACAACGCGCTCGCCGGCGGCCGTGGCAACTCGCTCGCGTCGCTGCTTCCGGACGGCATGCGGCCCCGGTGCCTGTTCCTGGTGCCGCTCGGCTCGGCCTTCGGCAGCAGCGGAACCGCGGTCACCCTCGCGCGGCACGGCGGATCCCTCGTGCTGCTCGACCACTTCACGCCCGACGCCGCGCTGGAGGCGATGCGTACACATCGGCCCACCCATGTGCTGGGCGTGCCCACGATGGTGCGGATGATGCTCGACCGACGGCCGGACGGACCCGCCCTGCCGACCGAGCTGACCGCCCTGGTGCTCGGCGGCTCCGCGCTCGACGCCGCCACCTGCGACGAGGCCCGCCGTGCCTTCGGCTGCGCCGTGGTCAACCTCTACGGTTCGGCCGACGGCGTGCACTGCCACGGCGGCCTGACCCACGGCGGCACCCCCCTCGGCGGCCCGGACGCCGGACCGGGGATCGCGGTGGGCCGCCCCGATCCCGGCGTCTGCGCGATCCGTATCGCCCCGCTGCCCGGAGGAACCCCCGGCGAAGCGGGCGAGATCATCGCGCGTGGTCCGATGACCCCGCTCGGCTACGTCGGCGCACCCGAGCTGAACATGCGCTACCGCACGGCCGAGGGCTGGGTCCGTACCGGCGATCTCGGCGTGCTGGACGCCGACGGCACCCTGCGCGTCGTCGGCCGCCTGAAGGACATCGTCATCCGCGGTGGCGCGAACATCAGCCCCGCCGAGGTCGAGGGTGAGCTCTCCTCCCACCCGGACGTACGCGATGCGCTGTGCGTCGGGGTCCCCGATCCGCTCATGGGTGAACGACTGGTGGTCTGCGTGGTGCCAAGGCCCGGATGCAAACCGATACTTGAGAGCCTCTGTGCCCACCTGGAGGCGGGTGGCCTGGAACGCCGCAAACACCCGGAGCGTCTGCTGCTGATGACCGACGAACTGCCCCTCACCCCGGCGGGTAAGCCCGACCGCGCCGCCCTACGGAAGAGGGCGGCCGCCGAGTTCCCCACCGCGCACGCGCAGGCGGGCTGATGCCAAGGGGAGGGGCCGCACACGGCAGCCCCTCCCCCCGGCCCCTCCCGCTCGCTACTGCGGCGCGAGCCGTACGGTCAGGATCCGGAGAACGCCTTCTCCATCTGGCCGGCCGCCTTGCGGTAGACGCCCAGCAGGTCGAGGTCAGCGCCGGGATAGTTCACGATGTTCAGCTGCTCGGCGCCCGAGCCCGGCAGCACCGTCCCGGTCGACATGTTCTCGTTCTCCAGCACGAACTTTGGCTTCTTCGCGGACAGTGCGGAAAGCTGAGCGGGCGTGACCGCCTCCGGGCCGTACGTACCGACCACCTTCGCCCCCGCCAGCTTGGCCGCCCACGTCGTGAACGTCTGCGCCGCCACCGTCGGCGCCTTGCCACCGGGCCAGGTGGCCTTCACCTGCTTGGCCAGCGAGTCCCACTCCGCCGTGAATGTGGCATTCCACTTGGTTGCGGCCCGCTCCGTCCCGAACTTCCGGCCCAGCTTCGTCACTTCGGCCTTGGTCTTCGCGGGAGTGTTGTCGAGGTTGACCTCGACCACCTTCGCCTTGGAGCCCGCCGCGTCCTTGATCCGCCCTGCGAACGGCTCGAACGAGGCGTAGAGGACGTAGTCGGCGTCGGCGACCGCCGTCAGGTCGGACGGCTTCAGGTCGTAGTCGGGCGCGTGCTTGATCGAGGCGGGCACGATGGACGTGACGTTCTCGGCCCCGGCCGCCTTCGCCAGCGCCGCCTCCCAGCTGGAGGTGGCGACCACGACGGGCCCCTTCTTGTCGGCCTTCCCGCCGCCACCGGCCGTACCTGAGTCGCCGCCGCATCCCGTCAGCAGGACCAGTCCCGCGCTCAGTGCGGCGACGGCGGCGACGGGGCGGAAGAGGACGCGGAGGTGCGCCATGATGAGGTTCTCCGTTCGGGTATGAGATGAGCGGCAAGGGCGACCGCCCCCGCGGCGAGGACGAGGACCGGGCCGGGCGGCAGGTCCCAGGCCAGCGAGATCAGAAAGCCGGCCACGTTCACGACGACGCCGATGCCGATCGCCCACAGCGTGATCGACACCAGCGAACGGCCGAGGCGACGGGCGGCGAGCGCCGGCAGCAGGGTCAGCGCGTCCACCAGCAGCGCGCCCGTCAGACGAATGGCACCGGCCACCGCGACCGCCACCAGCACCAGCAGCACCACCGTCAGCCGCTGCACCGCCACACCGGAGCACCAGGCCAGCTCCCGGTCGTGCAGCAGCAGCGCCAGCTCGCGGCGCCGCCAGACGAACAGCCCCGGCACCGCCACCGCCAGCACGCCCAGCACGACGAGATCGGCCGGGCGCACCGCCAGGATCGACCCCCACAGCAGCGCGAACGCCCCATTGGCATTCACCCCGGACAGCGCCAGCATCAACAACGCGGCCGCGATGGCCAGGCTCATCAGCAGCCCCATGGCCCCCGAAAGCCCGTCCGCGGTACGTGCCAGCGGAGCGACCCCCGCACCCGCCAGCGCACACGCCACCAGCGCACACACCACCGGGTCCAGCCCCACCAACTGCCCCACCGCGATGCCCAGCAGGGCCACATGCATCATCGCGAAGCGCACCGGCATGATGTCCAGCCCGACGATCACCACACCGACGACCGGCAGCCCGAAGGCGGCCAGCAGCAATCCGGTCCCCGCCCGCTGCACCGGCACCAACTGCAACAGGTCACCGACCTGGCCCCACGCGCTCACGACACCTCCCGCAGCCGCCCGGCGGCCATCTCCAGCGTCCGGTCGCACCGCGCCGCCATCGCCCGGTCGTGGGTCACCACCAGCAGGGTCACCGGCAGCGTGGTGAGCACTTCGGCGGCCTCCTCCTGCCCCGCGAAGTCCAGCGCGGCGGTGGGCTCGTCCGCGAGCAGCACCCCGGCGCCGGCGGCCACACACCCCACCGCCCGCGCCAGGTGCATCCGCTGCAACTGCCCGCCCGACAGGCCGCCCACCGGCCGGTCCGCGAGCTCCCCCACGCCCAGCCGCTCCGCTGCCTCCACCGCGGCTTGCAAGCCGCCGCTACTCGCCAGCAACTCCTTCGCGAGCAAGGGGAAACGGCCGGCCGCCGGGCGCTGCGGTATCCACCCGCACGCGCGCCGCCGCCAGGCCCACTCGGCGGCGCTACGACTCCCCCGCCCGCCGACCAGGATCTCCCCGTCGACGTGCCGGTGCAGCCCGAGCACCGCCCGTAGCAGCGTCGTCTTCCCCGAGCCGTTCGTACCGGTCAGCGCGATCCGCTCACCGGCGGACACCTCCAGGTCGACCCCGCTCACGGCCTCCAGGCGCCCGTGCCGGCACACCACATCTCGCAGCCGCACATCGAGGCCACCCGCACCACTCGCCCCTCGCGCCACCCGGGGCGCCGACCGCGCCTGGCTCCGCTCACTCCGCTCACGCCACGTGTTCCGCTCACTCCGCTCCACGACCGAGTAGTCGGCCCGGCCGTGCGCCGAGTTCCCGTAGGCGGAAAATCCCTCGCTACCGCGCCGCAGGAGCGCGGGAGCCTCACACAGGCGGGGGCCTCACACAGACTGACGGCAAGGGAGAAGGCGCGGGCGGACGGTCCTCAGAGCCCCGTGGCGTCCCGCGGCGTGAGGCGGAAGCCGAACCCGGCGCCGCCGATGTCCACCGCCGTGGCGCCGCCGTCGACGGTCAGCACCGCCCCGTTGACGAAGGACGCGGCCGGCGAGAGCAGCCACCCGATCGCCTCGGCGACCTCACCGGGCTCGCCGGGACGGCCGACGGGCAGCAGCCGGGGTGGCCTCCTCGTACGCGGCGTCGACGCCGCCATCCGCGAGGCCGGCCTCCTCGGCGAAGCGGGCCATCGAGGGCCCCGGTCTCCTCGGCGACGCGGTTCAGCGGGTCGGGCGGCGCCCGGAGATCACCACGTGGTGCCCGGCCGCCCGCAGCAGCCGGGCGGTGGCGGCGCCGATCCCCGTTCCCTCATCCGTCACGATGACAACTCGCTTGTCCGACAAGGCCGTTCCGCTTCCCAAGTGGTCATGACGCAGGTGTCTCGTCGTGATCATACGGACCACAGTCCCTGCAGGTTGTCCCGGCCGGAAGCGCCCTCGCGCCTACGGTGCCGCTCCGTCCCTCGCGGCCAACCACGCGGACGGATATACCCATTTCAGTGGACAGGGGATATGCGGGGAACATATGTTCCGCATGCGCTTGGGCCGCTTTGGGGAGAGACGGCCCCCTACATGCGCAAACACAGTCATTCAGAACCCGTGGGGGGTTTCGCATGTCCAACATGTCCGTCGTACCACCGTCGCCGCCGTCCGGCTGGCCCGTTCCGCCCGGTCGGCACGCGGTCCTCCGCTCGCCCGTCGGGCTCTCGAAGATCGTCAGGGGGCTGCTCGGGCTCGTCATCGTCGCGGACCTGTTCGCCCTGTGGCTGGGCAACCAGTCGTACGTCCTCATCGGCAGGCTCCTCCGCAACGCCGGCTCCGTGACCGCCCAGGAGATCGACCAGACCGACTCCTTGTACCGGGTGTGCGGAATCGTGCAGGTCGCGGCCACCCTCGCGACCGCCGTGGTCTTCGTCGTCTGGTTCCACCGAGCCCGCGTCAACGCCGAGGTCTTCGCCCCCGAGTACCACACGAAGGCGCGCGGCTGGGCGATCTGGGCCTGGTTCGTGCCCGTGGCCAACCTGTGGTTCCCCCGCCGCATAGCCATCGACATCTGGAACGCCAGCGCCAGCGCGAACACCCGGTCCGCGGCGCTGCTCCACTGGTGGTGGGCCCTGTGGATCGTGAACCTGGTCTTCGGCCGCCTGGCCAGCCAGCGGTACGCGAACGCCGGCACACCGGACGAGTTCGAGGGGGCGGTCGCCGGGCTCATGGCGAGTGACGGCCTCAACGTCGTGGCCGCCGTCCTCGCCGTTCTCTTCGTACGGCGCCTGACCCGCATGCAGCACGAAAAGGCGCTGCGAGGGCCGGTGTTCTGAGCACCGCGCGACATCCGGTCCGCATGGCACGGGCTCCGCTGCGCACGGCGGTGGGCCCGTGCTTCGCGCTCGGCGCGTGCGTCGCACTCGTCGGGTGAACGGCCCGTCCGCCGCTCGCGGACGGGCCGAAGCACCTGGCCGTCACTCGGTGCAGGCCAGGGCCAATCGCCCGGTCGTGCGCCTCCGTGCGAAGCGCAGGACCGTGATCGCGGAGAGCGCGGACAGGCCGACGAGGGCGGCGCCGGAGAGCATGAAAGCGGTCCCGATTCCGGTGGCCTCGACGGTCGTCGAGGCCACGAGGGGTGCGACGGCCAACGCGCCCGCGGTGCCGGCCTCCCAGAGGCCGAGGGCCTTGGCCATGTGGCGGTCGGGCAGGCGCTGCTGTACCAGCGCGATCAGGGGGATGTCCGTCAGGGCGGACGCCATGCCGGTCATGGCGAGCAACGTGGCCGCGATCGCCGGGGACTGGGCGAGGCCCAGGGGGAAGCGGAACACGCCGAGCAGGGCCCAGGCGAGAACGGCGGTGAGGGCGAGGCGACGGATCGGGAGCCGGGCGAGGAGGAGCGCACCGACGACCTCGCCGACGCCCGCGATCCCCAGCAGCAGGCCGTACTGGCCGCCCTGCGCACCGAAGCGTTCACCGACCAGGGCGGCGAGGCCGACGGTCAGGAAGCCGCTCGTGGCGGCGAGCGCGACCACGAAGGTGGCGATGACCACGAGTACGTCGGGCTCCGCACGCAGCGCCTTCAGGCCGGCGGCCAGATCGGCCCCCAGTCCGGTCCGGTGCCGGGGGCCGGCCGGACGCCGGACGCGTACCGCGGCGAGGGTTGCCGCCGAGACCAGGAAGGTGAGCACGTCGAGGGCGAGGACCAGCGTGAGGGAGGAGACCGCCAGCAGCGGCGCGAGCAGCAGCGGCCCCACGAAGAAGGCGGCGCGGAAGGCCACGTGCAGCAGCCCGGTTGCCTGGAGCAGGTCCTCGGCCCGCACGATCTGCGGCACCATGGCGTTGCGTGCCGGCCCGAACGGAGCGCCGATAAGGGACAGCGCCGCCGTCCCCGCCACGAGCAGGGTGAGGTTCAGCAGCCCGAGCGCGAGCAATACCGTCGCGCCGGCCGCGACCGAGGCACGGAGCAGGTCCGTGACGATCATGAGTCGGCGGCGGTCACAGCGGTCGGCATAGGACGCGGCCACGAAGGTGGCGAGGAAGGCCGGCCCGAACGCGGCCACGGTCACCAGCGCGACCGCGGTGGAGTCCCCGGTGAGCGACCACGCCAGCCATGCGGCGGCTGTGGTGTAGAGCCCGTCGCCCAGTCGGGAGACGCCCTGACCGGCGGACAGCAGGAGGAAGTCCCGGTTTCTCAGTAGTGCCATGCCGACACTCTGAGCTCACGAACAACGGGAGCCAACTGATTAGGCAAGGAGCTAATCAGGCTGGTCAGGAGCTAATCGCCGCTTCTGTGGCCGAGGAAGGCGTCCAGCGTGGGAGCCAGTGCCGCCACCCGTTCGGGCACCAGGTGGTAGAGGACGTAGTAGCCTTCCCTCGTACGCCTGAGCAGTCCGGCTTCGGCCAGCAGCCGCAGGTGCTTGGAGAGCGCGGCCTCGGTCACCCCCACCAGCGGGGCGAGTTCCTGGGTGCTGCGCGGCCGTTCGGCGATCAGTCGTAGCGCGCGCAGACGGGTGTCGTCGCCCAGCGCACGGAGCACCCCCACCAGTTGGACCGGGGGGATCCGCGGGCGGGCCTCGCGCACGATCGAGGAGGCGGGGAAGGCCAGCCCGAGCGGCCATGGGCCGTCACAGTTGACGCGTACGTGCGGCCAGACGTACCTGCTCGGGGCCAGCACCAGCCGGTCCTGGGGGCCAATGACGACCTCGTGGTCGTGCGGCCGGTCCAACCAGAACCGTCCGCCCTCGGGGTCGCACCGTACTTCCGGCCACAGTCCGCGGAGCACCGCGTAGAGCCCCTGCTCCTCGATGCGGCGGCCAGCCTCGGTGACGCCGGCGGCGAGGTCCGGCTCGATCCGCGCCCACTCCTGTGCGAACGCCTCTTCCCAGTAGCCTTCCAACAGCCGCAGGAAGCGCTCCAACAGCGCGCCCGGGTCGTCGAGCAGCAGGTCGGCGAGCTCCGCACCGGCCGCCGCCGTCGCCTCCTCGTGCAG
This sequence comes from Streptomyces sp. NPDC020742, assembly GCF_040641675.1. NCBI lineage: Bacteria > Bacillati > Actinomycetota > Actinomycetes > Kitasatosporales > Streptomycetaceae > Streptomyces > Streptomyces sp. NPDC020742. The sequence goes on from NZ_JBFAEA010000005.1 coordinate 151,033, forward strand.
CGACCGGCGCACCTGCGGATCGGAGAGCAGAGCGGGGTCCCGTGCCTGGCTCCCCCCGCTCCAGGGACCCATCAGCGGAACGGCGAACTCCAGCCGCACCAGGGCCGGATCCAGCGAGCGCAGCCTTCGCAGCTCGCTCTCGAAGTCGAGCAACTCGCCCGTCGGCGAGGGGAAGAAGAACGCCGGGAAGTAGGAGCGGAAGGCGAAGGCGAAGAGGTCGATCTCCCGTTTCAGCGCCGGCGACAACCGGCGCATCGCCCGCACCCACCCGTGCTGGACCGGATGGTGCTTGGGCTCCACCAGTACGTGCAGACTCAGGACGGCCTCCATCGACGGCGAGTAGGAGAACCCCACCAGCTCCGCACCGGAGGCCGGGACCCGGAACACAATTGCCATGGCGACATCATCGTCGCCGTGCGTCGTCGTGCCACCGCACCCACGCCGGATCAGGCGGACCGGCCCGCCGCCGGCACGCGGGCCCAGTGGGTGGTCCCGTCCTGGTGGCTGCGGGAACGTGCGCCTCCACCGCTCCGTGACCGGGGCGAGGGCCCGACGTACGTCGGGCCGACCGACCGCCCGCTCCTCACCCCGGGCGCCGTGGAAGTCGTTGAGGCCGCTGAGGCCGTCGAGCCCCCGCCCTCCACCTGATGCTCCGTCACCTTCCATGGTGCGTCAGTCGGCACGTGCGTCACCCGGCACGGTCCTTCCACCAGGCCGCAATCTGGTCGACCGCCAGCGGTGGCGCGGTGGTGGGGGGCTGCCAACCGCGCACTCCCCTCGGTCCCCTCGTGCCCTTGCTCACGACTGCGCCCTCTTGCTTACGACTGCGCCCTCGCCGCGCCTTCAGGCACGCAGCCGGGCCAGTTGCTCATCCAGCTCCGCCACGGTGCCGAGGCTGATGCTCTCGTCCCGGACGGACGGGGCGAGAGCCACTGCTACGGCGGCCGCCCCGACCTGGTCGGCGGTGAGCCATGACGGATCGCCGTGGGGACGGCTGCGGTTGAGGATCGGCCCGAGCAGGAGGTTGTTGACCCGGCGGCGGCCGCGCAGGTCGGCGCTCAGCGCCTCACGCATCATCAACACCGCTGCGGCGTGCATGCTGATGATTCTCGCCTGTGGGTAGGCCTGGCGTCCGGCGAATCCGGCGATGAGCGTATAGCTTCCGGCCGCGTCGAGCCGGGGCACGAAGGCCCGGGCCACGGCGAGGTGCGCGGTGGTGGTGTCCACGAAGTGCTGCTGCCAGTCGTCCTCGTCGACCTGCCACAGCGTATTGCCCCGCCACCACCCGCCGATGGACGGGACGACGTGGTCGATGCGCCCGTGGTCGGCGACGACCCTGTCCGCCAGGTCCGTGCACTCGGCGAAGGTGCCGTAGCCCGCCCGGATCCCGACGAGGCGTTTGCCGGGTTCGGGGCCGATCAACTCTGCCAGCTTGTCCAGGCGTTCCTGGTTCCGGCCGGGCACGACAACCGTGGCGCCGGCCCGGAGGAAGGCGCGGACGATGCCTTCACCGACGTTGCCGGTGCCTCCGGGCACGACGACGACCTGGCCGTCGAGGGGCGCGTCCTGCTGTGCTTCGGGAGGGAGCGGCGTACTCATGGACGTTCTTTCCTTGCGTGAGGGGGCGTGTGCGAGGCGGCCGTGGCTCAACCGCGCTGTGCGGTGGGACCTGCGGCCCAGGGGAGGAAGCCGCCGGCCGGTGACGGGCGGATGTGACCGCCGGCGGGTGACGGTGACGGGCCCGGCGGGGCGGCCGGGCCCGTCACCGCGGGATCACGCCTGGGCCTGGCGCAGCGCCGAGGCGACGCGCTCGATGGCTTCCCGGGCCTCAGGGATCGCTGCCGGCATGCTGAAGAACCCGTGGATCTGGCCCTCGTAGCGGACCTGCTCGACCGTGACGCCGGCTTCACGCAGCCGCTGCGCGTACGCCTCGCCCTCGTCCCGCAGCGGGTCGTACCCGGCGGTGATCACCAGCGCCGGCGGGGCGGCCGCCAGGGTGGCGGCGTCCGTGTACAGCGGCGAGATGCGCGGGTCCTTGGGGTCCACGTCGTCGCCGAGGTACTGCCCCTGGAACCACGCCAGCGCGTCCTTGGTCAGCATCAGGCCCTCGCCGTTCTCCTCGTACGAGGGGAAGGGGTGGGTCAGGTCGGTCGCGGGGTACACCAGGGCCTGCAGGGTGAAGGTGCCCGGCAGTGCATTGGCGAGTACGGCGCTCAGGTTGCCGCCCGCCGAGTCCCCGCCGACGGCCATCTTGGTGGTGTCGCCGCCGAACTCCGCGATCCGGTCGGACATCCAGGTCGCGACCGCCATGACGTCCTCGACGGCGGCGGGGAAGGGGTGCTCCGGCGCGAGCCGGTAGTCGACGTTGACCACCAGGTACCCGGCGAGGCTGCTCAGATCCCGGGCGGTGGCGTCGGATGCGGCCGCGCTGCCCAGCACCCAGCCGCCACCGTGGATCCAGATCAGGACGGGGTGCGGGCCCTCGCCCTCCGGCCAATACAGCTTCACGGGAACGCCGTTGGCCACCACGTCCTCGGTCCGGGCCACCGCGGCCGGCTCGCCGCCGAGCTGGGCCCACATCCCGTCCATCGCCGCCCGGGCCTCGGGCGCGGAAAGGTCCTGCGGCTGCGGAGCACCGGGCTGCATGGCCATGTCGAGCAGGGCCCGCGCCGCCGGATCGAGGGGCGTCCTGGCGGTGATGACGATCTTCCCCCGCAGGTGACCGTCGTCGAGGCGGCGGTAGGCGTCGGCCGCCTTCTCCAGCGGGAAGACCGCTTCGAGGGGCATGCGCAGGCGGCCGTCCTCGATCATGGGCAGGACGTCCGCCATCACCTGTGGAACGGGGAGCATTCCGCCCGAGAAGCGCACGCCGTGCCGGGCCGCGTCGAGGTCGGCGATGGTGATGACCTTCTCCGGGTTTCCGGTCAGTTCGACGGACAGCGGCAGGACGCCGCGCCCGGAGGCGTCGAGGACGGCGTCGACGCCCTGCGGGGCGGCGGCGCGTATCCGTTCGGTCAGGCCGTCGCCGTAGGTGACGGGGATCGCGCCGAGTTCGCGGAGGAAGGCGTGGTTGGCTTCGCCGGCCGTGCCGATGACGGTGGCGCCCAGGGCGTGGGCGAGCTGGACCGCCATGAGGCCGACGCCGCCGGCGGCGGCGTGGACCAGCAGGGTCTGGCCGGCGACCAGGCCGAGCTGGCGCAGGGTGCGGTACGCGGTTTCGGTGGCGACCGGCAGGGCGGCGGCCTGCTCGAAGCTGAGGACGTCGGGCTTGGCGACGATGTTGTCGGCGTCGGCCAGGGCGTGGGTGGCGACGGCGTCGAACTGGGCGGTGCGGCCCAGCACCGGCTGGCCGGTCTTCCACTGGCTGACACCGGGGCCGAGGGCGTCGATGACACCGGCCATCTCCAGGCCCAGGGGCTGGGGTTCGGCGGGCGCCTCCTGGCCGGGAGTGAACAAGCCGCGGCGCTTCTTGGAGTCCAGGGGGTTGGCGCCGGCGGCGTGGATGCGGACGCGGACCTGGCCGGGGCCGGGCTCGGGCAGCGGCACCTCGGTCAGTTCGAGTACCTCGGGGCCGCCGTAGGAGGCGTGCTGGAGTCTGCGGGCGAGGGCGATCATGGCGGATCCTTCGGGTGTGCGGGTGAGGGTTGCGGAGCGGGCCGGGGTAGGCGGGCACGCGCCCTGGGCGGGCCGGTTCGCCGCGCCCCGGCCGGTTGTGGTGACCCAGGTCAGGCGGGCAGGGCCAGGTAGTCGGTGTAGCCGCGCTCGTCGCCGCCGTAGAAGGTGGCGCGGTCGGGCTCGTTGTAGGGACCGCCGGACGCCAGGCGGCGGGGCAGGTCGGGGTTGGCCAGGAACAGCGCGCCGAAGGCGATCAGGTCAGCGGCGCCGTCCTGGACCCGGTCGAGGGCGTCGTGGCCGGTGGGCTCGGGGTGCGTGAAGGGGTTGAGGACGAGCGTGCCGGGCCAGTCCTTGCGCAGGCGCCCGGTCAGGCTCTGGTCGGGCCCTTCGAGTACGTGCAGATAGGCCAGGTCCAGCGGGGCGAGACCGGCCAGCAGGGCCGTGTAGGTCTCCTCCAGGTCCGCCGGGTCGGTCTCGGCGATGTCGTTGAAGGGGGTGCCGGGGGAGATGCGGATGCCGGTCCGGTGGGCGCCGATCGCCTCCGCCACGGCCGTGGCGACCTCGACGGCGAAGCGCACCCGGCCCGCGGCGTCGCCACCCCAACTGTCGGTGCGCTGATTGGCGTTGGGGGCGAGGAACTGGTGGATCAGGTAGCCGTTCGCCCCGTGGAGCTCCACCCCGTCGAAGCCGGCGGCGATGGCGTTGCGCGCCGCGTCGGCGAAGTCGGCGATCGTCCGCACGATCTCGTCGTGCGCCAGCTCGTTCGGCGTGACGAAGTCCTGGGGGCCCTGGTGGGTGTAGACCTGCCCCTTCGCGGCGACGGCGGAGGGTCCCACCGGGTTCAGGCCGTCGGGCAGCAGGCTGGGGTGGCCGATGCGGCCGGTGTGCATCAGCTGCGCGAAGATCACTCCCCCCTCGCGGTGGACCGCGTCGGTCACCTGCCGCCAGGCGGCGACCTGCTCCGCGGAGTGCAGGCCCGGGGTGTCGGGGTAGCCCTGGCCGACCACCGACGGCTGGATGCCCTCGGTGATGATCAGGCCGGCGCTTGCCCGCTGGGCGTAGTAGGTCGCCATCAGCTCCGTCGCGCTGGCCCCCGGGCCGTAGGCGCGGCTGCGGGTCATCGGCGCCATCGCTATGCGGTTGGCCAGACGCTTGCCGCCCAGCTCGATCGGGTCGAACGCGGTCGTCATGATCATTCCTTTGCTCAGGAGCGGGAGTCCGCCCGGTCGGGCGGCACTCGTCGGCGTGCGGTGCTCGGCGCACCATTACCTGTCCGAACAACTAAAACACGACCAAGCCTTCCCGCCCAACCGCGTGAACTGGGTCACCCATCGACTCTCACCCTGGAGCGCCCTACTCCCTACCGGACTCCACAGAACATGAAGGGGGCAGCTATCCTGATTACTGTCCGGCCAATATCAGCCGGGGAAGGATGATCTCCATGAGCCGGGCCACCCACCGGGACACACCAAGCCAGCCGTCGAAGACGACGCCGACCACCTCCACGGTGCCGGTACCCGCCTCCGCCCACGCCGGCCCCGTCAGCCACGCGATCTTCCGCGTGGCCCGCCTGCACCGCATGATCGCCGGGCAGCTCCTGCGCCCTCTGGGCCTCCACCTCGGCCAGGAGCTGGTCATGATGCACCTGTGGGAACGCGGACCCCAGCGGCAGACCGATCTGGTACGCCTGATCGACTCCGACGCCGCCACCATGACCCGCAGCATCAAACGCCTGGAGAACGCCGGCTTCGTCCGCCGCCGCCCCTGCCCGGACGACAAGCGCGCCGTCATCATCGAACCGACCGCCGCCAGCCAGGCGCTGCGCCGAGAGGTCGAACGCATCTGGGCCGAACTCGAAGACGCCACGACCGGAGACCTCGCTCCTGCCCAACAGGCGGAAGCGCTGGACGCCCTGCGGCGCATCGAGGACAGCCTCACCCGCACGGCCGCACCCACTCCCCCGGGGCAGGCCCCGAACGCCGATCCGGCGACCGGCGAGCGCCGTACGTCCCCCTAAGCACGAGCGGGCAACCCGTCACCCGCTGCGCCGCGGTGTTCCGCACCGTACGCAGGACGCAGTGGAGGCCGGACCGGCGAAGGCGCCGGTCCGGCCTTTCGGTGTGCGTGGCCCCTGTCAGGCGGCGCTTTCCTGGGCGAGGTGGCTGCGGTACCCGCGCAGGGCGCGTGCACGGTTCCAGCCGAGCGCTCCTACCACGCGGCCGGCCACCTTGTAGAGCGCGACGAAGGAGCCCCGGTCCCCGTCGACGACTTCGACGGCCGCGTCGGAGGGGCACCATCCATAGGTCTGGATCCGGGCGTCGTACTGGTCGGTCCAGCCGAACGGGATCGGCGCGTACGGCACGCCCCCCGCCGGTCCGGCGAGCAGGTTCCGGGCGGCGGCGATGGCCTGTTCGGTGGCGTTGGTGCGTTGTTCCAGGCGGACTCGACCGCCGGCCACGGGATGCGGCCAGTTGGCGACGTCCCCGGCCGCGTACACCCCAGGGGCGGCCCGGCAGGTGCGGTCGCAGAGCACCCCGTCCCCCAGCCGGAGCCCGGAGCCGGCCAGCCACTCGGTGGCCGGCACCGATCCGATCGCCACCACGACCACATCGGCGGGCAGCCGGGTCCCGTCGTCGAGCACCACCGCGGTGACCCGCCCGTCCTCGCCGGTCAGGCCGGTGACGTGGTGGCGCATCCGCAGTCGGACGCCGTGATCGCGGTGCAGATCGCCCACCAACCCACCCACCCAGGCGCCGACTTGGCGGGCCAACGGTGTGGGCTCGACGTCGACGAGGGTGACGTCCAGGTCGAGACCGCGGGCGGTGGCGGCGATCTCGCTGCCGAGGAATCCGGCGCCGATCACCACGACGCGGGGCCCGGCCAGCAGTTGGGCACGCAGCGTCAGGGCCTCGTCCAGGGTACGCAGCACATGCACGCCGGCCAGGTCATGGCCGAAGGGCAGGCGGCGGGGCCGCAGTCCGGTGGCGATGATCAGGCCGTCGTAGGTCAGCCGGTCCCCGTCCGCCAGGGTGACGGTGCGCTCCGCGGTGTCCAGGCCGGTTGCCCGGCAGCCCGGCCTCAGGGTCATGCGCAGCTGTTGGAGGTCGGCCTCCTGGCGCAGGGTGGCCCGGTGCGGTTCCCAGTCACCGGCGAGTATCTGCTTGGACAGCGGCGGCCGGTCGTAGGGCGGCTGGAGTTCGTCGCCGATCATGGTCAGCGTCCCGGTGAAGCCCTGGCGCCGCAGGGCGTCGGCCGCGGTGAGGCCCGCGGCCGACGCTCCCACCAGGACGATGTGGTCCATGGTGGGCACTACTCCACCACCTCGATCGCCAGCGCGGGGCAGCGGGCAGCGGCGTCCTTGACCTGGGGCAGCGCCGCGTGCGGCGGGTCGGCGTCGAGCAGGACGACGATGCCGTCCTCGTCCCGCTGGTCGAAGACGTCAGCGGCGGCGAGCACGCAGGTGCCCGCGCCGACGCATTTGCCCTCATCGAGGATGATCTTCATGTGGTTCTCCGCGTGGTGTGTGTTGGACGATGCGCTGGGTTTGTGCCGGTCTCACCAGGTCACGGGCAGTTCGTGGACGCCGTAGACGAGCATGTCGTCGCGCAGGGGCACCTGCTCCACCGGAACCGCCAGCCGCAGCGTCGGGAACCGGTCCAGGAGCGCGGACAGGGCGGCCTTCATCTCCGCCCGGGCCAGCTGCTGGCCGAGGCACTGGTGGATGCCGTGGCCGAACGCCAGGTGCGGGCTGTGCGCCCGGGCCAGGTCCAACAGCTCCGGGTCGCCGGCGAGGTATGCCGCGTCCCGGTTCCCGGATGCCAGGGAGGCGACCACCGTGCTGCCTTCCTCGATCTGCTGGCCGTTCAGCTCCAGATCCTCCAGCGCCGTACGGCGGACCCCGAACTGAACGATCGTCAGGTAGCGCAGCAGTTCTTCGACGGCACCGTCCATCAGGGAGGGGTCGGCGCGCAACGCTGCCAGCTGCTCGGGGTTCTGCAGCAGGCACATGGTGCTGAGCGCGATCATGTTCGCGGTCGTCTCGTGCCCGGCGATCAGCAGCAACACCCCTACGCCGGCCAGTTCTTCGTCGGTCAGCTCTCCGGACTGCACCAGCTCGCTGAGGATGTCGTCGGTGGGGTTGTCCCGCTTGGCGAGCACCAGTTGGTGGATGTACCCGCGCATGGCTTGCTGGGCCTGCTGGAATTCCTCAAGGCTGGAATTCAGCCGGACGATCGTGGCCGAGTTCCGCTGGAACTCCTCGCGGTCGGCGTAGGGCACCCCGAGCAGCTCGCAGATCACCAATGACGGAACCGGCAGCGCGAAGGCCTGGACGAGGTCGACCGGACCCTCGGCCGCAGCCATCGCGTCCAACTGCTCGGCGACGATCTTCTCCACCGCCGGCGCCAGCTGCCGCATCCGGCGCACGGTGAACTGCCCGGTGAGCAGCCGCCGGAACCGGGTGTGCTCCGGCGCGTCCATCATGATGAACAGCCCCGGCGGCGGCGCCGGTGCATCGCCCCCCTCGGCGCCGCCGGGCCGCAGGATGCCGCGCTTCGCGCTGAACCGCGGGTCGGAAAGGACCGTCCGCACGTCGTCGTACCTGGTGACCAGCCAGCCGGCGGCACCGTCCGGGAAGGTCATCGGCGCGACCGGCTCCTGCGCACGCAGCGTCCGGTACTCCTCCGGCGGATCGAAGGGGCAGCTCCGCACCGTGGGCTGGGTCTTGGTGGGCTGGGTGTTCGTCACGGAAGGGCCCTTTCCAGAGGGAGGGATGTCTCGGTGTTCATGCGGTAGTTGGTGGCGCAGGAGTGGCCGTCGAGGGCGCGGCGGTAGACACGCCAGCCCAGCAGCAGGGCGAGCGCGAGGACGGGGGGCCCGAAGGCGTCGGCCGTGCCGAGGGCGACTGCCTGGCCGGACAGGTACAGCGACAGCTGGATCGCCAGCATCACCACACTTGCGGCGAGGATCACCAGGTTGCCCTTGACGAACGCCCGGCGCCGCACGGGGCACCGGTGCCAGCCGGGCCCCTCCTTCGTGATCAGCGCCACCACCACGCCCATCAGCGGCCGGCCGATCAGCAACATCACGGCGTTCGCCACGACGACCACGCTGTGCATCACCAGGTTCGGCAGGAAGAAGTTGGTGGCTTCTCCGGTCTTCGCGGCCAGCGCCCCCTGGACGCAGACGAGACCGAGGACCGCGAGCGCGCGCCACACCGATTCCCCGCGCACCACCCGGTAGACGCAGACCCCGGCGGCTGCCGCCAGGGCGAGCACCAGCGCGACGGTGAGCCGGTGCGTGAGGGCGTAGCTCACGGTGAATCCAAAGATGGGCGCGATATCGATCACTGCCGCGCGCAGCCGCTCGCGCGCGGCCGCCCGGACGGCGTCCGCAGCCTCGTCTCCATGATGTGGTTCTGTGGCCACAGCTGCTCCAGGTTCCTCGACCGACGGTGTGTGCGCCGCTTGCGGCACTCACCACGGTGCCGTCCCGCCCCGGGGGCCGTCGTCACCCCTCCGCAGACTCTTGACCTGCCGCCATCGCAGTACGAGGCCGACCGCACTACCACCAGCGCAGGCGTCGACCGCGGGCCGCCGAGCCTTGGCGGACCCGCGGTCACGGGGGCGGAAAGCGCCTAGAGCAGGGCTCGTCCAGTGGAGAGGAGGGTGCTCTCAAGGAAGGACTTTCGTGCTCCAACTGGCCGCCGGGCACCGGATCTCGCTCGACGCCCGTCCGGCACTACCTGCCCGGCCTCATCCCGCCCCCGTATACGGCACCGTCACCGTGCGCGAGCTCCTGGACCACACCAGCGGCCTGCCGGCTCCGGCCGGCACACCCGGGCCCGCCGGCGGGCCCGTTGGTGACGGAAGAACGTGTCACCGCAGGACGTGGTGCGCAAGGCGTTCACGGCCGCCGAGGGCCACGGGGCGGGGCAGCCGCGCCGGTCCGGCAGTACAACGTGAGGGCGGCCTGATGTCCCGGTCGAACCCGGGCGGCCGGCCGCCGAGACTGCCACGGTTTCGGCGGTGCTTCTTCTGGTCGTCCTTCTCGGGGATCGTGGCGGCGATGCCGCGTCGTCGCAGGTAGATGCGGAAACCTCGGGAGCTGTAAGCCTTGTCCGCGACGACCTGGCCGGGCCTGCGATGCGGCCGGCCAGGCCCGGTGCGGGGAACACAAGATCCCCGTACGGATCTTGTAGACCATCCCGATGACGACCCGCCGGTCCTCCACACGAGGCCGCCCCGTTACGGCCCGGGGTATCAGCGGAGCGAGCAACTCCCACTCCAGGTCAGTGAGTTCATGACGACGTACCGCGACACCATGATCACCACCAGGATGATCGTTGAAGACGGACCCCTAGCGCACGACTCCGGCCGCGCGTACTTCGGCGAGCGCTCCGAACCCAAACTAGAGCAGATAGAGGAACGTTCCGGGAGCAGTGGCCACTCCGCCGGTCGTGGTGACCACGATGCTGACCGCACCCAGTGCGTGCGTGGGCGCGATGGCCGCGATCTGTGTTCCGGAGAGGACGGCGAACGTGGCGGAGGTCCCCCCGAAGGTCACGCCCGTGGTCGTCGACAGGTTGGTGCCCGTAATGCTGACGAGCGTCCCTCCCGCAGGCAGGCCGGTCACCGGGCTGAAGCCGGTGACTGTCGGGGCACTCACGAACTCGAACTCCGCGGGAGCCGCGGTGCCGCCTTGGGTGGTGGCGACCACGGCAACCGGCCCCGGCGAGTGGGCGGGAGTGACGGCCGTCAGCACGCTGTCGGAGACCACCGTCGGCGTCACCGTGGTTCCGTCGACCGTCACGTCGGTGACGGCGGCCAGGTATTGCCCGGTGATCGTGATCGTGGTTCCCCCCGCGATGCCCCCCGACGAGGGCGTGAGGTCGAGTACGACGGGTGGCGGAACGTAGTAGAACGGCAACGGTGGACTGGTGCCGCCCAGGGTGGTGACCGTGGCAGCCACCACCCCGGCGCCGGCGGGCGCCACGGCCGACACGGACGTGCCGGTGTTCGCCGTGATGACGGCAGGATTGCTGCCGAAGTGCACTTCCGTGGCGCCGCCGAGATTGGTTCCGGTGAAGGTGACGGAGCTGCCGCCACCGGTGGAGCCTTGACTTGGGCTGATCGGCATGTTCCCTCTTCCTCCAGGATGCGAGGGGCGGGGTGACTCGTCAGAAGTCCGCGAGCTTCACCACTCCGGCCGCCTGAAGAGCGAAGGAATTTCCCGGCCGCAGAGTAGAGGTGATGCCGAAGCTCCCTCCCCTCAGTTACCCAGCGATCCGGGACCCGCGGCAAGCGCCGAACCCACCGTTCACTCGAACGGCCCGTGGCGGAGAGAGGTCCGCGGGAGCGCCAACTGCACTCGGTGGCAAGGAAATGCCTCCCGAACCACGTCTTGAGTGGGATCGCTCTCGGCGCACACTCCGGTGCATCAACGCCGACGTCGCATCTTCCGTTGCCACTGAGGACGCTGGGGCGGAAGGGCTCAGCCACCCCGGTCCTTCACTTGAGGCAGTCCGCACCGAGCCTGCCTCGTACGCGGCATCGTCCGAACGAGGAGCCACCTCCGCGTTCAGTCGACGGGCGCGCCGAACCACTGGGAAAGCCGGCCGAACAGCTCCTGCTGATCTCCACCAACCCACGCCACATGGCCGTCCGGGCGCAGCAGCACCGCGGGTACGTCCAGTTCCTCGCCGGCGTCGACGAGGTGGTCGACCCGATCCGCCCAGCCCGCCACCGACAGCCCGCCGGTCCGGTCGAGCAGCAGCCCGCGCCCGCCGCGCATCGCCTCGTAGAGGCGCCCCTGCTTCAGCTGCACGTCCCGCAGCCGCCGGCCGAGGAGTTCGTGGCCCTCGCCGAAGTCGTAGCGGATCTCGACCGCGGTGATGATCCCGGTCACGTACCGGTTCACCTCCTCGAACTCCATCAGCTTCGAGAACAGCTCCCGCAGCGCCGTCGCACCCGGATCGGTCCCCAACAGCGCGATCTGGGCGCGGGTGTTGTCCAGTACACGGGCGCCCACCGGGTGCCGTTCGGTGTGGTAGCTGTCCAGCAGCCCCTCCGGTGCCCAGCCGTTGACCGCGGCGGCCAGCTTCCAGCCCAGGTTGAACGCGTCCTGCACGCCGAGGTTCATCCCCTGCCCGCCGGTCGGCGGGTGGATGTGCGCCGCGTCGCCGGCCAGCAACACCCGGCCAACCCGGTAGCGCTCGGCCTGCCGGGTGGCGTCGCCGAACCGGGAGAGCCAACGCGGGGAATGCACACCGAAGTCGGTGCCCGCGAAGGCCCGCAGCTGCTGTTGGAACTCCTCGAGGGTCGGCGCGGTCGTACGGTCCTCGGCCACACCGTCGGCGGGCACCACGATGCGGTACACCCCTTTCTGTCCGTCCACGTCGGGGATGACGCCGAACCGCAGCTCGGTCTTGCGGACTTCCTCGACGGTCGCGGCGATCGTCGCCGGATCCTCGGTCGCCTCCATGACGCCCAGGAGCGTCTCGACCGTGGCGGGCTCGCCGGGGAATCCGACGCCGAGCTGCTTGCGCACCGTGCTGCGGCCGCCGTCGCAGCCGACGAGGTAGCGCGACCGCAGGTACCCGCCTCCCCCTCCCCCGGCGGCGCCGCCCTCATGGGCGGGAATGCCGGGAGTGCCCCCACTTGCCAGCTCGACGGTCACCCCGTCCTCGTCCTGGCCCAGCCCCAGCACTTCGCAGCCGCGCCGGATCTCGACACCGAGTTCGAGGGCACGCTCATTGAGCAGCCGCTCGGTGACCGGTTGCGGGGTGGCGAGGCCGTACGGGTGCGCCGTGTCCAACTGTTCCGGCCATGGCGTGACGATGCCGCCGAAGAGACCGCCGACCTGGAACTTCTCACTGACCGCGAGGAACCGGTCCAGCAAGCCACGCTGGTCCATCAACTCGACGCTGCGCGCGTGCAGGCCGCGTCCCCGGGACTGCTCGGTCGGCTCGGTCAACTTCTCCAGCACGACCACATGCACGCCGTGCAGCCGCAACTCGCAGGCCAGCATCAAACCGGTCGGTCCGCCGCCGACCACAATCACGTCAATCATCACAACGCCCGTTTCAAAAGAGTGGATTTCGACCAGCCGCTCCGCGCAGTCCGGTGGCGCGCGCACCCGCGCCTCCCTCCGCACCGAGTCGCCGCAGCCGCACCGCGAGTCCCACCAGTGCTTCCACGGCCCGCGGCACCCGGAAATCGACAAAGGCACATGCACGTCGCGAATCCCCGAATTCCGCAGGTTCTGGCTTAGGCCGGAGATTCTGCAGTACGACCCGGGCCTTGCCGCAAGGCCCCCCGTGCGCTATATCTTGAGAGTGGCAAGGAGCGGGCGATCTCCTTGCCTTTCCCTTTGTCGCCACCTTTGCGGCTGCTTAGTCGCCGCCTTTCCGCCGCCTTTGCCGCTGCCTTTGTTGCCGCCCGGTGGCTCTTGCCTTTGTCGCTGCTTCTACCGTCGCCGTCTCGCTCCGGGCTGGGTCGGGGCCGTCGCCGCGTACAACTCCCATGGAATGGGCGGTCGTCGCAGCCCGGCAGGCACGGGTCACACACACCGACTGGAGCACGGTCCGGGCGCATCTGGGACCGTTCGCGGCGACGGCCCTCGGGATGGCCTTCCTGGCCAGCCACCCGGGCACTGTGGGACCTACCGGAGGTCGACGTAGGCGAGACCGGCCGACTTCCCCATACGGACCGGGCCTCGGTCCGGGACCGGGACCGGCGCCGGTGCCAATGCCAGTGCCGGTGTCGATGCCGGTATCGATGCCGGAGCCGGCGCCGCTGCCGGTCCCGGTGCCGGGACCAGGCCCCACACCCGCCTCCGGACCCGCAGCAGACCAGGCCGCGCAATCCCACGAACGGGCGAAACGCGCCGTTCGAGCACCCCTCCGGACACGCAACCGAAGCGGCGCCCACCCTCCCTCACCCAATAGAACATGTGTCCACGATCTGCCCCCTCGTCACCCGTTACGGGGAGCGGAACGGGCCGTTCTTTAGAGCACCTGTACCCACCACCTCCCTTCTGGAGAAGTCATGCATCCCGTCTCCGTCCTCGTGCACGGCCCCGTTCGGTTCGAACGGCGGCGGCCCGCGCCCCAGACGGCGGGCCTCCCCAGGCACGCGATTGACGCCCCCGCGCCCCGAGTTCACCGCTCATCCCGTCCGGATTCGTGGTGGTGGGCATGAGCGCGGACCACAACGGCACCTCCCCGTCACCGGAGCTGCGCACCGGCCTGCCCGGCCCCCGCCATGAACCGCTGGGCCTCCCGCCGACAGTCGTGCCGACGGCACCGGGGGACGGCGATATGGCCGATGAGCTCGAAGAGGCGTACTGGTCGATCCACGACGGCGCCGCGGCCCAGTCGACCGTCGGCGAAGTCCTGGTGCGGCTGCCGCGCATCGTGCGGCAGATCGGCCGGCTGGCGTGGCAGGCCGACCGCCCGGCCACGCTGGCCGTCGTCGTACTGCAACTGGTCTCCGCGGCGATGGCGGCCTTCGGGCTGGTGGCCTCGGTGGGCGTACTGCGCGAGTTGTTCGGCCATGGACCGACGCCGGACAAGGTCCGCAGCGCGGTGCCGCAGATCCTGCTCGTGGTGGGGTTCCTGTGCGCACGGGCGCTCCTTGAAGCCGGAGTCGCCGTCGCACAGGCGCGGGTGACGCCGAAGATTCGCACCGCGCTGGAGTGTGACTTCCTGCGGCTGACCGCGCATGTGCGGCTGGAGGTCGTCGACGATGCCGACTGGCACGACGACGCCTACCGCGCCTCCGACCGCGGCCTGTTCTACGCCCGGCAGATCGTCGGACAGGTCGTCTCCCTGGCCTCCGCGCTCCTCGGGCTGATCGGCACGGCCGGCGTCCTCACCTCGTTGCACCCCGTTCTCCTCCCCCTGCTCCTGCTGTCCGTACTGCCGGTGGGTGCCGCGGCGGTACGCACCGCGCGGGCCCGGTTCCACAGCTTCAAGCGGTGGAACGCCCTCCAGCGCCGGGTGCGGGTCTTCTCCTGGCTGCTGCTGGATCGCGACGCCGCCGCCGAACTGCGCTCCAACACGGCGCAGAACGCGCTGTTGGACGAGCACCGCCGGCTCACCGCCCGGATCGCCGAGGAGGACACCCAGCTCGGCGTGAACTCCGCCCTGCTGACGCTGGCCGGCCGGGCCGTGGGAGGGGCGGGGACCGGCGTCACCTACGTCGCGCTGGGAGCGATGCTGATCGCCGGATGGCTTCCGCTCGCCGCCGGCGCCGGTGCGGTCCTGGCGATCCAGACCGGCCAGACCGCGTTGACGCGCTTCGTGGACGTGGCGCACCTGGTCTACGAGCACGCCATGTGGGTCGATGACCTGCTGGCCTTCCAGGAGCGCTGCCGTGGGCTACAGCCCCGCAGGCGTGCGGTGGCCGCGCCTGCCGCCGTCGCCGCCCTCACCCTCAACGACGTCAGCTTCACCTACCCCGGCAAGGAGACGCCCGCCCTGAGCGGCGTCTCGATGACGCTGCGCGCCGGCGAGACCTACGCCTTCGTGGGCATCAACGGCTCCGGGAAGAGCACCTGTTCACGGCTGATCGCCGGACTGTACGAGGCGGACGAAGGGACGGTGTGCTGGGACGGGACGGACGTGCGGGACATGGATGCCCCGTCGCTGCAGGCCCGCGTCGCCACCGTGCTCCAGGATCCGGTGCACTTCCCGTTCAGCGCGCTGGCGAACCTCACGGTCTCCCGTGGCACCCTCACCGAGGCCGACCCCCAGCGGGCGTGGGACGCCGCGCGGGCCTCCGGAGCCGAGCAGGTCATCGCCGGCCTGCCGGGCACCTGGCGGGCGGTGCTGTCCAAACGGTTCCGGGGCGGCCAGGAGCTGTCGGCCGGCCAATGGGCCAAGATCGCCGTCGCGCGGGGACTGTACAAGAACGCTCCCGTGCTGCTGCTCGACGAACCGACCGCGAGCATGGACCCCAAGGCCGAACACGCCGTGTACCAGGCGGTGTTGCGGAACAAGGCAAGGCCGGACCAGATCACCGTGCTGATCTCCCACCGGCTGGCGAGCGTCGTCGGGTGCGACCGGATCTTCGTCTTCGACGGCGGCCGGATCACCGAAGCGGGGTCGCACCAGCAGCTCATGGACCTCCGCGGCGATTACGCCCAGATGTTCGCGCTTCAGGCAGCCGGCTACCAGGCGGCCTCCGTGCCCTCCGACTCCGAACCGAGGACAGTGCATCCGTGACCGAACAGACCACACCGACCGACGCGTCCCCGCCCGACCAGCAGCCGCCGGCGAACGCCTCGGCGATGATCCACAACGGAGCCGGAGAGTACCTGCTGCACCTGCGCGACGACATCCCCGGCATCTGGGAGCCGGGAGCATGGTCCCTGCTCGGCGGCGGCCACGAACCGGGCGACCGCTCTCCGCTGGAGACGATCCGCCGAGAGCTGTGGGAGGAGGCCCGCCTCGACATCCCTGGCCTCGTGCCCTTTCGCCCTGGAGGAAGCCCGCGGCAGCGACGGCAGGACCGTGCAATGGCATCGGTGCTCATCTCTACCTGGAGGACGCCGACGGCAAGGTCCTGCTCGGCCTGCGCCACCCCGACTCCGCCTACGCAGGCGCCACGTGGCACTTCCTTGCCGGGCACTGCGAGCAGGAGTCCGCCCTCACGTGTCTCGTCCGCGAGGCACACGAGGAAGCGGGGCTGCGGATCGAGCGCGGTGACGTCGAACTCGCCCATTATGTGGAATCAGGTTTGTCAAGGTTTACTCCTGTTTGTTGAACGGCGCCGAAACGTTCAGTTGCCCACGAAACAGTTGAAAAGGTGGTTCAGTAGCGCAGTGACCTGTTCGGCGGCATACCGAACTGCGTGCCAGATCCCCCCGCATCAGCCTGCCGCGTCGTCTTGGTCTCTGTGTCGCTACCGGACGAGTCTTTGCTGAGCTGGCTCCACCGGCGAAGTGGGAGCATTGCGGCCGCCGGCCAGGCGTTCGACAGCCACAGGTGCACCCGGGGCTTCGCGCGCTACTTGACTCAGAAGAGCCCGATGATCGCGCCCCACCGTGGCTATGACCGGCTGGCCTACCTCTGCGGGATGAAGGATTGCGGTGCCGGGTGGGAGCCAGCTCTGTGCAGCTCGATCTTGCGTTTCAGTGGTGTGGGTGGGTGCTGGAGGACTGAGGAAGATCGGGACGAACACCAGCTGGGATCCCCACAGGGGCTGGGACCGGCCAGGGCGCAAAAGACACCTGCTCCGGCGTTTGTAGGACACTGGAGGTTGAGGGACGTGGTTATCCGCGACCCTCGACCCTCGATCCGAGGCGCCGAAGCGGAAGGCGCAACCGATCCGTCGGCGGGCCCCCGGCTTCGCGATCATGGATGCCGCGGTCGAGGAGTGTCGCGATGCCCACCGCGAACAGACCGAGCAGGTCAAATCTCCACCGGATGGTGCGATCGCAATGGCCCGAAGCAGGGGAGGCGGGAGTAAAGGGAGGGTGCTGCGATGTCTGGAGCACCGGCACAGCACAAGTTCGCCCGGTATCTGCCGATCGCTGAGCACGGCTTGATCGGGAATCTGCGCACGGTGGCGCTGGTGGGCACCGACGGCACCATCGACTGGTACTGCTGTCCCTCCTTCGACTCCCCGAGTGTTTTCGCGGCCATCCTGGATGCGGACCGCGGCGGGGCATTCGAGCTGGCTGCCACCGTGCCGGCCAGCACCAAACAGTTCTACTTCCCGGACACCAATGTGCTGATCACCCGCTTCTTCACCGAGGACGGGCTGGGGGAGATCCAGGATTTCATGCCCGTGCCGGACTCCGGCGCATCCGACCGCGACCGGCTGATCCGGCGTGTGGTGTGCATCCGCGGAACGATCCCGTTCCGGGCTCGGGTGGCACCCCGGTTCGGCTACGGCTCCCACCCCCACACCGTACGGATGCTGGACCGGGCCGCCCTGTTCGCCTCCGAGGAGCTGACGCTGACGCTGACCGCCACAGTTCCACTCGAGTACGACGAAGAGGACGTGTGGACGGAGTTCGAACTCTCCCAGGGCGAGACCACGGTCTTCGCCCTGGAGCAGGTCAGCAGCGACGCTCCACCGCGCCACTGCCCGCTCGCCGAGGTCGAGCGGGAGTTCGCCGCCACGGTCGCCTTCTGGCGGCGCTGGCTGCACCAGTCCCGCTACCGCGGCCGATGGCGGGAGATGGTGCACCGCTCCGCCCTCACCCTCAAGCTGCTCACCTACGCCCCCACCGGCGCGATCGTGGCAGCCCCCACCACCAGCCTGCCCGAGCAGATCGGCGGCGGCCGCAACTGGGACTACCGCTACGTGTGGGTGCGCGACGCCGCGTTCGCCGTCTACGCCCTGCTCAGGCTCGGCTTCACCGAGGAGACCGAGGCGTTCATGGGCTTCCTCACCCGGCACACCAACCGGCGCGGCAACGGATCGTCCGGCCCGTTGCAGGTCATGTACGGCATCGATGGACGCACCGAGTTGCCCGAACGCGAGCTGTCCCACCTGGAGGGCTACCGGGGCTCGGCGCCCGTGCGGGTCGGCAACGGCGCGGCCACCCAGCTGCAACTCGACATCTACGGCGCCCTGCTCGACTCCGTCTATCTGTACGACAAGTGGTGCCGGCCCATCTCCAGCGGCCACTGGCGCGCGGTGTGCGCACTGGTGGACTGGGTCTGTGAGCACTGGGACCAGCCGGACGAGGGTGTGTGGGAGACCCGTGGCGGGCGCAAGAAGTTCCTCTACTCCCACCTGATGTGCTGGGTGGCCATCGATCGCGCCATCCGCATCGCCCAGCACCGCAGCCTCCCCGCCGAGCTCGGCCGCTGGGGGCCGGTCCGGGACGCGATCTACTGGCGGATCATGGACAAGGGCTGGTCGCCCGACCGGCAGGCGTTCGTCCAGCACGAGGACGGCGACGTGCTGGATGCAGCGGTGCTGATGATGCCGCTGACCAAGTTCGTCTCCCCCAGCGACCCCGTATGGCTGTCCACCCTCGACACCCTTGGCGACGAACTGGTCTCCGACTCCCTGGTCTGGCGCTACGACCCCAAGGCCAGCCCGGACGGTCTGGAAGGAGAGGAGGGCACCTTCTCCATCTGTTCCTTCTGGTACGTCGAGGCCCTCACGCGCGCCGGGCGCCTGAACGAAGCCCGCCTGGCCTTCGAGAAGATGCTCACCTACGCCAACCACCTCGGTCTGTACGCGGAAGAGATCAGCCACACCGGAGAGCAACAGGGCAACTTCCCCCAGGCTTTCACCCACCTTGCCCTGATCAGCGCCGCCTTCAATCTCGACCGCGCCCTGGGGTGACCTGCCACGCTCCGCACCCTGTCCATTACGCTCAGCCCAACGATCCCCCGGCCTTCCTCGCCTCGCTCGGCAACCCGAACACGGTCCGCAGCTACGGGATCGGGGTCGGCAAGACCGCGGAGCGTATCGGCGAAGGCCGCCCGCTGGCGTCGGTCGCGGACGACGAGGTCGGCGAGGCTCTGGAACTGCTCTGGGGGACCGCGGCGGTCAACACCTGGGCCGCCGGGCGGCGGTGCTGTTCTGGCTCGGTTGGTGCGCCGAGTATCAGCCGGCTCGGTCTTCCGGGGCCGTATTGCCTCCACGAACGTTCATGATCACGGTGGCCGCTGACATGCGGGCAGGCGCTCCGGAAGCCCCCGGACCTGCGCGAACCGGTCAGTGATCAAGAACTACAGCTGCCCTGAGAGACGTTTTCCGTAACAGCGCATTTGCGGTCGTCGGAAGACGGGGTGACGATTTTTTTTAGGAGGGAACGGCCGGGCAAAGCTTGATGCCGACGCCATCGGATGTGTATCGCGACCTTCGGACCGTGACACTCACCGGCAGTAAGCGCCAAGCGAAAGTACCGCCGTGGCGAAGAAGATCGAACATGCGGGTGCTCAGCCGGTGGCGTCGGCAGGGGCGACGGGTGGGCTGTCCGGCTGGGCGGCAGATCGGAAGGAGTCTGCCCATGCGAATCGCCGTGGACCTGAATCGTTGCCAGGGGTACGCACAATGCGTGTATTTGGCGCGTGAGGTCTTCAGATTGACTGGCCAGGAGGCACTCACCTACGAGCCGAATCCCGATGACGAGCGGCGCCTGCAGGTTGAGCGAGCCGCTGCGGCGTGTCCGGTGCAGGCGATCGTGATCGACCGCTTGGACGGCGCGAAGGGAAGCGCGACGTCATGACCGTGTCGGCAACGGTCGCAGAGCTGGTGCGCGAGTTCAGAGCCAACGGCCGGATCGTCATCGTCGGTGCGTCCCTGGCCGGACTGCGGGCCGGTGAAGCCCTGCGTGAGGAGGGCTTCACCGGGTCTTTGACCATCATCGGGGACGAGCCGTACGAGCCCTACGACCGTCCCCCGCTGTCCAAGCAGGTGCTCAAAGGCTGGGTACCGGCCGACCACACCAAGCTGCCCCGCCTGCGAGAAGTGGATGCGCAGTGGCGGCTCGGGGTGACCGCCACCGGGTTGGACCGGGCCGCCAAGCAGGTGCGCCTGGCCGACGGCGAGCAGATCCCGTACGACCGCTTGCTGATCGCCACGGGCACCCGGGCGCGAGGGTGGCCGAATCCGGACGAGGCGGCCCTGGACGGGGTCTACTCGCTGCGCTCGCGTGATGATGCCGCACAGCTGCAAAAGGCGCTGGCCGCGCAGCCGTCGCGGGTCATGGTCATCGGCGCCGGGTTCATCGGCTCGGAAGTGGCCTCCGTCTGCCGGGAACTCGATCTCCCGGTGACTGTCGTCGAGCGGGGCTCGGCGCCGCTGGTCGGCGCGCTCGGCGGGGTGATCGGTGAGATCGCTGCGGAGATGCAGCGCGACCATGGCGTGGACCTGCGCTGTGGGCTGGGCGTGTCGTCACTGGAGGGCGACTCCGGCGGACACGTGCGGCGCGTTCACCTCTCGGACGGAACCACCGTCGATGCCGACGTGGTGGTGGCGTCGCTGGGGTCGATCCGTAACGTGGAATGGCTGGAGGGCGCCGGGCTGGCGTCCGGTTTCTGGGGCGTCGGTTGTGACGCCGGCGGTCGCGCCTTCGACATCAACGGCGTGGTCACCGACAGCATCTACGTGGCAGGGGACGTGGCGCGCTCGCCCCACGTGCTGTATGAGTACCAGTTCCTCGCGATGGAGCACTGGGACAATGCCGTTCTCGGCGCCGAGGCCGCGGCCCACAACATGGTGAACCTCGAGCCCCACTATCGCCCGCATCTGTTGCTGCCCGGCTTCTGGTCCGGTCAGTTCGGCCTCAACATCAAGTCCGTCGGCGTGCCGCCGTTCGGCGACGAGATTGTCTTCACGCAAGGTTCCGTCAAGGAGCGCCACTTCGCCGCCGCTTACGGTCGCCGGGGCCGCATCGTCGCCGCCGTCACCTTCGATCACGGCAAGTGGTTGGAGTACTACGGGAAGCTGATCGAGCAATCCGGTCCGTTCCCGCCTCCACCGCCGGGCTGGGACCAGCCCGGCGACATGAAGCCGATCCCGGCCGAGTTCCCGCAACCCGGCGTCCCGACGGCGATCCCCGACGTCGTCCTGACCGGCCACGACCCGAGCGAGCGGGCGGCCGAGTTCCGCCCTCGCCCTCGTTGACGCGCCCTGTCGGATGGGCGTGCAAGCGGACAGCATCGACAGGAAGAAGGAGGGAGCCTCGTGGTCGAGGAAACCCCCTGGCAGCAGGCCCTCCGCTACGCCAACCGTGCCAATCCGTACCCGTTCTATGAGGAACTGCGCAGGACACCGGTGGCGCGGCAGCCGGACGGCACCTACGTCGTCAGTACCTACCAAGAGATCGTCGCGCTGCTGCACGACCCCCGGGTCAGTTCGGATGTCAGGAAGCTCCCCGCCCCGGCCCCGACCGAGGGCTCGGCAGAGGCCGAGCCGATCACGGAGGCGGTCATCTTGGAGCCGAACATCATCACCCAGGATCCACCCGAGCACGATCGTGATCGCCGGATGATGACGCCGCATTTCGTCGGCCCGCCCCATTCCCCTCACCTGATCTCCGACCTGGAACCCGAGATCCGCCGCATCGTGGACGACCTCCTGGACAACATGCAGGGCAAGACCCAGATCGATGCCGTCGACGAGTTCGCCTACCCCCTGCCGGTGACCGTGATCTGCAAGGTCCTGGGCGTGCCACTGGAAGACGAGCCACGCTTCCACGGCTGGATCGAGACAGCCCTGGACGCTTTGGATTTCGGCCCCGAGGCAGCCTCCGAGGAGATCCAGAGCCGACTGGCCGGGGGGCGCCAGGCCGTGAAGGAGTTCGGGCAGTTCGCAGGCGAGCTGCTCGACCGGTACGCCCGCCAGCCCGGTCCGGGCATGCTCTCGGCGATGGTGAACGAGGACGGCCCAGAGACAGGGATGTCCAAGGGCGTGCTCGTGAGCAATGCCTTGCTCCTGATCTTCGCCGGGCACGAAACCACGGTCAATCTCATCGCCCACAGCGTGCTCACCCTGCTGCGGCACCCCGACGCGCTCCAGAAGCTGCGCCGCCGGCCCGAACTGATCGTGCCCGGGGTCGAGGAGTTGCTGCGCTTCGAGTCGTCGGTCCAGTTCTGGCACACCCGCTCCGCCGTCGAAGACATCGACATCGCAGGCACCACCATCCCGAAGGGCGCCCCGATCTTCCTGGCCTACGGCTCGGCGAACCGCGACCCGAAGCGGTTCGCCCACCCCGACGAGCTTGACCTCGAACGCCGGGACAACCAGCACCTCGGGTTCAGCCAGGGCATCCACTTCTGCTTCGGCGCTCCCCTCGCGCGGCTCGAGGTCCAGGTCGCGGTCGGCGAGTTCGTCCGCCGGGTGGAAAACCCCCGGCTCGTCGAGGACCCACCGCCGTACCGCCACAACCAGATCTTCCGCGGCCCGCGCCATGTCCTGGTCGACATCGACGGGATCCGCAACTGACTCGGCATGCGCAAGGGATCGCTATGCGGGCTTTTCAACTGGTCGGATGGCAGCAACCGCCCGAGCTGCGCGAGGTGCCGGTGCCCGAGCCCGGCCCGGGGCAGATTCTGGTGAAGGTCGGGGGCGCCGGCGCGTGCCACTCAGATCTGCACATCATGGAGGCACCCGGACCACCACCCGGGTTCGCCACGGAACTGCCCTTCACGCTCGGCCATGAGAACGCGGGATGGGTGGAGAGCCTGGGACCGGGTGTCACCGGGTTCGCGCCCGGAGACCCTGTGATGGTCTACGGTCCTTGGGGCTGTGGGATGTGCGCCAACTGCCGGGAGGGCCGGGAGAATTACTGCCAGAAGGTCAGTGGTCAGGGCGGGGGCCTGGGAGGCGGTCACGACGGCGGAATGGCTGAGTACCTGCTGGTCCCGGCGGCGCGCTTCCTGGTTCCGCTGGGCACCCTCGACCCCCGCCAGGCCGCCCCGCTCAGCGACGCGGGGCTGACCAGCTATCACGCCGTCAAGCGATCGGTGCACCTGCTGGGGCCGGGCTCGACCGCGGTGGTGATCGGGGTGGGCGGCCTGGGTCAGATGGCCATCCAGGTGCTGCGAGCGCTCAGCGCGGCGACCACCGTTGTCGCCGTGGACACCGATGTCGGCAAGCTGGAAACCGCCAAGCGCATGGGCGCGGACGAGGTGCTGCTCTCGGGCGAGGACGCGGTCACGCGCATCAAGGACATGACGGGGCAACAGGGCGCTCAGCTCGTGCTCGACATGGTCGGCATAGACCCCACTCTGCGCATGGCTGCTCAGGTGGCCAGGGTCCTTGGCCACCTGACCATCGTCGGTCTCGGCGGCGGAGCCCTGCCCGTCAACTTCTCGAACCCGCCGCACGAGTGCTCGGTCGTCTCCCCCTACTGGGGCTCCCTTCCCGAACTGATGGAAGTGATCACCCTCGCCCAGCAGCAAAAGATCAAGATGCTTCTCGAGCACTTCCCCTTGGAACAGGCCAACGAGGCATACCAGCTCCTGCACGACGGCAAGATCCAAGGACGCGCCGTCATCACCCCCCACCCATGAGTACCGTCCTCAAGGCGACCGGGCTGGTGCCGGACGCCGTAACTGCCGGAGGAAACGTCATGGAGGCGGTGGCCGATGCGATCGCTGGACCGGGCCGGTGGCGGACGGCACAGCCAGCAGCGGGCCTGGTACCGGCAGCTGTGCCGGCGCCTGTGACGGTGACGTGCACCGGGCCGATGAACGCGGCCGGTCGGCGCTTGCCATGACCGAGAAAGCGTTCCGACCGGTGGCCGCTGCACGGCGGCCGTATCTGATCGTGAATCCCCGCTCGGGAGGAGGGAAGGCGAGCCGGTTCCGCATCGCCGAGAAGGCCCGTGCGTTGGGGGCTCAGGTTCTCCTGCTCGATCCTTCCCGGCCCCAGGACCTCACGGCTCTCGCCCGACGCGCGGTGGATGACGGTGCGGATCTGCTGGGGGTGGCCGCCGGAGACGGCACCCAGGCACTTGTCGCCGGCGTGGCTGCGAAGAGCGGTCTTCCCTTCGTGGTCATTCCGGCCGGTACCCGCAACCACTTCGCGATGGACCTCGGCCTGGACCGTGACGACCCTTCGGCCGCACTGGAGGCCCTCACGGACGGCGTCGAACTGCGCGTGGACCTCGGGTTCGCAGGCGAGCGGGTGTTCGTCAACAACGTGTCGTTCGGTGCCTACGCCGCCCTGGTGCAGGACCCGGCCTATCGGGAGGACAAGATCGGCACGACGGTGCGGATCCTCCCGGAATTCCTCGCCCGCCACCAGGGCCCGGAGCTGGTGGTACGCGCCGGGCTGCTCACGGTGGACCGGCCTGATGCCGTGCTGGTGAGCAACAACCCCTACCGGGCCGATGACCCGGCCGGGCTTGGCAGGCGTGCGCAACTGGACTCCGGGCTCCTGGGGGTACTGGCCGCCAGGGCGGAGACGCCCGCCGAGACGGCCGCCCGGCTGCGAGGCGGGAGGACGCACGGCCTGACCAATCTGGCCACCTCTGAAGAGGTTATCGTCGATGCCGGCGTCCCGTTCGTCCCCGTCGGGCTGGACGGCGAAGCCGTCACCCTGCCGACTCCCGTGCGGTGCCGGATCATTCCCGGGACGCTACGGGTACGGGTTCCCCGCCACCGGCCGGGCGCCGCGCCCGCACGGCGGCCGCAGGGCTGGGGCACCATCCGACGGGTGGCCTCGGCTGTCGGGCGAACGGTTCACGGCCGTCATACCGGCTGACCGAAGCCGAACCGGGCACAGCGCAGACCCCCCGGTCACCACGTCGCGCTCGTGGTGGACGGCAGTGATCTGGGAATGGTGCCGAGCGGGCGGCGGACGCCAGAGCGATCATTGCTCCACGGTCGCAGCGCGTTCGCTCCGCGGTCCTCCGCGGCCGTGCGGCGTCGGCACCGGCCGCGGAGGCGTCTGCCCGTCCGGGCGGGCGGCTATTCGCTGTTCGCCGGCCGATACGGCTCCGGCGGTCAGTGCTGGGGGTGCGACGGTGGAACAAGGGGCGGCGGGGGCCGGAGCAAGACAGCCCAATTCGACGCGCATCATGAGGGCGATCACCACCTCGGTCAGGCCCAGGACTATGGCCATGGGGCCCACCACCAGGGTGAGTGCCGCAATCGAGGCGAACGGCGAGACGATCAGCACGACGCCAGCCAGAGCGCTGGCGATCCCGAAAGCCACATGCCAGTCTCGAGTCGGCATGTCCTGGGCGGAGGCCGCCGCGGCCGTCTCCATAGTGGCGCGCAGCAGCCAGCTGTAGCCGATCCACAGGGCGAGCAGCAGGATGGATCGACATCGTCGGCGACTTCGCCTATCTGCTGCCCGTCACGGCCATCTGCCGACTGCTCGGCGTCCCGCGCGAGGACGAGCCGCTGTTCAGGGAATGGTCCGACGTCGTGGTCACGTCCGCCGACGTCAGGCCCGACGAGGACACCACCGAGCAGGACCAGGCGGGCGAACAGGCACGGAACGAGACGGGCCAGTGCCTGGTGAACCTCGCCGAACAGCACTGCGGCAATCCCACGAACGATATGCACGAAGTAGCGATGGCAGGGCTTCTCGTTCCGGATCACCCCCACCCGCCCTGCCGTTACTGAACGCTTCCGTGCGCTGAACCGCGCCCGGAGCTGCGCTCGAAGCGTTCAGTGCGCAGGTCAGGCGCTCGGGCACTGAAGTCTTTGGCGCTGTTCAACGCTGTTTGCCTTGGCGGACCTCCACGATGGGCAGCATGGTGACGGTGGCGGGGTGGCCGAGCTCCCGTGGTGTGGGGCCAGCGGGTGTGGGGATGTCGGTGAGCCGGGCGAGGGGCGCATCGATGGCGGTGTGGCCGTCGTCGACCGCGGCGCGTTCGTCCTCGGTCAGCGGGATGGAGACGAACATGTGCTTCAAGTTCTCCTTAGCTTCGAAGAGTTGGGCCTTGCTGGAGCCCTTGGGGGTGTAGAAGTCGCAGCGGGCGCAGGCCATCCGGTGCTGGCATTGTTCGAAGAAGGAGTAGGTGCACCAGCCGTGGCCCAGGTCGTAGTACTGCCAGGGCTCGCCAGTGGCCGCCGCCCCAGAAGCGACGGCGTCGCGGTCGACAAGGACCTCGACGGTCCGCACGTTCCGGGCGAAGTAGCCGGCTTAGCGTCACCTGACGCCGCAACGTACGGGGCGGCTGCCAGTCCTGCCGCCCCGTACGGCTTCCCGTACGGCTTCCCGTGCGGTGCTCAACTGTCGGTCGGTGAGACGCCATTGATCCGGAGGTGCCTGTCGAACGCCCGTGGCAAAATCAGCGGGTGCAGATCGGGATACTGGGGCCATTAGAGGTTCGCACGGACGACGGCGGCGTGGCCGACGTGCCGGGTGCGCGGTTGCGCGGACTGCTGATCGCCCTCGCGCTCAAGCCGGGTCACGTGGTCCCGAAGGCGTCGCTCGTCGACTGGATCTGGGGGGAGAACCCGCCCGCCGAGGCGACGAACGCCCTGCAGCGCTTGGTTTCCCGGCTGCGGAAGGCACTGCCGGACGGCGTGGTCGAGGGGCAGACCGACGGCTACCGGTTGAGGGTGGAACCCGACGCCGTCGATGCCGTGCGGTTCGAACGCCTCGTCATCGCCGGCCAGACCCGCACCGAGGACGCCGCCCGGCGGGTGCGGCTGCTGCGCGAGGCCCTGGAGCTGTGGCGCGGTGCGGCCCTGCAGGACGGCGGTCTGCAGGACAGTGCCGCGTTCGACGGCGCGGTCGTCCGGCTCGAGGGGTTGCGCCTGACCGCCACGGAGGAGCGGGTCGATGCGGAGGTCACCCTGGGGCGCGGCGCGGAGTTGGTCACGGAGCTGACCGACCTGGTGGCCGCGCACCCGCTGCGGGAACGGCTCGTCGCCGCGCTGATGCGCGCCCTCGTCGCGGCCGGTCGCGACAGCGAGGCGCTGCTGGTGTACCAGCGTGCGAGGGACGCCCTGGCCGACGCGCTGGGCGTCGACCCCTCGCCGGAGCTGGCCGCGTTGCACGTCGCGCTGCTGCGGGGCGAGCTGGGGCAGGGCCTGCGGCAAAGGGAAGCGACCCGCAAGACCAACCTGCGTGCCGAGCTGACCAGCTTCGTCGGCAGGGACGCCGATGTCACGGCGGTCCGCGCGCTCATGGCCGAGCACCGGCTCACCACCGTCATCGGGCCGGGCGGCTCGGGGAAGACCAGGTTGGCCACGGAGACCGCGCGCACGCTGCTCGGCGACCTGGCGGACGGGGCCTGGCTGGTGGAGCTCGCCGCCATCGGCGCGGACGGCGACGTGGCCCAGTCGGCACTCGCCGGGCTCGGCCTCCGGGACGCCCCGCTCGGCGGGGCCCCCGAGGTGGAGCTGACGGACCGGCTCATCGCCGCGATCCGCGAGCGGGAGGCGCTGCTGATCCTGGACAACTGCGAGCACGTGATCGAGTCGGCGGCGGTGTTCGCCCACCGGGTGCTCGGGGAGTGCCGGCGGCTGCGGATCCTGGCAACGAGCCGGGAACCGCTCGGCATCACCGGGGAGGCGCTGTGGCCGGTTGAGCCGCTGGCCCTGCCGGAGGGGGACGCGGGCCGGGGCGAGATCGAGTCCTCACCCGCCGTCCGGCTGCTGCGGGACCGGGCCCGGGCGGTGCGCCGAGACCTCGCGGTCGACACCCGCGCGCTGGCGACGATGGTGCGCGTCTGCCGGGCGCTGGACGGGATGCCGCTGGCCATCGAGCTGGCCGCGGCCCGGTTGCGGACGATGTCCATCGGCCAGCTGGCCAACCGGCTCGACGACCGGTTCCGCCTGCTGACCAGCGGCAGCCGCACCGCGCTGCCGCGGCACAAGACGCTGCGCGCGGTGGTCGACTGGAGCTGGGAGCTGCTCACCGAGGCCGAGCGGATGGTCCTGCGCAGGCTCTCGGTGTTCTCCGGCGGGGCGGGTCTGGAAGCGGCCGAACGGGTCTGCGCGGGCGACGCGGTCGAGCCGGAGCAGGTGCTCGAGCTGCTCACCGCGCTCACCGAGAAGTCGCTGCTGCTCGCCGAGGGCGACCGTGCCCCGCGCTACCGCATGCTGGGCACGATCAAGGAGTACGCCGGGCACCGGCTCGCGGAGGCGGGGGAATCGGACCGGGCGCGCCATGCGCACCTCGCCTACTTCACCGAGCTCACCGAGACCGCTGAGCCGCACCTGCGCCGCGCCGAGCAGCTGGAGTGGCTGGCCACGCTCGGGGCCGAGCACGACAACATCGGTGCGGCGATGCGGGGCGCGCTCGCGGCGGGCGAGGCGCAGGCGGCGATGCGGCTCGCGGCCGGCGCCGGCTGGTACTGGTGGCTCGGCGGGCACCGGACCGAGGGCATGGAGCTGATCACCGCGGCCACCAGAACGCCCGGCGAGGTGACCGACGAGGTCCGGGCCGTGGTGTACGCGCTGGTCGTGCTGTTCGTGAGCTCCGGGCGGGGCGACGAGCGCCAGGCGGAGGAGTGGATCCGCGAGGCGCAGCGGTTCAGCCTGCGCAGCCGGTGCCGCTCCCCGCTGCTGGGGCTCGTCGCCGCGCTGGAACGCCTGCTGCGGGCGCCCGACGCGTTCCTTCCCGCGTTCGAGCCGCTGCTCGACAACGAGGACCCCTGGGTGCGCGCGCTGGCCAGGCTGCAACTGGGCAAGATGCGGATCGTGCTCGGCCAGGAGGGACGGGACGCGGACGCGTACCTGGAGGGGGCGCTCGCCGAGTTCCGGGCGCTCGGCGAGCGGTTCGGGATCTCGTTCGCCCTGACCGAGCTGGCGGACCGGATCGCCGTACGCGGCGAGTTCGCCCGCGCGTGCGAGCACTACGAGCAGGCGATCGCGGTCGTCACCGAGGTCGGTGCCACCGAGGACGTCATCCGGATGCGGTCGCGGCAGGCGCAGCTGTACTGGTTGCTGGGCGACGAGGACGCCAGCGCGGCCGCCCTCGCCGAGGCGCAGCGGTGCGCGGAGCGGGTCACCTGGCCGGACGCGCTGGCCGAACTGGCCCTCGCGAGGGCGGAACTCGCCCGGTGGGGCGGCAGGGCCGAGGAGGCGTACCAGCAACTCGGCGTCGTGACGGCCGTACTGGGCGACGAAGCGGAGCAGGCGAACATCCGCGCGGTGAGGCACGACCTGCTCGGCTACCTCGCCGACGACCTCGACGAGGCCCGGGCGCACCGCGCGGCGGCCTGCGCGGCGGCGTCCGAGGCGGGGTACGCGCCCCTGACCGCGCAGGTGCTCGTGGGGGTCGCGGACCTGGCACTGCGGCGCGACGAGCACGAGCAGGCGGCGCGGCTGCTCGCGGCGAGCGCGGATGTGCGCGGACTGCCGGACCGCTGCCACCCGGACGCGGCCCGGATCGAGCAGACCGCGCGCCGCCACCTCGGCGACGCCCGGTTCCTCGAGGCCACGCGGGAGGGGGCGCGGACCAACTGGTCTCAGCTGGTCGAGGCCACGCTCGCGTCCTGAACGCGGACCGTCCACACGTCCCGGAGAGGGGGTGCCCGACACGCTCGGCCGACCGCCCTACCGGGCCGTTTCCGTCCAGGTGACCGGCAGTTCGTGGACGCCGTAGATGTTCATGTCGGTCCTGAGCCTCACCTCGCTGGCGGGGACGGCGAGCCTGAGGGTCGGGAAGCGGCGCAGCAGTCCGTCGAAACCGGCGCGCATCTCGATGCGGGCCAGTTGCTGGCCGAGGCATTGGTGGACGCCATGGCCGAAGGACAGGTGACCGCGGGCATTGCGACGGATGTCCAGGGCGTCGGGGTTGTCGAAGCGCTGGGGGTCGCGGTTGGCGGCCAGCAACGAGACAACGACGGTCGATCCCTTGCCGATTGTTTCACCGCCGAGTTCGATGTCCTCCGTCGCGTAGCGGAAGAAGACGTCGGCAACGGACAGGTAGCGCATGAGTTCCTCGACGGCACCGGGCAGCAGATCCGGGTCGGCGCGCAGTTCGGTCAGCTGCTCGGGGTGCTCCAGGAGCGCGAAGGTGCCCAGTCCCAGCATGTTGGCGGTGGTCTCATGGCCCGCGAAGAGCAGCAGGAAGGCGATGCCGGTCAGCTCCTCGATGGTGAGGTCGTCACGGCGGGCCAGGTCGGACAGGATGTCCTCGCCGGGCTCGGCGCGTTTGCGCGTGCCCAGTTCGGCCAGGTACGTGGTCATGGCGCCGTACGCGGCCATCTTCTCGTCGAGCGACTGGTCCTTGACCAGGAACTTGGCGGAGTTGACCTGGAAGTTCTCCCGGTCCTCGTAGGGGACGCCGAGCAGTTCGCAGATCACCAGGGACGGCACCGGCAGCGCGAACTCCTTGACGAGATCGACCGGTGGGGTGAGGCGCGCCATCTCGTCCAGTTGCCGCTCGACGATGTCGGCGATGTGCTCTTCGAGCTGCTTCATGCGTCGTACGGTGAAGGCGCCGGTGAGCATGCGCCGCAGCCGGGTGTGGTCCGGCGGGTCCATGGCGACGAACAAGCCCGGCACCTGCGGGGACGGTTCGGTGGGGGCGGGCATGTTGGGGGTCTCGTACGGCAGGTGGAGAACGCCCAGGTCCTGGCGGGAGCTGAACCGGGTGTCGGCCATGAGCTGGCGGACCGCCTCGTAGCCGGTGACGAGCCAGCCCTCGTGCCCGTCGGGGAAGAGCATGGGGCTTACGGGGCGGGCCTCGCGCAGCCGGGTGATGTCGCGGGGTGGGTCGAAGGGACCCGCATCACGCTCCATGGGGAGGCCCTGTGGGACGGGAACAATGTGGCTCATTCGGAGTGCCTTTCGTGACCGTTGTTGTGGCCACGATTTCCGACGGGCCTGACATACGACTGTCACGGCTCTGACACCGACGGTGCCGGAAACACGGCCGCCGTCCAGGGGTGTTCCACGGGTCGGACTTGGCCACCGCCCCTGCCGCCCGCCCCTGCCGCCCGGCCGTGCCGTCCCCTGCCGGTGAACCGCCGTACACACCACTGACGAGGAGCGAACCGTGGCATACGACCGCACCGCATGGTCCCAGCACTACGACGACGGTCGCGGATTCCGGCCGCTGAGCGGCACCGAACGGGATCTGATCGCCCGGCACGCGCCCGCGCCGGACGGCGGGCGGGCTCTGGATCTGGGCTGTGGAACCGGCGAACTCGCCGTCGCCCTCACCGAACTCGGCTACACCGTCGATGCGGTCGACTTCGCCGAGGGCGCCCTGGCCCGCGCCCGAGCGGAACGGGCGGGCACCGAGCGGGTGCGGTGGCTGTGCCTGGACATCGAGCACGATGATCCGGCAGCGCTGGACGAGGACGGCTACGACCTGATCACGCTGCGCCTGGTGGTCCCGTTCCTGCACGACCGGGCCCGGGTTCTGCACAGCCTCGGTGTGCGGCTGCGGGCGGGCGGTGCGCTGGTGGTGATCACGCCGGTGGTGGCGAGCGCTCCGGAGGAGCGGCGGCACATCGCGCTGGACGAGGAGGAGCTGAGCCTGCTGGCCGAGGGGTGGTCGCAGGTGGCGCGGTTCGACGCGGAGGGCCTGGCGGTCCTCGTGCTGCGCGGCCCGGCCGGTGCCTACCGCGTGGCGGAGAAGGGCCGGCCGGAGCCGCAGTCGGTGGTCGGGGTGTGCGCGGTGGTCACCGACGGCTCCGGTCGCGTACTGCTCGGCCGGTCGACGACCGGCATGTGGGAGCTGCCGGGCGGACGCGTCGAGACCGGCGAGTCCTTTCCGGTGGCAGCGGTGCGGGAACTCGCCGAGGAGACCGGCCTGACGGCCTCGACCGACGACACGTACCTGCTGACGATCCTCCACGACGACCGGGCGGAGGTGCGGCGCCTGTCCGCGGTGGTCCGCGTGGCCGCGTGGGGCGGAACGCTCGGCCTGCCCGAGCCGCACCGGTTCCGGCGGTGGGAGTGGCACGACCTGCACGCCCTGGCCGGACTCGGAGCCGTATTCGCGCCCTCCGCACACGCCTTGGAAGCGGTGTGGCCCGGTGTCCTGCCCGGGCTGCCGCCGGTGCACTGCTACCCGCACGCGACCGTGCCTCGGGCGGTCGGCGGTGAGCCGGTCGAAGCGGTCCGCCTGCGGCAGGAGATGGCCGAGCGCGTCGTCGCGGGCGGCTGGGCGCACTCCACCGCGCTCCAGGACGCGCTGAGGACCGTGCCGCGGCACCGGTTCGCCCCAGAGAGCCCGTTGCGGACCGCCTATGACGACGGCCTTGCGGTCGTCACCCGCCGCGACGAGACCGGGAGGGCGGTCAGTTCGGTGTCGGCGCCCTGGCTACAGGCCGACATGGTCGAGAAGCTGCGGCTGGAACCGGGGATGACGGTGTTCGAGGGCCGGCTCCGGCGGCTACAACGCCGAGTTGATCGCCCGCGTCGTCGCCCCGGCCGGGCGGGTGGTGACCGTGGACCTCGATCCGTACGTCGTCCACCGCACCCAGCGCTTCACCGCCGAGGCCGGCAGCGGACGGGTGACGGTGCTGCTCGGCGACGGCAACCAGGGCGCGCCCCACCATGTCCCGCCCGGTGGGTTCGACGGCAGCATGATCACCCACAACTGCTGGGACGTTGCCCCGGCTTGGCGGGAGCAGTTGGCCGAGGGCCGGTACCTGGTGTTGCCGCTGGCGGTGCATGGCTACACCCGCGCCCTCGCGCTCCAGCGGCACGGAGACGTGCTGCACGCGCGGGACTGGACGTGCTGTGGGTTCGTCCGCGACCGTAGCGCGACCGCCCGCACCACCCCGACCACCGACCTGGCCGGGGGCGAACTCCAGCTGCGCCACGAGGACGGCACGTCCGCGGACGCCGCGGGTCTGGAGGAGGCGTTGCGCGGCGCACGGCACGAGGTGCCCACCGGCGTTACCGTCGCGGGGAGCGAGTCCTTCGAGACCCTCCAGCTCTATGCGGCCACCACTCTGCCGGCGTTCTGCCGTCTGGCCCACAACCGCTCCCGGGACACCAGTACGGCCGCCGTGCCGCGCGGCGCGGACGCCGCCACGGTCGAGGACGGTTCGCTGGCCTACCTCACCCACGTTCTGATCCGGGACGGACAGACCCCCCGGCAGCGCCGCTCGGAGTTCGTCGTCCACGCCTTCGGCCCGGCGGGGCCGGCGCTGGCGGAACGGATGGCCGCCTGTGTCCAGGCCTGGGACCGGTACGTCCGCGGGGCCGGCTACCCGCGGATGACCGTCCATCCCGCGGGCACTCCCGACCATGCCCTCCCCCACGGGCACCTCCTGGACAAGGCCTGCTCCCGCCTGGTCTTCCAGTGGCCGGACCAACCCCCGGCCCTACGGACCCCGACCGAAGCGGCGGCCCTCTCAAGGACCGGTTCCCGGCGGAGTGGTGGAGGGGTACGGGAGGTCGTCCCGGCTGTTGAGGCCCGCTCCTCGGCGACCTGCCAGTAGTTACCGTACGCACCACCCCCGTTACGGACGCTCCGCGCATCGGGACACCCCGGCGCTCCGCCGCGGCACCGTCGGAACAGCGCCCGCCGCACCATGGGGGCAGCTCGAAGAAGCACCCTGGCCGAGACGTCTGGCGCGCGACCGGTAGGGGGCGCGCTCGCGTCGCTGCTGGGGCAGCGACGGACGGGCGGCAGAGAGGCGGTGGTCCGGCGGGCTAGACCGACAGACGCAGCAGCGCCTCGTGATCGGCGGTGCCCGGCGGAGCCTGGTAGACGACCAGCCGCTGGCCGTCGCTGCGGGCCACGTCGAAGGCTTCGTACGTCAGCGTCATCCGGCCCGCCGTCGGATGCTGGTACACCTTGCGCCCATTGGTGCGCGCCCGGACGTCGTGGCGCTGCCACAGGGCGGCGAACTCGTCGCAGCGGTCGGTGAGTTCCTCGACGAGCTCGCGGATGTCCGGCGCGCCCGGGTACACCACGGCCGCGGCGCGCAAGTGGGCGACGATGCCATGGGCCACATCGTCCCAATGCACGTACAGCTTCCGGGCGGTGGGGTGCACGAAGGCGTAACGCGCCGTGTTGCGCTGTTCCTCGGGCCACTCCTCGATGCCTGGGAAGAGCCGTGACGCAGCCGGGTTGGCGGCCAGTACGTCGCTGGACCGGCTCAGCACACAGGCCGGATGGGGGTGAGTGAGGTCCAGCATGCGGCGGACCTCGTCCCGCACGGTACGGGACGCCCTGCTCCACCGCGTCCCGGCGGACGGCACCGATGCCCGACCGCTGCTCAACTCCGCGAGGTGGCGGCGCTCGTCGTCGGTCAGTCTGAGCACCCGCGCAATCGCTTCCAGGACCGCGGGGCCGGGCCGTTGCTGCTTGCCCTGCTCAAGACGCCGGTAGTACTCGGGGCTGACGCCGGCGAGGATCGCCACCTCCTCCCGCCGCAGCCCGGCGGTGCGCCGGCGACCCGCCGCCGGGGGCAGACCGGCCTCGTGCGGCGCCAGGCGGTCTCGCCGGCTCCGCAGAAAGTTCCCCAGCTCCGTCCTGTTCCGTACCTGTGCATCGTCCACCTATGCAGTGTGCAGGGAACGGCGCGGGCAAGGGGGGCTCTGGCAGGGCCCCCGTTCGCCGGGCCTCCCCGCCACGGCGTTCCGCGGGCAGGCTGAGCGCACCGCAGCGCTCCGCGCTTGGCGGTCGTGGCACGGAACGGGGGCGAAGGCCCACGGAGAGAGGACGGTGGGCTCTGCTGTGTCCGCTCAGGCTGAACTCACCCGCCCCAGGCGCCGTCTCGTCCTGGCGGTCTGTTGCACCAGCGTATTCCTCGGGAACCTCAACAACACGGTGCTCAATGTGGCGCTGCCCGCGATGCAGCGCGATCTGCACAGTTCGCTCTCCGGCCTGCAGTGGACCATCGACGCCTACCTCATCGTGCTGGCCGCGCTGCTGATGCTCGCCGGCTCCGCTGGAGACCGGCTGGGCCGCCGCCGGGTCTTCCGCACCGGACTGGCCCTGTTCAGCCTCGGATCGCTGCTGTGCGGCCTGGCCCCCGGACCGGGGTGGCTCATCGCCTTCCGCATCGTCCAGGCCGTCGGCGCCTCGATGCTGAACCCGGTGGCCATGTCGATCATCACCAACACCTTCTCCGCACCGCGCGAGCGCGCCCGGGCGATCGGTGTGTGGGGTGCGGTGCTGGGCGTCGCGATGGCGATGGGCCCGATCGTGGGCGGGGCGCTCGTCCAGGCCGTCGGTTGGCGGTCGATCTTCTGGCTCAATCTGCCGATCGGGCTGGCCGCTTTCGTCTGCGCCGCGCGCTGCGTACCCGAGTCCCGCGCGCCCCGGCCCCGCCGGCTGGACCCCGTCGGGCAGCTCCTGGTCATCGCACTGCTGGGCTGCCTGACGTACGCCATCATCGAGGCTCCCGGCACCGGCTGGACCGCCCCGAGCACCCTCGGCTGCGCGCTGGCCGCCCCGGCCGCGCTGCTGGCCCTGCTCCGCTACGAGAGCCGGCGCTCCGAACCCCTGGTGGACCTGCGGGTCTTCGGCAGCGCCGGGTTCAGCGGAGCCTGCGTCATGGCGGTGTGCTCGTTCTTCGTGCTCGGCGGCTTCCTCTTCCTCAACACGCTCTACCTGCAGAACGAGCGCGGACTGTCGGCCCTGGCTGCGGGGCTCCACCTGCTGCCCATGGCCGCGACGAACATCCTCACCGCACCGCTCTCCGGGCGGCTGACCGCCACCCGCGGCGCCCGGCTGCCCCTGCTGCTGGCCGGGGCGTCCACCGCCGCGGGCGGTGCGCTGCTCGCCGCCGGCGAGATCGGCACGAGCGGCGCGTCGCTCTTCGCCGCGTACGTCCTGATCGGCATCGGCGTGGGACTGGCCAACACGCCCCTCACCAACGCCGCCATGGCCGGTATGCCCACGGAGCAGGCGGGGGTCGCCGCGGCGATCGTCTCCACCGGCCGTCAGTTC
Source organism: Streptomyces sp. NPDC020742 (assembly GCF_040641675.1). NCBI lineage: Bacteria > Bacillati > Actinomycetota > Actinomycetes > Kitasatosporales > Streptomycetaceae > Streptomyces > Streptomyces sp. NPDC020742. The sequence continues at coordinate 186,906 of NZ_JBFAEA010000005.1, forward strand.
GGCCAGGCGCTGGGCGTCGCCGTGCTCGGCGCTCTCCTCACCGCCGGGCTGCACTCCGGATCTGGCTTCGCGCAGGCGGTGCGCCCCGCGTACTGGACCGTCACCGCCTGCGGCGCAGTCATCGTCCTCCTCGCCCTGGTCACCGCCCGCCGCACCGCACCGCCCGCCGACGCTCCGCTTCCCGCGCATCGGCCGCCGGCCACCGGTCGAGCCGCACCGCGCCCCTGACACGGGTCCTGAAGTGGCCGGCGCCGTGCCGGGGCCTGCGGCCCAGGTTTGGGGGTGCGGGCCGACCCCGACCTTCCTGTCAGTGGGCGCGCAGGGCGCGCGGTGATCCGGTTCGGCTTCGTGCGGAGGTCGCTGGGGTCGGTCGGTCGGCCCGGAGGTGATCTCCGTCTACGGAGCTGTGCTCACCTCCGGGGCGTCGGCCGGGCCGGAACGCGGGCCGCGGTGGCCGGCTCGCCGCCCGCGCACCGCCGGGGGACCATGGAGTACGGACCGGTACGGGCCAGGCACCGGGAGGCACTCGTGGCGCACACCCACACCACCGACGTACTGATCGTGGGCGCCGGCCCGGTCGGGCTCAGCGCGGCCGCCGAACTCCGTCGCCACGGGGTGCGCTGCCGCCTCGTCGACCGTCTGCCGGCCCGCCTGCCGTACGCCAAAGCGGTCGGCATCCAGCCGCGCACACTGGAGATCTGGGACCGGATGGGCCTGGCCCGCACCGTTCTGGAAGCCGCAGTTCCGCTGCGCGGCCAGCTGATCTACGTCAACGGCCGGGAGCGGGCCCGGATCGACCTCACGCTGCCGCCCGAGGTGCCGTACGGATTCGCCGCGCTGCCGCAGTACGAGACCGAGCGCCTGCTCGAGGCGTACGTCGCCGGCCTGGGGACGGTCGTCGAACGCGGCACCGAGCTGCTGTCGTTCGCCCAGGACCGGGACGGGGTCACCGCCCGGCTGCGCACCGCCTCCGACACCGAGGAGGAGGTCCGCGCCCGCTATCTGATCGGCTGCGACGGAGCGCACAGCACCGTCCGCAAGGGGCTGAGGCTCCGTTTCGAGGGTGGGGCCTTCGCGGAGGAGTACATGCTGGCCGACGTCGAGGCCGACTGGAATCTGCCGCACGGATACGGCGTACGGTCCCTGCATCTCGCCGACGACGGTTCCACCGACGACCTGCTGGTCTGCATCCCGCTGCCCGGGGCCGGCCGGTACCGCATGTCGATGCTGGTCCCGCCCGCGCTCTCCCCACAGGTGACGGGTGATCAGCCCGCTCCGGGCGACGGCGTCGCGCACGGCCTGGAGGGAAGCCGCACCCCGGAACTGGCCGACATCCAGGCCGTTGTGGACCGCCTCTCCCCCAAGCTGGCCGTCCTCTCTCGGATGCGCTGGTCCTCCGTCTTCCGCATCAGCCACCGGATTGTCGACCGCTACGCCGAAGGCCGGGTGTTCGTCGCGGGCGACGCCGCCCACATCCACCCGCCCACCGGCGCCCAGGGCATGAACACCGGCATCCAGGACGCCTGCAACCTGGCCTGGAAGCTCGCCCTCGTCGTCCGCGGGGAGGCCGGGCCCGCCCTGCTCACCAGCTACGACGCCGAGCGGCGCCCGGTCGGCGAGGAGGTCGTCGGCCGGACCGTCCGGCACGCCGTCCACGGCATCGAAGCCGACCCCGACGCCCCGCGGACCCTGATGCTCCGCGAGGCCCAACTGCTCGTCGGCTACCGGGGCGGCCCGCTCGTCGGCAGGCCCTCCGGTCCGGCCGACGCGCCCCAGCCCGGTGACCGGGCACCGGACTGCACCGGACTGACCGTCCCCGTCGCCACCTACCCGTTGCGCCTGCTCGACGTCCTGCGCGGCCGCACGGGGCACGTGCTGCTTCTGTACGTGGCCGACCCTGCCGACCTGGCCAAGGCCGCCGAAGCCGCCGAAGCCGCCAGGGCCACCGGCGCACCGCTGATGGCCGACGGGAGTCCGGGCGCCGTCGAGCGCCCGGCCCCGGAGACCGGCCTGCAGGCCGTCGCCGTCCTCGCCCGGGGCGCCGCACCGGCCGCCCCCGACACCCTGGGCGTCCCCGGATACCGCGACGCCGCCGGGGAGTTCGCCCGGCTCTACCGCCCCGACGGCTCGACCAGCTTCCTGGTCCGCCCCGACGGGTACGTCGGGGCCCGCTTCCCGCTCACGGACACCGCGGCGGCCCTGTCCGACTACCTCACGGCCCTCTCCGCGCCGGCCTGAGCAATACGGAGCAGCGACCGCGGCCGCCGTTCCCGCGCTGTGGACAGGCCGCGGGCCGGTCTCCGGCTCCGGCTCCGGCTCCGGCTCCCCGAGCATGCCCCACCGTGTCCGGCCGTGTCCGGCCGTGGCGCAGAGCCGCTCCCCGTTGATCACAATTGGTGGCGGGGCGCGGGCTCCACCTCCTACGATGGCGGTACCCGGGGGAGGAGTTGGGCCACGTGGCGCGCACAAACGGACCTACTGGACAGGTATCCGGACCGGCGTCGGGCAATCGGATCGAGGTGGCGGTCGCCTGGACCTTCAGGCATCTCGACGGGGTCGTCGCCATCTCCGGCGCCACGGTCGTCGGCCTGTTGGACATCTTCAGCGACGCCGTCTCGGACAACGTCACCTCCGGCGCCACCCTGCTGGTGCTCGCCGCGCTGGTCTTCGGGTCGCTCACCGAGCGGCGGCGCCGGGTCGCCGACATCCGGGAGGCGACGGCCGGGACGCAGCAGGCGCTGGAAGACCTCGCCATGGTGCGGTCGTTGTCCGGGACGGAGGTACGGCGGGCGCTGGACGAGGCCCGTCAGAACACCGACCGCTGGGTGTTCAAGGGCGGCACCGGGACCTATCTACGAGCCGTCACGCTCCCCGAGTGCGTCCGCAAGGCGCAGGCGCAACGACGCTCGCTCACCATGAAGATCGACATCGTCAACCCCGCGGACACCCAGGCCTGCGAGGCCTACGCCCGCTTCCGGCGGACCTTCGACGGCGGGCAGGCGGACACGGCGCAGCGGCGGATGTGGAGCGCGGAGCGCACCCGCAAGGAGTCGTACGCCACCGTCCTGGCGGCCTGCTGGCACAAGCAGCGGCTGGACGTGCTGGAGATCGACATCCATCTGTCCTCGGTGGTCCCCACCCTCCGGTTCGACCTGACCGACTCGTGCCTGATCATCACCCAGGACGACCTGCGGCGGGTCAACCTCCTTGTGGAGCGGGGGCGTCCGCTCTACGACTACTACCTCACCGAGCTGCACCAGGCCCGGGAGCAGGCGGCTGCGCTCGACCTGCACCGCGCGGTGCCGCTGAGCGACGAGCCCACCGTGGACGAGGTGCGCCAGCTCTTCGAGGCCCTGGACCTCGCGCTCCCCACCACCGTCAGCGACCGAGACGTCGGCGAGATCATCGAGAAGGCCCTGCACGCGGAGGACCCGTACCGGAACTGACCTCTGCCGCCCTTGCCGGCCGCTCGCCGATCGTGGAGGAAGGAGGACCCTTGTACACCTTGTCCAGTGCTGCTCCCGCCACCGCTGCGGCGGGCGTGGTCCGACGTACCACCCGGGTACCTGATGTGACGTTACGTCAGGAATTGGGGCCGCGGTCCGGGAAACGGAGCACCCCGTGGGAGGTCAGGTGAGCCGCCTGAGGCCGGATCCTCTGGACTACGGCCTGCTCGAACGGGCCGTCGGACGGGACGGCGGGACCGAGACGCTCTTTGCCACGGCCACCGCCGGACTCGAGGAGATCGCCTCCGGGCGGCGTGCGCTGCGCGCGGTGCGCCACCCGCTCGGCTTCTTCTGCCTGCCGGTGCTGCGCGACGGGGACCGGGGCATCTGTGTGCACATCTTCGAGCCCGGCGCCGCGGACCCCGCCGCACTCGTCACCTCGCCCATGCACTGCCACAGCTGGGAGCTGACCAGCTTCGTGCTCCACGGCGAGGTCGGGAATCTGCGCGTCCGTGTGCGTCCCGACCACGAGCAGCCCACCCACCGCGTCTTCCAAGTGCACAGCAGCCCGTCCGGCACCGACGATATCCGGCCGACTTCGCAGCTGGTCCGCTGCGAGCCCGGCGCCGCGCAGACCAGTGGCCGCGGGCAGACCTACCGGCTGCCGGCAGGCGCCTTCCACCGCACCGACGTCCCGACCGGGAGCACCGCGGCCACCCTGGTCCTCGGCCGTTCGCTCCCCGCGCACACCGATCTGTCCCTAGGACCGCTGCACGGCGCCCGGCACCGGGTGGTACGACAGACATGTGACGCCGCGCAGACCGCCCGGACAGCGCGGTCCGCGCTCAGGAGGATCCATGGTCAGCACCCCGAGTGACCCGGCCGGCCCGCAGGAGGCCCCGGAATCCGGCGTGCCGGGGCCGTGCGCGCCGGAGGCGTTCGCCACCGCGCGGTTCGCGGCCGAGCACCGGTTGGCCGTCGCCACCGCGCGCGAGGCCGGTGCGCTGGTGCGCTCCCGCTTCCAGGGCGAGTACGGCATCCAGCCCAAGGGCGACCGCGGCGATGTGGTCACCGACCTCGATCTGCTGGCCGAGCGGCTCGTCGTGCGGCGCATCCGCGAACGCTTCCCGCACGACCGGATCCTGTCCGAGGAGGCCGGAGCGCTGGAGGCGCACTGCGCACCCGCGCCGGGGCCGCGCAGGACCTGGCTGGTCGATCCGCTCGACGGGAGCAACAACGTCGTCATCGGCCTGCCCGCCTACGTCGTCGGCGCCGCCCTCTGTGTGGACGACGAACCCATGGTCGGCGTCGTCCACGACCCGGTCATGGACCAGACCTGGTCGGCGCTGGCCGACTGCGGGGCGTACGGCCCACAGGGACGGATGACGGGCCCCGCCGGCCCGCTCGCCGCCTCCGGGCCGCTGCTCGCCTGGACCCAGGGGCACGGCGTCGCTCGCGACGACCCGGCCGCCCGCGCCCTGAAGTCGGCCCTGGAGACGGGCTCCCGCCGTCTGTTGCAGCTGTGGGCGCCGCTGCTGACCTGGTCCATGCTCGCCCGCGGCGACATCGACGGGTTCGTCGGCTACCGGGCCGAGGCCATCGACTTCCCCGCCGGTGCGCTGCTCGCGGTGGAGGCGGGGCTGGAGATCCGGGCGCTGGACGGCGGCGCGTTCCAGGGCTCGCTGGCCGGGCCCGACACCGACCGCAGCTTCGTCGCGGGGCGGCCGCAGGACATGCCGCGGCTGCTGGATCTCGTCCGCCGGAGTCGGGCCCTCGCTCTCGTGCGCCAGGCCCACTGAGCGCGGGCGTCGCTCCTACGGGGGTGCCGGATGCCCGCCACCGCCCCACGGCACGTGGGACCCCGCGTGGACGAACGAACCGCCTTCCGGTCAGCGGCCGTTCGCCCGACCAGTCCCCCGGTCAGCGCCGTTCGCCTGACCAGCGGCCGTCGCCCGGCCAGTGGCCGTTCGTCTGATCAGCGGCCGTTCCCCCGTTCCGCGCGCGCTCGCGCCGTCCTCACCCCGTCGCCGCGAGCGCGGCCGTGGCCGCCAGTAGGGCGCCCACCGCGAGAACCGCGCCGGTCGCCATGAAGCTCCGCAGCGGCACCCGTACGCCCTGCGCATGGCAGCGCTCGAACCACAGCAGCGTGGCCAGTGACGCCCACGGGGTCACCACCGGGCCCACGTTGGTGCCGATGAGCAGCGCCAACAGCTGGGAGTGGTTGGCGAGCGGAACGGCCGACTCCCCCGCCAGATAGACGGGCAGGTTGTTGAGGACGTTCGACAGGCCGGCGCCGACCGCCGAGGCGCGGAACATGCCCGGCACTCCCCCGTCCGTGCCCACTGCCGAGGTCAGCAGCTCGTGCAGCCCGTTGACGTTGACCGTCTCCACCACCAGGAACATCCCCGGCACCATGACGAGCAGCCGCCACGGCACCAGCGACGGTCGCAGGCTGGACCGGCGCCGGACCGCGAAGGCGGCCACCGCGACCGCCGCCGCGGCGGCGGACGCCGCCCACAGCGGCACATCGGCGACCAGGATGGCCACCAGGAACCCCGCACAGGCGACCGCGCACACCCGGAACAGCACGGGGTCCCCCGGGCGGTGCGCTTCCGGCGGCCGGTAGGTGTCCGCCCCGCGCCGTCCCCGGCGCCAGAAGAACAGCCACAGGCAGCCCATCGTCACGACGATGGCCGCGAGTTGGGGCGCCCACATCGTGGCGGCCATCTCCGTGGGGCGCAGCGCCACCCGGTTGGCGGCGAGCAGATTCGTCAGGTTGGACACCGGCAGCAGCAGACTGGCGGTGTTGGCGAGCCACACCGTCGTCATCGCCAGCGGTACCGGGGCGATCCCCACCCGGGTGGCGAGGGCCAGCATCACCGGGGTCAGCAGCACCGCCGTGGTGTCCAGATTCAGGGTGATCGTGGTGATCGAGGCGAACGCCACGCACAGCACGAACAGCCGTCCGTAGCCGCCCCGCCCGGCACGGGCCACGCCCGACGCGACGACGTCGAAGACCTCCGCCTCGCTGGTGAGTTCGGCGAGCACGATGACCGTGCCCAGGAAGGCGAGGAGCGGACCGATCCGGACCATGGCATGGCCGGCGGATTCCGCGGGGAGCAGGCCCGTCGCCAGGAACAGCAGACCGCAGGCGAGGAGCCCCCCGGCCAACCAGTCCAGCGGATGCAGGCGTCGTATGGCACGCACACGCAAAAGACTAAACGGTGAGCGGCCGGTTGACGATGGCTCCTAGGATGACGGACATGGTGGCTCGTCAGGAATGCGGACAACCCGAAACCCGACCGGAACCAGGCCCGTTGGACTTCTTCATCAGCTATTCGCCCGCCGACGAGCGATGGGCCTCGTGGATCGCCTGGACGCTCGAGGAAGCGGGCTACCGGACGGTCCTCCAGGCTTGGGACTTCGTCCCGGGCACGAACTTCGTGGACTTCATGGACCGCGGGGTCAGCGAGTCCGCCGCGGTCATCGCCGTGCTCTCCAGCAATTACGAGCGCTCCCGCTACGGACGCATGGAGTGGCAGGCCGCGCTGCGCGCCGACCCCGACGCCCCGGAGCGGAGGCTGCTGACCGTCCGGGTCGAGGACATCCCCGTCGAGGGGCTGCTCGCCACCATCACCTACGTCGACCTGGTCGGTGTCGCGGACACCGCCGCCGCCCGCGAGCTGCTGCTCACCCGGGTCGGCCAGGCCGTCGACGGAAGGGCCCGGCCCGCCCACCGGCCCGGCTACCCCGGCGGCCCGGCCGCCGGCGCCGACGCCCCGGCCGGGGCCCCGCGCGGCCCGTCCGCGGGAGGCCGGCCGCTCGGCGTCCCCGGCTGGGCCGGCCGTCGCCGCCCGGCGGTCCCTCCGCAGTATCCGCAGGCGTCCGGGGCGAACCACGCCCGGGAGGCCGTCACCGTGCTGCACCTGGCGGGGCCCTCCTTCGGGCGCGGCCAGGACCCGGCCGAACTCCAGGCGGCCATCTGGGGCGACCTGGTCGAGCTCACGGACGCCGGCGCCCCCGCTCCCGACCTGCTGGTCGTCACCGGCGACCTCACCGCCTCGGGCAGCCCCCGCGAATGCGACCAGGCCCTCAGTTTCCTCACCGGTCTGCGGTCGCTGCTCGGCCTCGAACCGCACCGCCTCGCCGTGGTGCCCGGCGGCCAGGACGTCAGCCAGGCCGCCTGCCGCGCGTACTTCCACACCTGCGAGGCCGACGAGATGCAGCCCCGGCCGCCGTACTGGCCCAAGTGGCGGCACTACGCGCGGCTGTTCCACGAGCTCTACCAGGGCCTCGACGTCATCTTCGACAGCGACCAGCCGTGGAGCCTCTTCCCGGTCCCGGAGCTGCGCACGGTCATCGCCGGCCTCAACTCCTCGATGGCGTACAGCCACCGGCCCGACGACCAGTACGGCTGGCTCGGCCCCGAGCAGACCGCCTGGTTCGCCCAGGCCCTGCGCCCGTACGAGCAGGAGGGCTGGCTGCGGCTGGGCGCGCTGCGGCACCCGGTGGCCGACGACGAGGGCCGCGCCGGCTCCGGGCACGGGCCCGGCCCGCTCCGCGACACCGCCGCCCTGGCCCGACTCACCGCGCCCCGGCTGCACCTCCTGCTGCACGGGCCCAGCGGGGACCGGCGCGCCGGCACCGCCTCCGGCACCCCGCCCCTCCCGCTCACCACGGGCGAACTCCCCGTGTACGGCGCCGCCGGACCGGCCCGCCACCAGCTGCTGCGCCTCACCCGCGACGGCCTCACCCGCTGGTGGGAGCGCCCCGACGCCGAACCGGAGCATGTCGAAGCCGCATGGCAGCGCGCCCGGAGCGTCTTCGGTCCGCCGCGCCGGCAGCCGGGCACCGACGCCGAGACGTCCGAGGCGTCCGGGGCGGCGTCCGGGGCCTTCCTCCCGGAGGCCGCCGAGCCCGGTGTGCCGGACCCCGAGCCGGGGCGCGAGGCCCGTTCCCTCGACGACCCGCTGGAGGAGTTGGTCGCCCGCGTCGCCGAGGTCTGCCGCACCCGCCATGACGGTGCCCAGCTGCGGCGGGTCGCCGGGAGCCTGCCGCAGTTGCTGGTCACCTGGTCCGAGTCCGGGTTCGTCCGGCAGCAGCGGGTGGCCGTCCACCACGGCACGCCCGCCGCCGAGGACATCGACGGCTTCATCGACCATGTGCACGCCTCCGACACCGAGCCGGACGCCGAACTCGTCCACGACGGGCCGGCGCCGGCGCGGGAGCTGCGCGAACGGGCCCGCCGCCGGGGCATCCGCGTGCGCAGCTTCACCGAGTTCCAGGGGCTGTTGGACCTGCGTGACTACGTCGCGGCGCAGACCGAGCGGCTGCGGACCGACCAGCGCTACCGGCCCGACCTCTACCTCCCGCAGCGCTACCGGGAGATCGAACGGCCGGGCGGCGAGGAGCGCGACGGGCTGGTCGAGGACATGCTGCGGCTGCTCGACGCCGATCACGGCCGGTTCCTGCTCCTCCTCGGGGACTTCGGGCACGGCAAGACCTTCGCGCTGCGTGAACTCGCCCGCCGCATCCCCGAGGAGATGCCGCACCTCGTACCGCTGTTCATCGAGCTGAACACCCTGGACCGGGCGTACTCGCTGGACGGCCTGGTCGCCGCGCACCTGGCCAACCACGGTGTCGACTCGGTCAACCTCCGCGCCTTCCACTACATGTTCCAGCAGGGCCGGATCGTGCTGCTCTTCGACGGCTTCGACGAGCTGGCGAACCGGGTGAGCTACGAACGGGCCACCGACCGGCTGCAGGTCCTGCTCGACGCCGTGGTGGACAACGCCAAGGTCGTCGTCAGCAGTCGTACCCAGCACTTCAAGTCCCAGAGCCAGGTGCTCACCGCCCTCGGTGAGCGCGTCGGGCTGCTCCCGCAGCGCCGGGTGCTCGCCCTGCAGGAGTTCACGCCCCAGCAGATCCGCACCTACCTGGCCAACCGCTACGGCGACGAACAGGCCGCCGAGCGCCGGGTGCGGCTCCTGGAGGGCATCCCCGACCTGCTGGCCCTGTGCCGCAACCCGCGGCTGCTCAGCTTCGCCGCCGACCTCGACCACGACCGGCTGCGCGCCGTCGCCGGCGCCGGGCGCGCGCTGAGCGCCGCCGGCCTGTACGAGGAGGTCCTCACCTCCTGGCTGCAGTACGAGGAGCGGCGCGGCCAGGGCGGCACCGGCGCGGCCCCCGGGATGCCGCTGGACCAGCGGTGGAACGCCGTCACCACACTCGCCCTGCGGATGTGGTCCAGCGGCCAGAACACCCTGAGTCTGGACGAACTCACCGATGTGGCGGGCGCGTTGACGGGTCTTGCGGACCTCCGGCTCTCCGTGCCGGAGGCCGCGCACACCATCGGGTCCGGCAGTCTGCTGGTGCGCAGCGACGAGGGCCTGTTCCAGTTCATCCACAGCTCCATCGTGGAGTGGCTGGTGGCCCGCGAGGCGGCGACCCGGCTCGCCCGCGGTGAGCACGAGCTGTTGGCACGCCGCCCGCTGAGCCGGCTCACCATCGAGTTCCTCTGCGACCTCGCCGACCACCGCACCTGCCAGGAGTGGGCGGAGCGGGTCCTGGACAGCCGGGACGACGTCGACGGGGCCGGGCAGCGGCGCGGGCAGGCCGACGAGGTCGCCCGGTCCAACGCGGTCAAGGTCCTCGCCCGGCTCCGGGTGCCCGCCCACACCGACCTGCGCGGCGCCGCCCTGGCCGGTGAGGACCTCTCGCACCGTGACTTCTCCGGCGTCGACCTCACCCGTGCCGACCTCACCGATGCCCGGCTCGTCGGCGCCAACCTCTCCGGAGCGGTGCTGTTCGAGGCCCGTCTGGTCGGCGCCCGCCTGGACCGCGCCGACCTCACCGGTGCCGACCTGCGCGGCGCCGACCTGCGGCGTACCCGGCTGATCCGTGCCGACCTGCGCGGCGTGCGGACCGAGAACAGCCACTGGCACCGGGCCGCGCTGATCGACGCGACCCTCGACGAGGACACCCTGCGCAGGCCCGAATTGCGCTCCGCCGCCCTCGCGCCCGGCATGCCCGTCGACGCGGGCTTCCGCCCCTCCGCGGTCGGCGTTCCCTACGGCTTCGGCATGCAGTCCGTCCGACTGCCCGAGCCGGTCTCGTACAGCACCGACGGCGAGCTGCTCGCCGTCGGCAGCGAGGACGGCGGGGTCCTGGTGTGCGACGCCGCCACCGGTACCGCGCTGCGCACCCTGCAGGGGCACGTCGGCCGGGTCTACGCGGTCAAGTTCCGCCAGGGCCTGCTCGCCACCGGCGGGGCCGATGGCACGGTCCGGCTGTGGGACGCCGTCTCCGGCGCCTGCCGCCATACGCTCAGCATCCACCCGAACGGCGTGTGGCCGGTCTCCCTGGACGCGGACGGCACGCTGCTCGCCACCGGCGACGCGGAGGGCACCGTCACCCTGTGGGACACCGCGTCCGGCACCCGGCGGCACGAACTCCTCGGCCACACCGCCCCCGTCTTCACCGCGGTGTTCAGCCCCGACGGCCGCACCCTGGCCACCGGCGACTCGGGTGCCGGCGTCCGGCTGTGGGACGTGGCCTCGGGGCGGCTGCGCACCGAACTGCCCGGGCACGAAGGCGTCTGCAACCGGACGCAGTTCAGCCCGGACGGCACCCTATTGGCCACCGGCGACAACAGCGGCACCGTACGGGTGTGGGACGTGGCCTCGGGCCGGCTCCGGCACGCTTTCACCGGCCACACCGGGCGCGTCTACACCCTGGACTTCCACCCGAGCGGTGCGCTGCTCGCCAGCGGTGACACCGACGGTCAGGTGCGGCTGTGGGACCCGGTGACCGGCGCGCAGGCCGGGCAGCCCGGCCGCGGCGGCGGCGCCGTCTACCAGGTGGTGTTCGACGCGGACGGCACCCTGCTGGCGGCCGGTGACAGCGACGGCGCGGTCCGGCTGTGGCGGGTGCAGCCCGCCGCCGGGTCCGACCGCCGGGCCGGCCGCCCGGACCGCGCCGGCGAGGCGTCCGCATGGTCAGTGTCCCCGCTGCGCCAGCAGCCCGCCGATCACCGCGGTTCCGTGTGGACCTGCAGGTTCCGGCCCCGCGGCGGTCTCGGCGAGACCGAGTCCGGTCCGCTGCTGGTGACGGCCGGCAACGACGGGGTGGTGCGCCTCTGGGACACCACCAGCGGCCAGGGCCGTCGCATCCTGCGCGGCCACGGCCGCCGGATCACCACCCTGGCGTTCAGCGCCGACGGCGGGTACCTCGCGGCCAGCAGCAACGACGGTGTCGTCCGGTTGTGGGAGCCCGCCACCGGCCGCCGCCTACGGGAGCTCACCGGCCACAGCGACCGCCTGGTGTCGGCCGTCTTCAGCCCCTCCGGAGCGGGCGGGGCGCTGCTGGGCACCTCCAGCAACGACGGTGACGTCTACCTGTGGAACGCCGCCACGGGCGAGTACCAGCGGGAGATCGACGCCGAGACCGACCATGTGTGGGCCGAGGCCTTCAGCGGCGACGGCGAGCTGCTGGCCACCGCCAACGACGACGACACCGTGCGCCTGTGGTACCGCAGCACCGGCACGCACGTCACCACCCTGTCCGACCACCGGGGACGGGTGCGGTCCATCGTCTTCAGCGCCGACGGCACACGGCTGTCGACCGGCTGCGACGACCGTCTCGTACGCCTCTGGGACGTCCCCGACGGCCGTCTGCTCGCCGAACTCGACGCGCACCGCGACCGGGTGTACGCGGTGGTCTTCGGAGCCGGCGGCTCCTGGCTGGCCAGCGCGTCCTGGGACGGCGAGGCGATCATCTGGGTCGACGGCCTGCCGCAGCACCGGCTCCGCGGGCACTCCGGTCGGCTGTGGACCGCCTCCGCGCACCCGAGCCGCCCGCTGCTGGCCACGGCCGGCGACGACCGCATCGTACGGCTGTGGGACTGCCGTACCGGCGAGGAGACCGGCCAGCTGACCGGTCACACGGGCCGGATCCTGGCGACGGCGTTCAGCCCGGACGGCTCGATGTTCGCCAGCGGCGGCGAGGACGGCACGGTCCGCCTGTGGACCGTGCCCGAGGAGGGCGACCCGTCCCCGCACGCCACGCTGATCGGGGTACCGGGTGGCTGGGCCGCGCTCACCCCGTCCGGCGGCTACAAGTACGAGGGCGATATCGCGGGCGAGTTCTGGCATGTGGTGGGCATGTGCCGCTTCGAGCCGGGCGAACTCGACGGCCGCCTTCCGGGGGTCCGCCAACTGCCGCTGCCCGCACCGCTCGACGACGGCACCGCGGGCGGGAACGCCGCGGAAGGGAACTGAGCCGGTCGTCCCGTCGAGATCCTCCCTGCCGCGCGTCAGGACAGCTCCCCCGCCTGCTCCCGGTCCTTCTCCGGGGGACGCGGGGCCGTCCGGGGCTCGGTCATGTCGAGCAGGAGCAGGGCGTCGTGGTCGGGGGTGCCGGGTTCGGCCGTGTAGACACCGAGGCGCTGGCTGGGGGTGTCCTCCAGGTGCATGGTCTGGCAGGTGAGGGTGACCGTGCCGACGCGGGGGTGCTGGAAGGTCTTGAGCGCGGGCTTGCGGCCGGTCACCTCGTAGCGTTCCCAGAGCCCGGCGAAGTCGGGGCTCTTGAGCAGGAGTTCGCCGACGAGGTTGCCGAGGTCGGGGGCGTCGGGCGCGGTGCCGGCGATGGCCCGCAGCCGGGAGACACAGCCGCGGACCTGCTTGTCCCAGTCGGGGAACAGGTCGCGGGCGGCGGGGTGGAGGAAGAGGTAGCGGGCGAGGTTGCGCCGGGTGGCGGGCCAGTCGTCCAGGCCCGCGTACAGCGCGAGGCCGCCCGGGTTCCAGGCGAGCAGCTCCATGCTGCGGCTGATGACGTAGGCCGGGTGGGGGCGCATCGCCTCCAGCAGCAGCCTTAGATGGGGGCGCACGGTGCGGCCCGGGGCGGGCGGCGGTGCGGGGGCGTACCGGGCGGCGCGGGCGGCCAGTTCGCGCAGGTGGTGGTGCTCCTGGTCGTCCAGGTGCAGGGCGCGGGCGAGGGCGTCGAGTACGGAGGGGCTGGGGCGGGTCTCCTTGCCGCGCTCCAGGCGTACGTAGTAGTCGATGCTGATCCCGGCCAGGGTGGCCACTTCTTCCCTGCGCAGTCCCGGGGTGCGGCGCAGCCCGGCGCCGACGGTGAAGCCGGCCCGTTCCGGGCTGGTCCGGGTGCGGCGGGCGCGCAGGAACCGGCCCAGCTCCACGCCGCCGCTCCCGCTGCTGCTGGGGGTGTGCTCGGGTGCCATGGCTTCAGTCTCACACCGCGCTGACCTGGGTGGTAGGGCGGTGGGGGGCACTGGCGTTACCCCCGAAGAGCCCGCCCTGCCACCGGGGAGGCAAGGGCGCGAGAGTGGGTCCACGGCGCCCGGTGCGGCCGGTCGGGAACACCGCGGAAGCAGACCCGGCCCGTACGTCGGCCGGCCCGAGGTACGGGCCCGTCCCGCTGCCCGGACGTGCGCCGACGAAGCCCGCTCTCCGCGTGAACCGCGGACCCTCACCCCAGGAGCAACTGCATGCGTGCCGCAGTGATGTACGGAGCCGGAGACGTCCGGATCGAGCACCGTCCCGACCCCGAGGTCCGGCAGCCCACCGATGCCGTCGTGCGCACGCTCCTGTCGTGCGTGTGCGGCAGTGACCTGTGGCCCTACGCATCGATGCCCGCCACCGGAACCGGCCGTCCCATGGGTCACGAGTTCCTCGGTGTGGTCGAGGAGACCGGTGCCGAGGTCTCCCGGGTCAAGGCCGGCGACCTGGTCGTCGCCCCGTTCACCTACTGCGACAACACCTGCGACCGCTGCGCCAGGGGCGTGCACTTCTCCTGCCGACAGGGCGGCCGGTACGGTGCCGACGGTGTGGAGGGCGGCCAGGGCGAGGCGGTGCGGGTCCCGCAGGCCGACGGCACCCTGGTCGCCCTGCCCGTCGCCGCCGACTCCGGGCTGCTGCCTTCGCTGCTGACCCTGTCGGACGTGATGGGCACCGGTCACCACGGCGCCGTCACGGCCGGTGTCGGCCGTGGCGACTCGGTGCTGGTCATCGGCGACGGCGCGGTCGGCCTGTGCGCGGTGATCGCCGCGGGCCGGCTGGGCGCCGAACGGATCCTCCTCATGGGCCGCCACACCGAACGCACCGACCTGGGCCGCGACTTCGGCGCCGGCGAGGTCATCGCCGAACGCGGTGCGGAGGGCGTCGCCCACGTGCGCGACCTGACCGGCGGCGACGGTGTCGACAAGGTCATCGAGGCCGTCGGCAGCCGGCAGGCCCTGGAGACCGCCCTCGACGCGGTCGTCGACGGCGGCACCGTCAGCCGCCTGGGCATCCCGCAGTACGAACAGGGTCCCGTCGGCCCGTCCACGGTCCTGCGGAACATCACCCTCACCGGCGGTGCCAGCCCGGCCCGCGCCTACATCGACGAGCTGCTGCCGGACGTCCTGGACGGCACCATCTCCCCCGGCCGCGTCTTCGACCGGACCTTCTCGCTCGACCAGGTGCCGGACGCCTACCGGGCCATGGCCGACCGTCAGGTCCTCAAGGCCCTCATCGCCCTGTGAGCAGGGCCCCGCCAGCACGCCGCCGGGCGCCGGCACGCCACGATACGACTCCGCGCCGGCGGGTGCTGCCGGCGCGGAGCTGTTCGGTGCCGACGTCATCGTCGGGCGGTGAACTCAGGTCGTCACGACGCGGCGGATGCCCTCTCCGACGTCAGTTCCTCACGTCCTGTGGCGGAACTGACCGACGAATCCGCGACCGGCGGCACCGGCCGCTTCGTACGACGCAGCATTCCGACCGCAATGCCGACGATGACGAGAGCCGTGGCGCAGAAGGTCAGCGCGGTCATGTGCTCGCCCCGGAAAATCCAGGCGGAGGCCAGGCCGAATACCGGGACGAGCAACGAGAACGGGGCGACGGTCGGCGCGTCGTAGGTCCGCAGGAGATATCCCCATGCGGCGAATCCGAACAGCGTTGCCCCCCACGCCACATAGAGCGCGGCGCCCACTCCGCCGAGGTTCAGGTGCTGCAGCGCCCGCAGGTCGGCATCCCGGCCCTCGAAGGCCACGGAGAGGAGCGTGAGCGGGACGGGTGGTACGACGCTCACCCAGACCATGAACCGGAAGGCGTCCGGCGGACCGGCCTTCCGCATCGCGATGTTCGACAGGCCCCAGCACGCCGCCGCGCCCACCACCAGCAGGAATCCGGCAAGGGTGCCGGCCGTCGAGTCCAGCCCGGCCAGCACGATGCCCACCGAGGCGATCGCCGTGCCGACCAGTTGCACCCGCCGGGCGCGCTCCTTCAGCAGCACCGCGGCGAAGAGCACCGTGAACACCGCCTGGCCCTGGAGCACCAGGGAGGCCAGCCCTGGGGGAAGCCCCGCATGCATACCGATGAACAGCATGCCGAATTTCATGATGCCGAGGGTGACGCCGACCGCGAGCACCCAGCGCCAGGGAACTCCGGGCCGCCCGACGAAGAACACCGCGGGAAATGCGGCCAGGAGAAAGCGCACCGCGGAGAAGAGAAGCGGCGGAAAGTCGCGCAACCCTATGTCGATCACCACGAAATTGGCGCCCCATACGGCGGCGATGACCACCGCCAGGACGATGTGAACGGGCTTCATTCCCTTGGCTCCCGGGGACGCGCTGATTCCGATCGGTCCATCACAACAGCCGTCGTCCGTAAGGGCCAGCAAAGGTTTCTGAAGGTGGGGCATTAGCATCGCTGCATGTTCGACCTCAACCGTCTGCGCGCCCTGCGTGCCGTGGCCACCCACGGCTCGGTGACGGGTGCGGCCGCCGCACTGGGTTACACGCCGTCGGCCGTCTCCCAGCAGATCGCCAAGCTGGAGCGCGAGACCGGCTCCGAGCTGCTCGACCGGCAGGGCGGCAAGGTCGAGCTCACCTCCGCCGGCTGGCTGCTCGCGGAGGCGACGGACGAGGTCGTGGCGGTGTTGGAGCGGACCCGCTCGCGCCTGGAGGAACAGCGCGACCGGCCCACCGGGCGGCTGGTGCTCGCCGCGTTCCCCACGGCCTGCCGCGGCTTCGCCGCCGCCGCGCTGGCCGGCCTCGCCCGGCGCCACCACGCCCTGGACTGCCGGCTGCGGGAGTCCGACCCCCATCACGCCCTCGGCCTCGTCGTACGGGGTGAGGCGGACCTCGCGGTGGTACACGACTGGCACAACACGCCGTTGACGCTGCCGACCTCGCTGTCCGTCGCCGAGCTGGGCGAGGACCTCGCCGATGTCGCCCTGCCCGAGGGGCACCCGCTCGCCAACCGGGACGTGGTGACCCCGTACGACCTGCGGGAAGAGCGGTGGATCGGGCAGGGCACGGGGGCCATGTGCCATGAGTGGCTGGTGCGTTCCTTCGCCGGACTCGGCATCGAACCCGTCATCGCCTACCAGATCGAGGAGTACGCCTCCCAAGTGGCCCTGCTGGAAGCGGGGTTGGGCGTCACGATGTTGCCCCGTCTCGGCCGTGGCGCCCTGCCGCCCACCGTGCGCGTCGTCCCGATGCAGCCCGCACCCTCCCGCCGCGTTTCGGTGGTCTGGCGCTCCCAGGCCGACCGCAGGCCCGCTGTGCACGCCACCTTGGCGGCGCTGCGCGGGCACTGGCCGTACGCGGGCCCCGGCCGGCCGGACCGGGAAGCCGCCGCCTGAAATACCGGGCCGTCAGGTCCACGCGGGGGAGCCTCTGGTGGTCGAGCGGGAAGCGTCGGACTGACGCCGTACGTCGGAGCGTCGGCGCGGCGACGCGAGGACGCGGCGGGCCACCGCGACCCGGGCGTCGCACACCAGGACGGGAACCGCAGCACCGCAGCATCGCAGCACCGGGGACGTGAACCGGAGCCCCTCGGCACCGGAGCCCCTCGGTACCGCAGTGCCGCAGCGTCGGGCAGAGCGTAAGTCATCTGACGGATGGCACCGCCAGTGGGCGATCCGAGACTGGATACAGGACGCAGCCACATCCCGAACGGAGCGCCCATGAGCCCGACTTCACCACCAGCCCCAGCCGTTCCCAGCGGACTCCCACCCGGCAGGCCGGCGCCCCGCCTCAGCACCGAGCATTCCTTCCCGGCCGTGAGCCGGTCCGGCTCCGTCGCCTGACTCCGGGGCCCGCCCCGCGCCGTTCATCGGCGCGGCACCGGCCCACGGGCCTTCTTCCGGCCGCTGATCCACGGCCTCGCCATGCCCGCGCACACCGGGTTCGGCCCACCCAGCGCCGAGGTCCCGTCCGCGCATCCGGTCCGTCCGACCGCCACACCTTCTTCCTCCTTCCTACCTCCCTCCCTCCCTCCTTCCTCCCTCCTTCCTTCCTCTTTCCCTCCTTCTTCCTTCTTCCGTTCCGGCGTCCCGCACGTGGGACGTCGGCATGCCTATGACAGGGAGCCATGATGCCCGTCGTTCTCTCCACCTCTCCGCTGTCTCCGTACGAACGGGCGGCCTACTGGCACAGCGTGGTCTCCGACACCTTCATCCCGCTGGACGTGGTGCTGCACGAACGTGAGCCCTCGGTGGGGACGATCTCCAGTGAGCCGCTCGGTCCGTTGCAGATCTCCGTGGTCGAGGCGGGCCCCCAGACCGTCTCGCGGGACCGCCGCCTGATCTCCCAGGGCGGAGCGGAGTACCTCACCGTCACCCTCCACCACAAGGGCACCGCGAGGCTCACTCAGGACGGCCGCCAGGCTCTGGTCAGGCCCGGGACCTTCACCTGCTCGGACGCCGGACGGCCCTACGAGCGGGAACAGCCGGACGACTTCCGCTTCACCGCGTTCCGGGTGCCCAAGGAGGGGCTGGGCGTGTCGGAAGCCGATCTGCGGGCGATCACCGGGACCGTCTTCAGCGGCGACTCCGGCACGTCCGGACTGGTCGCGGGGTATCTGGCACGGCTGGCCGAACGCGCGGCCGGGTTCGACCCGTACACGGGCCAGCAACTCGCCATGACCACCACGGAGCTGCTGGCGGTCCTGGTGCGCGAACGGCAGGGCAGGCTGGACCCGCACACCCCGGAAGCGGCCCGGGGCATGCGGGCGCGGGTCAAGGAGTACATCCTGCGGCACCTGGCCGACCCCGACCTCTCTCCGCAGCGGATCGCGACGGCGAACCACCTGTCGGTCCGGTATCTGCACAAGCTCTTCCAGTCGGAAGGGTCCACGGTGAGCGGATGGATCCGGCGCGAGCGGCTGGAGCGGTGCCGACGCGATCTGTCACGGCAGTCGAGGACGGAGCCGAGCGTGTCGGCGGTCGCCCAGCGCTGGGGTTTTGTGAACCCCACGCACTTCAGCCGGGCCTTCCGCACCGCCTACGGCATGTCGCCGCGGGAATGGCGGTCCCGTACGCGCAGCGCGCACGACCGGTGAGGCGTCGGCTCACAGGGTGCTTCGCCTCACAGGGTGCGTCGCACGCCCGCCTGCCGTTCCAGGTTGCGCAGCTGCACCGTGAGGTCGCCCTCCACCGCTGCATGGGCGGGACCGCTGCGGCCGATGGGCAGGACCTCCGCGCTGCGCAGGTCCTCCAGCAGCAGGGCGAACGCCGCGTACGACGCGACCAGCGCCACCAGGAGCCCGAGGGCTCCGGCTGCCACGGTGAGCCCTTCCGCTCCGGTCAGCCCCGACAGTCCGGTGGCCGCCCACCGGGGCACGGAGACCACCAGGACGAGCCACAGCGCCCGCTTGGGCCGGGTCACAGCGGCCATCAGCGCCCCGAAGCACAGGAACGCCAGGTTGAACACGCCCAGCACCCGGAGCCCCCCGGCCGCGCCGCTCCCCAGGACGAGGGCGTACGCCAACCAGCTGCCGGCGAACGAGCCCATGAGCGTCGCCGCGATCACATCCCGGGCTCCGAAGGCCAGGACGCTGGCCAGGAGTTGGAGGACGAATGCGGGCAGCACGCACAGGGCGACGGCGCGGCGGTCCGCGGCCTGGAACACCCCGAGCTGCAGGCAGCCCGTCAGCACGGAGGCGATCGCCACCGTGAAGAAGCCCAGCGGCAACGGGGAGGCGATGGGGCGCAGGTTGATCCGCGTCATCGACCGGAGGTCCGGTTCGAATGAGCGGCCGGGGGGCGTGTCCTGGCGCTCGCCCGGCTCGCCCGCCTCGCCCGGCTTGCCGCCGGCGCTTCCGGTGCCGCCGGCAGGGACTGTAGTCATCGGTGGGATTCCCTCGTTCCGTCGTCAGTGCGCGAAGCAGGGGTCGATGAAGGGCGGCGGCGTTCCGGGGGCGGAGCCGCGTGCGACCCGCCACCGGCGGTGCTGTTCGGACTCGGCGACCGCCTCGGCCATGAGGTCGGCCTGGCGTGCGCCGCCGGACTGGTATCCGCCGAAGCGGGCAACCGGGGCCCACTGGGGGCTGACCGGCGGGAGGGCCTCGTCGAGGCCCTCGTACTCGGCACCGGCGTGCACGATGCGGCCGCCGACGACGGTGAGCAGGGATTCGATGTCGGGGATGGCGGCCTCGGGCACGGTGAAGTAGTCGTCCGTCAGGATCGCGAGGTCGCCGTAACAGCCCTCCCGCAGGGTGCCCTTGACCTCCTGCTCGCCGGTGAGGTGTGCACCGCCTCGGGTGTAGAGGCCGAGGGCGGTCTCCCTGCTGATCAGGTTCGCGGGCGGGTAGAGCGCGGTGCCGCCGACGGTGCGGCCGGTGACCAGCCAGTGCAGCGAGACCCAGGGGTTGTACGAGGACACCCGCGTGGCATCGGTCCCGGCAGCGACGGTCAGCCCCCGGTCGAGCATGGCCCGGACCGGTGGGGTGTGGGCGGTGGCCTCGGCACCGTAGCGGTCGAGGAAGGCCGTGCCCTGGAAGGACATCCGGTTCTGTACGGAGAGGGCGCCGCCGAGGGCCGCGATCCGCTCCAGGCTGTCGGCCGAGACGGTCTCGGCGTGGTCGAAGAGCCAGCGGTTCCCGCCCGGGAAGAGCCCCTCGGCCGCGAGCTTCTCGAACACGGCCAGGTCGCGGCGGATCGTCTCGTCATAGGTCGCGTGGAGCCGGAAGCCCCAGTTGTGCTCCATCAGGAGCCGAACTGCCCGCTCGAACTCGGCCTCGTACCCCTCGGGGAGTTCGGGCCGGGGTTCGGAGAAGTTCTCGAAGTCGGCGGCGGCCCAGGTCAGGTTCTCCCCCGCGCCGTTCAGGCGGAGCCACTCGTCGCCGTCCTCGGGCCGCACCGTCTCGGTCCAGCGCTTCAGATCGGCCAGCTCCTGACCGGCGGTCTGCGGGAACAGGTGATAGGCGATCCGCAGCGTCAACTCCCCCGTCCGGGCCAGGTCGATGACGGTGGCGTAGTCGTCGGGGAAGTTCTGGAACCCGCCGGCGGCGTCGACCGCCGAGGTCAGCCCGAAGCGGTTGAGTTCGCGGAGGAAGTGCCGCGTCGAGGTCCGCTTGTCGGCCGCGTCCAGGGCCGGTGCCTTGGCGAGGGTGGAGTACAGGACGAGGGCGCTGGGCGCCGCCAGGAGTATTCCGTTCGGTTCGCCGTTCCGCCCCCGGACGATCTGTCCGCCGCGCGGATCGGGGGTCTCGCGGGTGAACCCGGCGGCCTGTACGGCGGCCCGGTTCATCAGCGCCGACTGGTAGAGGTGCAGGACGAACACCGGTGTGTCGGGCGCGGCTGCGTTCAGCTCGGCCACGGTCGGCATCCGGCGTTCGGCGAACTGCTCGGCGGTCCAGCCACCGACGACCCGGATCCACTGCCCCTTGGGCGTGCGGCCGGCCTGCTCGCGCAGCATGGCCAGTGCCTGCCGGAGGCTGCGCACACCGTCCCAGCGCAGCTCCAGTACGTAGTTCAGGCCGCCCCGGATGACGTGCAGGTGCGAGTCGTTCAGCCCGGGGATCACCCGGCGGCCCAGCGCGTCGATGACCCGGGTCGCCGGACCCACGAGGCCGGCGAGGTCGTGGTCGTCGCCGAGGGCCACCACCCGCCCATCGCGGATCGCGACGCCGCGGGCCTCGGGGCGGCCGGGGTCTCCGGTGAACACCTTCGCGTTGCGGACGAGGAGGTCGGCCGCCGGCTGTTCCGGGCGCTGGGCGGGGAGGACGCCCGCCACGGGCATGCTCGTCGTCCCGGTCATGCCAGGGCCTCGCGCGGGGTGGCGGCCTCGGCGAACGCCCGGTCGGCGGGCTGCGGTACCGGTTGTGCGGACATGGGGGTCTCTCCTTCGGTGGGGAGTACGGGAGGGTCTGGGCACGGCGTACGGGGGGGGCGGTGCACGGCGTGCCGGGAGGGGGCGGTGAACGGCGTGCGGGACGCTGCACGCGAGGAGTGGCGGCGCCCCGTACGCAGCGGGAGGGGGACGGCTCAGCCGAGGAAGGCGAGCAGGGCGGTGTTGACCTCGTCGGCGTGCGTCCAGATCAGGCCGTGCGGGCCGCCGGGGACGACCTTGAGTTCGGCGCCGGCGATGCGCTGCGCCAGGGGGATCGCGGTGGACTCGATGGGCAGGGTGCGGTCGGCGTCGCCGTGGATGATCAGTGTGGGCACGTCGATGCGCGGCAGGTCCGCACGGAAGTCGGTGAGCCAGGCCTGGACGCAGTCGAGGGTGCCCTTGGCGGAGGCGCCGACGGCGACGTTCCAACTGGCCCGGACCGCCTGCTCGCTGATGCGCTCGCCGCCCAGGACGTCGACGTTGTAGAAGTCGGCGAGGAAGGCGGTCATGAACGCGAACCGGTCGGCGACGATGGCCTCTTCGATGCCCTCGAAGACGGCCGCGTCCACGCCGCCCGGATTGTCGTCCGTCTTGAGCAGGAAGGGCGGCACAACGCCGATCATGACGGCCTTGGCGATCCGCTCGGAACGGTACGCGGCGAGGTACCGGGTCACCTCGCCGCTCCCCATGGAGAAACCGACCAGCACGGCGTCGCGCAGGTCCAGCGCGGTGAGCACCTCGTTCAGGTCGGAGGCGAAGGTGTCGTAGTCATAGCCGTCGGCGGGCTGGTCGGAGCGGCCGAAACCGCGCCGGTCGTAGGTGATGACCCGGTGGCCGGCGGCGAGCAGCGCGCTGGTCTGCTTCTCCCAGGAGGCCCCGTTCAGCGGCCAGCCGTGGATCAGCACCACCGGCTGTCCGGTCCCGTGGTCCTCGTAGTAGAGCTCGACGGGGGCGGAGTTGCCCTCGGCGACCTTGATGAACGGCATGGTCTTTCTCCTCGTGGTGAATGCCAGTAGGGGGTTGGTGGGGCCCGGCCGTCCGGGCAAGGGGGTGTACGCGAGCGGCCGGGCCCGGTCCGGGCGGCCGCCCGCTCAGCGCCGGTCGGCCGCCCGCGGCGGCGCCGGTGCGCGGTGTAGTGCGAGCCGGGTGAGCAGCCCGCTGCCCACGCCCGCGGCGAGCACCAGGGCCGCCCACCACAGCGGGTACGGCGTCAGGCCGCACACCGCGTCGAGCGACCAGGCACCGGGGCCGGTGGCGGCCAGCGCGGCGGCGGTGACGATCAGGACCAGGGGGTACTCATAGCCGTCGTTCTGCACCCAGAGGCCGTTGTGCCACTTCACGGTGAGGGCGACGGTCATGACCCCGATGGCGCCGGTCGCGGCGAGCGGGGTCAGGAACCCGACGGCCAACAGCAGGCCCGATCCGATCTGGCCGCCGCCGGCCGCGAGGGCGGTGAGGGTTCCGCCGCGGAAGCCGTCGGCGCGGAACTCGTCCGCGCCTCCGGCGAGTCCCCGGCCACCCAGGTGCGAGCTGACCTTCTGCACGCCGTGGCCCGCGATGAGCAGGCCGGCCACCAGACGCAGGATCAGGATGCCGGTGTCCAAGGAGGTCAGCCGACCGCGTGCGCGCCGATGACGGTCTGCGCGTACACCACGCCCAGACCGTACGCGCCCGCATGCGCCTTGACGATCTCCATCACCTCGCCGTACGTCTCCTGGCGCGCCCAGTCGCGCTGGAGTTCCAGCAGTACCTGCACCCAGGTGACCGGCACGGCGCCGGCGGCCAGCATCCGCTGCAGGGCGTGCTCATGGGCGGCCGGGCTGACGCCGCCGGAGGCGTCGGACACCACATAGACCTCGTACCCCTGCTCCAGCGCGGACAGCGTGGGCAGCACCAGGCAGACCTCGGTCCACAGCCCGGACAGGATGATCTTCTTGCGCCCGGTCGCCTTGACCGCCGCCACCAGGGCCTCGTCCTCCCAGGCGTTCATCGACGTGCGGTCGATGACCTCCTGCCCGGGGAACACCTCGGCGAGCTGCGGCAGCAGCGGCCCGGAGAACGACTCGGCGGCAACGGTGGTCAGGATGGCCGGCACGTCGAACGCCCGGGCCGCCTTCGCCAGGCCCACCGTGCTGTTGATGATCGCGGAGCGATCACCGCTCCCGGTGCCGAAGAACATCTGCGGCTGGTGGTCCACGAAGACCATGACCGCGTTGTCGGGCGTGAGCAGGTCCGCGCTCGGGGCGGCCTGCACCTGGGTGATGTCGAACATGAGGGTGTCCTCTCGGAGCGGTCAGGAGTGTCGCCCGCCGCGTTCCCGCAGCTCAGCGCACCCCGAAACTACGACCGTCCGGACCACCCGACTTTTCCCTGCGTGCCCGGGAGTTGGCACCACAGTGCACTGCCCGAGGAGCCGGCGGCCTGCCTCCGGCCGAGGGGAGTGCGCGTTCCGCACCGCCGGCGCGCCCGACGTGCGGCACGGAGCGCCGTCAGGGCCCCCGCCAGCGCAGGTACAGGGCGGCGATGTCGTCGGCGTCGCGGGGGACGGGGGCCGGCAGGCAGACCCGCTCGATGTGCGCCAGCAGGTCGCCCTCGGGCACCGAGCGCAGCCCGGAGCCGAGCACCGAGAGGAGCTGCCCGGTTCCGGTGTCCAGGTCGAGCCCGGGCCGTTCGACGAGGCCGTCCGTGTACAGCAACAGGTGCGCCCCCGGCTGGAGCGTCACCGAGGTGGTGGGGAACACCGCGTCCGGATCGATGCCCAGCGGCAGACCGCCCTCGACGGGGAGGATCTCGGGCTGCCTCCCGGGTGCGGCGTGCAGCGGCTGCGGGTGCCCGGCGCGGCACAGGGACAGCCGTCCGGTTTCGGCGTCGAGGTGGGCTATCACGCAGGTGGCGAAGAGCGCGGCGTCCGGATCGGTCGAGGAGTGCGTGAGCAGCGCGTTGGTGCGGTGCAGGACGTCGGCGGGCGAGTGCCCCTCGGCGCTGTAGGCCCGCACTGCGGTGCGCAGCCGTCCCATCAGGGCGGCGGCCGCGGTGCTGTGCCCCTGCACATCGCCCACCACCAGGGCCAGTTCGCCCGAGGGCGTGTGCCAGGCGTCGTACCAGTCCCCGCCGACGGCGGCGCCCTCCGCCGCGGGCCGGTAGTGGGTGTGCACGGTGGTGTGGCGCAGTTCCGGAAGGGCCTGCGGAAGCATGCCCTGTTGGAGTTCGACGGCGCGCCGGTGTTCCCGGTCGTGGATGCGGGCCCGTTCCATCGCCTGGGCCAGCAGCGCCGCCACCACGGTGATCAACGACCGTTCGGCGGCGGCGAACTCGTGCGGCGTGGGGAAGCCGATCAGACAGGCGGCGCCGTTCCCGTCCTGGGTGGTGGGCAGGGGCAGGACCGCCCAGGACTGGCGCTTGGTGGTGTGCGCGAAGTCGACCAGGGGGGGGTAGGTGGCCAGGCCCTCCCGCAGGGAGCCGGCGAAGGTGGGGGTGCCGCCCAGCAGCGCGTCCCGGAAGGGCGTCGGTGCGTCCAACGGGAAGCCCTCCGCGGCCGCCGTCTCCGCCGGACCGTACCCCCAGGACGCGATGACCCGGAGACGGTCGCGTTCGGTGTCCACCACGAGCAGCCCGTCGGCCCCGAACGCCCGCAGGGCGGTCCCGGTGGCGCCGGCCACCTCGTCCAGGCTGGCCGCGCTCACCAGGTGCGTCGCCAGGTCCCGCAGCCGACCCGACTGCTCTGCCTGGGAGGACAGCAGACGCTGGTTCAGGTGCTGGCGGTCGCAGGCCACGGTGACATCGGCGACCAGGCCGTCCATCATCATCGGGTGGCCGTCCGCGTCCGGATGGGCCCGGCCGCGGGCCTCCAGGGTGCGCAGCCGCCCGGTGGCGTCGTACGCCCGGTAGCGGACCTGGTAGTCGGCGCACCGCTGGGCGATGTGTCCGAGGCTCTGTCGTAGTGCGGGCAGGTCCGTCGCGGGCACCTGGGAGAGGAAGTCGTCCAGGGTGAGCGGCGGATCGGACCGCGGCGCCAGCCCGTGCAGTCGGGCCAGCGCGTCATCGCCCTCGACGACGCCGGTGTCCAGGTGCCAGACGAACGTCCCCAGCTCCATGGTGCCGCTGGCGTCCGCGGCCACGTCCCCGTCCTCCGGCCCGCCGTGCTCCAGCTGACGTCCGGTCAGTGCGGCCAGCGCGGGCCCGGCGTGATCGGTCAGGCTCTGGAGGAAACCCCGCTCGACGGGGGAGAAGCCGGTTTCGTGCTGCCGCAGCACGATCAGCACGCCGATGACCGTGTCGTTGTCGATCAGTGGCAGGGACCCCGTCACCAGGTCGATCGGCAGCCGCTCGATCAGCCCCGGATAGCGCGCCCGCCGCTGCGCGAAGGCGTTCAGCCAGACCGGACGCGCCTTGCGCACCGCGTCGGTCGCCGAGAGGTCCTCGTCGATGCCGATGGCTTCCATGGGGAGGGCCACTTCGGCGGGCAGCCCCTGGGAGGCCACCAGGAACAGGTAGCGGCCGGACGCGTCCAGCAGCAGGACGGCACCGCCCAGGTCGCCCAGGAGTGGCGCGGCCGCGTCGAGGACACCGGCGAGCAGTTCCCGGGCGGTGCGCGAACGCGCCACCTTCGGGGCCGCTCGGTGCAGGGCGGCCAGCCATACGGCGGGATCGGACGGGGGGCGGCCCGCGGGGCCGACGGTACGTGCCGCCAGCGTGCGGCGACCGGGATCTTCCATGGGCGAACCGTAGAAGGCACCCGTCACCGGCGAGGGGAATGTCAAAAATTGAACGATTCCGGCCCACTGCTGTCCGCGTTCCCGGTCCCCGTGGGGAATACCGGGAAGGCCGAGGCCTCCGGGCGACGCTCCGCTGCCCCTCGGTGCGGTCGGGCGGCGGTCGGAAGCGGGGCGGCGCACCACCCGGGCTGTCGTCACACGCCAGGCCGCACCAGGCCGCACCGGCCCGCGCCGCCCACCGCGCTCATCGACCGCCGGCGTGTTCGACGGCGGCCGAGGCGAGTCCGGTGATCAGCGGGTGGGCCCGGGTGCCGTCGCCGTCCAACTCGGGCTGGAAGAGGGTGGCCAGGAAGAAGGGGTGGGCGGGCAGTTCCGCGATGCGGAGGTCGCCGGATTCATCGGTGCCGGTGAACGCCAGGCCGTGTGCCCGCAGGATGTCGAGGTGGCGGGGGTTGGGGCCGTAGTCGCAGTGATAGCGCGCCGGTGTGCGGTCGGCACCCAGCAGGTGCGCGGCCCGGGAGCCGGGCGTAACGGTCACCAGGCCTTCGTGGCCGACCAGGGAACAGGCGAGCGGCTGGACCACGGCGTCCTCATCGGCCGTTCCCGGGGCGTTCTCGGCGTGGCCGGCCCGGGTCAGGCCGCAGACGTTGCGGGCGAACTCCAGCAGCGCGTGCTGGAAGCCGCCGCAGGTGCCCAGGAAAGGGATGCCACCTTCGCGTGCCGCCCGGATCGCCGCCAGGACACCGGCCTCACTGCGGTAGGGACTGCCGGGCAGGACCCACACCGCGTCGAACCCGGCCACGCCCTGACCGGCGTCCTGGCTGGGGATCCAGTAGGCGTCCAGGTCCAACCCGTCGCGCCCGCGCAGCGCGTCGAGCAGACCGGGGATGCGGGCGTGCGACCGTACGGCGTCGGAGCGGTCCCCGACCAGGGCGATGCGTGCGGTGTGGTGATTCATGGCGACGATCCTGCAACCCCGTGCACATCAGGTCCAACGATGATCACTGCACTCACCATCAGCGATACTGATGCGCATGGACCCGCATCTGTTGCGCACCTTCGTCGCGGTCCTCGACCACCGCTCGTTCTCCGCCGCCGCCTCGGCCCTCGGCTATACGCAGTCCGCGGTCTCCCAGCACATCGCCGCGCTCGAAACCGACCTGGGAACCCGGCTGGTCGAACGCCGCCCCGTGGCTCCCACCCCGGCCGGAGCCCGGCTGATGGAGCACGCTCCCGCCCTGCTGCTGCGCCTGGATGCCGCCCGCGCCGACCTCGCCCGTCTGCGGCACACCCGCTCCACCCGGCTGACCCTGGCCTGCTCGCCGGCCGCGCTCACCCCGGCCGTCGCACAGGCCCTGGCCCAACTGCGCGCCATCGTCAGCTCGTTGGACCTGGAGGTGCGGGTGCGGCGACGGGAAGCGGTGCTCGGGGACGTGCTCACCGGGCGCGCCGACGCCGGCCTGGTGGACGGCGTCGCCGCCCCCAGCGACCCGCTCCCGCTGCCCGACCTCGGTCCCACCACCACCCTCGCCGCGGCCGAGGAGACCCTGGCCGTGCTCTTCCCCCACGGTCACCCCCTGGCCCGGCGCGACTCGGTGCGCCTGCCAGACCTGACGCAGGCTCAGTGGATCGACGCCCCCGACACCGCCGTCCCACTCGACCGGCTGCGCACCGTCTGCCGCACCGACGGCTTCCGTCCCCGGGTCCGGCACCGCGGTACCGACCTGCACGGCCTCGGCGCGCTCGCCGCCGCGGGCCACGGCCTCGCCGCCCTCCCCCGCCCGCTGGCCGCCGCGCTCGGCGGTGCGGTCGTACCGGTGGCGGAGCCACGGCTGGTCCACCGCACCGAACTCGTCCACCCCGCCCACCCCAGCGGGCCGGCCCGGCAGTTGGTCGAACTCCTCCGGGCCGGGTGACAGCGGTCGCCCCGGGGCCGCCCACGCGGCCGTTGCCCTCGGCCCCCGAGGCCGATGTGCCGGCGGCACCCGCCCCCACACTCCGGCCCCGCCCCCTCTCGCTCCCCGCCCCTTCCGCCCCCGCTCCCCCGCTCGCCGGCTCCCTCAGACCTTCCGCCAGCGGGCCATCGCGAAGGAGAACACACCGAACAGGGCGAGCCCCGCTGCGACCAGCACCAGGAGCCAGGGGCCCGCCGGGGTGTCGGCGAAGGAACGGAGGGTGTCGTCCATGCCCTTGGCGCTCCCCGGGTCGTGGTGCACCGCGGCCTTGACGGCGAACGCCCCCGCCGCCGCGAAGACACCGCCCCGGGCGACTCCGCCGGACACCCCGAGGGCGTCGACGACCTGCCGGGTGCGCCGCGACATCTCGTTCCGCCTGAGGTTCTTCCGGAAGGAGCGGAGGGCGGCCCGCGCCGCGATCCACACACCGGCGACGACCACACCTGCCCCGGCCACCGCCACCAGCCAGGGGCCACCGGGGAATTCCAGCACCGTGGCCGTCGCGTCCCGCGACTGCTGGTCGCTCGCCCCGCTGCCGTCGCCCTCCCGGCCGGCGGCGAACTCCACGACGGACAGGGACACAGTGGCGTAGAAGACGCACCGGCCGAGCGAGAGCAACCGCTTGCCGGGCCGGTGGCCGTCCGGGCCGGCCGCGCCGAACAGCGCCTCCGAGAGCCGCCACAGCGCCATTCCCGCCAGGCCGAGGCCGAGTGCCCAGATCGACGGATTGCCGAGCGGCGCAGTGGCCAGTTCGGCCAGCGCCCCGCCGCGGTCCGCCTGTTCACCGGAGTCCCCGAACGCGATCCGCAGCGCCAGCACGCCCACCAGAAGGTAGATCACCCCCCGCGCGAGGAAGCCACAGCGCGCCGCAACCCGGATCGGGTTGCTGCGGGCGCCGCGCCGAGCCGTCCGGCCGATCTCCGGAATCGGGACTGTCGCGTTCATGCTGCCTCCACAGGGCCTGGTGCCGCCGCCGGCGGTGCACTGCGTCTGCCCCGGACGCCCGGTGTGAATCGCCGCCCCCGACCGAGGGCCTCCGCACCGGAGGCCGCCCAGGTGTGCCGGAGACCGTCCGCAACCGCTCGTCGTCATCGGTGCCCACCCCGCCTTGGAGTCACGGTGGACACGCTCCGCGCGGCGCGCCGGTTCCCGCACGAAATTGCCTGGAATTCCTAGAGTAGTGGGGCAAAACACCTCAACCCCCGCGCATAACGCTCCGCGCAGCGCATCCGGTGCGCGCCGCGCTGTGCGCCCACCCCGGACATCGAGGGCACGCACCATGGAGATGCACGCGTCGGCCACGCCGGCTCCACCCACCAGTCCCGGCCTCAAACGGGACATCGGACTGATCGGGCTGATCTGGACATCGGAGGGGTCCATCATCGGTTCCGGGTGGCTGTTCGGCGCGCTGTTCGCCGCGCAGGCGGCCGGCACCGCCGCCCTGATCTCCTGGGTCATCGGGGCCCTCGCCATCATCCTGCTGGCCTTTGTGCACGCCGAGTTGGGCGCGCTGTATCCGGTCGCGGGAGGCACCGCGCGCTTCCCCCACTACGCGTTCGGCAGCGCGGCCGGCGCCTCCTTCGGCTGGTTCTCCTGGCTGCAGGCGGTCACCGTCGCCCCCATCGAGGTCATGGCGTCGCTGGACTACCTCAGCGTGCACGCGCCCTGGGTGCAGTCCGGGAAGAACCATCTGACGCCCGCCGGATACGGTCTGGCCGTCGCCTTCATGGCCTTCTTCGTCGTCGTCAACTACTGCGGCATCCGATGGCTGGCGCACACCAACAGCGCGGCGACCTGGTGGAAGGTGTTCGTCCCCGTCCTGACCATCGTCGTCCTGGCGGCGACCGCCTTCCACGGCGACAACTTCGGCTACCAGGGTTTCGCCCCGTTCGGCGCCCGGGGCGTGCTCTCGGCGATCAGCACCAGCGGCATCATCTTCGCGCTGCTGGGCTTCGAGCAGGCCGACCAACTGGCCGGCGAGAGCCGCAATCCGGCACGGGACATCCCCCGCGCGGTGATCGGCTCGATCCTCATCGGCGTGCTGATCTACATCGGACTCCAGGTGGTCTTCATCGGGGCGCTGCCGCACAGCGCGTTCGCCCACGGCTGGGCCGACCTGTCGTTCGCCGGCAAGGCGGGCCCCTTCGCCGGCCTGGCCAGCGCGATCGGGCTCGGCTGGCTGGCCACCCTGCTGTATGTCGATGCCGTGATCTCGCCGTCCGGTACGGGCCTGATCTATATGACCGCCACCTCCCGGGTCTCCTACGGCCTGTCCCGCAACGGCTATGTGCCGGCCGTCTTCGAGCGCACCACCAAGCGCGGGGTGCCGTGGTTCGGCCTGCTGTTCGCGTTCGTCATCGGGCTGGTCGTCTTCCTGCCGTTCCCCACCTGGCAGAAGCTGGTCGGGTTCGTGACCTCGGCGAGCGTACTGATGTACGCGGGTGCCCCGCTCGCCTTCGGCTGCCTGCGCAAACAGGACGCGGACCGACCGCGGCCCTACCGACTGCCGGCCGGGATGTTCTGGGCGCCGCTGGCGTTCATCGTGTCCAACCTGATCATCTACTGGGCCGGCTGGGACACCCTGTGGCGGCTCGGGGTGGCGATCGTACTGGGCTATGTGCTGCTCGGCGGATCGGCGCTGCTCCGGCTCAACCCCAAGGTGCCGCACCTGGACTGGCGGTCCGCGCAGTGGCTGCCGGTGTACCTGCTGGGCATGGGCGTGATCTCCTGGCAGGGCGGGTTCTGCAGCACCGGCCCGGCCGCCACGGCGTCCTGTGGCGCCACGGACGCCCTGCCGCTGTGGTGGGACATGGCGGTCATCGCGGGCTTCAGCCTGGCGATCTACTTCTGGGCACAGCACGTGCGGCTGCCGGACGCGGAGACGCAGGAGTACATCGGGTCCGTGGAGGTGGTGTCCGGCGGCTGACCGCGGACCGGCCGCTCCCCCGACATCCTTACGACATCCCGTGGTTGCGGGTCGCCTCGGCGGGGCCCGCCCGGAGGTTGCCGCTACGGGGAGCCGCGGAGGACCCGTCAGCATGCGCCGCCAGGTGCCGCCGCGCCCGACCGGAACCCCGCCGGTCAAGTGTCTCTCGCCGGTCAGGCGTCTCCCCCGGTGTCCACCGCCCCGGCCACTCCCGGGTCGCGTTCCGCCGCGACCAGGACGCCGTCGAGCACTCCGGGGAAGCGGGCGTCGAGGTCGGCGCGGCGGAGGTGGAGGAGCAACCGGCGGCCGTCCCGGCGCTGGTGGACCACGCCGCTCTCCCGCAGGACCCGCCAGTGGTGGCTGGCCGTGGATTTCGACACCTCGGGGAGCAGGTCCCCGCAGGACATCTCCTCGCCCTCCCGCTCGCGTTGGGCGAGCCGGTGCACGACCAGCAGGCGCAGCGGATGGGACAGCGCCTCCAGCACCTCGGTGATGCGGAGGTCGTCACGGTTCGGGTTCCTCGGCGTCGCCATAGTTCGATGATACGCGTACTTTGACGCGACGATTCGGTGTGATTAATGTTCGCGTACAGTCGAACTATCGAACCATGGGGATTGGGGCACACGACATGAGCACGGACGCGAACGGCACCAGCGCGCAGTACCGGGTGGGCAAGGCCTTTCACACCGCGTTGATCAACGCCGACTGGGCGGGCATCCGGTCCCTGCTGCACGAGGACGCGGTATGGGTGCTGCCCGGGGACAACGCCATCTCCGGCCCGGCCGAAGGGGCGGACGCCATCGTCCAGCGGGCGCAGCGGATCGCCGGCTACGGGCTCGCCTTCGAGCTGCTGCACACCCTGGTCAGCAGGGAGAACGTGGCGCTCTCCCTGCACAACACCGCACGCCGGGGCGACCTCGTCCTCGACGAGTACCTGTCGACGGTGTGCCGGCTGCGGGACGGGAAGGTCGAGTCGATCGAGACCTACCTGTCGGATGTCGACGGGATGAACGCCTTCTTCGTCTGACCCGCCGTCACAGGTGTCCGGGCCGGGCCGGGTGTCCGGCCCGGCCCGAGCCGACGACGGTGCGCTGGACGGCGTACGCCCGGGCCCCCGGAGCGGGCGGCCGTCAGGCCTTCTCGAACACCGAGACGTGCCCGCGGCTCGCCGCGGTGAAGGGGCTGCGGGCCCAGTCCGTCCAGCGCTCGCGCAGCCGCAGACCGGCGAGCTGCGCCATGAGGTCCATCTCGCTGGGCCAGACGTAACGGAGTCGCAGCGGCCGGAGCGAGGTCCCCTGGGGGCCGAAGGTGACGCGCTGATAGGTGACGGCCTGCTCCACCGGGTCGTGCAGCAGGAACTCCATGTGTACCGCGTCGTCGGACAACTGCCGGGTGGCGACCCGCTGGTGGCGGTCGAACTCGGTCAGGTCCTGGATGAAGCACTCGACCACAAAGCAGCCGCCGGGTGCGAGCACTTCGGCGACATTGCGGAAGCAGTCGACTTGCCGGGCCTGACTGGGCAGGTTGAACAGGGTGTTGTACACGAGGTACGAGAGCTGGAAGGGACCCTCCACCGGGACGTCGGCCATATCGCCGATGGTGACGGGGATGTCGGAGCCGCCGGGCTTGGCGCGCAAGCGCTCGGCCATCGCGGGAGAGCCGTCGATGCCCTCCACCCGGACGCCCCGGGCGGCGAGCGGGAGCGCGACCCGGCCGGTGCCGACGGCGAGTTCGAGGACCCGTCCGTTCTCCGGCACCAGATCTGCCAGGAAGTCGACGGCGGGGCCCGGGTCGATCCAGTTCCGCTCGTCGTATTCGTGCGCGTAACGGTCAAAGAATGAAGGATCGTTGAATCCGGTCACGGCCGAGGAGTCAACCAGCAGGCGGCCCGCCACGCCACCGGATTTCCCGGCGCGGAACAGCCTCCGGGCCGGCAGACGGTCACTCGTCGGTCTTGATCTTCTTCATGATCAGGTGGGAGTCGACCCGGGCGACCGCCCGCAGCCCCATGAGCTTGGTGGTCAGGAAGGCCTCGAAGGTGGCCGGATCCTCGACGGCGACGCGGACGAGGTAGTCGGGCCGCCCGAACAGCCGGTGGAACTCGATGACCTCGTCGTAGGACGCGATCGCGGTCTCCAACTCCTCGACGGTCTGCAGGTCGTTGACGCTGATCTCCACGGCGACCATGACCTCGAAGCCACGGCCGGCCGCCGCGGGGTCGATGCGCGCCCGGTATCCGGTGATGATCCCGGCGTCCTCCAGGCGCTTGACCCGGCGCAGGCAGGGCGGCGGGGTGAGCCCGACCCGCTTGGCCAATTCCACATTGGTCAGCCGACCGTCCTGGCGCAGGTGAAACAAAATATCGCGATCGACGCTATCCATGGTCACTATGTTGCGCTACCTCGCGCTCCAGGGGAATAACTCAACACCATATTACGCGCGAAAACGCCTAACATTTCCCGTATGAACGCCGCACCGGCCGGCACCATAGGCCGCCCTCCTGCACCGCCCGCTCCCCCACCCCCGGCCTCGGCCCCCACCCCGGCACCGTCCGATTTCCGGGCGGCCGTGAAGGACTCCAGCTCCGTGGGCCTGGCCCTGTTCCCACTGGGGGTCGCCCTGGGGGTGCTGGTCGTCCATGCGGGCCTGGCCTGGTGGTGGGCCACGGTGTTCACCGCGGTGGTCTACGCGGGGTCGCTGGAGTTCCTCCTGGTCGGTCTGGTCGCCGCCGCCACGCCCCTGGCACAGGTCGCCCTGACCGCGTTCCTGGTCAACTTCCGGCATGTGTTCTACGCGCTGTCCTTCCCGCTGCACCGGATCGCCTCCCGCTCCGGCCGGGCGTACGGCACCTTCGCGCTGACCGACGAGGCCTACGCCCTGACCACCGGCGAAGGCGCACGGTCCTGGAGCGGCCGGCGGATCGTGTGGCTCCAGGTCCTGTGCCAGGCGTACTGGGTCGCGGGGGCCACCGTCGGCGCGCTGTGCGGGGCGGTGGTCCCGGCCGGGCTGAGGGGTCTGGACTTCGCGCTGACCGCGCTGTTCGTGGTGCTGGCCGTCGACGCCTACCGGGCCCGGCGCGATCTGCCCACCCCGGTCCTGGCCCTGGTGTGCGCGCTGGTGGCACGGTTCCTGGTGCCCGGTCAGATGCTGCTCGCCGCCCTGGGCCTGTTCACCGCCGGACTGCTGGCCCGGCACGCCCTGGCGAAGCGGAGGTCGACCGATGCCTGATCCGTCGTATGTGGCGGGCGCCGTGGCCCTCTCCGCCGGCATCACCTGGGCGCTGCGGGCGCTGCCGTTCACCGCGCTGGCGCCGCTGCGGGCCAGCGCCGCGGTCCACCACCTCAGCGTGCACATGCCGGTGGGGGTGATGGTGATCCTCACCGTCTACACGCTCCGGCACGTCTCGGCGCCGGCCGCGCTGCCGGCCGGTCTGGCCCTGGCGGTCACCCTGGGCCTGCACCTGTGGAAGCGCCATGCCGTGCTGAGCGTGCTGGGCGGTACCGCGGTGCATGTCCTGCTGGCCAGTACGGTCTTCGCCGCCGCCTGACCCGTCGCCCCCGGTCGGCGCGCTACTGGTCCGCGGGGAAGGGCTGGACGCAGGCGATGAGCAGGGCCACGTCATCCGGGTCGTCCGGGCGCCGGAGTTCGCGCAGCAACCGGTCGCAGGTCTCCTCCAAAGACGCGTCGGGGACGTCGAGCAGCCCCCGGAGGGTCTCCAGGCGCTCGTCGATGGCGTGGTGCCGGGTCTCCACCAACCCGTCGGTGTACAGCACGAGTTGGTCGTCGGGGGCGAGCGCGATGGTGGTGGTCTCAAAGGGCACCCCACCGACCCCGAGCGGGGTGCCGGTGGGCAGATCGAGGAGTTCGGCGGACCGCCCGCTGCGGACCAGGACCGGCGGGAGGTGGCCGGCGGTGGCGAGGTGGCACTCGCCGCGGTGCGGGTCGTAAGCCGCATAGACGCAGGTGGCGATGTAGTGCTCCAGCCCCGCGGTGATCCGGTCGAGGTGCCGCAGGACCTCGTCGGGGGCGAGGTCGAGGTCGGCGAAGGCGCTGGTGGCGGTGCGCAGCCGGCCCATGGTGGCGGCGGCGTCGATGCCGCTTCCCATCACATCGCCGACGACCAGGCCGGTCTTGTCGCCCTCCAGCGGCAGTACGTCGTACCAGTCGCCGCCGACCTCGTAGGTGGCCTGTGCGGGCCGGTACCGGGAGGCGATCTGCAGCCCGGGCAGGCGCGGCGGGTGGTCGGGCAGCAGGCTGCGCTGCAGGGTCACCGCGGCACTGCGCACGCTCTGGTGCGAGCGGGCGTTGTCGACGCACACCGCGGCGCGGGAGGCCAGCTCGGCGGCGAGGGCCAGGTCGTCCTCGTCGAACGGGAGCGGGTTGCGGGCGCGGCTGAGGCCCAGGAAGCCGAGGATGTTCCCGCGGGCGGTGAGCGGCACGGCGAGGTAGGAGTGCACACCGGAGCGGGCCAGCAGGCTGGCCGCGTGGGCGTCCCGGGCGATGCGGGCCAGGTCCGCTTCATCGGCGCGGGGGATCAGCACCGGCCGGCCGGTGCGGACGCACTGGGTGGCCACCCGGTCCGCGTCATAGGCGGCGATCCGGCCGGGGGGATCGGCGGCCTGGACGGCCACCGTGGGGTAGCCGGCCTTCACCGCGAGGGCCCGGAAGACGGCCGGGCCGTGCCGGCTGGCCGGGCGGTACTCGTCCAGGACGGAGTCCAGCACATCGACCGCGGCCACGTCGGCGAGCGCGGGGACGGTGACCTCGGCCAGCTCCCGGGCGGTCTGGTCCACCTCCAGGGTGGTGCCGATCCGGGCGGAGCCGTCGGCGATCAGGGCCAGCCGCTGCCGGGCCTCGGCCGCCTCCTTGGCGGACTGGTACCGGTCGGTGACGTCCACCACCAGGTCGGCGACGCCGAGGACCCGCCCCTGGGGGTCCTCCAGCCGGTACAGCGAGATCGACCACGCGTGCTGGTTTTCCGGGTCGGCCGGGGTGCGGCCGACGATGGTGGTCTGGTCGACCATGGGCTCGCCGGTCTCCAGCACCTTGCGCATGGCGGCCTCGGGCACCTCGAACTTCGCGGCGGTCATGATCTCCCGGTAGTGCCTGCCGAGGTGGTCCTTGGCCGGGATGCCGTGCATCCGCTCCAGGGCGGGGTTGACGGCCACGTACCGCAGTTCGGTGTCGAGCATCGCCAGCCCGATGGGCGACTGGGAGATCAGCCGGCTGGACAGGGCGACCTCCCGCTCCAGTTCGCGCAGCGTCGAGGCGTCGGTGGCGAGGCCGAGGGCGTAGATGCCGCCGCGTTCGTCCATCAGCCGCATGTTGCGCAGTTCGACCGGCCGTGCGGTGCCGTTCTTGTGCCGGACGGGGAACACCCCGCCCCAGCTCTGGCCGGTCTCCATCACCTCGGCGAACTTCTTGATCACCAAGTCCCAGTGCTCCTGGTTGACCAGCAGCGGCGCGGCGTACTGCCCGAGCGCCTCCTCGGCCGTGTAGCCGTAGAGGTCCTCGGCCTGCGGGCTCCACAGCACGATCCGGCCGTCCGCGTCCACCAGGACCGCGGCCACGCCGAGCAGGTCCAGCAGGGCGCTCGGCCTCGACGAGCCGGCTCCGAGATCAACGTGGCCGACCGGAGGCCCCTCGGCTGAGCTCACCCGGCCTCCTCACCTCGACAAGCCCCGTGGATACCGTCCCTGCTCGGGTCCGCGACCCGGCCCGAGGGGGCAGGGCGGCCGGTTCGCGCAGGGAGCGCTTCGCCTTCCATCGTCCTCCGGGATCAGCCACCCGCCACCTCGTCCACCGGGAGGACGGCGGGAAGCCCTCCGCGGGCACGCCGAAGCGGTGCGTAGCCGGGCGGGGAGGGCCGAGTCCGGTCAGGGCCACGGGCACCGGGCGCGGTGCCCTCCCACAGCCGGCCCGGGGCCCCGGTGTGCCGGGGCTACAGGTGCGGGGGCGGAGGGGGCGAGCCCGGCGGTAGGGGGTCCGTGCCGGGGGCGGCCTCGGGCGCGACCAGCAGCACCGGGCAGGGGGCGTGGTCGACGATGAAGCGGCCGGCGGGGCCGAGGCTGTGCGGCCCGGGGTGGGTGCGGTCCCCGTCACGGGCCAGGACGAGCAGCTCGGCGCCCTCGGCGGCGGCCACCACCTCCCGCCCGGCCCGGCCGACGCGCTCGGTGCGGCGGCACGGGCGTCCCAGCCGCTCGGCAGCGGCGGCGAGCAGGTCAGCGGCGGAGGCGGCGGCCAGGTCCTCGACCGCGGTCCCCGGATCGCTGCCCCAGCCCTCGGCCGCCGGCCGGTGCTCCCGGGGGTGGGCGCGGCCCATCAGGCCGGCGTAGGCGCCGTGGGCGGCACCGGAGGCCTCGGGGTCGGTGATGTGCAGCAGGACGACCTCGGCCCCCTCGGGCGCATGCGCACGGGCCGCGTCCACACAGGCGGGCCAGGTGTCCTCCACGATCCAGGCGATGACGGTCACGCGATCAGCCTCCGAATGCGGTCAGCGAACCCCACAGTGCCACCACCGCGAGCACCAGCGCGGCAGGCACGGTGAGCAGCCCGAGCCGGGTGAACTCGCCCAGGCTCACCTCGGTGTCGTGGGCGTGCACCACCCGCCGCCACAGCAGGGTGGCCAGGGAGCCCGCATAGGTGAGGTTGGGGCCGATGTTCACCCCGAGCAGGACGGCCAGCACGGCGCCCGGCCCGGTCAGCGCGGTCAGTGGCAGCAGCACCAGCACGGCCGGCAGATTGTTGATCAGGTTGGCCAGTACGGCCGCCAGGGCCGCGACGCCCAGCAGGGACCAGAAGCCGGTGCCGTCCGGCACCAGGTGGCCCAGCGCGTCGCCGAGGCCGTTGTCGACCACCGCCCGCACCACGATCCCCAGCGCTAGGACGAAGCCGAGGAAGGGCACCGCCGCGGCCCGGAGCAGGGCGGCGGGGGTGGTGCGGCGCCGCGCCAGGGCTCGTACGGCGAGCACCACCGCGCCGGCGCAGGCCGCCCAGGCGGGGTCCACCCCGACCGCGGAGGTCAGCACGAAGCCGGCCAGCGTGCACCCCACCGTGACCAGCGCGAACACCGGTACCTCCGGCGGGGCGGCGGGCGGCGGAGCCTGGGCACCGGCGTAGAGGTCGGTGGCGAAGAACCGCCGGAAGACGAGGTACTCGGTGCCGATCGCGGCGAGCCACGGCAGCGCCATCAGGGCGCCGAACCGGGTGAAGCTCAGTCCGCTCGCGGTGAAGGCCAGCAGATTGGTCAGGTTGGAGACCGGCAGCAGCAGCGAGGCGGTGTTCGACAGGTGGGTGCAGGCGTACACATGCGGTTTGGGGCGGGCCCCGAGCCGGGCCGCGGTGGCGAAGACCACCGGAGTGAGCAGCACGATCGTGGCGTCGAGGCTGAGCACCGCGGTGATCAGCGAGGCGCTGGCGAACACCTGCACCAGCAGTCTGCCCGGCCGGCCGCCCGCAGTACGGGCCATCCACGCCCCGCACGCGCGGAACAGTCCCTCCTCCTCGCAGAGTTGGGCGAGGACGAGGACCGCTGCGAGGAATCCGATCACCGGCCCCAGCCGCTCGGCCTCGGCCCGGGCGTGCGCCAGGGAGATCGCCCCGGTGCCGATGAGCACGCCGGCGGCCGGCACGGCCACCACCGCTTCCGGCCATCCCCAGGGGCGCACCACCGCACACGCCAGCACCACCAGGAGCAGAGCAGCGGAGAGCGCTTCCGCGCACGAGGCGTTCAGCTCGGTGCCCTCTGCTTTCCGTCTCGGCCGATCTCGTCCCACCGGTCCGCACCGGCCACGGCCGTACTGGTACGCACCGGTCCGTACCCGCTCCGGCCGTACGCGGAGGCCGCGGTCGCTCGCAGCTCGCGGGACGGGGGACGTGGTGCCGGCACCAGTGTGGCACGGTGACGGACCGGGGCCGCGGACGCCGCGGGTGCGTACCCGCGGCGCATGCGGTGCCCGAGCCGACGGGCGTCGGCACCGACCGCGGAGTCGGCACCGGTGCCGGCAGCGAAGCGACCGCAGCAGCGACGGCGACAATCGTGGGGCGTGCGCGCCGAATTGGGCTCCGGATGGTGCGCGCGCCGTTCGTCGCCCCGGGCACCCACTTCTGCCGCGGCCGGCCCGCACGGAGGCCGTCCCGGCCCCGCACGCTGGACGCCGCGCTCCGCACCGGAGCCGTCCGCCCTCACCGGGACGGGTGACCGGATCATCCGCATGGCGCCCGTGCCCCTGCGGGCCGGGTCATTCGGTGCTGGGCTGGCAGCACGAGCCGTACACCGGCTGTCTTCGGTGTGCCCTTGTGCCCTTTCCCACGTCAGTTCTCACTTCAGCGCTCCGGGGGGAGCCGTTTTCGCCTGCGCGCGAAGACTTCCGAGGGTCTCCGGCGCGCTGAAGCCCCACCGAAGGAGCGAAGTGACCACTATCTCAGCGCGCCCGACGGCCGCCCCGGAGATCGAGCAGCTACCCGAACCGCCACTGCGCCGGTCCCGGGAGATTCAGGGCAATGTCCTTGCCGCTTTCAACAAGGACTTCATGGCGTTCCGCTATATGCGATTCCCCGATGACAACGGTGTGGGCGGACGCGGCTGGCTGTCCGTCATGCTGAACACGGTGTCGGTGACCGCGGGGGTCGAGGACTTCAACGAGGAGTTCTCCCTCTCCCGCCGGGCCTACGGCCAGGACCCGGCCATCACCGCCACCTGGGTCGGGGTGTCCCTGACCTACCAGGGCCTGCTCCAGGTGGCACGGGACCCCGAGAGGATCAAGCAGGATCTGTCGTCCTTCGGCTCGTTCACCCAGGGCCCGGCGGCCATGGCGGCGGAGCTCGGCGACGACGGGTCGAGCGCGCCCGGGAACTGGCTCTTCGGGTCGGAACAGACCGGGATCCACGCCGTGTTGATCGTCGCCGCGGACACCGAGGAGGCGCTCGAGGAGAAGCTGCGGAACATCGCCGCGGCGGACTCGGCGCACGGGGTGACGATGGTCCATCACGACGACGGCCGCACCCTGACCGGAGACCTGCGCGGGCACGAGCACTTCGGCTACAAGGACGGCATCTCCCAGCCGGGCGTCAAGGACTTCCACCGCGAGGACCGGGAGCACGCCGGCTCCCGGGAGAACCGCCCGGGGTCCACGCTGGTCGAGCCCGGAGAGTTCGTCTTCGGCCACCGGAGTGAGAGCGGCAAGCCGCCCGAGGGGCCCGCGTGGCTCGACAACGGTTCGCTCCAGGTGGTGCGCCGGCTGCGGCAGGACGTCGGCGGCTGGAACAACGCGGTGGTGCGCGAGGCGGCGAAGTTCCGGCCGACCGGCATCTCCCCCGACCTGCTGGGCGCCTGTCTGGTCGGCCGCAAGAAGGACGGCACACCGCTGGCCCAGGGCGAGAACCCGGTGACCGGGGTCGGCCAGGGCGCCAACGACTTCACCTACGAGAACGACCCGCAGGGCACACAGACGCCATGTGCCGCGCACATCCGCCGGTCGCACCCCCGGCACTTCGAGCCCACCCAGCAGCACCGCATCATGCGCCGGGGCATCCCGTACGGCCCGGCGTACACGGCGGGCGACGACGCGACGGACCGCGGCCTGATGTTCGTCTGCTACGGCACCTCCCTCGAGCGGCAGTTCGAGTTCGTCCAACGGCTCTGGTCGAACAACCCGCGCTTCCTGCCGGGGGCGGACGGCGCGCCCAACGGCCTCGACAAGGTGACCGGCACGATCAAGGAGGGCGGTACCGGCAACCCGGACGCCCACATCGTGCTGGCCGACGGCCAGGAAGGCACCGTGTCGATGGACCGGTTCGTACAGACCACGGGCGCGGTGTACGCGTTCACCCCGTCCATCACCACGCTGCGCCGGCTCGCCGCGCACGAGTCCCTGCACGGGAAGGGCTGAGCCGCCATGCGCGACATCCGTGACGACGTCCGCGGTGAGCACACCGGGGTCGAGCGGGCCGCCGAGCGCACCTACCAGCAGCTCGCCCGCGAACTGCTGCTGGTCGGCCCGGAGCCGGCGAACGAGGACCTCAGGATGCGCTACCTCGACGTCCTGATCGACAACGGGCTCCAACCGCCCACCGAGCCCAAGCGCATCCTGATCGTCGGAGCCGGTATCGCCGGCCTGGTCGCCGGCGACCTGCTGACCCGCGCCGGGCACGACGTGACGATCCTGGAGGCCAACGCCAACCGCGTCGGCGGCCGGATCAAGACCTTCCACGCCAAGAAGGGCGAGCCGCCGCCGTTCACCGACCCCGCGCAGTACGCGGAGGCCGGGGCGATGCGGCTGCCCAGCTTCCACCCGCTGACCCTGGCGCTGATCGACAAACTCGGCCTGAAGCGCCGGCTGTTCTTCAACGTCGACATCGATCCCACGACCGGCAACCAGACCGCCCCGGTGCCCCCGGTGGTCTACAAGTCGTTCAAGGACGGCAGGGTCTGGACGAACGGCGCCCCCAGCCCCGAGTTCCAGGAGCCAGCCAAGCGGAACCACACCTGGATCCGCACCAACCACACCCAGGTGCGGCGCGCCCAGTACGCCGCCGACCCCTCCGTGATCAACGAGGGCTTCCACCTCACCGGCTGCGAGGCGCGGCTGCCGGTCTCCGAGATGGTCAACCAGGCCCTGGAGCCGGTGCGGGACTACTACTCGGTGCTGGGGAGCGACGGCAAGCGGGTCAACAAGCCCTTCAAGGAGTGGCTGGACGGCTGGGCCCGGGTCGTCCGGGACTTCGACGGCTACTCGATGGGCCGCTTCCTGCGCGAGTACGCCGGCTTCAGCGACGAGGCCATCGAGGCGATCGGCACGATCGAGAACATGACGTCGCGGCTGCACCTGGCGTTCTTCCACAGCTTCCTGGGCCGCAGCGACATCGACCCCACCGCCACCTACTGGGAGATCGAGGGCGGCAGCCGCCAGCTCCCCGAGGCGCTCGCCAAGGAGCTGCGGGACCAGATCGTGATGGGCCAGCGGATGGTCCGGCTGGAGTACTACGACCCGGGACGCGACGGCCACCAGGGCGAGGTCGCCGGGCCGGGCGGCCCGGCCGTCGCCATCCAGACTGTGCCCGAGGACGACCCGTACGGCGAGGTGCAGACCTGGACCGGTGACCTGGCGATCGTCACCATTCCGTTCTCCAGCCTGCGCTTCACCGCCGTGACCCCGCCGTTCTCCTACAAGAAGCGGCGCGCCATCATCGAGACGCACTACGACCAGGCCACCAAGGTGCTCCTGGAGTTCTCCCGCCGGTGGTGGGAGTTCACCGAGGAGGACTGGAAGCGCGAACTGGACGCCATCGCGCCCGGCCTGTACGAGTACTACCAGCGGTGCGGCGAGGACGACGCGGAGGCCGCGCTGGCCGCGCCGCAGAGCCTGCGGGACCTGCCCACGGGGCTGCTCGGCGCCCACCCCAGCGTGGACGAGACGCGCATCGGCCGGGACCAGGTGGAGTACTACCGCAACTCCGCGCCGCGCGGCGGTGTGCGGCCGGCCACCCACGCCTACGGCGGCGGCTCCACCACCGACAACCCCAACCGTTTCATGTACTACCCCTCGCACCCCCTGCCCGGCAGCCAGGGCGGCGTGGTGCTGGCCGGCTACTCCTGGTCGGACGACGCGGCGCGCTGGGACTCCTTCGACGACGCCGAGCGCTACGGCTATGCGCTGCGCAACCTCCAGTCGGTGCACGGCCGCCGGATCGAGGTCTTCTACACCGGCGCCGGCCAGACCCAGAGCTGGCTGCGGGACCCGTACGCCTGCGGTGAGGCGGCGGTCTACACCCCGCACCAGATGACCAGCTTCCACCTCGATGTGGTCCGGGCCGAGGGGCCGGTGCACTTCGCCGGCGAGCACGTCTCGCTCAAGCACGCCTGGATC
Source organism: Streptomyces sp. NPDC020742 (assembly GCF_040641675.1). Lineage (NCBI taxonomy): Bacteria > Bacillati > Actinomycetota > Actinomycetes > Kitasatosporales > Streptomycetaceae > Streptomyces > Streptomyces sp. NPDC020742. Next base: position 229,927 of record NZ_JBFAEA010000005.1, read on the forward strand.
GAGGGCGCGGTCGAGACCGCCGTACGGGCCGCCATCGCGGTCAACGAGGCGCCGGTGGCGCAGGCGAGCGGTGCCGCGGCGCGGACCACCGCGACCGGTGAGCGCCGCACCGCCTCGTCGGGCCGCCCCAAGGAGGAGGTGCTCACCTCATGACCACCTCCCAGACCTGCACGGTGGCCGAGTACCTGGCCATCCGGCTGGAACAGCTCGGCATCACCCACCTCTTCGGCGTCCCAGGCAACCACCTGGCGCCGTTCCTGTCGGCCCTGCACGAGCGGACCTCGGTGCGCTGGGTGGGCACGCCCACCGAGGGCGGCGCGGGCCAGGCCGCGGACGGCTATGCCCGGGTGAAGGCCGCCGATGCGCAGACCGCGCTCGGTGAGCAGGGCATCGGCGCGGTCGCGGTCACCTACAGCGTGGGCGCCTTCAACCTGCTGAACGCGATCGGCGGCGGCTTCGCCGAGTACGTACCACTGATCGCGATCAACGCCGCGCCCACCTACGAGGAGTGGCTCAACCAGCGGGCGATCGGCCTGCTGACCTCGCACATGTCGCAGCGCCCGGACAGCAACCTGGACGTCTACCGGCAGGTGACGGTGGACGCCCAGGCCATCTCCAACCCGGGCCTGGCGCCCACCCAGATCGACGGCGCGATCACCGCCTGCCTCTCGCACCGCCGGCCGGTGTACCTGGAGGTCATGGAGGACGTCTGGGAGGCGCAGTGCCCCGTGCCGCGCGGCCGGCTGACGCGGCGGGAGCGGCCGGTCACCCCGGAGAACGCGCGGATGCTCGACCGGGCAGTCACCGCGTGCGTGGACCTGATCCGGCGCTACCGCAACCCCATCCTGTGGGCCGGTGAGGAGATCGACCGCTTCCGGCTGTCCGACGAGTTCGAGAAGCTGGTCCGCGAGACCCGCATCCCGTTCTGTACGACCGTCGGCGCCAAGTCCGTCGTCTCCGAGTACACCCCCGGGTTCTCCGGCGTCTACAACGGCAAGGCCAGCAACGAGGACGTGGCCAAGGTCTTCCAGAACGCGGGCTGCCGCATCGGGCTGGGCTCGTGGGCGACCTCGAAGAACCTCGGCGGGGTGCGGTCGATCGGGGACGACTGGGCGGTGGCCGCCCATGAAGGGGTGCACGTCGGCGCCTCGTACTTCCCCGACGTCCGGCTCGCCGAGTTCCTCCCCGCACTGCGGACGCGTCTGGTGGCCGAGTTTGGCGCCGGCGCCTTCGAGGCGGACTACTTCGCCGTCGCCCACGCCGAGGGCCTGGGCGTGCCCGCCAGCACCACCGCCCACCTGGAAGCACAGGTCGGCGGGGCGTACCCGGAGAGCGTGACGTACGACAGCTTCTTCCGTCACCTCAACGACTTCCTCACCTCGCAGGACAGCGCGCCACCCGGTGAGCGCAGCAACCCGTTCACGGTGGTGTGCGACGCCGCGTTCGCGCTGATCGGGTCGATGAACCTGCGGATGGCGGAGCGTGCCTCGTACGTGGCGCAGAACAGCTGGCTGTCCATCGGCTACTCGGTCGGCGCGGCCACCGGGGTGGCGTTCGCCCGGCGCCATGCGGAGAAGCGTCCGCTGGTCCTGGTCGGTGACGGCTCGTTCCAGGAGACCTGCCAGGAGCTGTCCACGCAGGTGCAGCACGGGCTGCGCCCCGTGGTGTTCGTCCTGGACAACGAGGGCTTCTACGGCATCGAGCAGATGCTGGTCAACCCCTGCTACTACAAGGAGGGCGCACCGGGCTCCGACGGGGCCGACTTCTACAACGTGCTGCACCCGTGGCGGTACGAGGAGCTCGCGGGGGTCTTCGGCTCCGCCAAGCTGCCGATGCACGGCTTCGCCGTCCGCACCCATGACGAACTCGCCGCCCTGCTGGGCCGGATCGCCGAGCCCACCGACCCGGTCAACCAGGGCCCGGTCCTCGTCCGGGTGCAGTTCGCACGGCACGACTACCCCGAGGCCCTCAAGTACAAGATCGCCGAGAAGTGTCCGCCGTCCGGCGGCGCCCCGGCGGAAGGGAGCACACGATGACCGGCCGGACGGGACAGCGGTCCGCGGCGGAGGCCTCCGTCGACGACTCCGCCAAGGTGCTGCGGCACGCCATGAGCGGTCTGTCCGGGCCGGAGGCCACCGGCTGGACCGGCACCGTCCGGCCCGCCGGAACGCCGGGCGAGGGCGCGAAGGTGCTGATCCTGGGCGCCGGGGTCGCCGGACTGACGGCCGCCTACGAACTGAGCATGCTCGGCTACCGGGTGACCGTCCTGGAGGCGCAGGACCGGGTCGGCGGGCGGAACCGCACCGCGCGCCGCGGCGACGAGCTCTTCGAGACCGACGGGCACGGGGCGGTGGTCCGGACGCACACCTGCGCCTTCGACGACGGCCTGTACCTCAACCTCGGGCCCGGGCGCATTCCGTACCATCACCGCCGGGTGCTCAAGTACTGCCGGGACTTCGGTGTGGAGCTGGAGCCGTACGTCATGCAGACCACGGCGAACCGGGTCCGGCCGCCGCACGCCGAGGTGACCTGGCCCAACCGGCGGGTGGCGAACGACACCCGCGGTCACCTCGCGGCGAAGCTCGCCGAGACCCTGGTCAGCAGGGACGCCTTCACCGGTGAGCTGCGGGAGCTGCTGCGGATGTTCGGCGCGCTGGACGCCAACGGCAAGTACCGCGGCTCGACCCGCTCCGGGTATCTGACCGAGCCGGACATCCACGACTGGCCGGCGCCGGCCCCGCCGCTGTCCTTCGAGGACCTGGTGAACTCGGGCTTCTGGAAGGCGCGTTTCTACCAGCCGGTGGACTACCTGTGGCAGGCCACGATGTTCCAGCCGGTCGACGGCATGGACCACATCGTGCGGGCGCTGGCGCGGGAGGCGAGCCGGGCCGGTGCGCGCATCGTGCTCGGCGCGGAGGTCCGCGGGATCGAGATCGGTCCGCGCGGCACCTCGGCCACCGTCACCTACCGCAAGGGCGAGGAGGAGTTCCACGACGAGGCCCGCCACTGCATCAGCAACATCCCGCTGCCGGTGCTCCGCACGGTCGGGCTGACCCGCTTCTCGGACGCCTTCGAGGAGGCGATCCACCTGGTCGAGTTCGAGAAGACGTGCAAGGTCGGCTGGCAGGCGAACCGCCGCTTCTGGGAGGGCGATCTCGGGGGTGCCGACGACACCGAGGGCATCTACGGCGGCATCAGCTGGACCGGGCACAACATCACCCAGCTGTGGTACCCCTCCCACGGCTACTTCTCCGACAAGGGCACCCTCACCGGCGCCTACAACTTCGAGGGTGCCGCGGACACCCTGGGAAAGCTTCCCCCGGCCCAACGGCTGCGGCTGGCCCGCGAGGGCGCGACCCAACTGCACCCGGAGTTCGCGGACCGGGAGCTGGTCCCCGAGGAGAAGGGCCTTTCCATCGCCTGGCACAAGGTGCCCCACCAGCTCGGCGGCTGGGCGGCGTGGAGGCCGGACGAGGAGAGCCACAAGAGGGCGTACAAACAGCTGCTGCAGCCGGAGGGCACCGATGCGTTCTTCGTCACCGGTGACCAGGTCTCACCGCTGCCCGGCTGGCAGGAGGGCGCCATGATGTCCGCCCACTACGTCATCCAGCAGATCCTGGGCGTGATGCCCCTGAGCGCACCGGAGGAGGTGGCGGTACCGGACTCGGTGGCGCTGACACAGGGTCTGTCCTGACGTCCGCGGAAGCGGTTGCGCGGGAGGGGACCGGTGCGGTGCGACGCATCCCGTCGCCCGGGCTGGTCCCCTCCCGCGGTCTTCTCCCCGGTCTCCCGCCCGGTGCCACGACGTTTCGGCGGATCCGCGGATCGATGGATCGGCGAAGCGGCGAACCGGCCGATGGGAGTCCCGCAAACGCTTCACGGGCCGTCGCCCGGGAGACACCGCCCCCTGTCCCGGTGTGCAACCCTCGTGCAACCCCGCGGCGGGTTCACTGGGGCCCGCCGCCCCGCACCGGGGCGTTTGCGCACAGGGGTGTTCGTCGCCGGTCACGAAGGAGTGAGCGCATGTACCACGAGGAGAGCGCGCCCAGGCAGGTCGAATGCGCCGTACGACGGCCAGGCGGTCGCTGATGAGCAGCGGCGCGGGGCGGGACGCCGTGGAGGAGGCGGTGCCGGAGGGGGCCTCGCGGATCGGGCTGACTGCGGCGGCGGGCGCATTGCTGCGGCTGCTGTACGACCAGCACGGGCCGTTGATGTTCCACCAGTCCGGCGGCTGCTGCGACGGCAGCGCACCCATGTGCTATCCGGCCGGGGAGTTCCGTACCGGGTCGTCGGACGTGCTGCTGGCGCGGCTGCGTGTGGTGGGAGTGCCGGAGCCGGTGGCGTTCTGGATGTCGGCCGACCAGTTCGCACGCTGGCGGCACACCCATCTGACCGTGGATGTCGTCCCGGGCCGGGGCAGCGGATTCTCCCTGGAGGCGCCCGAGGGCGTCCGCTTCCTGATTCGCTCCCGGCTGCTGACCGACGAGGAACGGGCCCGGCTGGGGGACTGAGCGCCGGGGCCCGCGGGCAGTGGTGAGGCCCCACGCACGGGGGAGAGCGTGGGGCCTCACTCTGGAGAACGGGTGGGGAGCGCCGCCGGTTCCCCTTCCGCGCGGATTCGGCAAAAAAATCTTGTGCGGGGTGGGCACCGCGGCCGGGCGGACCCGCTACGCGCCTCAGGCGTCGTCCTGTACCAGTCGCTCCAGCAGCTGGTGGAACTCCCCGTCCACCACCACCCGCAGCCCTTCGCCGTCCGGCTCGCTGAGCGGGGTCATCACGCCCCGGCGCCACCAGAACACCCTGGGGCTGATCGCGCCGGCCGCGTCCTCGTGGCCGGCCGCCGCGAACTGCGCCATGGCCTGCAGTGCCGGGATGACCTGGGCGTCGTGGATCCGGTGGAACGCCAACTGGTGCCGGAACGGGACGGCGACCAGCGCTCCGTCCGCGGTCAGCGCGGTGCCGGTGACCCGCTGCACCAGTTCGTCCAGCACCAGCACCCGGCTCGCGGTGAAGAACGAGTCGCCGAGCAGCACCTCGAACGCCGAGCCGTCGCCGCGGCGCACCGTCTCGTGCCCCTCGACGGGCAGCGCCCGCAGATTGTTCATCGCCCGGATCCGCAGCTCGGCCAGGTCGCCGAGGTCGGCCAGCGAGTCCTCGCTGAGCATCTGCACCGCCTCGGGCAGGTCGAGCGCGAGCACCTCCCGCAGCCCCGGCGCCGGCGCACGTCCGTACTGGAAGGCCTCCGAGGCCGGCAGCGTCTCCTGGGCCACGACCCGGGGGTAGAGGCAGGCCCGGATCTCGTCCTCGGTGAGGATCTCCAGCGGCTGCGGACCGTCCATCGTGCGGAGTACCTTGCCGACGTGGTCCCGGATCAGCGCGGGCCAGCTGCGCTCCCCGCGCCGGTCCCGGTGGCAGACCGCGGCGAGGTTGCCCAGGCCGAACTGGCGGCCCGCGGAGTCGGTGACCACGCCCGCGTACGCGGTGACCTCCAGGCCCTGCTCGGCGAAGGCCTGCCGGACCTGTGACCGGAAGACGCCGCCCTCACGCTCGGAGAAGAAGCCGAACTCCCCGTCGCGTGCCAGGTCGCGGGAGTCCCGCTTCGGTCCTCGACGGAACAGGCCCATCACTCTCCTCCCGGCGTGGCCACCCACATCGGCCTCGCATGGGCCGATCGTAACGGGTGCACCCGCCGCCCTCCGCGCGCTGCTGACGCCCGCTCACCGGGGAGTCCGGCCCGGCCGCGACGGGAGAGCGGCGCGGAAGCAGCACGGGAGGGAGGCGGCGGCTGGTGTGAGCACGGCGTCCGAGCCGAACTGGACGGCCCCGTTCACCGGGCTGGGCCCGCGGCAGTTCGGCAAGCCGGTCACTGCGATGCGGCGCGGGGGTGCGAACCCGGTGCGCCTATCTCGCCGTCGCGGAGAATGCTCAGTCGAGACAGAACTCGTTGCCCTCGATGTCCTGCATCACGATGCACGACTCGTTGTCGTCATCGGCAAGCAGCGTGCGCACGTGTACCGCACCGAGCGCGACCAGTCGTGCGCATTCGGCCTCCAGTGTGGCGAGGCGCTCTTCACCAACGAGTCCGGTGCCGGCCCGCACGCAAAGATGCACCCGATTCTTGACGATCTTCCCTTCGGGAACGCGCTGGAAGAGCAGGCGCGGGCCCGCGCCCGAGGGATCACTGCAGGCGAAGTAGGTGACCTGCTCCTCAGGCGGCAGCGAGCGGTGGTAGTCCTCCCACGTGGCAAACCCCTTCGGGATCGGCGGTACGACGTACCCCAGCACCTCGCACCAAAAACCGGCGAGGCGCGCAGGTTCTGCGCAGTCGAAGGTGACTTGGAACTGCTTGATCGATGACATCGGCGCACCATAACCGACCTCATGCCGAAGACCAGTTGCGGGACCGCCCTTTTTAGCTGCCGATCGTGACGTCGATGCACGCGTAGAAGGCGTTCGCGGTGTCGGCGACGTTCCAGACCGCGAGGATTTTCTGCTTGCCGGTGAGGCCACCGAAGTTGACCGTGTGCGTCACGGTCTCCGGGGGCTGGGCACCGCCTCCGTCGAACTGCGCGACCTTCTTCCCGCCGGCGAAGTACTGCCAGGTACTGGTGGCATGACGTGCCGTCAGATGCCAGGTGAAGGCCTGGGAGCTGCCGACCGGGGTGACCCGCCACCCCTTGGAGTCGTCGTCGAGATCGGCGAACTGGCTGTTGCCGCCGCTGCAACTGGTCAGCCCCTTGGGGCCCTCGACGCTCTGCGGCTCCCACTTGATCGGCCCGCAGGCGACGGTGCCGGCCGCGCACTGCGCCTGCCGGCTGGGCGGCGCGGAGACGTAGCCGTGGGCACCGGCGGGACCCGCCGGCACGGTGATGACGAGGAGCGGGGCGATACCCGCACCGAGGGCAAGGGCCAGCCTTCTTTTCCTGTTCATGTCAACCCTTTCGCGAGGGGGGTGGGCGACGTGAGGGTGGGGGCGATTGGTCTAGACTTTACTCTCCGACCGTGCACGGTCAAGACCTGCGGCACTCCCCACCCTTCGCCACCGCCCTGCCGGCGAACCACATCTGACGGCCGATCGGGCGGGCGATGAGGATCGGGCGGTCAGCGCACCGACGGGTCCGCGAGGGGCGCGCTGGACGCCCGTACGACGAGTTCGGGCGCGAGGCGGACCGCCCGTCGGGAGCCCGGGGAGCCGGCGAGCGGGCGGCGGGCCAGCAAGTGGGCGGCCTCGGCGGCGAGTTCGGCGAGCGGCTGGCGGACGGTGGTCAACGCCGGGTCGGCGAGGCCGGCGAGCGGGATGTCGTCGAAGCCGGTGACCGCGACCTCTCCGGCGACGTCCGCGCCGAGCTGCCGCAGCCGCTGCAGGGCGCCCGCCGCGATCAGGTCGTTGGCACAGACCACGGCATCCGGGCGGGAGGGCCAGAGGCGGTCGACGGCAGCCCGCCCCCACTCCACCGAGAAGTCACCCAGCTCCTGGCGCCCAGGCGCGGCGGGATCGAGGGCCGCGGCCCCCGCCTCGTACGCCGCGCGCCGCTCGACGGCCGCGGAGGCGGTGCCCGCCGCCCCGATGAAGCAGGGGCGGCGGCGCCCGGTGGCGGCCAGGTGTGCCAGGACCAGTGCCATACCGGCGGCGTTGTCGACGGCGACGGAGTCGGCGACGCCCGGGCCGCAGCCCCGGTCGAGCAGCACCAGCGGGACCCGCTCGGCGGCGCTCGCCACCGCCGGGCGGCTGTGCCGCTCGTCGACCGGTATGAGCAGCAGCGCATCGACCTGACGGGCCAGCAGGGCATCGATCCGGGCGGCCTCGGTGACCGGGTCGTCGTCGCAGTCGGCGAGCAGCACCGCCCGGCCCTCGGCGTGCAGCGCATGCTCCAGTTCGCGTACCAGGGACGGGAAGAAGGGGTTGGTGATCTGCGGCAGGACCAGCCCGACGGTGCCGGTGGAGCGGCTGCGCAGGGCGCGGGCGATGTGGTTGGGCCGGTAGCCCAGGCGCTCGGCGGCCGCGCGCACGGTGCGGGCGGTCTCGGCGCCCACCGGACGGGTACCGGCCAGCACACGGGAGACCGTGGCGATGGAGCAGCCGGACGCCAGCGCGACGTCCTTCAGGGTGACTTCGGCCACGGTGCGGTGCCCCTTTGAGGAGAGACGTGCCGGATGATGGCGGCAAACGTTATCACCGCTCACGCACGGTATCGGGGCCGCGCACCAAACGGTCGTATGGGTCACATTCCGTTGACATTCGGCGGCTCCGTACGGCAAATTCCCGGAGAACGTTTTCCAGCGGCAGCAGCCTCCTGCTCCCAGAGACTTCACCCCACCCCCCGCACCACCGTTCCGCAGAGCAAAGGGGCTCTCCCGTTGGCCAGAAAGATCATCCTCGACTGCGACCCGGGGCACGACGATGCGATCGCCATGCTCCTGGCGCACGGCAACCCGGACGTCGAACTGGTCGCCGTGACGACCGTGGTCGGGAACGCGACGGTGGAGAAGGTGACCCGCAACGCCCTGTCCGTGGCGCGCATCGCCGGGATCACCGGTGTGCCCTTCGCGGCCGGCTGCCCGCGCCCCCTCGTGCGGGACATCGAGACGGCGCCGGACATCCACGGCGAGACCGGTCTGGACGGCCCGGACCTGCCCGAACCGGCCATCGAGTTGGACCGCCGGCACGCCGTCGACCTGATCATCGACACCGTGATGGCGCACGAGCCCGGCGAGATCACCATCGTGCCGACGGCCGGCCTGACCAATATCGCGCTGGCCGCGCGCAAGGAGCCGCGGATCGTCGAGCGGGTCCGCGAGGTCGTGCTGATGGGCGGCGGCTACCACGAGGGCAACTGGAGCGCGGTCGCCGAGTTCAACATCATCATCGACCCCGAGGCCGCGCATATCGTCTTCAACGAGAAGTGGCCGGTCACCATGGTCGGCCTGGACCTCACCCACCAGGCGCTGGCCACCCCCGCGGTCGAGGAGAAGATCGCCGCGGTCGGGACCGGGCCCGCGCGCTTCGTACTGGAGCTGCTGGACTTCTTCCGCGAGGCCTACCGCGAGAACCAGGGCTTCGACCACCCGCCGGTGCACGACCCGTGCGCGGTCGCCTACGTCATCGACCCGAACGTGATGACCGTGCGCAAGGCACCGGTCGACGTCGAGCTGCGCGGTGCCCTGACGGTCGGGATGACCGTCACGGACTTCCGAGCGCCCGCCCCCGAGGACTGCACCACCCAGGTCGCGGTGACCCTCGACCACGAGCGGTTCTGGAACCTCGTGGTGGACGCGCTCCAGCGGATCGGGGACGTCAAGGCATGAACGTGTCCACCCCCGTGCGCACCTCCACCGCCGGACGTCCCGTCGAGGCCCCGGCCGGCCCCTCCGGCGTCCGGACCGGCGTCCTGGTCACCGCGCTGCTCGCGGCGTGCTTCGCCTTCCAGCTCAACGCCAGCATGCTCAGCCCCGCGCTGAAGAACATCGAGGACAGCCTCGGCGCCAGCTCCGCCGAGGTCGGCCTCACCCAGACCGCGTTCTTCACCTCGGCGGCGCTGTTCTCCCTGTTCCTGCCGAGGCTGGGTGATGTCATCGGCCGCCGGCGGGTGCTGGCGGGGATGCTCGGCCTGATGGTCGTCGGCTGTGTGCTCGCCGCGCTGGCGACCAGCGTGCCGATGCTGTTCGCCGGCCGGGTCATCCAGGGCGTCTCCGGCCCGGTCGTCCCACTGTGCCTGATCATGCTGCGGGTCGAGGTGCCGGAGCCCAAGCGGTACGGCACCCTGCTCGGCGTGATCACCGCGGTGAACGGCGGGATCGCCGGCGTCGACTCGCTCGCCGGCGGCTACCTCGCCGACAGCCACGGCTTCGGCGCGGTCTTCTGGGCCATGGCCGTCGTCGCGGCGCTGGCCACCGTCCTGGTCGCCACCCTCACCCCCGAGTCCCGAGCACCGGTGCCCGAGGGCGCCTCGTCGGAGCAGGCCGGCGCCCGCCGGATGGACTGGCCCGGCGTCGCGCTGCTGGTGGTGTCGGTCGGCTCGCTGCTGACCGCGCTGAACGAGGCGGGCAAGCTCGCCGCCGCCGACTGGCCGCTGATCGGCGTCCTGGTGGTGGTGTCCGCCGCCGCGTTCGCCCTGTTCTGGCGCACCGAGAACCGCAGCGGCCACCCGCTCGTCGCCACCCACCACCTCAAGCAGCGCGCCACCTGGGCGACCCTGCTGACCACCGTGCTCACCATGACCGGCGTATTCGCCGTGATGAACGGGCTGATCCCGGCGTTCGCCCAGGACGCCCAGGCCGGCCTGGGGATGAGCGCCGAGCAGTCCGCGTGGTGGACGCTGTCCCCGTACGCACTGGCCGGACTGGCCATGGGGCCGCTGGCCGGCCGGCTGGCCGCCACCTTCGGCTACCGGCGGGTGCTGCGGCTGGGCCTGACCGGCTCGGTGGCGACGGTCGTGCTGATGCTGCTCACCCTGCACAGCCACTCTCAGGTCCTGCTGCTGGTGACCTCCGTCCTGGTCGGCATCGCCTACGCGGGCGTGGCCAACATCGTGCTCAACGGACTCGGCATCGTGCTCTCCCCCAGCGAGAACCCGGGCTTCCTGCCCGGCCTGAACGCGGGCGCCTTCAACCTCGGTGCCGGGCTGAGCTTCGCCGTCCTGTACGCGGTGAAGACCGCCGCGGCACCGGACGACCCGGCGTCCGCGGGCGGCTACACCGCCGGCATGATCGCGGGTGTGGCCATCCTGGCCGCGGCCATCGCCGCGTCCTTCCTGATCCCGAAGCCGGTGGCGGCCGAAGCGCAGGACTGAGGCACCGGGACACCGCCGGGGTGAGGGCCGCCGTCGCGGCGGCCCTCACCCCGGCGGTGCCTCCTCCGACAGGCGCAGGATGGCGCCCAGCCCGCCGGCCGGCGCCTGCTCGGGGTCGCGGACGACCACGATCCGGGCGCCGCTGGCGGCGGCCGACCGCACCAAGGCATCATCGGCCCGGGCAGTGGCCGGATGCTCCTCACCGAGGACGGTCAAGTCCGCCCCGCGCACCGCCAGTTGGTCGACGCCCTCGCCCACCCAGACCTGCCGCGCGGCGTCGGTGCCCCGCGGGCTGACCAGCAGGGTGTCGATACGGTGCGCCCTGGCCGCCTCGACCAGGGCCGGGATACCGGCCGCAGCGGCTGCGGAGCCGGTGCCGGTGCCGCCCGTCCCGTCGCCAGTACGGAAGCGGTCCGCCACCTCCCGTACGTGGTCGCGCTCCTGCACCGCCCGCACCTGCGCGATGTCCCGCTCGACCAGATCGCGCTCGGCGCCGGGTGCGCGCCCGCCGTGCGTGCTCTCATACGTGACGGCGCGCAGCGGTCCGGGCAGCTTCTCGTGCACCAGCTGCCGGTCGCGGGCGTCGCCGATCAGCAGGACGGCCTCGGCGCCGCAGGTCTCGTACGCGTCGCGCACCTCGTCGGCGATCTCGCCGGCGTTGTGCTCCCAGCTGTGCTCGGCCGGCATCCGGACGTGCCGCTCGGACCAGAGGGCGGGACCGGTGCGGCCGAGCGGCCGCTCGGCGCCACCGTCCCGACCGGCGCCCTCGGTGCCCCGTTCTCCGATGACGGACAGGTCGGCCCCCTCGCGGTCCAGGCGGACCACGAGACAGACCGGGTCGTCGCCCAGGGCAGCCAACAACGGGGTGACCCGGGGAACGGGGCCCCAGGCCGCGAAGGGGGTGGCCGGGGGGCCGGGCAGTACCGCGTCCAGCACCACGACGCCGTGCGCGGCGAACAGCACATGCCCGGAGTGCACCATCGGCTCGCCCGCGCGCCGCGCGACCAGGGCCTCGTGCACGGCTCCGCAGGTGGCCTCGTCAGCACCCTGCGCGAACAGCTGAGCGCTGATGGCGCTCGCCGTCAATTCCTGCTGGGTGTCCGTGTCCTCGGTACCGTGCGAAATATCGGCATAGACGGTCGCCCAGGGGCCCGGCCGATCGATGACCGGCCGAAGGAGCGAGAGTTGCATGGCGCTGCCTCCTCGATTCCTCGTGTTCCCCCGCTGTGCGATTGGCTGCCATCGGGATGTGGGTGGCTCTCATACGAATTCCCGTTCCACAAGGGCGTATGCATGACGGGCATATGCCTCCACTCTTCTGCCGATCACGGTACGTATTCACCCCGGCAATTTCCGTGCACGGGCTTGATGCGGGCGCCTCCGGGTTGTTAGGGCGGAAGGACCGGCGAAACTGGGAGAGACGCGTCGGGTCTGTACGACACGGAGAGCCGGAGGCAGCCATGGTGATGGAACACGGAACGGACAAGACCGGCCCCGCCCGGGACGACGTGATGAAGCGGCAGCTGCGCGGGGAGCTGACCGCGGAGCGCTCGCTGCGCACGGATGAGGAGCACGAACTCCAGCCGTCCGGCGAGGACCAGCCGGTGGCCGCCTGGTCCCCCGAGAGCACGTTCCGGGGCGGTACGCCGAGCGGGATGACCGAACAGGACGTCGGGCTCCGTTCCGAGCTCGCCCAGTACCTCGGCCGGAGCCTCTACCCGGCGGACAAGGGAACGGTCATCGAGATCCTGCGGCGCAACAACGCACCGGACCGGCTGGTAGGCATGGCCGAGCGGCTGCCCGCCCATGAGCGGTTCGGCAACGTCCAGAGCATCGCCCAGGCGGTCGGGCTGCACACTGAGCACCGGCGTGCCTGAGGTCGGCGGCCCTGCCCGTCCGCGCTGCCGGGCGGCGGCAGGAGGCGGACAATTGGAGGTACCGGCACCCGCCGCAGCCCGCGGCGGGGCGAGCGGACGGGAAGAGGGCGGGTGGTTATGTCCGACGACGCGATGGGCGACGAGGTCTATCAGCCGCCCAGGTCCGATCCCCAGGACAACCCCAATGACCTGGACATGGAGGACGCCCTCGACGAACCCGGCCTCGACGAGATGCTGGACACGGGCTACTCGCCCCCGGAGCGGCCGTTCGTGGTGAATCACGACGGCACCACCGCGCAGGAGCTGCACGACCGGGAGACGCTCGACCACCGGCTCTCCGTGGAGGTACCGGAGATCCGGGTGCCGGACGGCGACGACATCGGCGACCTGGCGGACGGGGTCGGCGAACCGTTGGACCTGCAGTGCGGGGACGAGCGGGCCGGCCGACTGGTGGGCTCCGACGAGGGCTTCTGGCGCGGCGGCAGCAACGACGTCTCCGCCCGCGACGTCGGCATCGACGGCGGCGCCGCCTCGGCGGAGGAGGCGGCGGTGCACATCACCCACGACAGCGCGGGGGACGGGGAGTTGGAGGGCTGAGGGTGGGGCGCAGGGGGCTGAGGGCGGAGGCTCCGGGGGTGCCTTCCCGGCCGACGGAATCGCGGGAGTCGCCGTTTTCAGAATGTCCGGTAGGGGAATCGCCCGTACCGGAATTCACCGGTCACGAGGAATCAGTGGATATACCGCATCACTCGGTGCGTCTCCGCAGCTCCACCCGTGAGTTGCTTCCCTGTGGGTCTCCGTACGTGAGCCTCCGTAGGTGAGCTCCGTAGTGAGTCTCCGTACCTGAGATCCGTCGTGAATCTCCGTGGTGAATCTCCGTACGCGAGTCTCCGTACGCGAGTCTCCGTACGCGAATCTCTTTGTGTGGAAAGCGAGGAACGGCACTTCGAGCGTGGTCAAACCGGACACGGAAAACGCGGCGCGGGAAACGCGGCCCGGGGAACCAAACACGCGGAACCCGGCACGGGAAGCCAGACCCGCGCCTTCGGGCGGAACAGCGTCCGTCCGCCCGCTCACCCGCTCTCCCCCACCCCCTCAGTCCGCTTCGTGCCGCCCCTCGGACGCCTCGGTGGCGACCCGCCTGAGGGTGCGGCCGCTCCGTACGGACCGGGCGCGCCGGGCGTCGGGGGTGCCGCGCCGCTCGGCGTGCTCGGCGTACTCGGCGTACTCGTCGTTCTCCTTCACCAACAGCCAGGACTCCCGTTCGCCGGAGCCCTCGGCGCCGGTGCGGAAGCGGGTGAGGGCATAGCCGCCGTGCAGCTTGCTGCCGTCGAGCCAGAAGGATGCGTGGCCGTCCGCCAGGGACTCGCCGAAGGAGCGCGTCCGGCCCTTCTTCCGGCGGGTCAGCGGACGGTAGCTGCCCTCGTCCCAGACGATCACCGTGCCCGCGCCGTACTCGCCGTCCGGGATCACGCCCTCGAAGTCGCGGTACTCCAGCGGGTGGTCCTCGGTGGGCATCGCCAGTCGCTTGTCGTGCGGATCGGCGGACGGACCCCTGGGAACGGACCAGGATTTCAGCACGCCGTCGACCTCCAGCCGGAAGTCGAAGTGCAGGGTTCTGGCGTCGTGGATCTGTACGACGAAGCACGGCGTGCCGCCGGCGGGCTGCGGATCGCCCCGCGGTTCGCGGGTCCGGTCGAAGTGCCGTTTGCCGCGGTAGGTCGTCAGTCCGCCGTCTCCGCTCACGTCACCGCCTGCCTTCCTCACGGGGCCGCACCTCTCACTGTGGCGCGCGACGGCCCTCCCCGCATGTGCGGATGCCCGGCCCGGCGCCCGGCGCCCGACGGCCGGCGGGTGTGCCCGGTCGGGTGAGTATCAGGGCCGCCAAGGGGCACGCGGGGGCGGCAGGGGCGAGGTTGGAGGGGACCGCCCCGTCGATGCGCCGGAGGAGCCATGGATCCACGCGGACCACCGCGCGCGGCCGGCCTCCGTACCGGCGCTCACCGGCGGACCGCCGGCACACCGGTGCGCCCCCGCGGACCCGCGTACCTACCGCGACGTCCCATGGGGCGGGAAGTCCCGCTCCCCCGGCCGGAGTTGCCCCGCCCTCCGACCACCGCGCCGCGGCAGCACCGCACCACCGCACCTCCGCACCACCACAGGAATCAGGACACATCCTCGACCGCAGGAGTCTCCCGTGAAACGACGACGTCGCCCCCGGATCGTGATCGTCGGCGCTGGCTTCGCCGGTTACACCTGTGCCCGCGCGCTCGCCCGGCAGGCCAGCGGGGCTGCCGAGATCGTGCTGGTCAACCCGCACGACTACTTCCTCTACGTACCGCTGCTACCGGAGGTGGCCGCCGGCATCCTCGAACCCCGCCGGATCTCCGTCTCCCTCACGGGGACGCTGCCAGGGGTCCGGCTGGTCCTCGGCCACGCCCATGACGTCGATTTCGACGCCCGCCGCGTGGCTTACACCGACCCCGAGGACCGCGAGGGCTCGCTGACGTACGACCGGCTGGTGTTGACCGTCGGCAGCGTCAACAAGCTGCTGCCCGTCCCGGGCGTCGCCGAGCACGCGCACGGCTTCCGCGGGATGCCCGAAGCGCTGTACCTGCGCGATCACATGGTCCGCCAGATCGAGCTGGCCGGTGCCACCGACGACCCGGCCGAGCGGTCCGCCCGGACCACCTTCGTGGTCGTCGGCGCCGGCTACACCGGCACCGAGGTCACCGCCCAGGGAGTGCTCTTCACCGCGGCCCTGGCCCGGCAGAACACCGGGCTGCGGGACGGCCCGGCCCCCCGCTGGCTGCTGCTGGACGTCGCCGACCGGCTGCTGCCCGGGCTCGATGAGCGGTTGTCACGCGCCGCGGAACGGGTGCTGCGGGCCCGTGGGGTCGACGTCCGGACCCGCACCGCGGTCAAGGAGGCGACCTCGGAAGGCGTGCTGCTGGACGACGGTGAGTTCATCGCCGGCCGATCGCTGATCTGGTGCGTGGGCGTACGGCCGGACCCGCTGGTGAACGGGCTGGGGCTGCCCACCGACCAGGGACGGCTGTGCGTCGACGCCTACCTGGGGGTGCCGGGCCGGCCCGAGGTGTTCGCCTGCGGTGATGCCGCGGCCGTACCGGACCTGACCCGGCCCGGCGAGGTGACGCCGATGACCGCGCAGCACGCCCAGCGGCAGGGCAAGGTGGCGGCGCACAATGTGGGGGCGTCCTGCGGCCAGGGCTCCCCGCGCGCCTACGCACACCACGACCTGGGCTTCATGGTCGATCTCGGCGGGATCCAGGCGGCCGCCAACCCACTGCACCTCCCGCTGTCCGGCCCGCTCGCCTGCGCCGTCACCCGCGGCTACCACCTCCTGGCGATGCCCGGGAACCGCGTCCGGGTGGCCGCGGACTGGCTCCTGGACGCGGTGCTGCCGCGCCAGGGCGTCCAGCTGGGGCTGGTGCGCTCGTGGTCGGTGCCGCTGGACACCGCATCACCCGAAGTGGCCAGGGTGCCGCGCGGCACGCCGGGGAAGGGCTAGAACGGCGGGCACCGGACCCGCGCGAGAGACCCGACCCCAGGACCGGAACCGGCAGCGATGAGGCGGGAAAGGTGAGGCGGGAAAGGTGAGGCGGCAGAGATGAGGCGGCAGAGATGAGGCGAGCGAGATGAGGCAGCGTCCTGGCGGACCGCGGCCATTGCCGGCGGCACGGGTCGTCGCGCCGGAGATCGAGGGCCCCGAGGACGTGGTGGCGGGCGCCGACGGTAGCATCCTCACCGGCGCAGCGGACGGCACGATCTGGCGGCTGACGCTCCCCGCGCCCGACGCCGGGCCCGCCCCTGCCACCGTCGACGGGGACGAGCAGGCGGAGGCCACGGCGGAGGCGGTGGCGCACACCGGTGGGCGGCCGCTCGGTCTGCAGCCGCTTCCGGACGGTGCCCTGCTCGTCTGCGACGCCCGGCGCGGGCTGCTGCGGATCGAGCCGGGCGACGGCGCCGTCCGCGTCCTCGCCGACGCGGTGGACGGCGTACCGCTGCGCTTCTGCAGCAATGTGACCGCGACGGTCGACGGCACGGTGTACTTCACCGTCTCCAGCCGCCGCCACGGCCTCGACGCGTGGCCGGCCGACATCATGGAGCACCTCGCGACCGGTCAGCTGCTGCGCCTGCGGCCGGGCGGCGAGCCCGAGGTCCTGCTGTCGGGGCTGCAGTTCGCCAACGGGGTGGCGCCGGCGCCGGACGGTTCCTTCCTCGTGGTGGCCGAGACCGGCGCCCGGCTCCTGCGCCGCCACTGGCTCACCGGCCCCCGGGCCGGCCACACGGACACCCTGCTCGACCGGCTCCCCGGCCACCCCGACAACATCTCCGTCGGCCCGGACGGGTCGTTCTGGGTCGCCCTGGCCGGGCCCCGCCAGGCGGCGCTGGAGCTGCTGCACGCCCTGCCGTTCCCGGTGCGCCGTGCGGCCTGGCGGGCGCAGCGGCGGATCCGGCCGCTCCCACCGCCGCATCCGACGGTGCGGGTGCTGGCGGTGCGCCCCGACGGCGGGGTGGCGTGCGATCTGCGGGCGGCCCGGTCGCCGTACCGGATGGTCACCAGCGTGTGCCGGACGAAGGGGCGGCTGGTGATGGGCAGCGTCGCGCAGCGCGGTATCGCGGTCTGTGCCCTGCCCGGTGCCAAGCCCTGACCGGTGGCCCGGCGCGAGGCGGCTACCGGACCCGCTCCTCCTCCGCCTCCTCCTCGGGCAGCTTCACGTCGCTGACCGCGATGTTGACCTCGACGACCTCGAGGCCGGTCATCCGCTCGATCGCGGCGATCACGTCCTCGCGCACCGCCCGGCCCACCTCGGGGATGATCTCTCCGTACTCGACGACGATGTCCAGATCGACCGCCGCCTGCTTCTCACCGACCTCGACCTTGACGCCGTGCGTCGTCGCCGTGCCGCCCCCGGGCACCCGTCTGCGTAGCTCTCCCACCGACCTCGACAAACCACTGCCGAGGGCGTGCACCCCCGGAACACCTCCGGCCGTCAGATAGGCGATCTTCGCGACCACGCCGTCGGCGATCGTGGTCCGCCCGAGGCTTCCGGTGTTCCGCGCCCCGTGCTGTCCCGGCTCCGTCATCGCGCTTCACCCCTTCGCTCCACCATGCGGAGGGCCTTCGGCCCCCTCCTTCACGCTAGGTCGCCCCCGAGGAAGCCGCCTCTCTTCCCTTGCCATTCCGGCAAAGAGGGTTGTCTACGGCGCCGGAGCGGTGAGTGGCCAGTACCGCCGGGCCGGTACCGCCTGGGCAGCACCGCTTGGCCGGTACCGCCTGGCTAGTACTGCCGAAGATGGTCACGCAAGGTGCGGGCGGCGTGGGCCATCAGCGCTTCGGCGCCGGGCTGGGTACTGGCGGGAACGAGCGACTCGGTGAGGACGGCGATGAGGAACGCCTGACCGTCGGAGTGCTCCACGACGCCGATCTCGTGGCGCAGGTTGAGCAGGGTGCCGGTCTTGGAAGACCACGTGGTGGCGTCGGAACTGAAGTCCGGGGCGAGGCGCTGTCGGAGCACGTTCTGCGCCATCAGGTCGCGCACCCGCGCGGCCACGTCCGGAGGGATCGCGGACGGCGTCCAGAGGGCCTGGAGCAGGTCGACGTAGGCGCGTGCGCTGCCGGTGTTGGCGCGGCTGGTGTCGAGTTGGGGCACCCGGTGGCCGCCGCCGCTGGTGCCGGCGTCGATGGCGAGGGCGTGCGCGAGATGCGCCTGGGCGGCCTCGAAGCGTTCCTGGGGAGTGTCGGTCAGCTCGTCGATGCGGTGCCGGACGGTGATGCCACGGATCCCGAACTCCCGCAGGATGTCGGCCACTTCGGCGGGCGGGGTGAGGTCGAACAGTGCGTCGGCGGCGGTTCCGTCACTCACACAGGTGCTCAGGTAGAGCAGGTCGTCGAGGGCGATCCGGGCGGGGTGGCGGAACCGGCTCAGCCCGGCGGGACCGGCCGTGGTGATCCGCCCGGGCTGCACCTCCAGCACCGTCGCCCCGTCGAGCTCGCCCCGGCGGATGCGCTCCGCCGTCGCCAGCGCGAGCGGCACCTTGACCAGGGAAGCGGCCGGCAGCTGGGTGTCCGGGTCGATCGCCAGCTCGTCCCCGGTGTGCAGGTCCCGTACGACCAGGCAGCCGTGCAGGCCGCCGTCGTGGAGCTGCCGGCGCACGTCCCGCAGGAGGGTCTCGGTGTTCATGGCGTGGTCCCCCCTGGGGTGTCGGCCCGGGCGTCGGCGCCCAGGCAGCGGGCGATGGCATCGCCGAGGCGGGCCCGGATGTGCTGGGGGTCGCCGGCCTCGGCAGCGGTGAGGGCGAACCCCCGACTGAGTGTGATCTCACCCAACGGGCGCCAGTGCAGGGCGAGTTCATCGGCCTGCGACGGGGAACAGAGCAGCACGTCGTGGGAGCACAGCACCTCCGCCGCCGCGGTGGTCAGGTCCGCCGCGACGACGAGCTGCGCGGGCCGCAGGCCCACCGCGTCGCGCAGCCGGGTCAGCGGATCGCGGATGTGCGGCACGTCGTCCTCCGGCTGGATCCAGACCCGGCGGGCGGGGTCCGGGCAGGCCCGCGAGGTGCGGAGCGTCTCCAGATAGACGCGCTGTACGCCGGGTTCCCGGGCTCCGGCCAGGCCGAGCGGTACGGACCACGCCGCCTCGTCCGACGGCACCGCGAGCAGTCCGGCCCGCACCTGCTGGGCGTGGATGAGCTGCATCCGTTCCGCCGGCGCGGCGACCTGGAGGTCGAGTGTGACACCGTGACCGCGCGCCTCGGCGACGAGCCGGGCGAGACCGGCCGGGGAGCAGATGGCCGGCACTGCGAGCCGCCACGGTCTGCGCTTGGCCGTCTCCGCCTCGTGCAGCAGCGCGTCGGCCGCCTGAACCAACCGCCGGGCCGTCGGCAGCACGTCCCGCCCGAAGGACGTGAGGACGGCCCCCCGCCTCGCGGTGCGCTCGAACAGCCGCTCACCGAGGCACTCTTCCAGCGCGGCGATGCGACGACTGGCCACCGGCTGGGACATCCGGGCAGCGGCCGCCCCCACCGTGAAAGTCCCACGGTCGCTCACGCTGACGAACGCGCGGCACGCTCCTACCAGGTCCACACCCGCACCCTATGCCAGAAGTGCATGAATAGGCGCATCAGCGTATTGGATCGCATAGCTGCCCGTGGGCGAGGGTGACCGCACGGCCGGGCGCTGGTGGCGCCCGGCGCCTGGGATCCCCGTGCGTCGTCGTACGGGGGCGACTCGGAGGTACTCCCATGCAGCTCACCCGTACCCGGCGTGCCGCTCTCGCCGCACTGGCCGCCCTCTCCCTGGTCCCGCTGACGGCGTGCGGGCAGGACAGCTCCGCGGCCTCCCCGCCCCCCTCCAGGGCGAGCACGGCCGACAAGCCGTCCGCCCAGGACTTCCGGCGGCTCGAGCGCACCTTCGGCGCACGGCTGGGCGTCTATGCGGTGGACACCGGTAGCGGACGCGAGGTGGCGTACAACGACGGCGAACGGTTCGCCTACGCCTCCACGTTCAAGGCACTGGCCGCCGGCGCCGTACTGAAGAAGTACTCGATGAGCGGGATGGACCGGGTGATCAAGTACTCCCGGGACGACCTGGTCGAGCACTCGCCGGTGACCGAGAAGCACGTCGACACCGGAATGACCCTGCGGGCGCTGTGCGATGCCGCGGTCCGTTACAGCGACAACACCGCCGGCAACCTGCTCTTCGACGCACTCGGCGGCCCCAAGGGCCTGAACGCGACGCTCCGGAAGATGGGAGACGGCACCACCCGGATGGAACGCCGCGAGACGGAGCTCAACGACTGGGACCCCGGCGCCACGCGCGACACCAGCACTCCGCGCGCGCTGGCCAAGGACCTGCGCGCCTTCGTCCTCGGATCCGGCCTGGGCAAGGACGAACGCGCCCAGCTCACCAGGTGGTTGCGGACCAACACCACCGGTGGCGAGCTCATCAGGGCCGGGGTACCCAAGGGCTGGACGGTGGGTGACAAGACGGGGGCCGGCAGCACCTACGGCACCCGCAATGACATCGCCGTCGTGTGGCGCCCCGGTGGCGCTCCCCTGGTCATGGCCATCCTGACCAACCGGACCGACAAGAACGCCACATTCGACAACAAGCTGATCGCCCAGGCGGCCTCGGTGGTCGCCGACCGACTGTCGTAGCGGCCTTCCGGAGGCGGGCACCGCGCCCCACCGGCACCCCTCGGACGCGGCGGCGCCCCCTGACAGATGAACCGCCGTAGCGTCGGCAACAAGCCGGTGGGCATGGGGTCAGATACGGCCGGAGCTGACCGGAACCGCCTAACCAACATGGGCCCGGGTTGACCTCGTGATTCGCCGCTGTACCGCAGGCCACGAGGCCAACCTCACCCACACCTCAACCCGATTCGGGCGATCCCCCGCGTCGCCCGAATCGGGCAGCTTGACCGGATTCATCCCTCGGACGGGGCTCCGGAGTCATACTGAGTATATTGGCCCGCAGCCAGTCAACGCAGGAGCTACAGAATGTCCCCCCGGAGCGCATCGGTCAATGAAGAATTGCGGCGGCGCTCCCGTGAGCGGCTGTTGCAGGCGACCATTGATCTGGTAGGAGAGCGCGGCTACGAGGCCACCACTCTGGGTGACATCGCGGAGCGCGCGGGCACGGCACGGGGACTGGTCTCGTACTACTTCCCCGGCAAGCGCCAGCTTCTGCAGTCCGCCGTACACCGGTTGATGCACCTCACACTGCAGGCGGCGCTGGAGCGGGAGCCCCGGCCGACCGGGCCGGACGCGGGGCGGGAGCTGCTGGCGCGCGCCATCGACGCGATCCTGGGACTGGCGCACGACCGGCCACTGCTGATGCGTACGCACATGGCGGGGATCCTGACCGCCGAGGGGTTCATCCAGTGCCCCGAGCAGCAGCGGCTGGCCCAGTTGCTGCGCGAGACGGTCGTGGCCTACGGGTCGGCGGATCCCGACGCGGACTATCCGCTGCTGCGGGCCCTGCTGATGGGCTCGGTGGTGCCGATGCTACTGCCGGGGGCACCGATGCCACGTGCCCGGCTGCGGGCCGAGCTGTTCCAGCGGTACGGGCTGGCCTGGGAGCTGGGCGTGCCACCGGAGGACTGAGCCGGGCGGACGGACCGGGACCGGCGGGGCGCCGGGCCGGGGCCAGGGCCTGGGTCGGGGCCAGGGCCTGGGTCGGGGCCAGGGCCTGGGTCGGGGCCAGGGCCTGGGTCGGGGCCAGGGCCTGGGTCGGGGCCAGGGCCTGGGTCGGGTCAGAGTCGGGGGCGAGTCAGAGCCGGGGGCGACACCGGTCCGGGAGCCGGGGTGCCGATTGCGCGGGCGGGGCGCGCTCACGGAGGGGAGGGCGAGCGGGGTCCTGACGCAGGGGGGCCGGGACCAGCCTCGGGGCGTGGACGGACGGCACGGCACCATGCAGGGTGGCGTGTGCAGCCAAGCCGCCTTGCCGGATTCGGAGTTGGGACGCCGTCAGCGCTTGTTGTGGCGCGGCGTCAGGAGCCCCTCGTCACGGGCGCCGGCGATCAGGCGGAGCGCTCTTCGCCGGTTGCGGCCGGTGGCGAGCATCACCGCGAGCACCGGGTCGCGGCCCTCCCGCTGGGCCTGGCGGTAGGCGTCCGCGGCGAGCTTACGGCGCTCGGCGGCCCGGGACCGGGCGAGCAACGCGGAGCGGGTGCGCGGTGCGGACGCCTCTCCCGTCGCGGATGCCCCGGCGGCTGGCCGTGTCACGCCGTCCGCCACGCCGCCCGCCACACCCTCCCCGGCCGCTTCCGTCCCCGACGTCGCCACCCCGGCCGCTTCCACCCCGGTCGGGTCCACCCCGGTCGGTTCCGTCGCGCCGGCCGTCTCCTCCCCGGCCGGCGCGGGTGGTGCACCGGGTTCCGTGGCCTCGTCGGCGGCCGGTTCCGGTGCCGATACGGGGCCGGGTTCGGCCGCCGCGGGAGCCACCGGGTCGCCCGCCGCGGGTGCGGGCCCCAGCGGTTCCGGTGGGCCGGCGGTGGGCGCCAGGGGTTCCGTCAGCGCGGCGTTCGACGGCACGGCGTCCGGCGGTGCGGAGTTCCAGATCCCGGCGTCCGGTGTCACGGAGTTCCAGGTCCCGGCGTCCGGTGTCGCGTCGGTCCGGGGCGGTTCGGTCAGGGGCTGCTCGGCCGGGGACTGTGGTGTCGTACGACCCGTCGGTCCGCCCGGCGCCCGCCCCGCTGCCGCCGGTTCGTACGCCGGACCGGTCGGCGACACCCGTGCCGGGCCAGCCGTCACCCCGCCCTCGCACTCCGGCGACGCTGCCGCGGGGCCGGACTGCCGGGGCGTGGACCGGGTCCGGCGCGGTCGCCCGGTGGCCGCGCGGAAGGCGTCGTCCAGCGGGCCCTCGATCCAGCGGGCCAGTTCGGCGAGGCCGTCCAGGGCCAGTGGCGGATCGGCCCGTACGTCCTCGACCGTGATGTGATCGTCGGAGACCGTCACCAGGACATCGATCCGAGCGCCGTCGGCGAAGGTCAGCCGGGCGCTGCACCAGGAGCCCAGCGGGTCGAGCCGGGGCGGCGGGACGCCGGCGCCGTCGGATCCGGTCGCCCCGTCCGCGGCGGCGGGGCCGGGAGCGGGCGCGGCCGAGCCGTGCGCCTGCAGCTCCCACATGGGCCACTCCTGTGGCGCGCTTCGGGCCTCATATCGGTGATTAACGGTATAAAAGTCACTTTCCGACACATTTGAAAACCTAGCCTCCAGCCCACCCGGCCCAGTGGCGCGGCACGCTCATCCCACCGGGAGCAACCCCGATAGCGCATCTCTCGTCGCGCGCCCGCCGGTGCGATCCTGGGGGTATCCCGCGGAAGGGGCCACTCGTGCTTCGTGTCGCAGTGATCGGTTCCGGGCCCAGCGGTGTGTACACCGCCCAGTCCCTGATCGAGCAGCAGGCCGTACCGGACATCGAGGTGTACGTCCTGGACCGGTTGCCCTGCCCGTACGGCCTGGTGCGCTACGGCGTCGCACCGGACCACGAGAAGATCAAGTCGCTGCAGAACAATCTCCGTACGGTACTGGAGCACCCCCGGGTGCACTTCCTGGGCAATGTGGAGGCGGGCGCGCCGGGGCTGGGGGTCCGGGAGCTGCGGGAGATCTTCGATGCGGTGGTGTTCTGTGTGGGCGCCGCCACCGACCGGCAGCTGGGCATTCCCGGGGAGGAGCTGCCCGGCAGCCATCCGGCGACCGAGTTCGTCGCCTGGTACAGCGCGCACCCCGATGCCGCCACGGCCCGGTTCGACCTCGGCGCGCGGTCCGCGATCGTGATCGGGGTGGGCAATGTGGCGGTGGACGTGGCGCGGATGCTCTCGCGCGGCGCCGCCGAACTGGCCGCCACGGACATGCCGCAGGAGCCGCTCGGTGCGCTGGCCGACAGCCACGTCGAGGACGTCTGGATGGTCGGCCGACGTGGGCCCTCGCAGGCGAAGTTCACCACCAAGGAGCTGCGGGAGCTGGGGTCGCTGCCGGGTACCGAGGTGCGGGTGCGGGCTGAGGAACTGGCTCGGGACCCGGCGTACGGGGACTCCGGCGGCCTGCCCGCGGTGGCCCGGCGGAACATCGAGGTGCTGCGCGGCTGGGCGGAACGACCGACGCCCGCGGCCACCCCGGCGGGGCACCGGCGCCGGATCCATCTGCGGTTCTTCCTCCGCCCGGTGGAGATGCTGGGGGACGCCACAGGGGTGCGCGCGGTGCGTTTCGAGCGGACCGCGCCCGACGGGCGGGGCGGCGTCGTGGGCACCGGTGAATTCGAGGAGATCGAGGGGCAGTTGGTGCTGCGTTCGGTCGGCTACCGGGGGACGCCGCAGCCGGGGCTGCCGTTCGACGCGGCGACCGGGACGGTGCCGCACGAGGCCGGCCGGGTGCTGCGGGACGGGGCACCGCTCCCCGGAGTGTACGTGGCGGGCTGGATCAAGCGCGGCCCGACCGGGGTGATCGGCACCAACCGGCCGTGCGCGAAGGAGACCGTGCAGTCGCTGCTGGCGGACGCCGGGGCGCTCGCGGGGCGGAGCACGGCCCCCGACCCCGTGGCCGCACTGATCCGGGCGGGCCAGCGGCCGGTGCCGTGGCCGGGCTGGCTGGCCATCGAGGCCGCCGAGGAGAGGTTCGGCCGGGGGCTGGGGCGGAGCACCGTCAAACTCGCGGACTGGGCGGGGCTGTTGGCGGCGGCGCGGTCGGTGGAGGTGACCTGCTGAACCCGTCGGGAGGGAATGCGCCGAGTACATGGGCCACACCCCCGAGCCCTGGAGCGCCGCGCAGCGGGAGGTCGGCAGGCCGGGTGGCGCCTGCGCATCGCGGGGCGCCCATCGGGCCCGTACGGCGTGGCTAGTTAACTGCCCTCCCGGGTAAGGAGATTGCATAGTCCGGGCGGGTGGCGTGTACATGAATACCGTCACCCCCCACCGAAAGGCTCCACCCATGAAGAAGCCGGACCTCCTCAGACTGGCCTGCCGCAGCCTGCTCGCCGTGAGCTGCATGACGGCGCTGGCCGTGCCGGCCGCCAGCGCCGCCGAGCGGGTACCGTCCGCCGATGCCCAAGGGCGGAACGGAAGGTGCGTCGTGGTCTACTTCGATCTCGGCGAGACCCTGGTGCACACCGACGACGCCGGCAGCATGCGCTACATGCCGGGAGCCGCCGCCTATCTGCGCGCCCTACGGGCACATCACATCCCGGTCGGCCTGATCACCAACGTCCCCCCGTCGTGGGGGCACACCGACGCGGAGCGCGCGGCGAAGCTGAAGAGCGAGGTGGCGAAGGGCTGGAAGGATTCCCGGCCGTTCGCCTGGTCGGACTTCGGTGACCGCATCTTCACCCCGCGGACCGAGGCCGAACGCAAGCCGGCGCCGGCCCTGTGGGAGCGGGCCAGGAAGGCCGAGGGCCCCTGCCGTGTGGTGTATCAGGCGGAGACCACCGAGGAGGTACAGGTCGGCGCCGCACAGGGGTTCCTCGCCTATCAGATAGGCCGCGCGCACTGGCCGGCGTACCTGCCGGTCCCGCTCGTCGAGGCCGCGGCCCAGCTGCCCTGACGGCGGGAGCCGCCCCGACGGGGAGGGAGTTGCCCTGACGTCGGGCGACGGGACGTGCGGCCCGTTTCCGGTGCCGGCGGGTGGCGGGAGTGCGCCCGTCCGGCAGCGGCGGGGGCCGCGGGCGTGCACCAGGCCCGGGCGCTCGCCCCGTACAGCGAACGGATCCCGCCAACCCGCACAGGACACCGGCACGCTCCCCGGACCGCCCCGGTCAGTCCTCCCCGAGGCGCCGGGCCTGGAGGTCCGCCGCGCGCAGGACACCGTCGATCAGGCCGGGGAAGAGCTCTTCGAGGTCGGCCTGGCGCAGCCGGTTCATCTTGGCGGTGCCGCGGTAGAGCTGCTGGATGACGCCGTGTTCGCGGAGCACCCGGAAGTGGTGGGTGCAGGTGGACTTGCTGACCGGAAGGTCGATGTCCGCGCAGTTCAGTTCGCCGTCCGCGGCAGCGAGGGTACGGACGATCCGCAGCCGCATCGGGTCGGCGAGGGCGTGCAGCACATCGGCCAGTCGGATGTCCGCCCGGGCCGGGTGCTCCAGCAAGCGGGGGCCCGACGGGGCGCCCGCTGCTTTGGTATCGGTCGGCATGACGGCTCCTGACTCGGTCTGCGGGCCCGGTTCCCGGGAGTGCGGTCCGGCGAGGCGCCCTGGCCGCCCGCTCATTGTACGAGAAGCATCGTAGTTTGACATCCACCGTAGTACGGCGCCTATCGTACGAGTGCGGTTCTGCCCGGAACCGACCCCTCCAGGTACAGGAGCCTGCCGTGAGCGCACTGTTCGAGCCCCTCACCCTTCGCGCGCTGACCGTTCCGAACCGCCTCTGGATGGCGCCCATGTGCCAGTACTCCGCGGCGCCCGAAGGCCCGGCGCAGGGGGTGCCCGGTGACTGGCACTTCCAGCACCTGGCCGCGCGGGCGGTGGGCGGCACCGGCCTGATCCTCGCGGAGGCGACCGCGGTCAGCCCCGAGGGCCGGATCAGCCCGTACGACCTGGGGCTGTGGAACGACGCCCAGACCGAGGCGTTCCGGCGGATCACCGGCTTCCTCAAGTCCCAGGGGACGGTTCCGGGAGTCCAGATCGCCCATGCAGGCCGCAAGGCGTCGACCGAGCGCCCCTGGGTGGACCGCGGTCGTCCGCTCCTTCCCGGGCAGCGGCACGGCTGGCAGCCGCTCGGCCCGAGCCCGCTGGCGTTCGACGGGGACTCCAGCGCGCCCGCGGAGCTGTCCGTGGCGCAGATCCAGGAGATCGTGGGGAAGTTCGCGGCGACCGCGCGGCGGGCGCGGGAGGCCGGGTTCGAGGTGGTCGAGATCCACGGCGCCCACGGCTACTTGATCAACGAGTTCCTCTCCCCGTTCACCAACCGGCGCACCGACGCGTACGGGGGCTCGTACGAGAACCGGACGCGCTTCGCGCTGGAGGTCGTGGACGCGGTGCGCGAGGTGTGGCCCGACGAGCTGCCGGTCTTCTTCCGGATCTCGGCGACCGACTGGCTCACCGAGGACGGCAGCGACGAGCGCACCGGTTGGACGGCCGATGACACCGTGCGCTTCGCCGGCGACCTCAAGGAGCGCGGGATCGACCTGCTGGACACCTCCTCGGGCGGCAACGCCCCGGACGCGAAGATCACCACGGGCCCGGGTTACCAGGTGCCGTTCGCCGAGCGGGTCAGGAGGGAGACCGGGCTGGCGGTGGGCGCCGTCGGGCTGATCACCGAGGCCCGGCAGGCCGAGAAGATCGTCGCGGACGGCCAGGCCGACGCCGTGCTGCTCGGTCGTGAGCTGCTGCGCTCCCCCAGCTTCGCGCAGCACGCGGCACGGGAACTGGGCGCCCCGATCCCGGCACCGGACCAGTACCACCGGGCGGTCTGAGGCCCTCCCGGGCCCTGCGGGCGGTGTGCGGCACTCCCCTGCCGGCACCGCACCGCACCGTCCGACCTGCGCGGATACCGTCCGGCACGCCATTGTCAGTGGGCGGGTGCAGACTTGCCACTGTCTGAGACAACGGCGTCCCGGAGGTGTTCCGGCCATGACTGACGTACTCCTCGCAGTGGGTACCCGCAAAGGGCTCTTCATCGGCCGGCGACGGCACGGCGACTGGGAGCTGAGCGGACCGCACTTCCCCTCGCAGGCGGTCTACTCCCTCGGGATCGACACCCGCCGCAGCACGCCCCGGCTGCTGGCCGGTGCCGACAGCGCCCACTGGGGCCCGTCGGTGTTCCACTCCGACGACCTGGGCGAGACCTGGCAGGAACCCGCCCGCCCCGCGGTCACGTACCCGAAAGACACCGGCACTTCGCTGGAGAGGGTGTGGCAGCTGCACCCCGCGGGCCCGGCCGCACCCGACGTGGTCTACGCGGGCACCGAGCCCGGAGGCCTCTTCCGTTCCGAGGACCGCGGGGAGACCTTCGAGCTCGTACGGGCGCTGTGGGACCACCCGAGCCGCGAGCAGTGGGTGCCGGGCGGTGGCGGGCTGGCCGTCCACACCGTGATCACCGACCCCCGGGACGCCGAGGCGGTCACGGTCGCGGTCTCCACCGCCGGGGTGTTCCGCAGCCGCGACGGCGGCGCCAGCTGGACGCCGTCCAACAAGGGGGTCAAGGCAGTCTTCCTGCCGGACCAGCACCCGGAGTTCGGCCAGTGCGTCCACAAGATCGCACAGGATCCGGTCGACCGCGACCGGCTGTATCTACAGAACCACTGGGGCGTCTACCGCAGCGACGACGCCGGCGCCCGGTGGACGGACATCGGCGACGGCCTCCCCTCGGACTTCGGCTTCGCCGCGGCCGCCCACCCGCACCGCGGCGATGTCGCCTATGTCTTCCCGATCACCGCGGACATCGACCGGGTGCCGGCCGGGCACCGCTGCCGGGTCTACCGGACCAGCGATGCCGGCGGAAGCTGGGAGGCGCTCGACGAGGGCCTGCCGCCGGAGGAGCACTACGGCACCGTGCTCCGGGACGCGCTCTCCGTCGACGACGCCGACCCCGCGGGGGTGTACTTCGGCAACCGCAACGGCGAGGTCTACGCCAGCGCGGACGACGGCGACAGCTGGCAGCAGCTCGCCGCCCACCTGCCGGACGTGCTCTGCGTACGGGCGGCAGCCGTGGCGTGAGGGGAACGTGGGGGACCGGCGGGGAACAACGCGGCCCTGCCGTGGGCCGGTTGGCAGCTTTTGGCCCTCAAGAGCGCGGCCCGGGCCACCGGAAGCACGGCCCGGTCCATCGGAACCACGGACCGGTCCACCGACCGGGGGAAGAAGGGCGGAGATTGAAGGGGAACACCCCTGGGCCAGTAGGGTGATCCCGTGGCTGCACGACCTCTCCAAGACATTGTCGAACCAGGCTGGGCGAAGGCACTCGAGCCCGTTGCCGACCGGATCGCCGCGATGGGCGACTTCCTGCGGGCGGAGATCGCCGCCGGACGGACCTACCTACCGGCCGGGAACAATGTGCTGCGCGCCTTCCAACAGCCCTTCGACGAGGTGCGGGTGCTCATCGTCGGACAGGACCCCTACCCCACACCGGGGCATGCGGTCGGGCTCAGCTTCTCGGTGGCGCCGGACGTCCGCCCGCTGCCCGGGAGCCTGGAGAACATCTTCCGCGAGTTGCACTCCGACCTCGGGCTGCCCCGGCCCTCGAACGGCGATCTGACCCCCTGGACGCGTCAGGGCGTCCTACTGCTGAACAGAGCGCTGACCACGGCGCCCCGCAAGCCCGCCGCGCACCGCGGCAAGGGCTGGGAGGAGGTCACCGAGCAGGCCATCCGGGCGCTGGTGGCACGCGGGCGCCCGCTGGTGTCCGTGCTGTGGGGGCGCGATGCCCGCAACCTCCGCCCGCTGCTGGGCGATCTGCCGGCCGTGGAGTCCGCACACCCCTCCCCCATGTCCGCCGACCGGGGCTTCTTCGGCTCCCGACCGTTCAGCCGGGTGAACGACCTGCTGGCGCAGCAGGGCGCACAGCCCGTCGACTGGAGGCTGCCCTGACACCGGGCGATAGTGTGCCTGGCATGACGAATGCGAACATCCCTGCGGGCTGGTACGCCGACCCGCAGGGCACCCCCCACCAACTGCGCTGGTGGGACGGGTCCCAGTGGACCGAGCACACCCACCCGGGACAGCAGGCGGCGCACGGCGCGCCCGCCCAGGGTCAGGGGGCGCAGGCCGCCGCCCCGCACTCCGCGCCCCAGCAGCCGGCCGCACAGCAGATCCCGCAGCAGGTCCCGCAGCAGCACGCCCCGCAGCAGGCGCCGCAGTTCGCGCCGCAACAGGCGCCCGGCCAGGCCCCGTACGGGGGGCAGCCACAGGGCGGTGCCCCGTACGGCGCGGCCGGCCCCGGTCACCCGCACGGGCCGGGCGCTCCCGCGCAGCAGCCGTACGGGCAGCAGCAGATGCCGAACCAGGCCGGCGCCCAGGTACCGCACCAGGTGCCGCAGCAGGCCGGGATGGCGCCCGGCGGGCCGAGCGGCGGCAGCCTGTTCACCGAGCCGGTGCTGGTGGTCAACCAGAAGGCCAAGCTCATCGAGGTCAGCAATGAGTACAGCGTCTTCGACCAGCACGGCAACACCATCGGCACGGTCGTCCAGGTCGGCCAGAGCACGGCCAAGAAGGTACTGCGGGTGGTCTCCAGCCTCGATCAGTACATGACCCACAAGCTGGAGATCCGGGACGCGTACGGCCAGCCGCAGCTGGTGCTGACCCGGCCGGCGAAGATCATCAAGTCCAAGGTGATCGTGCAGCGGCCGGACGGCTCGCCGGTCGGCGAGATCGTCCAGCAGAACGCCATCGGGAAGATCAACTTCGCGATGATGGTCAACGGCCAGCAGATCGGCGCCATCAAGGCCGAGAACTGGCGGGCCTGGAACTTCGCGATCGTGGACCACGCCGACACCGAGGTCGCCCGGATCACCAAGACCTGGGAGGGCCTCGCCAAGACCATGTTCACCACCGCGGACAACTACGTCCTGCAGATCCACCACCAGCTGCCCGACCCCCTGCTCAGCCTGGTCATCGCCACGGCCCTGACCGTCGACACCGCCCTCAAGCAGGACGCCCGCGGCTTTGGGTGAGCCCGCCGGCCGCGGCGCGCTCCGCGGCCATGTCCTCGGCGTCGACTCGGGCGGCTCGGGGCTGCGGATCGCGGTGGCGCGCGCCGAGGGCGCGGACGCGCACCCGCTGGCCTCGTACGCCTCCGACGAGCCGGTGCACACCGGCCCGGCCGGTATCGACGCCTTACATCTGCTCTCCCAACTACTGCCCGCGGCGGAGGAGTTGGCGAGAGAGGTGGGCGCGTCCGGGTTCGTCGCGGCGTGTGTGGGCGCGGCCGGCATGGCCTCCTTGGGCGACGACCTGCGGGCTCGGCTACCCGCCGCGCTGGCGACCGCCTTCGGGGTCCGCCGGCTGGCCCTCGCCGCGGATGCGGTGACCGCGTACGCCGGCGCTCGGGGCCAGCGACCCGGTGCCGTGCTGGCGGCCGGCACCGGCGTGATCGCCCTGGGTACCGACCTGACACCACAAGGTGGTTGGCGGCGCGCGGACGGCTGGGGTCATCTGCTGGGCGACTGCGGCAGCGGCGCCTGGATCGGCCGCGCCGGACTGGAGGCCGCACTGCGCGCCTACGACGGGCGGTCCGGTGGCTCGGCCGCCCTGCTGGCGCGTGCGGAGGCGGTGTTCGGGCCGGCCGGCGGCCTGCCCGGTGCGCTCTACCCACGCGCCGACCGGCCCGCCGTACTGGCCTCGTTCGCCCCGGAGGTCGCCCGCTGCGCCACCGAGGACGATGCGGTGGCGCGCGGCATCCTGCGTGCCGCCGCGGGGCACCTCGCCGATGCCGCGGCCACGGTCTGCCCCTCGGGCGCCGAGAGCGCGGTCGCCTGCACCGGCGGGCTGTTCGACATCGGCGAACCGCTGCTCGCCCCGCTGCGCGCCGCACTCGCCGAGCGGCTGCCTGGCGCCCGTCCGGAGGTCACACCGCGGAGCCCACTCGACGGGGCGCTGACGATCGCCGGGGCGCTGGCCGCGGACCGCCTGCTGCTGCCCCCGGATACGAAGTTGTTGCAGATCACACGGCCTGTGCGGGGGTAACTCGCGGTGACGCGCGGGATAAATCGGGACGGATACCTCGGCACCGAACCCTCCCTCCGCGCGGGGGTGGCCCGAGGCGTTAGCATGCGGCGCCATGAGTTCCCCCACTGGGCCCGCACCTGGCTCACCCGATTTCGACGCCGCACCCCCGAGCCCGGGAGCCGCACCTGGCCTGCCTGTACGAATGCCGCGTGCGCGGCAGTCCGGCC
This sequence comes from Streptomyces sp. NPDC020742, assembly GCF_040641675.1. Taxonomy (NCBI): domain Bacteria; kingdom Bacillati; phylum Actinomycetota; class Actinomycetes; order Kitasatosporales; family Streptomycetaceae; genus Streptomyces; species Streptomyces sp. NPDC020742. The sequence goes on from NZ_JBFAEA010000005.1 coordinate 261,938, forward strand.
GCCACCGCAAGCCGGAGCCGCTCGCCGCGCCCGAGGGCGCACCCGCCCTCGTGCTGGCCGTACCCGGCACGCCCTCCCCCGCCGCGCGCAGCCTGGCGGAGGAGGTCTCCAGCATCGCCCGCTCCGAACTCCCGGGCCTCGACGCCCGGATCGGCTACGTCGACGGCGGTGACGACGCGTACCCGTCCCTGGAGGCGGTCCTGGCGCACGCCGCCACCGAGCAGAAGGCCCGGGAGGACATCGACGGCCGCCCCGACCCCGGCCCCGCCGCCGTGGTCGTACCGCTGCTGGCCGGACCGGACAGCGCGCTGCTGCGCCGGATACGCCAGGCCATGATGAACAGCGGTTCCGGTGCCGAGCTGACCGACGTCCTGGGCCCGCACCCGCTGCTCGCCGAGGCGCTGCACGTACGGCTCTCCGAAGCCGGGCTGGCGCGCGCCGACCGCGCCCGGCTGTTCACGGTCGCCACGGCCGCCGACGGAATCATCCTCGCCACCGTGGGCGGCGAGGAGGCCGTGCAGGCCGCCGGCATCACCGGCATGCTGCTCTCCGCCCGCCTCGCGGTGCCGGTGCTGGCCGCCGCGCTGGACGAGGAGGGCGCCATCTCCCGCACCGCCGAGCAGCTGCGCGGATCCGGTTCGCAGCAGCTGGCGCTGGCTCCGTACCTGATCGGGCCGGAAATCGCCGACGGCCTGGTGGGGGCGGCTGCGTCGGAGGCCGGGTGCGCCGCGGCCGAGGCGCTGGGCGCGTACGGTGCGGTGGGCCGGCTGGTCCTGTCGAACTACGCGGCGGCGGTGGGCCTCAAGCTCCCGTCGCAGGCCCAGGGGGTAGGGGCCCGCTAGGCCCTGGCTCACACTCCGACCGTTCGCCCGGAGGGCGGGCCCCGCGGCGTCTGGTGCGTGCGATCGCAAGGAAGAGACGCCCGAGGACCCGGGTGCCCGGACTTCGTCACCGAAGGGCCGCCCCGTGCACTGTGCACGGGGCGGCCCTTCGCGCTGTCCGGGCAGGTCGTCGGGCGGCACCCGGCAGCCCTGGGCTGCTCTCGTGGAGGGCGTGGATGCCCGTCAGAGCGCCGGGCAGGCGCGGTGCCCGGACACGGGTGGTCCGGTGGCCCTACGCTCGCGAGAGGGCCGCTCAGCGCCCCCGGAAGGAGGGTCATGTCGAACGTCGACACCGTACGCGCCGCCTTCGCCGCCTACCTCGGCAAGGACCGCGCGGCCATGGACCGGCTGCTCGCCGACGACTTCGTGTTCACCAGCCCGCAGGACGACCACATCGGCAAGGGCACCTTCCTGGAGGTGTGCTTCCCGACGGCGGACCGCGTCCGCCATCAGGAGATCCTCGAGGCGGTGGCGCTCGACGCACACCGGGTCCACCTCCGCTACGAGTACGAGTTGACGACCGGTGAACGCCACCGCAACGTCGAGGTGCAGACGGTGCGGGACGGCCGGATCTCCGAGGTCGAGGTGTATTTCGGGGGCCGCTTCCCCAGGGCTGAGGGACCGTAGGGGCCGAGCACGGCAGCGCCTTCCGCGCCGCCGGGAGCCCTGGCTCAGGGCTCAGGGCTCAGGGCTCAGGGCTCAGGCGAAGACGATGCACGAGGCGGCCGGCGCCGCGAGCGCGCCGCCGCGGGCCGGGATGCCGGTCCGCGGGGCGAGGGTGAACCACGTGACGTCGCCGGAGCGTTCATTGGCGGCGTAGAGGTGCCGGCCGTCGGGATGCAGCGCCAGGTCGCGGGGCCAGTGGCCGCCGCAGGGAACGGTGGTGACGAGGGTCGCGGTGTCGCCGGACGCGTCGAGGGCGAGCACGGAGAGGCTGTCGTGACCACGGTTGGCGGCCCAGGCGAACCGGCCGTCCCGGGAGAGGACCAGCGCGGAGGGGAAGGTGGCGGTGGCCGCCGCCCCGTCCGGCAGTAGCCGGGTCTCGCCCAGCGGGGTCAGCGCGCCCCGGTCGGCTTCCCACCGGCAGACGGTCACCGTCGGCTCGAGTTCGTTGATGACGTAGGCGCGGTCGCCGCGCGGGTGGAAGGCGAGGTGTCGCGGGCCGCTGCCGGGCCGCAGCCGCACCTCGTCGCGGACGGCCGGTGCCCGGCCGGTGGCATCGAGGGTGCACACCCGCACCGAGTCGGTGCCCAGGTCGACGCTGAGCAGCCAGGCGCCGGAGGGGTCGGGCAGCACGGCGTGGGCGTGCGGGCCCTCCTGACGGTCCGGCCGGGGGCCGCTGCCCCGGTGAGTGAGCACGGCGGCGGGTCCACCGAGCGAGCCGTCGGCCCGTACGGGGAGCGAACTGACGCTGCCCGAGCTGTAGTTGGCGGTGAGGAGGCGGCCGGTGGCCAGGGTGAGGTGGGTGGGGTCGGCGCCGCCGACCGGGACGGCCGGGCCGAGCGGCGCGGGCCCCCGGGGCGTCAGGGCGAAGGCCGCGGCGGCGCCGTCCGGGGTCTCGCTGACCGCGTAGAGACGACGGCCGTCGGGATCGAGGGCCAGGTAGGAGGGGTTGGGGACGGCGTCGGTGGAGTGCAGCGGGGTGAGGGCGCCGGTCTCCGGGGCGACGGCCGCGGTGGTGATGCCGAGGCCCCCTGCCGTGGTGAACGAGCCGATGTAGGCCCGCGGGCCGGTGTCGTGCGTCGCCATCGGTACGCCCCTTCGCCGCCCGCCCGTTGAGGTGCTGCGGCGACGCTAACAGCAGCGGAGGGGCCGCCCGGTGCCGATGGCCGGTTCCGGGCGTCCCCTCGGCGCGTACCGGCGGGGTCAGGCGCCAGCCATCGGCGAGCGCCGGGTGCTGCGCAGCGGCGCCGCCAGCTCGGCCAGCGCGGCCTCCAGACCGTGCAGGTGAAGGAGCGCGGGTCCGGGCGCGGAGAGCGGCGGGGCGGCCGCGGCGGTTCCCTGGGCGGGGTGCCCGGCGCCCGGTGTCGTGAGCGCCTCGACTGCGGCCTCCACCCGCCAGCAGGCGGCGGCCAGGCGGTCGTCGTGCGAGGCCTCGGGGTCGGCGGCGATGGAGGCCAGCCCCCGGACCTCGCGGGCGCAGTCGTCGAGCAGGGCCAGGACGCGGCGGGCCTTGTCCTTGCGGCTCCACAGCGGGCTGAGCGGGTGTACGAGCGGGGCGAGGGAGAGCCGCACCCTGCCCAGCAGCAGCTCCAGTTCGGCGATCCGCGGGGCCGGGTCGGCGGTCGCGGAGCCGGCCAGTCGGGCCGCGGACTCGGCGGCGCAGGCGTGCACACAGCGCAGGGCGCGCTGGATCCAGGCGTCGGTGGTGGCGTGGGTGGTCACCGGCAGCACCAGGAGGACGGCCAGCGCCGCACCGGCCGCGCCGACGCCGGTCTCGGCCAGGCGGAGCGCGAGCAGGCCGGAGTCCAGGACCCCCAGCAGCCCGTAGAGCAGTCCGGCCATCACCGTCACCGCGAACATCATCCAGGTGTAGGAGACGGCCGCGGTGTAGAAGATCCCGAAGACACAGGCCGCGATCAGGGCGGCCGAGGGAACCGGGGCCCCGTGCAGCGGGATCGCCACCAGCCAACCGGCGCCGATGCCGAGCACCGTGCCCAGGACCCGCCGGAAGCCGCGGACCAGGGTCTCGCCGCGGGAGGCGGTGTTCACAAAGATCCACCAGGTGGCGCCCACCGCCCAGTACCAGCGCTGGTCGGAGAGCAGCTGGCCCGCCAGGAGCGCGAAGCCGCCGCCCACGGTGGCCTGGACGGCCTGGCGGGTGGTGGTGCGGGCCCAGCCGGTGCCGCCCAGGGGTGCGGGGGCGCCGGCGGGCGGCAGCCGCCGCTCGTAGCACCACAGCCCGAAGCGGACCGCCGAGGCGGACAGCAGGGACAGCAGGACGGCGGCGAACAGCTCCGGCAGCTGACCGGGCACCGCGTGCAGGAACTGGGTCGCGAAGAAGGTCATGAACGCGAACACCCCGAGGGCGTGCCCCCGCGGGCCCCAGCGCCGGGCGTAGACCCCCAGCCCCAGTACGGCGAGGAAGGCCGCGTCCCGGGCCGTGGGGTGGTCGTGCAGCACGGTGGCGAGGGCGAGCACCGGGAAGCCGACGGCGGGCAGCAGGGCGGTGGTCACCGCCTGGCCCCGGACCGTCGCGTCGGTGACGGTGAACAGCGCCAGCAGGGCGGCGAGCCCGCCGGTGACGGCCGCGACGAGCGAGTGGCCGGCGAGGCCGCAGACGGCCACCGCCAGGCCGATGCCGAGGACGGCCCGGGTGGCGCTGCGCAGCCGCAGCCGGCCCGGGTCCGGAGCCACGAACATCTCCTTGAGCACAGCTTTCCGCCCCTTCTCCGTTGTCCGACCTGTGGTGTCCGATCCGTGGTGTCCGGTTCCGCGTGGGGACCCGGACGTCCGGATCCATGGGTCCGGGCTGCCGTGTCGTCGGGCCGCCCGGGGCCTGCGGGACGGAGCCGGTCGGACACCGGCGTGCACCCGCACGAAAAAGGCGCCGCGGGGATCCGCAGCGCCATCGACGGGACCATCTCAGCATCCCGCACACCGATGGCTCAACAGACTCCTCAAACACTGGGCCATTGGCTCAACGATGCGCCCGCCGGCCGCGCCAGAAGCGGGCCAATGGCCGGGGCGGGGGACGGAGGGTGCGAGCAGGCCATGGGCCGGGGCGGGGCACGGGGTGGTCCGTCAGGCCGAGGGCCAGGGCGGTCCGGAGGGCCCGCGCCCGGTGGCACGCGCGAAAGGGGCTGGTCACCCGGAACGGGGGATCCGCTCCGGGGCGGCCGGGAGAAGACTCGACGGGCGGGCCAGACCGGGTGGTGCGCAGTAGACGTCGTCAAGGGAGGCGTGATGTCCGTACCGGGCGGTTCCTCATCGCAGCGCGGGCGCGCCGACGCACAGGACGTGCTGGGCGCGCTGGGCGGCTCCTGGCACTGGGCGCTCGGCTTCGCCCTGGCGACCCTGGTGCCGGGGATCCTGATACTGGTGTGGCCGGACGAGACGCTGCGGATACTCGCGGTCATCATCGGCCTGCAGCTGCTGCTGGCGGGTGTCTTCAGCTTTGTGCGGGCGTTCTCCCGGGAGGCCCGTCAGGGCGGCCGGGTGGCCGGGGTGCTGATCGCGCTGGTGGCGATCCTCGCCGGCGTGCTGTGCCTGCGGCACCCGCTGCAGACCATCGCCGCACTGTCCCTGATCGTCGGCCTGTACTGGGTGTTCGCTGGGTTCTTGACGGTGTTCGTGGCGATCGCCGACCGTGAGCTCGCCCACCGGGGCCTGACGTTCGTCGCGGGAGCGCTCGGCGTGGTGGCGGGGATCGTGGTGCTCTGCTTCCCGGTCGAGTCCGCGGTGGCGCTGGCGTGGCTGCTGGGCCTGTGGCTGGTGGTGCTCGGGATCTTGGAGCTGGTGGTGGCGTTCTCGCTGCGTTCGGCGCTGCGCGGGGGCGGCGGGGCGCGGTGAGCCGGGGCGGGGTGAGCCAGGGTGGGACGAGCCGGGGCAGGGCGAGCCGGGGCGGGGTGAACGGGGGCGGTACGGCGGGTGCGGCGAATTCGGGACGGGGCAGAGAGCCAGGCCTGGGCGCTGAGCCAGGCTGAGGGCGGTGGCGTCGGGTGGGGTGGGTCCCACCGGGGCCGTGTGCACGGCCGGGAGCAGCGAGCCCGGACGCACAGGGACGCCGGCCGGGCCGTCAGTGTTGGAGTGCGGCCTTGACGACCACGATGAGCAGCCCCAGCAGCATATTGGCGACCCCGGCGGCCAGGGTGAGCCGGAGTGAGGCGCCGGCTCGTACGGTGGCGGCCATCGCCCAGCCGACCTGCCCGGTCAGCGCGATCCCGAGCGCCAGCCAGGCCACGCCGTCGTAGTCGAGTCCGAACTGCCCGGCCAGCACCACCGCGACGGCCGGCGGCACCGCCGCCTCGACGATCGGCCGCTCGTCGAGGCACACCCGGCGGATCTCCGCACGGCTCAGCGGCTGCCGCACCACCCGGGCCCCGAAGATCCGGGCGAAGACGTGCGCGGCCCAGAACACCGCGCCGGTGGACAGCAGCAGGACCGCGAGTTCGAGCCAGGGGTAGGGGCCGAGCGTGCCGGCGCCGACCACCACCGACGCGGCGAGCAGCGAGCCGTAGACCGCGCCGCTGTAGTCGATCCGGGCGGGTAGGGCCCCGGTCCGCTGCGGCGTCTGGGGGCGCGGTGCCCGGGCGTGGCTGGTCACGCCTCCAGGGTCGCCGAGAAGGCGGCGCCCCGCACGGTCACGGCGTCCAGTCCGGCGGTCGGGACCCGGCCCGGGCGACTGGATCCTGGGTGCCTGGATCCTGGGCGCCTGGATCAGCCCGTGGCCCGGGGAGCCCGTGTCAGCGGGTGGGCGGCCGACCCGCCGCGGTCCGCCCCATCGTCAGGGCCAGCCGCCGCACCCTCCGCCAGTCCATCGGCGGGGCGCCCCGCGGCACACCGGGGCGGTGCCGCGGCAGCCGGATGCGCAGGGCTCCGGGCGCGATCCGGCAGCGGACCGGGGTGGCCAGGGTGAGGGCCTCGCCGTCGACACCGGCCGGGACGGCGATGGCGTCGGCGTCCAGCACGACCTCGCGGGCGGTGCACGAGGTCAGTCCGGCTCCGCTCCGGCCGCGCAGCAGCCAGGCGGCCTGCGCGGCGTTGTCGACCTTGATGCCCAGGACGCCCAGGCTCCCGGCGTCCAGCCGGTCCCGGCGCCCCAGTCCCGCCGGGTCCCCCATCCGGTAGGCGTTGTTGCTCACCAGGACGGCCTGTGGCGCGTCGAGGGTCACTTCTCCGGCGCTGAGGGTCAGGTGGGGTCCGGTGTGGTGGGTCAGCAGGTCCGGCAGTACCTGGAGGGTGGTGCGGGCCTTGTCGTCGCGGTACGCGGGGCTCTGCACCACCGCCGCGTAGGCGCCGAAGGAGGCGTTGTTGACGAAGCAGCGCTCGCCGATGAAGCCGAGGTCGATGCGCCGCTCCACGCCGTCGGTGAGCGCCTCCAGGCAGGTCGCGGGGTCGTCGCGGTCGAGGCCGAGGTCCATCGCGAAGTGGTTGCGGGTGCCGGCCGAGATCACCATGAACGGCACGCCGTGCTTCGCCGCCACCCCCGCCACCAGGGCCTGGGTGCCGTCGCCGCCCGCGACCCCGAGCAGGTCGGCGCCGTTGTCGAGGGCCTGCCGGGCCAGTTCGGCGACGTCCTGCGGATGCCCGGGGTCCAGCACGGCGACCTCGGCGCCGAGCGCCTTGGCCTTCTCCACCAGCCCGAACCGTCCGACCTTCCCGCCGCCGGAGCGCGGATTCATGATGAGGAAGGGTCGGGCGGGGGGAGCGACGGGTCGCTCGGCGTCGTCCGCCGGGGCGGATCCCTCCTCCAGCGCGGCCCGTCCGGTGGCCAGCGCCAGCGTCCACAACCCGAGCGAGACCACCACGACCCAGAACAGCCCGGCGTCCACATAGAGCGCCAGGACGGCGAGCGGCGCCAGCACCACCAGCACCAGGGCGAGCACCCTGAGCAGGCCCCTACGGGAGAGCACCCACCACACCCCGGCGGCGGTGACGGCCAGCCCGGCCAGCCCCACGGCCACCAGCACGATGCTCCGCAGCCCGGCGACCACCAGCAGGAGCAGCACCGCCGCGGCTCCCGTCGCCAGCGCCAGGCGTGCGGTCCAGCGTCTGTCCACGCCCCGGCCTCCCTCCTGTGCCCGTCCCGATTCCACCGTCCCGGCCCGGGGACCGCATCACCCGCTACGGGCGACAGGAGACCCGCGGCACGGTCGGTCGCGGCGACCCGGGGCGCTCTACGGGCGGTCCCGGCACGTACAGGCGGTTTCCGGTGCGCACGCAGACGGTTCCGGTGCGCACAAGCAGTTCCGGCACGTACGGCGGGGCCGACGCGGACAGCCCGTCCCAGCGCCTACGCCCTACGGGCAGCCCCGGCGCGTACGGGGGGCGCCGGGGCGTACGGGCGGCGCCGGGGCGTACGGGCGGCGCCGGCCCGCTGCGATCAACGGGCCGGCGGGTGACCATGGAGGAGCCGATCACCGGCACGCCCGGTTCCAGCGGAGGCGGCGGGGCCCACCGGCCCGTGCCTCGCCGGGCGCCGTCCCCGTCCCGCCGTCGTCCGCCTGGGGGTGCCCATGCCCGTAGCCTCGCCGTCCCCGTACGGGGATCCCCTGCTCGCCGCGAAGCTCTCGGTACCGGCCGTCGTCGGCGGCCTGGTGCACCGGCGGCGGCTCCTGGACCGGCTCACCGACGGGGCACGGGGACCACTGACGCTGATCACCGGCCCGGCGGGGGCCGGCAAGACGACCCTGGCCGCGTCCTGGGCGCAGTCGGGGGCACCGCCCGGGCCGGTCGTCTGGGTGACCCTGGACCGCGCGGACACCCCGGGCGTCTGCTGGGCCTACGTGCGGGAGGGCTTCCGACGCGGTCTGCTGCTGCCGGACGGCGGGCCCGGTGGGGCGCCTGGTGCGGGCGGCTCAGACCGCTCCCTGCTGGTGTGGTTCGCCGCCGCCCTGGAGCACCTGCCCGAGCCGGCGGTGCTGGTCGTCGACGGCCTCGACCGGGTGCCCGGCCGGGAGCTGGCCGACGGCCTGGAGTTCCTGGTCGACCACGCCGGCCCGGGGCTGCACCTGGTGCTGACCAGCCGCACGGACCCCCTGCTTCCGCTGCACCGCTACCGCGCCGAGGGCCGGCTGTGCGAGATCCGGGGCGCCGACCTGGCGTTCACCCCCGAGGAGGCGGCCAGCCTGCTGGGCGGCCACGGACCTGCGCCGGGTGCGGAGGTCGTCGCCGGCCTCACCCGGCGCACCGAGGGCTGGGCCGCCGGGCTGCGGCTGTGCGCGCTGGCCGTCGAACGGTCCGGTGACGCCGCCGCCTTCGCCCGGTCGTTCACCGCGTCCGAGCGTGCGGTGGCCGACTACCTGCTGGCCGAGGTGCTGGACGCACAGCCCGCTGCGACCCGGGAGCTCCTGGTGCGCACCAGCGTCCTGGAACGGGTCCACCCCGGGCTCGCCGACGCCCTGACGGGGCACGCGGACGCCGCGCAGGTCCTGGAGCGGCTGGTCCACGACAACGCGTTCGTCCAACCGATCGGCGAGACCGGGTGGTTCCGGGTCCACCCGCTGTTCGCGGGGGTGTTGCAGGCGGAGCTGCGGGGCAGGCGGCCGGACCTCGCACCGTGGCTGCACCGCCGGGCCGCCCGCTGGTTCGCCGCGCAGGAGCGGATCACCGAGGCCCTGGTGCACGCGACCGCCGCCGGGGACTGGCCGTACGCCGCCGCGACCGCCGTGCGGGAGCTGTTGGTCGGCCGCCTGCTGGCCGGTCCCGACGGCGCCGGGCCGGCCGCGCTCTTCGCTCAGATGCCCACGGACGTCCCGGGGGCCGAGGCGGCTCTGGTGACCGCGGCCCGCCGGCTGTCCCGGCAGGACGCCGCGGGCTGCCGGGCGTGGCTCGGGCGGGCCGAGCGGCGGCTGCGGCACCGGGGTGCGCGGGCCGGCCCGGAGGCGCGGCTGACCCATGCGCTGCTGCGGCTGCTCGCGGAGCCGTACGGGCGCGGGGGCGAGGGCGGGGCCGTGGCCGGCCGGCGGGCCCGGCAGGTCGCGGAGCTGATGACCAAGGTGCCCGCGTCCCGACTGAAGGAGCGCCCGGAGATCGAGGCACTGCGGCACCACGGCCTGGCCCGTGGCCTGTTGGGGGCGGGGCGCCTCGGCGAGGCCCGGCGCGCGTTCGGGGACGCGCTGCGGGCCTGCACCACCGACGTGCCGCACGCCGTACGGCATGCGGTGCTGGGCGGGATGGCGCTGGCCGAGGGCCTCGGCGGGGCGCTGACCGCGGCGGCGGAGCACGCAGCGGACTCCCTCGTCGTCGCCGACCGGTACGGCCTGGCCGAGGACCGCCGTTCGGCCGCCGGCCAGTTGGCGCTGGCCGTCGTGGCGTCCGAACGCTGCGAGATTCTGACGACACGTCACCACCTTGAGCTGGCCGAGGCGTTGCCCGGGCTCCGGGACGATCCGGTGCTGTGGACCGAGCGGGCCGTCCTGCGGTCCCGGGGGGAGCTGGCGCAGGGCCGGTGGGCCGCGGCGGTCGCGGCGCTGGACGAGCCCGGGCCGGCGCTCCCCGCGTGGCCTGCGGAGCGCCTGGCCGTGGCGCGCTCGGCCGCCGTCCTAGCCCGGGGCGACCCCGCCGCGGCGGCCGCGGTGTTGAACCTGCCCGGCACCGGAGGCGTGGCGCGGACCGTGGCGCTGGCGCTGGCGCACCTCGCCGCGGGGCGCGCCACCCGCGCCCTCCGTCTGGTCGCGCCGGCCGAAGCGGCGCCGGGGGCTGAGTTGTCCGACCGGGTGCGGATCCGTCTGCTGCGGGCCCATGCCGCGCTGCTGACGGGTGACCGGCCGGCCGCGCGCGGGCTGCTGGCGGAGGCGCTCGATGCGGCCGCTCCGGAACAGCTGCGACGGCCGTTCACCGAGGCCGGGCCCTGGGTGCGGCACCTGCTCCGGGACGGGGCGCCGCCGGCACCGGACTGGCTGTTCCCCCGGCCGCCGGACGGTCCGGACGGGCCGGCCGGGCCGGTGCTGGTCGAGCCGCTCAGCGGCCGGGAGCGGGAGGTCCTCGCCTGTGTGGCCCGGATGATGTCCAACGAGGAGATCGCCGCGGAGCTCCAACTGTCCGTCAACACCGTCAAGACGCACCTGAGGAGCGTCTTCCGCAAGCTCGGCGCCGGGCGCCGCCGGGAGGCCGTCGAGCGCGGCCGGGAGCTGCACCTGCTGTGACCCGGACCCGCGGGCCTTTGCGCCCGGGAGTCCCTTCGGGCCCAGGGGGCTTCCTGGGCCCCCGCGCGTCCACGGAGATCCGGAAGCAGCCGGAAGGAAGGGAAGCGCCCCCCTGGCCCCGGGTCACCTCCTGCGGGTGATGCCGTCCGGTCGCGCGGCCGACAGCATGCGAGAGGACGGTTCCCGCGGGCGAGGGGCGGTAGGGCATGCGGTACGAGTTCCGTGTCACCGGCCTCGTCTCGGCCTCGCTGGCCGAGGCGTTCCCGGAGCTACAGCGGCTGACCGCCCCGCGGCAGACGCTGTTCCTCGGCTCGGTGACGGACGAGGCGCACCTGTACGGACTGCTGAGCCGCTTCCAGGACCTCGGTCTGCGCATCGAGGAGATGCGCCGCCTCCCGGAGTGAGGAGACGCCATGGCTCCGAACGGTACCCCTCGGCCCGGGGACCCCAACGACCTGCCCGACACCCCTGGCCGCCCCGAGGGCCCCGACCGGCCCGGGGACGCCGACCGGCCCGGGGACGCCGACCGGCCCGGGGACGCCGACCGGCCCGGGGACGCCGACCGGCCCGGGGGCGCACACCGGCCCGGGGAACCCGGCCGAGCGGAAGACGCCGGCCGGCCCGACCGCCCCGGCGACGGCGACGGTGCCGCGGAGGGGCACCCACTGGACCCCGCCGAGCGGCAGGAGTACCAGCGGCTGCGCAGGGCCGCCGCGGTACGGCACCGGCGGCTGCGCACCACGGGCGCCTCGGTGCTGCTCGTCCTGGCGCTGCTGCTGGCCCCGTTCGCGGTCGTCGCCGCCTGGGTGGACAGTCAGATCTCCGACTCCGCCCGGTACGTCCAGACCGTGGCACCGCTGGCCACCGAACCGCCCGTACAGAACGCGGTGACCGACCGGCTGACGCACCGTGTGGTCAGCAATGTCGATGTCGACGCGATCACCTCGTCGCTGGCCAAGGCCCTGCAGAAGGCCGGGGCGCCGCCCGTGGTGGTCAACCACACCCCGGCGCTGGACGGCCCGCTGAAGAGCGCGATGACCAGCGCCGTGCACAAGGTGGTGTCGGAGGTGGTGACCAGCGACCAGTTCGCCGAGGTGTGGGACGCCGCCAACCGCCGCGCGCACGCCGCGGTGGTGAAGGTCCTCACCGGCCAGGGCAACAGCGCGATCCAGGCCCGCGGGAACACCGTGGTGCTGGACATCGGCACCGTCGTCGACAACGTCAAACAGCGGCTGGTCAACGCGGGGTACGCCAAGGTGGCGAAGTTCCCGCAGGTCGACCGGACGATTCCGCTGCTGAAGGTCGACAAGCTCCAGCAGGCGCAGGGGCTGATGCGGCTGCTGAACGTGCTCGGCACCTGGCTGCCGGTCGTGGTGCTCGTCCTGGCCGCCCTCGGGATCTGGGCCGCGCCCGCGCACCGGCTGGCGCTGATGGCCACCGCGATCGGTACCGGCGTGATGATGGCCGTCCTGCTCATCGCGCTCGCCGTGCTGCGCGGGGTCTATCTGGACTCCGTCCCGCCGAGCACGCTGCCGGAGAACGCGGCCGCCACCATCTTCGACACACTGGTGCGGTTCCTGCGCCAGAGCGCCCGTACCGTCCTGGTCGTCGCGGTGATCACCGCCCTGGCGAGCTATCTGTACGGGCCCGGGCGCGGCGCGGTGGCGGTACGCTCCGCCGCCACCCGGGGCACCGGGGCACTCGGCCGGGCGAGTGCCCGCCAGGGGCTGCGTACCGGCGCACTGGGCCACTGGTTGAGCGCCCACCGGGGCTGGACCACCGGTGTGGTGATCGCCGGCGGCGCGCTGGCGCTGGTCCTGTGGAACTACCCCACCCCGGGAGCGGTGGCGCTGGTCCTCGGGATCGTCGTGCTCGTCCTGGTGTTGCTGGGTGTGCTCGCCGGGGCGGCGGACCGGCCCGGCCCGGCTCCCCCGGGCGGCGGGGAACGACGCGCGGCGCCGGGAGCGGGGTGAACCGGCGCGGAGTCCGGGCAGCCGGCCCAGCGATCGCCGCCTTCATGGGGCCATTGGTACAGTCACGGCCGGATATCGCCAACCGTGAGAGGCCGTGGGGCCGTGCCCGTGGACGCGCTGGACGCCAGGATCCTGCGGCTGCTGCTGGAGCAGCCGCGCACCAGTGTGCGGGAGTACGCCCGGCTGCTGGGGGTCGCCCGGGGCACCGTCCAAGCGCGGCTGGACCGGCTCGAACGCGACGGAGTGATCACCGCTTACGGCCCCCGGCTCTCCCCCGCCGCGCTCGGCCACCCCGTACTGGCCTTCGTCCACATCGAGGTGACCCAGGGTCATCTGGAGGAGGTGGCCGCCGCGCTGGCGGAGGTGCCGCAGATCATCGAGGCGTTCTCGACGACCGGGGGCGGCGACCTGCTGACCCGTGTGGTGGCCCGGGACGCGGCGCATCTGGAGGATGTGATCCAGCGGCTGATCAGCCTGCCCGGTGTGGTCCGTACCCGTACCGAGGTGGCGCTGCGCGAGCGGGTGCCGCACCGGATGCTGCCGCTGGTGGAGTCGGTCGGCGGGGCCGCGAAGCCGGGGTGAGACCGGCGGTCCCACCGGGCCGCGCCTTGGCATGCTGGAGGGCATGAGTGCTTCCGCCCCCTCACCGGGCAGGTCCGGCAGGCCCGTCCCGCCGACCCCGGTGATCTTCGATCTCGACGGCACGCTGGTGGACAGCGAGCCCAACTACTACGAGGCGGGACGCCGGCTGCTGGCGGGCTACGGTGTGCCCGACTTCAGCTGGGAGCAGCACACCCGCTTCATCGGCATCGGCACCCGCGAGACCCTGGAGATCCTCGGCCGGGAGTTCGGCATCGACGCGCCGGTCGAGGAACTCCTGGCGGGCAAGAACCGCGCGTACCTGGAGCTGGCGCGGATGCACACCGAGGTCTTCCCCGAGATGCGCACGCTCGTGGAACGGTTGGCGGCGGCCGGGCATCCGATGGCGGTGGCGTCGGGTTCCTCGCGGGCCGCCATCGAGGCGGTGCTGGCCGGTACAGGGCTCGACGCCTTGCTGACCACGCTGGTGTCGGCCGAGGAGGTGGCGCACGGCAAGCCGGAGCCGGACGTGTTCCTGGAGGCCGCGCACCGGCTGGGCGCGGTCCCCGGGGACTGCGTGGTGCTGGAGGACGCGCCGCCCGGTGCGCTGGCGGCACAGCGGGCGGGCATGCGGTGCATCGCGGTCCCGTATGTGGCGGCCACCGTCGACGATCCGGCGTTCGCCGGTGCGGGGCTGCTGTTCCGGGGCGGCCAGCGGGAGTTCACGGCGCGGGCGGCCTACGAGTGGCTGGGGCGGACGGCGTCTTAGCGGAGTCGCAACGTCCTGCCGTCCGCCCGCGGGGCAGGGCGGGTGGCCTCCGCCGTGGCCTGCGCTCCGCCGCCGGGCGGCCCGCTCCGCGGTGTGCGGAACGGGCCGTCCGGCGGGGCTCACCGACTTGTGGTCACTGCACCCCGAGGGACTTGCACGCGGAGGCGAGGTCGGCACACAGCAGATCGGCCCGGACGGCGCCGTCGCGGACGACGGTGTCCTTGAGGTTCTTCCTGGTGACCACCTGCGCGCTGAACAGCTGGGCCGGGATGCCGGACTTGCTGTTGTTGCCGGCGGTGGTCGTGGTCAGGGAGTTGATGCTCTTCCCACGCAGCAGCCGGAAGGCGATTTCGGCGGCGGTCTCGGCCTCCGGTCGGACTTCCTTGTAAACGGTGAAGGTCTGGGTCCCGGCGACCACCCGCTGGAGCGCGGGAAGTTCGGCGTCCTGGCCGCCGACCGGAACATTCTTGATGCCGGCCGCCTTGAGCGCCTCGGCGATACCGCCGGCCATACCGTCGTTGGCCGAGTAGACCGCGTCAAAACCCTGCGGACCGCGGGAGTTGATGATGTCGGTCATCTTCTTCTTGGCGGTCGCCGCGGACCACTCGGGGATGTCCTTCTCGTAGACGACCTTGTGCACCTTGGAGTCGAGGACGTCATGAGCGCCCTTCTTGTACGACGGCGCGTTGGGGTCGGTCGGCGATCCGTTCATCATGACGATGTCCGCGGAAGCCGCCTGGGAGCCGAGCGCGTCGACCAGCGCCTGGCCCTGGAGCCGGCCGATCTTCTCGTTGTCGTAGGAGACGTACGCCGCGACGTCACCCTCGGCCAGCCGGTCGTACGCGACGACCTGGACACCCTTCTTGGCGGCCGCGTCCACCCAGCTCTTGGCGGCCTGGGCGTCGACCGGGTCAAGAATGATGACCTTTACACCCTTCTTCACCAGCGCCTCGAACTGTCTTTTCTGCGTATCGACTTGCTGCTCGGCATTGGCGTAATCCACCTTGCATTCAAGGCAGAGCGAGGCTATCCGCGAGGAAATGATGCGGCGGTCGAACTTCTCATAGCGGGCCGCTTTGTTCTCCGGGAGGAGCAGGCCTATGGAGTCCTTGCCCGCGCCGGCATCCTGTTGCCCCTTCCCACAGGCCGCCAAGGGTGCTGCCAGCGAAAGCGCCATCGCGCCGGTGAGGGCGCGCCGCATTATTGCATTCATGTTTTTCGGTACCTCCCATGGGGCCGCCTGACCCGGCCCGCAGAACGGCTGAAGTGAACTTCACGATCCGCCCGATCGTCAAGATTTGAAGCAATACCGATATGAAAGTGAGCCGCTAGCTGAGTCTCTGAACGGCGTTCACCCATCGGGCTTTCCGTATCGCTGGGTATCGCCGGGTATCGCTGGTGATCTTTGGTTTTCCAGCGATATGCCGGAGTCGCACCCGAGAGCGACACCGTGCGCCCCCACCGACCCACGCCTCTGTACCTACTAGTATGTACGATCGGGCCGTGGAGACGTGGGCGGACGCATCCGACGGCCCGCGTCAACCCGGACCAACCCGCCCCCACCGCCCCGCCGTTGACCCGGCGCCCTACCGAGGAGAACCGCCGCCATGCCCTTCGTCCGCATCGACGCCCTGGGGGCCGACCGCGACCGGCTCGACGCGCTCGGCCGGGCCGTGCACGATGCCCTGGCCGAGACGATCGGCATCCCGCCGGACGACCGCTTCGACGTCCTGGTCGGCCACGACGGCACCACCAGCGCGCTGCGCTACGACGACTACCTCGGGGTGCGGCGCGACGACGGCATCGTCTACATCGCCATCACCATGCGGTCCGGCCGCACGCCGGCACAGAAGCGGGCCATGTACCGGCGGATCGCCGAACTCGCCCAGGAGTACGCGGGGACCGAGCCGCGGAACGTGTTCGTGACGGTGACCGAGAACGAGTCGATCGACTGGTCATTCGGCCACGGCGTGGCACAGTACGCGGTCACCGATACGCCGGACGGTGCCGCTGGGGCGGGCGGGGCCAACGAGGGCCAGTGAGGGCCGGTGACGGACACGACGTCACCCCTGGGCGGGCGACCGCCCCTTCTCGCCCCCCGCCGCCCCCGCCGACTCCCCCATCGACGCCCGGCCGTACGCCCCGGAGGACTCCCCGTCAGGGCCGGCGCAGCTCCAGGGCGATGGCGTCCCGGAGCAGCGCGCGGGCGCGCTCCAGTGAGGTGGTGCCGCTCAGCCACCGTTGACTCAGCCCCTCGACCAGGGCGGTGAGGCGTTCGGCGGCGCTCTCCGGGTCGACTTGGGAGTCGGCCAGACCGTCCGTCCGGGCCTGGCGGATCAGGTGCGCGAGGTCGTCCACCCACGCGCCGGTCGCGGTGGCCAGCTGTTCGCGCAGGTCGGTGTCGAAGATGGCGGACGCCCGCAGCTCCCCCCAGGCCGCGCTGTTCTCTCGGACGACGCCGGCCTCCTGCATCTCCCTCAGCAGCATGTCGGTGAGCTGGGCACGGGGGTCGGCGCAGGTGTCCGGCGCACCGTCGGTGTACCGGACGGCGCGCTCGTTGATGAATTCCAGGGTGCGCCGGAGCAGCCCGGCCCGGTCCTTGAAGTGGTAGTACACCAAGGCCGTCGAGACGCCGGCCTCGGCGGAGACCTCCTCCACGCGCAGCCCGCGCACGCCGCGTCGGGCGACCAGCCGAGCGGTGGCTTCGAGGATCTGGGTGGGCCGGTTGGACATCGAACGCTCCTGAACGGATCGGCAAGCACAGGGGTTCCGATCATGTCGTACGCTACCCTGACTGAAATTTCAGTCAGGAGGATCCATGTTCATGTCCAGGCGTCAGACATTGCAGACGGCGTTCCTGGCGGCCGCCGGCGGGGCACTCAGCGCCTGCCGCACCCGGGCCGACGACGGCCGACCGGCGACGCACCGGGGGCGCGGGTCGGGGGCGGCGGCAGCGGCCGACGGACGACGTATGCCCGATGAACGGCACCCGCACGAACTGACCTACATGGCCTGGCCCACCGGGCGGATCTGGGAGTCGGACCTCCCTGGTGTCCGGGACGACATCGCGGGGATCGCCCGAGCGGTCGCCGAGTTCGAACCGGTCGTCCTACTGGCCAACGAGGGTGAGGTGCGGTCGGCACGCACGGCGTGCGGCTCCGGGGTGGAGGTCCTGCCGGTACCGGTGGACGACCTGTGGATACGCGACACCGGCCCGACCTTCGTGGTCGGACCGCAGGGCGTCGCCGGGGTCGACCTCAACTTCAACGGCTGGGGCGGCAAGCAGGTCCACGGCCGCGACCGCCGGGTCGCCCGCGCCGTCCTCGACGACGCTCGCCTCGCGCGGATCCAGGCACCGATCACCGGCGAGGGCGGAGCCATCGAGGTGGACGGCGCGGGCACCCTGCTCGCGACCGAAAGCTCGCTGGTCAACGGCAACCGCAATCCGGGGGTGTCCCGCGACGACGTCGAGCGGGCGCTCACGGACCTGTTCGGCGTCACCACCGTGATCTGGGTGGACGGCGTCAAGGGGCACGACATCACGGACTGCCACATCGATGCGCTGGCGCGGTTCTCGGAACCGGGCGTCGTGGTGATCGGCACACCGGCCGGGAAGGCCGCGCAGGACGTCTGGACCGGCGTGTACCGGCAGGCTCGGAGGACCCTGGACCGGGCGGTCGACGCACGGGGCAAGGGACTTGAGGTCGTCGAGCTGCCGGAGCCCGTCGACATCGGCCGCCGCGGGAAGGACTTCCTTGCCACCTATGTGAACTACTACGTGGTCAACGGCGGGGTGGTGCTCCCCCGCTTCGGCGACCGGAAGGCCGACGACCACGCCGCGTCCCTGCTGCGCGACCTGTACCCGGGCCGGAAGGTCGTGCAGGTGTCCGTCGACACGCTCGGCGAGGGCGGCGGCGGGATCCACTGCGCCACCCAGCAACTGCCCAAGGCCACCTGACAGGTCGGGCAGGCGACTACCGGGCGCGTTCCCGGGCCGCCTCGCGTTCCTTCATCACAGGGTGATGATTCCACCCGCGCGTTGTGCGCAGCCTGGTGGACGGATCTTGTCACTGTCGCCAGGATCTCGGTCAACACGCGGTCTCAGCGACGAGAGGCGGGACGGAACGATGGCCACGCACTGGGCGGACTTCCAGTACGAGATCTACCTCAACGGGATGACGGGCGCGGTGCCCCGGCTGCCGACCGATCTGACCCGGCTGGAGAGGCTCGCCGAACAGCGGCTCGGGCCCCGGCCGGTCGGCTATGTGGCGGGCAGCGCGGGCAGCGGCAGCACCGCGGAGGCCAATCGGGCTGCCCTGGACCGCCGGCGGATCGTCCCGCGGATGCTCCGCGATGTGCACCAGCGCGACCTGTCGGTGGAGGTGTTGGGCCGGTCGCTGCCCGCGCCGCTGGCGCTGGCGCCGGTCGGGGTGCTGTCGCTGATGCATCCGGACGCCGAGCCGGCCGCCGCCCGAGCCGCCGCGGCGCAGGGCGTGCCGTACATCCTGTCCTCCGCCTCCAGCACGCCGATGGAGGAGGTGGCGGAGGCGATGGGGGACGGCGAGCGGTGGTTCCAGCTGTACTGGGCGAAGGACCGCGAGGTCACCCGCAGCTTCCTGACCAGGGCGCGGGCGGCCGGATACCGCGCGCTGTTCGTCACCCTGGACACCCCGTTGCTGGCCTGGCGGCCACGCGATCTCGACCAGGCGTTCCTGCCGTTCCTGCACGGTGTGGGGACCGCCAACTACTTCACCGACCCGGCGTTCCGGGCGGGTCTGGCCAAACCGGTCCATGAGGATCCGAACGCGGCGGTGATGCACTTCGTGGGGATGTTCGCCGACCCCGCGAAGACCTGGCCGGACCTGGCGTTCCTGCGCGACAACTGGGACGGCCCGATCGTGCTGAAGGGCATCCTGCACCCCGACGACGCGCGGCGCGCCGCCGAGGCCGGCGTGGACGGGGTGGTGGTCTCCAACCACGGCGGCCGGCAGGTCGCGGGCTCGGTCGCCGCCGCGGATGCGCTGCCCCGGGTCGCCGAGGCGGTCGGGGACCGGCTCACCGTCCTCTTCGACAGCGGCATCCGCACCGGCGACGACATCGTCAAGGCGCTGGCGCTGGGCGCGGAGTCGGTGCTCGTGGGACGCCCGTACGCGTACGGGCTGGGCCTGGACGGCCAGGCCGGTGTCGAGCACGTCATCCGCTGTCTGCTCGCCGAACTCGACCTCACCCTGGCCCTGTCCGGCCACTCCCGCCCCACCTCGCCGACCGCCGACGACCTCATCGAGGAGACCGCATGACCACCGAGACCCCGACCGTGAAGAACGTGCTGGCCATCGTGTCGCCGCACGTCGGCGGCCGGACCGCCGGGGCCGCGCTGACCACCGTGCTGCCCAGCGCCACCGCGCGGGTCACCGTAGTCGAAGCGGCCGACGAGGACCCCTCGGCGCTGCGCGCGGCACAGGTCATCATCACCGGCCTGGGCCCGGTCACCGCGGACCACATCGCCGCCGCCCCGGCGCTGGAGCTGATCCAGTGCGCCAGCCACGGCTTCGACTACGTCGACCTGGACGCCGCCCGGCGCCGGGGCGTGCAGGTCTGCAACATCGGCTCCAGCGGCGCGGAGAAGCAGAACGTGGCGGAGCAGACCTTCGCCCTGATGCTCGCCCTGGCCAAGCAGCTGGTGCCGGCCCACACGGCGCTGGTCGAGGCGGACTGGGCGCTGCCCCGCCTCCAGCAGTCGATCACCGAACTGTCCGGCAAGACCCTGGGCATCGTCGGCCTGGGCCACATCGGTGAGGAAGTCGCCCGGCGCGCGGTCGCGTTCGACATGACCGTGGTGTACGCCGGGCCACGGCGGGTGGCGCCGGACGTCGAGGCCCGGCTCGGCGGCGCCCGCCACCTCCCCCTCGACGACCTGCTGCGCACCGCCGATTACGTCTCCCTACACGCCCCGCTCACCGACGCCACCCGCCACCTCCTCGACGCCGAGCGCCTCGCCCTGCTCAAGCCCACCGCCTTCGTCGTCAACACCGCCCGCGGCGCCCTGATCGACCAGGACGCGCTCGCGGACGCCCTGGCCGCCGGTGCACTCGCCGGCGCCGGCCTGGACGTCTTCGACCCCGAACCGCCCACGGCGGCCCTGCGGCTGCTCAAGGCCCCGAACGTGGTCCTGTCCCCGCACGTCGGCGGGGTCACCCGGGAGACCCTGGTCCGTATCGCGCTGGCGGCCGTGCAGAACGTCGCCGACCATCTCCAGGGCGAAGCGCTGCGGGATGTGGTGTCGTAACGGGCAGCGCACCACCGCCGCCTACCCAACCGACGCCCCAGGAGCCTCCGTTGACGACGCCACCGCGGCTGGTCCCCCTGCTGCAGCAGTTCGACTTCGCCCACCGGCGCCTGCGGGACCGCCTGACCGGGCCGGTGGTGGACAGCGGCAACGGTACGGCCCTCGCGGTCGACTCGCTGACCGACGACGAGTAGTTCTGGGAGCCGGTGCCCGACTGCTGATCGGTCCGGCGGCGCTCGCACGGCCCCGGGCCGCGGGCCACCGTCCTGACCGGCTGCGGTGGCGGGCGGCGCTGGTCGGTGTCGGGGAGGCCGCTCTCGACACGGTGGGGTACTGCAGCTATCCGCACGGCAGCGACCCGGAGGATCCGTTCATCGAAACCGTGTGGTGGGTCAACCAGGAACTGCTGCACCACGGGGCGGAGATCGCCCTGCTGCGCGACCTGTACCGGGCCCGGAAGGGGTGTTGAACGGGCGGGGCCGCCGGGCCGGTCAGGGGGCCGCGCGGCGCTACTCGGCGGGCCTCAGGCGCAGCGCGTGGAGCGCCACGGCGAGGTCGGCGACCGCGCGTGGGTCGCGCAGGGTGCGGCCGGTCAGCTCCTCCAGCCGGTGCAGGCGGTAGCGGACGGTGTTGCGGTGGCAGTCCAGCAGCTCGGCGGCGTCGGCGGCCGAGCCGGACGCGGCGAACCAGCACTCCAGCGTGTCCAGCAGGCGGTCCCGCTCGGCCGCGGGGAGCCGCAGGACGCCGTCGAAGACGGCCCGGGCGATCCGGCCGCCCTCCTCCGGGGCCGCCGCCACCAGCAGGGCGGCCGGACTGTCGTCGAAGCGCGCCACGCCCGCGCTCCGGCCCCGCACTCCGGCGAGGGCCAGACGGGCGAGCCGCAGCGCCCTGGGGGTCTCGCGCAGGGCGCGGTAGGCGGGGCTGACGCCCACCCGGGCGGAGAGCGAGCGCTCCAGGACGCCCATCGCCGCCTCCTCCGCGCCCGGCGGCCGGACGGCGACCACCCCGATCTGAAGGTCCGGCAACAGGCGCCAGGCCGAGCGCAGGTGCTCCGCGTCGAGGCGCGCCTCGACGCCGGGCAACGCCTCCCGGCCGGGTGCGGGCGCCTCGGCCGCCACCACGAGGTAGGGCCCGGAGGCCGGCAGGCCGAGCCGCTCAGCGGCCTCCCCCAGGCTCGTACGGTCGGTCAGCAGCCCGGTGCAGAGGGCCTCGACGGTGGCGGAGCGCTCGCGTTCCCGTCGGAGCACCAGTTCGGCGGTCTCCTCCCGATAGGCATCACCGACCGCCGCCGCGATCCCCTCGTTCCCCCACCAACCGGCCAGGGCCACGAGGGTCTCGGCGGTGATGCCGTCGGCGGTACGGGCCTCGGCGGCGAGTGCCGCCCACAGGAAAGCGGACCCCACGCGGCAGGCGTGCAGCAGCTCGGCCAGCGGGGTCCCCTGACGGGCCCGCTCCCGGCCGGTCCGGTGCGCGATGGTCAGATCGCCCCCGCCGTCACCGGCGAGCCGCCCGAAGACCAGCTCGGTGTTGCGACGGCAGGAGGCGCTCAACTCACCGAAGGAGACCCGGTCCGCGCTGCCGTAGTAGGCGACCTCGGCACGGATCCGGCGAGCCATCCGGGCGCCCAGTTCGGGGGCGCGCCCCAGCAGAGCGGCCGCGACGGGGGCGATTTCGGTGGGTGGGGCGGGTGTGGCGGGCATGCACCGCAGGCTATCGAGCGTGGGGTGGACGGGAGATGGGGGACGGGAGATGGGGGACGGGGGACGGCGAGGAGGGTGTGCTTGCCCGGGACAGCGGGCGCGGGCATGGGCACGGGCACGAGCGCGGCCCGTAGGGTGCTGGGCTCCTGCGGCCGCTCCGAGCCCGTGGCGGTCGCCACGCCATGGCTGCGGTCGCTCCGCGGCCACCGTCGCCCCGCGGCTTCGGTCCTCCCCCGGAGACGGTCCCCCGGCTGCGCTCCGCCTGCGGTCGGATCAGTCGCCGGGCGGACGGAAGTCGACCCGCTGCCCGGCCGCCCGGTCGATCTCCTCGACGGAGAGCAGCGGCACCGCCGAGGACCGCACCGCCCCCGAGGCCCGTACCCGCATCGCGACCGCGGCCATCGACAGCGGGTCGGGGAAGTCCAGGATGCAGTACAGGTCGGCGTCCCCGTAGGCGAAGTACATCGCCTCCAGCGAACCGCCGCAGGACTGCATCACCCGCTCGACCGCGGCCCGCCGCCCGCTTCCGCCCTCGGCGAGGAGCCCCTTCATTCCCTCGGGCGTGTAACTCGTCTGCACCAGGTACTTCGGCATCCCGCGCTCTCCCGCACTCCGATGGGCCCGCCGCACCGGCGGCTACCGCCACTATGGCCCGCCGGCACGCGACACCCCCGCCGGTGTTCGGCCGAACGGGGGGGCGTGGCCGTCCCCTTTAGGACGTGTCCGGTCGAGTCCTGACTAGGCGTCCTTCCCGGCGGCCCCGGTGCTGCTCAGGGCCGGAAAGCCGACCCCGGTCAGGTCCTCGGATGCCTGCCACAGGCGCCGGGCGCTCACCGGATCGCTGGCCGCGGCCGACCTGCTGACCAGTGCCGGGCGGCCGCGCATCTCGGCGAAGCCGTCGGGGCCGAGGTAGCTGGCGCCGGGGAGGTCCTGGGTGGCGGCGTAGAGGGTGGGCAGCGCACCGGCCCGGTTGTCCTGGGCGACGATCCGGTTGGTCACCCGCATCAGGGCACGCCGGACGGCGCTGGCGTCGTGGCTCTGCAGATTGGTGGCGGCGTAGCCCGGGTGTGCGGCGAGGGCGCGTACGCCGCTGCCGGCCTCGGTGAGGCGGCGCTGGAGTTCGAGGGTGAACAGCAGGTTGGCCAGCTTGGACTGGGAGTAGGCCCGGTAGGGGGTGTACTCGCCGGCCAGATCGAGGTTGTCGAAGTGGATGCGGGTGCCGGGCGGCGTCCGGTGTGCCGCGGACGCCACGGTGACCACGCGGTCGGTGACATGGGGCAGCAGCAGATTGGTCAGCGCGAAGTGGCCGAGGTGGTTGGTGCCGAACTGGGTCTCGAAGCCGTCCTTGGTGCGGGACTCGGCGACGGCCATCACCCCGGCGTTGTTGATCAGCAGGTCCAGGTCGCCCCGCCAGGCGTCGGCGAACGCGCGCACCGAAGCGAGGTCGGCCAGGTCCAGCCGGCGCACCTCCAGGCTTCCCCGGGCGCCCCGGACGGCGGCGGCGGCCTGCTCCCCCCGTCCGACGTCCCGCACCGCGAGCACGACATGGGCGCCGGCGCGGGCGAGGGCGTCGACGGTGGCGATGCCCAGGCCGCTGTTGGCGCCGGTCACCACGGCGGTGCGGCCGCTCTGGTCGGGGATGTCGAGGGCGCTCCAGTCACGCGTGCTACGAGTGTCAGCCATGGGCTCAATGTAGGCGTCGCCAACAATGCTGTCAATGACAACAATGTAGCCGGTGAATACATCGACGGTAGGGTGGTGGCCATGCACACCCGTCGTTACCACCACGGAGACCTCCGCGCCGCGCTGCTGGCACGGGCCGAGGAGACGCTGCGGGAGCGGGGGCCGGGCGCACTGTCGCTCCGGGAGCTGGCCCGCGACCTCGGCGTCAGCCATGCCGCGCCGAGCCGCCACTTCAAGGACAAGCAGGCACTGCTGGACGCGCTGGCGCTCGCCGGGTTCGACCGCCTGGTCGAGGTGCTGACCGGGGCCCGGGATGCGGGTGGGGCGTTCAGCGACCGGCTCGCCGCGCTGGCCCGCGCCTATGTGGATTTCGCGACCGCCAACGCGGAGTTGCTGGACCTCATGTTCGCCGTCAAGCACGACCCGGCGGCCTCCCTGGCGCTGCTGGAGGCGGTACAGCGAGCCGTCGCGCTGGCGGAGGAGCTGATCGCGGACGGACAGCGGACGGGTGAGGTGCGGCAGGGCCCGGTGGACCGGATCTCCGCGCCGGTCTTCACCACGCTGCACGGCTTCGCCGGCCTCGCCGTGAGCTGCCAGTACTCCGCCGAGGAGACCGCGGCCGGCCTCGACGACGTTCTCGCGTACATGGTGCGGGGCTGCGCCCCGGAGGGTGGCGGGGTCCCGCTGCCCGAGCCGCGGCCCGGGCGGGGACCCGGCCTCGGGCGCGTGGACCAGCGCCAGGAGTCCTGAGCCGCCGCTTGGTCGTCGTACGGCCGGACGGCCGCCGCATCAACCACCGTTCGGGCCGCCTGCGTCGAAGGCCGTGCATCGGCCTCTGCACACCGGCGACTTCGGCACATCGGGCCGGCAGTGCCGAGACCAACCCTGATCTTCAGACTGACGAAGGCGTGCAACTGATCGAGCTGTGCGGGGAGTTCGGTCCGCTGTGGGCAGGTCGCATCATCGAGGCCATCGACGGTGCGGTCCCCGTGGGCACGGTTGGCCCGCGTCACGGCGAGGCCGTCCTCGCGGGATACCCCCAAGGCCGGGACCGGTCGCTCCCAGGGAGGGAGGACCGGTCCCGACTGTCACCGGCGGCCGGTGCCGGGGTCAGACCCGGCCGAGGAGCAGGCCGGCGCGCTTGAGGCAGCTGACGTAGCCGTCCAGCAGGGCGTCATCGACCGGCGGGCAGGACGCGCTCCACGACGGCCAGACCTGGTCGGTGCGGGTGCGCCGCACCTCGGGGAAGACCGTGTCGAAGTACATCTCCTTGACCGTGAAGTCCGCCTGCTTGGCCGCGGTGTGGAACAGCGGGGTGAACGGCGCGATGGGCGAGGTGGGGTGGGCGTGCACATGATCAATGAGAGCCTCGGTCCACTCCTGATAACTCACCTCGTCGACGGTGTGCCCGGCGGACCGCATGCGCTGGACCATGTCCCCCAGGGTCGCCGGCCGGGGGTTGGTCAGGTGGACCACGCCGCCGAGGTGCGGGAGCCCGGTGGCGATGCCGACGATCGCGTCGGTGACCGCGTCCACCGGGACCAGGTCGAGCGGGAGCGGCACCGCGGGCGCCTTGCCCATCCGCACGATCGCGTCGAAGACCGCGCAGATGGCGCTGCCGGTGTTCCAGGCGCCGGTGCGGCTGTGGCCGGTGATCTCGTAGGGGCGGTGGATGGTCACCGGCAGGCCGTCGGCGGCGGCGTGGCCCAGCATCCGCTCGGCCACCCACTTGGTCTCGGGGTAGCCCATGCTGAGCAGTTCGGGGTGGCTGAGCGGGGTGCTCTCGTCGACGTACCGGACGCCGCCGACGCCACTGCCGGCGAGCACGGCCGTGCTCGACACGTAGTGCAGCGGGATGCGGCGCGGCGCCGCCAGCTGGACGAGGGTACGGACCGCCTCCACGTTCGCGGCCCGCAACTGGCGGTAGGGGTAGAGGAAGTTGACGTGTGCCGCGTTGTGCAGGATCAGGTCGACGGTGTCCGCGAGGCGGTCGAACGCGGCGGGGTCCATGCCGAGTCCGGGGTGGCCCAGCTCGGCGGGGATCGGGCGGATCCGGCCGGGTTCGGTGAGCCGGAGGCCGTAGCGGGCCATCCCGTCGTGCAGCCGCTGCATCGCCTGGGCCTGGTCGGCCGCGCGCACCGGGCAGTACACGGTGGCGTCGGTGTCCCTCAGCAGCCGTTCGAGCAGGAACGCCCCGACGAAGCCGGTGGCTCCGGTGAGCAGGATGTGGCGGGGGCGCACCGACTGCGGCACCGGTGCCTGGGCCACCGGCGGCAGCGGCGCCAGCTCGGCCTCCGCCTCGTAGTCCGGTTCGTCCGCCGTCTCCCGGTCGGCGTCCCGGCCGGACGGGGAGCAGCGGGTCGCCGTCCGGAACGCGGCGAGCGTGGGGCTGGCCAGCAGGCCCTGCAACAGCGGGGCGAAGTGCTCGGCCGGCAGGTCGAGGGCGGCGAGGGTGCGGGCGACCGTGTGGGCGGCCAGCAGGGAGTTGCCGCCCTCGGCGAAGAAGTCGGTGGCGTCGGTGACCGGCACGCCCAGCACCTCGACCCAGATGTCCGCGAGGGCGTCCGCACCGGGACGGGGGGCGTCCGGCGCGTCGGGGCCGGCGGGGGTGCTCGCTTCGGCCAGCGCGACCAGGGCCGGGTAGTCCGTCTTGCCGTTGGCCGTCAGCGGGAGGCGGTCCAGGCAGCGGATGGGCGCGGGCAGCGCATGGGCGGGCAGCCGGTCCGACAGGTGCCGGCGCAGCTCCGCCCCGTCCGGCCGGACCGCGGGGTCGACCGGAGTGACGAAGGCGCCGAGCCCCTTGCCGATGCCGTCGTTGCCCCGGACGACCACGGCGGCCTGGGCGACGTCGGGGTGGCTCCGCAACAGCACCTCCACCGCCTCCAGTTCGATCCGGAAGCCGCGGATCTTGACCTGCCGGTCGGCCCGCCCCCGGAACTCCAGCAGGCCGTCGGGGCGCCGGCGCCCCAGGTCGCCGCTGCGGTAGAGCCGGACGGTCTCCCCCGAGGCGGTCTCCCGGGTGACGAAGGCCCGGGCGGTCTCGTCGGGCCGGTCGAGGTAGGCGAGCGCCAGGCCGGCCCCGCCGATGTGGATCTCGCCCTCTTCGCCGGGGCCAGCCGGGCTGCCGTCGGGCCGGAGCAGTTCATAGCTGCTGTCGGCCACCGGCCGCCCGATCGGGACGGCCCCGGCCCCCGGCTCCACGCCTTCGACGTCGTGGGCGGTGACCATGATGCCGCCCTCGGTCGGCCCGTAGCCGTTGATGAGGTGGCGCGGGCGGCCGGCGGCGCAGACCGCCGCGGTCAGGTCCGGGTCCATGGCCTCGCCGCCGATCAGCACCATGTCCAGGGTGCCGAAGATGCCGGGATCGCTGCGGACGGCGTGGTGGAACAGGCTGGTGGTCAGGAAGGCGTGGGTGATCTGCCGGGCCTCGATCATCGTCCGCAGCCGGTCCGGGTCCAGCAGCGTCTCCCGTTCGGCCACCACCAGGCAGCCCCCGTTGAGCAGGGTGGCCCAGGTCTCGAAGAGGGAGGCGTCGAAGGAGAGCCCGAAGGTCTGCAGGACGCGCTTGCCCGGCCCGGCGCACCAGGGGTTCGCGCCGGCCGCGAGCCGGGTCACCGCGCGGTGCGGGAAGACCACCGGCTTGGGACGTCCGGTGGTGCCGGAGGTGAAGAGGATGTACGCCGGGTCCTCGGCCCCGCGCTCCGCGAAGGCCGGGGCGTCGTCGAAGGAGCCGGGGTCCGCCTGTGCCACCTCGTCGAAGGCGAGCCACTCGACGGGTTCGTCGACGGCGGGCACCGCGGCGGCGTGTCCGGGAAGCACCACGGCCAGCCGCACCCGGGCGGCGGTGAGCATCTCGGCCGAGCGGGCCGAGGGATAGTGGGCGTCCACCGGGACGCATACCCCGCCGGCCTTCAGGATGCCGGCCATGGTGACCGTCGCCTCCCAGGAGCGGACGCCCAGGACGGCGACGGCCTCGCCTCTGCGGATGCCCCGGTCGCGCAGGGCCCTGGATATGGACTGCGACCAGTCGTCGAGTTCGCGATAGGTGTAGCGGCGGGTGCCGTCCTGTACGGCCGGGCTCACCGGCGTACCGGCCGTCCGGTGGGCGAGCAGGGCGGGCAGCGAGGCGCCCGACGGGGCGGAAACCACGGCGGTGTTCCGGGAGTCGACGACGGACATGCTGGTTTTCATCAAGGCTCCACAGTGGGGAAAGGGCTGATGCGGACGGGCAGCGGAACGCCGGGGTGCGTCTTGCGGGGCACCGGGGGCTTCCGGGCAGGCGTGCGCAAGGCCCGCCGGGGGGGGGAGGCGGTGCCTGGCCGGGAGTCGGTGCGCGGCACGGGAGTCGTCCGGGCCGCGGGCGGGCGTCAGTTCGCTCTCGCGCACCCCGTTCGGGGTCGGCATACGGAGCCTTCGGCGCGGTGCGCCGGGACTGCGGGGCCTGACCCGTGAGACGGGTTCAGGGGCAACACCGTGGGGTGCCCGCAGACATGGTCCAGGTGCTCTTCATCCCACAAGGGCACTTGATGCCTTCCTCTACGGGAGTTGCGGTGAGCATTCCTTGCTCACACGCCCCATTGCCACTCCCCAGCATCACTGCCCGCACGGGCATCACTTTAAGACAGCTTGGCCGTCCTACCGTGGCTCCGTGGTGTCGCCTTCATCACGGTCCCCCGGGGGCTCCGAGGGGTGCCGGCCCGCTGTGGGATCCGGGCCGGCACCGAGACGGTCGGCGGCGCTGTGTCTTCAGCTTCCCGGTGTGAACCGCACGGGGAGCGACACGAGGTGGCGGTACATCAGCGTGGTCGACCACTCCAGTTCGGTCTCCGGAACCGCCAGCTGGAGGTCGGGGAGACGGGTGAGGAGGGTGTCGACGGCGGTGTCCGCGATCGCGCGTCCGATGTGCTGGCCGGGGCACTCGTGCGGGCCGCTGCTGAAGGCCAGATGGGAGCGGTTGCCGTGCACCGGCGCGGTCAGGTCGGGGCGGATCGCCGGATCGACGTTCGCCGCGCGCAGGCCGAGCAGCAGCATGTCGCCGGCCCTGATGTGCTGGTCGCCCAGCCGGGTGTCGCTGGTGGCCCACCGCCCCAGCAGGGTCATCATCGGCGGCTCGTCCCACATCACCTGCTCCAGCGCGTCGGGCAGGGTCATATGACCACCCGTGAGGTGTGCGCGGAAGCGGGGGTCGGTGAGCACCATGCGCAGCGCATTGGCGATCAGGTTGACCGTGGTCTCGTTGGCCGCGGTGAGGATCAGCCGCAGGTGTTCGCGGATCTCCTCGTCGCTGAGGTTCGCCGAGTGCTCGATCAGCTTGGACGGGAAGTCGTGGCCGGGGTGCACCCGCTTGCGCTGGACCAGCTGCTGGAGGGTCTCGGTGATGTAGTCGTTGCTGGCCACCGCGGTCGAGGTGCCGTTGAGCACGTCCTGGACGGCGGCCGCCAGGCTCGGACCGTACTCGTCCGGCATGCCGAAGAGCTGGGTCATCACCCGCAGCGGGAGCTGGGCGGCGAACTCGCTCACCAAGTCCGCGTAGCCCAACACGGCAAAATCGTCGATCAGTTGGTGGGTGAACCGGTTGACGTGGCGCCGGATGCCGCGGGATTCGAAGCGCCCCAGGCTGTCGGTCACGGCACCGCGGAGCCGCCGGTGGTCCTCGCCGTCGACGAAGACGCACAGCGGCTGCCAGGTCGTGATCGGCCGCAGCGGGTGGCCGGCCGGCACCCGCCCCTCGGCCATGTCCCGCCACAGCCGCGAGTCACGGGAGAAGACGCTCGGGGTGCGCAGGATCTCCAGGTTCTCGCGGTGGCCCAGGACCAGCCACGCCGGCAGTCCGCCCTGTACCCGTACCGGTGCGACCGGGCCGTACTGGGCGCGCAGCCGCTCGTACGCCCCGACCAGGTCGGCCTGGACCGCGGGGTCGTCCAGTTGGTAGAGCCCTCCCGGGGCCTGGCCGTGCGCCGGGCACCCCGGCGGTGGGGCCAAGTGGGCGGTGGTCTCGGGGTAGTTGGCGGTCACGAGTGCTCCGAGGTCTGGACGAAGTCGCGCAGGTACTGCATCAGGTTGATCAGGACGTCCCGGCTCGACGCCCGCTCACGGGCGTCGCACACCACGATCGGCACCCGGTCCGGCAGGTCCAGGGCGCTCCGCAGCTCTTCGGTGGGGTACGCCTCCGCGTCGGGGAAGGCGTTGACGGCGATCACGAAGGGCACATCGGCCTCTTCGAGCCGGCCGATCACATCGAAGCTGACTTCCAGGCGCCGGGTGTCGACCAGGACGATGGCGCCGAGGGCCCCTTCGAAGAGGCCGTTCCACAGGAACCAGAACCGCTGCTGGCCGGGTGTGCCGAAGAGGTAGAGGACCAGTTCTTCGTTGAGGCTGATCCGGCCGAAGTCCATGGCCACGGTGGTCGCGGTCTTGCGCTCCACGCCGGAGACATCGTCGACGTCGGCGCTCGCCTCGGTCATCGTCTCCTCGGTGGTGAGCGGCCGGATCTCGCTCACCGAGCGGACGAGCGTGGTCTTGCCGACGCCGAACCCGCCCACGATCACGATCTTCACGGCGGTGGAGGCCGATGACGGCAGCTGGTCCTCGTGCCGCGGCTCCATGACCGTGTCAGAGCTTCTGGAGACCATCGATAACCGCCTCAATCAGTGCTATGTCGGGGAGGTGGGAGACGACCGGCGCGCGGGCCTCCACCCGCCCGTCGGCCAGGAGATCAGTGAGCAGCACGCCGATCACGCTGGCGGGCAGCCCTAAGTGTGCGGAGACCTCGGCCACGGAAAGCGGTGACCGGCAGACCCGGAGGATCGCAGCGTGTTCGGGCTGCATGCCCGGCTGCGATTCCTCCAGGGCCACGATCAGGGTGACGAGGTCGAGTTCGGCCTGCTCCTCCGTACCGGCTCGGCCGCCGGTGATCACGTAAAGCCGCTCCGGACCGCCCTCGTCCCAGTCCTGGTCGGACTCGCTCACGCCGTCCGCCCGTCGACACGCGGCGGGCTGGTGAGGTGGGCGCCGATCCGGGCCACGAGGTCGCGCATGCACTGTCCGACGAGTCCGGCGTCCACGCCCTCGTCGGCGAGCACGGCCAGGTGGGCACCGGCGCCCGCGGCCATCAGGTACATGAAGCCGCCGTTCACCTCGATGACGACCATCCGCATCCGGCCGTCGCTGTGCGGGAATTCGGAGGCAATCGCTCCGGACAGGCTCTGCAGTCCGGAGCCGACGGCGGCGATCCGGTCGGCGGTGTCCGGGCCGGTGTCGTAGCGGGCCATGCACAGGCCGTCCGACGACAACACCACGATATGACGGGTCTGGGGGACGCTCTCCGCGAGGTCCTTGAGCATCCAGTCCATGTCCGCGCGCTGATACATCGGTTACTCACCCTTGTCTGACGTGTCGTTGCTGGTCCGGGCGGGTGCCGACGTCGGCCGGTCGCCGGAGAGACCGCTGTGCAGCTCGGCCATCCAGACGCCGGGCGCCGGTTCCTCGTGCGCCACCGCCGCCGGGCCGGGGCCGGTCGGGCCCCTGCGGGCCGCCTTGCGGGCCGGGTTCGGGGACCGGCGGCGCCGCTGCGGCAGCCCGCTGGCGGTGACCTCGGTGGGCTCCTCGGTGCGTTCCACAGCGGTCGTGGCGAACGCTCCGGTGTCGACGGCGGCCCGGCGCGCCGGCGGCTCCTGCGGCGCCGGGGCGGCGGTCGTGGGGACCGCCGCGGCGGTGCGGCGGGTTTCCGGACGCGGGCCGGAGGCCGCGCCGATGCCGTGCGCCCTGCCCGTTGCGGGCGCGGTGGTGATCGAATCCTTGGGTACGGTCAGGACCGCACGCACGCCCCCGTAGGCCGACGGCGGCAGCGACACCTGGAAGTCGTAGGCGCGCGCGAGCCGGCCGACCACGGCGAGCCCCAGCCGCGGCGACTCGCCCAGGTCCTTGAGGTCGATGCCGGCGCGGGCCTCGGTCAGCATCCGCTCGGCACGGGCGCGGGCCTCCTCGCTGAGTCCGATGCCGCCGTCCTCGATCTCGATGGCGATGCCCATGTGCACCTCCACCGCGGTCAGGTGGACGCGGGTGCGGGGCGGGGAGTACCGGGTGGCGTTGTCCAACAGCTCGGCGAGGGCGTGGATCAGCGGCTCGACGGCGGGCCCGACGACGGCGACCTCGGCCACCGAGTGCAGCTCGACGCGCTGGTAGTCGAGGATCCGGGACATGGCGCCACGCAGCACGCTGTAGAGCGGCACCGGCTTGCTCCACTGGCGGCCCGGCCGGGCGCCACTGAGCACGGCGATACTGTCCGCGAGCCGGCCGATCAGGGCGGTGCCGTGGTCGAGCCGGAGCAGATCGGCGAAGAACGCCGGCTCCTGGCCGTGCCGGTCCTCCATGGCGCGCAGGTCGGTCGCCTGCTGGTGCACGATGGCCTGGACCCGGCGGGCGACGTTGACCACACCGCGCTGGGCGGAGTCACGCATGGTCTCCTCGGCCTGCACCGCCTCGACCACCGACCGCAGCAGCGCCTCGTGGGCGGCCCGGAACTGCGGGCTGAGTCCGTACTCGTTGACGGCCAGCGACAGCAGCACGTCCTCGGCGAACTCGCCCTCCTGGAGCCTGCTGACGGCCGCCGGCAGCTGGCGTTCGGCGAGGCGGATGGTGGCCGCTTCCTGCTGCTGCAGATGCTGGAGCAACAGGGCCTCGCGCTCCCTGGCGGAGTTACGCAGTTCGGACAGCGCCTTGCCGCGCCGTGCGGCGGCCGCCGACAGCAGGGAGATCACGCCCGTGGCGACCACACCGCACCAGATGACCGCGCCCGTGGCAGCGGTGGGCACCAGCGCTCCGGTGACCGCCGTTGCCACGGCCGTCATAGCAGGGGGTGCCGACCACGCCGCTACGGAGCCGGAATGTGAGCTTCCGGGCGACGACGCAGTACCAACCATCAGCATCCTCAATCGTGGGGGACTACGGAAGCGCAGAGGGATGCAGCACGGCAGAAACGACAGTGTCGGCCTGTTCGCCCCGCCCAGAACGCCAATGAAGCCCTGAGCCGGGCAAATACCGGAACCGCAACCCCCGTGCACTCAACTGGTAACACTATAGCCAGAATTGATCACCAGTCGTATTCGCCCGGTCATCGCCACCCAGTGCTGAGACCCGCGTCACATAGCCGTGATAAGTGGACTTGTCGCCCCGTCAGCAAGGGCGCCCGTTCGCGGCGTCCCGCAGAGGTACGCCGGCCGATGCCCGCCGTTCCCTCAGGTGGCACTTCCCGGATGCCCGGCGGTCACCGAGCGCGGCGGCCAGGTGTCCGGCGCGAGGATCCCCAGCACATAGGCCCGGGCGATCAGGGCGCACCGGGTCGGGGCGCTGAGCAGGTCCCGCAGCCGACTGAGGTGGTAGTCGACGGTCTGCCGGGACAGGTGCAGGGAGGCGGCGATCTCCCCGTTGCTGCGGCCGGCCGCCAGCAGGGACAGGATGCGGACCTGTGTCGCGGTCAGCGGCGCGGGGGCCTCATGGACGAGGCTCTGATGGGTGACCACCGCCCAGACACTGGCGGCGCGGGAGGGGCCGCGGCCCACCGTCGTCAGGTGCAGCCGGGCACGGCGCTGCCGGCCGTGGTCGTCGACGAGCACGGCGGAGGTCTGGATCCGGCGGTTGCGGCGGGCTATCAGGGCGCGCCAGTTCCTTTCCAGGGCCGGGAGTTCGGGGTCGGGCGCCAGCAGGGTGTGGGCGCGGCGGCCCACGAGGTCCGAGAGCCGGGTCCCCAGCATCTCGGCCGCCGCCGCACTGGCCTGCCGGATCGTTCCGCCCGCGGAGATCAGCGCACACGGCAGCCCGCTGTGGTCACGGAGGGCACACAGGCTCTCCTCGGCCTCCCGGCGCTGGTGCAGTGCACGGGTGTAGTCGCTGATGTCGACATAGATGCCGGCCACACAGGTCTCGGCCCCCTCGCGCACGGGGAAGCGGTGGCCGGCCGCGTGCCCGCTGGTGCCGTCCGCGCGGTGGTAGGTCAGCGTGTGCCGCACCGGCTTGCCGCGGGCCAGCACGTCCTGGTCCAGGGCGAGCACCTGGGCGGCGTCGGCCGGGGCGTCGACCTCCCGTACGTACTTGCCGATCACCTGCTCCGGCGTGGTGCCGTACAGGTGGGCGTAGGCGTGGTTCGCCCACAGGTAGCGGCCGTTGGCGTTGCGGATGAACGCCGCGGCGGGAGCGAGGTCGGCGAAGGCGTCGTAGCGGCGGGGGGCGACGGCCGCGTCGGAGCCGACCTCCACCGCCATGCCCCGGGTCCGGTCCTGGCGGGACGGGCCGAGCGGCCAGTTCACATCGAAGATCCGGCCGTCGAAGTGCGCCTGCCACTGGCTCTTGCCGGTCCGCGCGGCGGGCGCGGGCGATCGTTTCCGGAAGACGGTGTCCAAAAACCGCTGAGCCGTGCGGAGGTCCTCGAAGGCCCCGCCGCCGCTGTCGATGACGCGCAACTCACGGTCGGCCTCCCACCAGGACACCGGAAGGTGTTGGAGCAGCGACTTCAGACCGGTCTCGTCCACGACGGCCTCTCTGTGATGAAGAGTTCAACAGGTGCGCACACTGCGCCTTCGCCATGCGTATCCCCCGTCGTGACGTCGTATGCCCGGTTCTCGGTCTATCTGGCCGGAGCCCGACGGTCGGCACGCTCGCCGCACCGCCTCCATACGGCATCACAGAACCTTCACACCCGGCCTGTGCGCTCCACAACTCTGGCATTTGCCTGAGCGATTGCCGCTCGGCGTGGTTTGCCGATCCGCGCCCGACTGGTTCTCTGGAGGTACGGCGTCCGGACCTCGGTGCGCACGCCGACCCCGCCGTTCCGACGGCGCCCCTCGCCTGCAAAGGAGTCCGATTTCAGTGAGCACTGTGCTGTTTGTGTATGCCAAGGGCGGTCCGCCCTTGGGGTATGCCCTGTCACGGGTCGCCGCACGGTCGGCAGTGCACCTGCTGGCTCTCAGCACGCTCCCGCCGTCCGTCGCCGAGTCCGCCGAGCGCCGGTGCGCCTCCGTGCTGACCGCCGACGGGCCGGAACGGGGTGATCTGGTGTCACTGATCGTCTCCCGGGCCCAGGCCGTGGGGGCGCAGGCGGTGATCACCTTCTCCGAATACGCGGTCGTGGCGGTCGCGGAGGCCTGCCAGAAGCTCGGCCTGGCCGGTCCGGGCAGCTCCGCCGCGCTGGCCCGCGACAAGCGGCTGATGCGCCACACCTGGAAGCAGCAGGAGATAGCCCAGCCCCGGTTCCGGCCCGTCGCCTCCGAGGAGGAACTGCGCGCAGCGGCCGGTGCGCTGCGGCTGCCGCTGCTGCTGAAGGCCGCCTGGAGCGCCGGCTCCACGGCGCACCGGATCATCCGCTGCGCCGAGGACGTGCCGGCGGCCTGGGACCGGGCCCGGGAGGTGATGGTCGAATCCGCCCAACTGGGCTACGCCGAACTCCATGTGGCCGACGCCGGCGCCGACTTCCTCGTCGAGGAGATCGTGCCGGGCACCGCGGACGGCTGGTTCGACCAGGAGGGCTGGGGCGACTACGTCAGCGTGGAGGGCGTGGTCGTCGGCGGCGACTTCCACCCGGTGTGCATCAGCGGCCGGATGCCGACCGTGGAGCCGTTCACCGAACGCGCCGGCATCACCCCGGCCGCGCTGCCCGACGACGCCCAGCGCCGGGTGGTCGACCTGGCCCGCGCCGCCGTCGACGCGCTGGGCCTGGACACCTGCGGAACCCACACCGAGATCAAGCTCGGTGCCGACGGCCGGATGTGGGTGATCGAGACCGCCGCGCGGTTCGGCGGCGCGATGACCGTCCCGCAGATCGAGGAGGTCTTCGGCCTGGACCTGATCGGCATGCTCGTCGACCACCTGCTGGGACGCCCGGTGTCCTGGCCCGCCGAGGTCCTCGCCCCCAAGGACGCCCGTGGGGCGGCCGGTTCGCTGGTGGTGCTGGCCGTGGACGGCGCCGGTGCGGCCTGGCCGGACCGGCGGCGGTGGGACTTCCCGGTCGTCGCGGACAGCGTGCCGCTCAGCCCCGGCAGCCGGCTGTCCGTGGTGGCCGAGAACTCCCTCCCGGACGGCACCCCGGTACCGGTCTACGACCCGGCGGCGGGCGCCAACACCATGGCCGCGCTCTGCCTGTTATCCGCCGTCGACCCCGAGACCGTGCTGCACGACCTGCGCACGCTGGTGGACGCGCTGCCGCACACCCTTCCGTCGGCCGGCATCACGGAGGCCCGTTCATGACCACCACCGTCCTGCCCTCCGGCGCCCCGCGCCCCACCGCCGACCGCACCACCGTCGGCGAGCCGCTCACCCTGCCGCTCTTCCGCGCCCTGTCCGGCACGCTCGCCGGCCACCCCTACCTCAAGGTCGTCGTCGACCGCGCCGAGGACACCTGGCACCTCCTCGACACCGCCGTCCACCCCTTCCACGTCGACTACATCGCCACCCGCATCCTCGGTATGACACCGGCCGAACTCGACGCCCGGCTCGACGCGTTCAACGCCTCCGTCTACACCGACCCCGGGCGCCGCTTCCTGCTGGGCGTGCTCTCGCTGCACGCCGAGGAGGACACCGAAGGCCGGGAACGCCCCTTCCTCGTCCTGGAGACGACCGAGGCGGACACCATGAACGGGCCGCTGCTGGAGGAGTTCTACACCTTCGTCCGCCACCGGCTCGACGGCCGGCTGCCGCTGCTGCTCAAGCCCGCGAACCACGGGCAGGAGCACGAGCTCACGGTCATCAGCGACGTCCGGGTGCCGCGCATCCTCAGCCATGAGCTCTTCGGCAACCGCACCCGGACCCCGCTCAACCCCGGCGAGGCCGCCGGCCG
The DNA here is from genome assembly GCF_040641675.1 of Streptomyces sp. NPDC020742. Taxonomy (NCBI): domain Bacteria; kingdom Bacillati; phylum Actinomycetota; class Actinomycetes; order Kitasatosporales; family Streptomycetaceae; genus Streptomyces; species Streptomyces sp. NPDC020742. The sequence continues at coordinate 298,444 of NZ_JBFAEA010000005.1, forward strand.
GCTCCGGCACTTCCGTACCCCCGAGGAGTACGCGGCCGGAGCCGGACAGCTGGGCTGGTCCGACATCGTGGCCATGCCCTGTCTGCCCGACGACGTGCCGAGGGTCGCCGGCTTCATCAACACCGCGCCCAGCACCCCGCTCTCGCACACCAACGTGCTCGCCTCCGGGTGGGGCATCCCCAACGCGATCGTCCGCGATCTGGAGCGGCTCATCGAGGCGGATGGCCTGGACGGCGCCTGGGTCCGCTACGAGGTGACGGACGACGACGTCTCCCTGGTACGGCTGGCGCAGCCGCCCACGCCCAGCGCCCCGGCCTGGCACCAGCACCGGATCCGGCTGCGGACCCCGCTGCTGGCGGACGCTGACCCGCTGCCGCTGCGCCGGCTCCGCCGGACCGACCAGGACCGCTACGGCACCAAGGCGGCCAACCTCGGGGAGCTGCACCACGTCCTGGAACACCGCGAGGCCGATCTGACCGGCTACTACGGACGCCCGCGCCCGCCCCGGCCCGACCTCTACAGCCACCTCGCGGCCCGCCTGGGCGTCCCGCAGCCGGCGTCGGCGGCACAACTGCGCACCGCGGCGGCGGACTTCGTGGCCGCCACGGTCACGGCGCCCGACGGGATCGCCCTGCCCTTCGCCCTCCAGCACCGGTTCCTGATCTCCTCGCCCGTCCTGCAACAGGCCATCGGGAAACTGAAGATGGCCCTGGAGCTGGATGCCGTCGACGCGGTGGACCCGCTGTGCCTCCAGCTCCAGCACCTGATCCGACAGGTCCCGATGCCGGACGAGGTGACCCGCCCGATCATCGCGGCGCTGCCCGACGGCCCGGACACCGGCCACCGCCTGGTGGTGCGCTCCTCGTCCAACGCCGAGGACCTGCCCGGGTTCTCCGCCGCCGGTGTCTACGACTCGATCAGCACGGTGCACGGCGCGGAGGAGCTCCTGGACGCGGTCCGCCAGGTGTGGGCCTCGCTGCTGTCCCCGCGCAGCGTCCGGCTGCGCCACCAGGCCGGGATCTCCCTCGACGACGCGTACATGGGCGTGATCATTCAGCGCTATGCGCCCGCGGAGCTCGGTGGTGTCCTGGTGACCTGCAACCCCACCCGGCGCTCCGACTTCCGCAACGTCTACCTCAACTGCTCCCCGGGCTCGCCGGAGACGGTCGTGGACGGCAGCACGCTGCCGATGCAGTACCTGTACAACACGGTGGAGGGCGGCGGCCGGACCGTGGCGCTCGGCTCGTCCCGGGAGGACCTGCCCGCCACCACCCGCAGCGGGCTGGCGCAGCTGGCGCTGACCGGGCGGCTGCTCCAGTCGCACTTCAGCGACACCAATGTGGACCAGCCGCTGGACATCGAGTGGCTGATGACCGATCAGGGCGGCTTCCGCCTGGTCCAGATCCGCCCCTACGCACGGTGAGCCGCCGCCTCCGACGGGGACGCGCCCGCACCGAGGGCGCGCCCCTGCCGCCGCGGGCCCGTCGCCTCATCCGCCTGAACAACGGCTTCCAGCTGCTGTTCAACCTGCTGTGGTGGATGCCGGTGTTCTACGCCTACCAGCGTGAGGCGGGCCTGAGCGACGGCCAGATCTTCGGCATCCAGAGCATCTACTACGTCGCGTTCTGCCTCTTCGAGATACCCACCGGGCTGGTGGCCGACCGGATCGGCGCGCGCAACTGCCTGCGGGCCGGCGCCCTGGTGATGACCGTGGCGAACCTGGCCCCGGTCCTGACCCCCACCTACTCCGGCTTCCTCTTCCACTTCCTGCTGATCGCCGCCGGCCGCTCCCTGACCTCCGGGGCCGCCAGCGCCTACCTCTACGACGGTCTGCGGGCCGAGGGCGCGGACGCGCACTATCTGCGGGCCGAGGGCCAGGCCCGGGCACTGGGCCTGGCCGCGAAGGTGCTGTGCTGGCCGCTGGTCGGCCCGCTCATGGCGCTGGCGCACCCCGCCCCGTACCTGCTGAGCGCCGTCGGGGCGGCTGGTTCCCTGCTCTGCGCCCTGGTGCTGCCCCGCCAGTCCACCGCGCGCACCGCGGCACCCGGACCCCGCCGGGCGCTACCCCTGCGGGAGGCCGCGGCGGCGCTGCGCACCGTCCGCGCCACCCCCTGGCTCGCCCTGGTGATGGTGCAGGGCGTCGCCGTCTTCACGCTGTCCCGGATCTGCCAGGTCAACCTCTTCCAGCCGGTCCTGCTGGACCACGGCATCGCCGAGAACACCCACGGCAGTGTGCTGGCCGCGATCACCGTGGCGGAGGCGCTGGCCTCGGCCCGTCCCCAGTGGCTCGGCTCCCGGCTCTCGCCGGTGACCTGGGTGTCCGTGCTCAGCGTCGGGATGGCCGCGACGCTGGCCGCCCTCACCATCGGCGGCGCCTGGCCCGCCGTGGTCCTGCTGTGCCTGTTCTCCGCCGTCACCGGCTTCGCCTATCCGCTGCAGCGCAAGCTGGTGAACGACGCCATCCCCGCGGGCGCTCCGCGCGCCACCTTGCTGTCGGTCGAGAGCATCGTCGACCGGGGGGTGTGCGCCCTGGCGGCCGTCGCCGCGGGCGGCTACCTCGCCGCGCACCGCCTGGACGCCCTGCTGTGGCAGAGCGCGCTGGCCACCGTGGTCCTGCTGGCCGTCGTCCACCTGCTGCTGCACCGGCGCCGTCGGGCGGCGACGGGCGAGCCGGACTCCCTGGAGCAGACGGCGCCGCCCCCGCCGTGGCTCACCACGGCAGGAAAGCCCTGACCGTGGCCGCCATACTGGAACGGTGCGGCATGCGGAGGCCGGGCGGTACGGCGAGGACGCCTTCCGCCCGGAGGAGACCGGCGAGGCCGACCGCATCGATCTGGGAGCCCTCGCCTACGACGGCGTGAGCACCGCCCGCTTCACCGCGCTGGGAGCCGGCCCGGGCTGGCACTGCCTGGACGTGGGGGCCGGGACCGGCACCCTGGCGCGGTGGCTGCTGGAGTCGGCCGGGGTGGCCTCCGTCCTCGCCGTGGACCGCGACATCCGCTTCCTGACCACCCGCAGCCCGCCCGGACTGGTGGCGCAGGCCGCGGACATCACCGTGCCGCACTTCGACCCGGGCCGGTTCCACCTGGTGCACGCCCGGTTCGTCCTGATGCACCTGCGCTCCTGGCGCCGTCTGATCGCCAAGCTCGGTTCCCTGCTCGTCCCCGGTGGGGTGCTGGTGCTGAGCGACGCCGTCGACCTGACGACCGCCGGCGCGCCGGTGACCGACTACACCCGGGTGATGCGCGCGATGTGGCAGGCGCTGCGCGAGACCATCGGCACGGACATCTCCTGGGTTCCCGACTGCCCGCAGATGCTGCTGGCGGAGGGACTGCGTTCGGTGGCCGCCGAACTCCACGTCCCCCCGCTGCTGCCCGGCAGCCCCATCAGCCGTTTCTGGGACGACACGTGGGACCGGGTGGGGGACGCCATCCTGGCGACCGGTCAGGTGGACGCGGCCCAGCTCGCGGCGGCCCGCCGGGCGCTGTCCGCCACCGACTGCGCCGGTCTCTCCCCCGGTATGCAGACCACCTGGGGCTGGAAGCCCCCGCACGGCGCCCCCTCGGCGGGGTGACCTCCGGTTCGGAGCCGCGGCGGCCGCGCGGCACCGCCCCGCCGACACGCCCGCGCCGCGGCGTCATGGATCCGTCAGGGGTGCACCGCTCCCCGTCAGGAAGGCGCCAACCCCGCGCTCCCGGCCTCCGCGCGGCGATTCGATGAAGGACGGAGCACGACACGGAGGATGCGGTACGGCATGGACACGACACAGGACGAGGAGCGCGGCCCCCGGGGCGCGGCCGGCGGCGGCCGGCGCGTGGTGGCCGGGGTGAGCGGTTCGCTGGGCAGCCTCACGGCGCTGCACCGGGCCGCCGCCGAGGCCCGCCGCACCGGCGCCGTACTGTGCGCCGTGCTGGCCTGGGAACCGCCCGGCGGCGATGTCCCGCACCGCGGCGGCGCCTGCCCTCCCCCGCTGCTGGCCACCTGGCAGGGCCTGGCGGCCGAACGGCTGCGGGAGGCGCTGGACACCGCCTTCGGCAGCGCCGGGCCGGGCGTCGCGCTGCGCCCCCTGGTGCTGCGTGGCAGCCCCGGCAAGGTCCTGCTGCGGACCGCCGACCACGCCGATGACCTGCTGGTGATCGGCGCGGGAGCCCGCGGCCGGCTGCTGCGTGCGGTGTGGCCCTCGGTCTCCCGCTACTGCGTCGCCCGCGCCCGCTGCCCGGTGCTCTCCGTTCCCCCGTCGCCGCTGCACGCGGCACTGGACGCCGTACACCGCCGGAACTCCTGGCATCTGCCGCTGGACGCACGGGAGTTGGCGGACTGACGCAGGACGGTCAGGCGGCGGAGTGGGCGCCGGGCGCGCCCGGTCCCCGGGCACCGGTGTCGTGGTGGATCGGGGTGCCGGTGCCGGTCAGCGGGAGACCGGTGCCGCCCTGCCGGAGCGCGACGATCTCGGCCGCGATGGACAGGGCGGTCTCCTCGGGCGTCCGGGCGCCGAGGTCCAGGCCGATCGGTGAGCGGAGCCGGGCGAGTTCGCGTTCGGTGACGCCGGCCTCGCGGAGCCTGCGGTTGCGGTCCTCGTGGGTACGGCGCGACCCCATCGCGCCGACGAAGCCGACCGGCAGCCGCAGGGCGAGCTGCAGCAGCGGGATGTCGAACTTGGCGTCGTGGGTGAGCACGCACAGGACCGTGCGGGCGTCGGTGGCGGTGCGTTGGAGGTAGCGGTGCGGCCACTCGACCACGAGGTCGTCGGCGTCCGGGAAGCGGGCGCGGGTGGCGAAGACGGGACGGGCGTCGCACACCGTCACGTGGTAGCCGAGGAACCGGCCCGCGCGCACCAGCGCCGCGGCGACGTCGACCGCCCCGAAGACGATCATGCGGGGCGGTGGCACGCTGCACTCGACGAACAGGGTCAGCTCCTCCCCGCAGCGCGAGCCGCGCTCCGAGACGTCGAACGATCCGGTGTGGCCCGCCGCCAGCAGGGCACCGGCCTCACCCAGCACCGTGCGGTCCAGTTCCCGATGGCCGCCCAGGGCGCCCTCGGCGGGGCCGTCGGCGCGGACCAGCAGCGCCCGGCCGAGCAACCCGGCCGGGCCCCGGACCACCCGGGCCAGGGCCGCCGCCTCGCCCCGGGCGGCGGCGGTCAACGCGGCGGCGCACACCGCCCGGTGCGGTGCGTCCGCGGTCATCGGGGTGACCAGGACCTCGATGGTGCCCCCGCAGGTCAGCCCCACCGCATAGGCGTCCTCATCGCTGTAGCCGAAGCTCTCGCGCACCGTCAGGCCGTCCCGGAGGGCCTGGACGCACAGGTCGTACACCGCGGCTTCCACACAGCCGCCGGAGACCGAGCCGATGGCCGTGCCCCGGCTGTCGACGGCGAGGGCCGCGCCGGGGCTGCGCGGGGCGCTGCCGTCGACGGCGACGACGGTCGCGACGGCGAACTCCCGGCCCTGTGCGGCCCACTGGCTCAGTTCAGCGGCGATGTCCAGCATCTCGCTCTCCCACGGTCTCTCGTCCGGCTCCGGCCAGCAGGACCCGGTCGGGCCGGATCGGCAGGTGGCGGTGGCGCACCCCGGTGGCGTGCCAGACCGCATTGGCGATCGCCGCCGCGCTGCCGACGGTCCCGATCTCACCGATGCCCTTGATGCCCACCGGGTCGTCCTCGTCGGGGTCGTCCACCCAGTCCGCCTCGATCAGCGGGACGTCGGCGTGCGCGGCGATGTGGTAGCCGGCGAGGTCCGCGCCGACCTGGGCGCCGGACGTCCGGTCCCGGACCGCCTCCTCGTGCAGCGCCATGGACAGACCCCAGACCATGCCGCCGAGGAACTGGCTGCGCGCGGTGAGCGGATTGACGATCCGGCCGGCCGCGAAGATCCCCAGCATCCGCCGGACCCGGACCTCGCCGCTGGTGAGGTCGACGGCGACCTCGGCGAACTGGGCGCCGTAGGAGTGCCGTTCCTTCTGCGCCAGCGCGCCGATCGCGGCGGCGGTGTCCGACCGGGCCGTGATCCCCTGCGGCGGGACGGCCCCGCCCGGCACGAGGTGCTCCCGCAGCTCACGGACCGCGGCGGTGACCGCCCAGGCCCAGGAGCGGGTGCCCATCGAGCCGCCGGCGATCATGGCCGGTCCGAAGTCGCTGTCCGCGATCCGCACCCGGACGCGTTCCGGCTCCACCTCAAGGGCGTCCGCGGCGATCAGGGTCAGCGCGGTGCGGGCACCGGTCCCGACGTCGGCCGCGGTGATCCGTACGGTGAAGGTGCCGTCCGGCTCCGCCGTCACCGCCGCGGTGGAGGGCACGGCGCGCGCGAGGAACTGGGCCGAGGCCGTGCCGGTGCCGAGCAGCCAGCGCCCGTCCCGGCGCACACCGGGGCGCGGATCGCGGTCCGCCCAGCCGAACCGGCGGGCGCCCTCCTGGAAACAGGCGAGCAGGTTGCGGCTGGCGAACGGCAGCCCGGACACCGGTCCGGCCTCGGGTTCGTTGCGGGCGCGCAGCTCGATCGGGTCGATACCGCACTGCTCGGCGAGTTCGTCGAGCGCGGACTCCAGCGCGAACGAGCCCGGCGCCTCGCCTGGGGCGCGCATCCAGGTCGGGGTGGGGACGTCGAGCCGGACCACACGGTTGGCGGTGTGGTGGGCGGCGGCGTCGTACAGCGTCCGCCCCACCGAGGCGCTCTGTTCCACGAATTCGTGGACGGTCGAGGTGCGGCTCAGCGCCTGGTGGTCGAGCGCGCGCAGCCGGCCGTCGGCGTCCGCGCCGAGCCGGACCCGCTGTGCGGTGGGGCTGCGGTGGCCGACGAGCGAGAACATCTGACGGCGGGTCATCACGACACGGACCGGGCGGTGCAGGAGGGTGGTGGCCATCACGGCGAGCACCTGGTGCGGGCGGAGCCCCTTGGAGCCGAAGGCGCCGCCGACGTGTTCGGAGCGCACCCGGACCGAGGCCGGGTCGAGGGAGAACAGCTTGGCCAGCTCCTCCGCCACCCACATGCTGCCCTGGTTGGAGTCGACGACCTCCAGCCGGCCGTTGTCCCAGCGGGCCGTCGCGGCATGCGGCTCCATCGAGCTGTGGTGCTCCTCCGGGGTGGTGTACTCGGCGTCCACCACGACCGCGGAGGCGGCGAGTTCGGCCGCCAGGTCGCCCTTGCCCGTCTCCATGCCGGCGGGGTTCTCCGGGACGTAGGCACCGGGGTGGTCGGCGGCGAACGCGGCGTCGTGCGGCTCCACGTCGTACTGGACCACCAGTGCCTCGGCGGCCTCCCTGGCCTGTTCGCTGGTCTCGGCGACGACCAGCGCCACCGGCCAGCCCACGAACGGCACCCGGTCGTGCTGGAAGATCTCCACGATCGGGTCGGGTCGGCCCAGCATCCCGGTGTAGTCCGCGTCGACGCGCGGGGCGTTGCCGTGGTGCAGCACGGTCAGCACGCCGGGCATCGCCCGCACCGGGCCGGACTCCACCGCGCTGATCCGGCCCCGGGCCACGGTGGACAACACCAGCCAGCCGTGGGCGAGTTCGGCGAAGGGAATCTCGCCGGCGTAGCGGGCCGCGCCGGTGACCTTGGCCAGGCCCTCCACCCGGGCGTGCGCGGTGCCGACGGCCCTGACCGCCGTGGCGTTTCCGGTCGTTGCCGTGGTCATCGGGTGGCCTCCTCGGCGAGCTCGGTCAGCACGGCGACCACGAGGTTGCGGATCAGCGTCACCTTGTATCCGTTCTGCGGGAGGGCGTCGGCGGCGGCGAGTTCGACGTCCGCGGCGGCGGCGAAGGCCTCGGCGCTCGCCGGGCCCCCGATCAGTGCCCGCTCGGCGGTCCGGGCCCGCCACGGCCGGGAGGCGACCGCCCCGAAGGCGAGCCGGACGTCACGGACCGCGCCGTCCGCGACATCGAGGGCGGCGGCGAGGGAGCCGATGGCGAAGGCGTAGGACGCCCGCTCCCGCACCTTGCGGTAGCGGGAGAGCGCGGCGACCGGCGCCGGTGGCAGGGTGACAGCGGTGATCAGCGCGCCGGGCGGTAGCGCGGTCTCCCGGTGCGGGGTGTCCCCCACGGGCAGGTAGAACGCGGTGAGCGGCGCCTCGCCCGGGCCGTCGGCCGCCTCGTACGAGACCACCGCGTCGAAGGCGGCCAGCGCCACCCCCATGTCCGAGGGGTGGACGGCGACGCAGTGCTCCGACGCGCCGAGGACGGCGTGGTTGCGGTGCTCGCCGCGCAGAGCCGCGCAGCCGCTTCCGGGGGTCCGCTTGTTGCACGGTGCGGCGAGGTCGGTGAAGTAGGGGCAGCGCGTCCGCTGCAGTAGGTTGCCGCCCACCGTGGCCATGTTGCGCAGCTGGCCGGAGGCGCCGGCCAGCACGGCCTGCGCCAACGCCGGGTACCGGCGCCGCACTTCGGGGTGGGCGGCGAGCTCGCTGTTGGTGACCGTGGCGCCGATCCGCAGCCCGCCGTCGCCGGTCGGCTCGATCCGGTCGAGGGGGAGCTCCCGTACGTCGACCAGGCGCGCGGGCCGCTCCACCCCGGCCTTCATCAGGTCGACGAGGTTGGTGCCGCCGCCGAGGTAGCGCGCCTCGGGGTCGGCGCCGAGCAGCGCGACCGCGCCCTGGACATCGTGGGCCCGCTGGTAGCCGAACTCCCTCATGCCGTCGCCTCCCCCTGGGCCGTCCCGGCCCCGGCCGCCCGCGCGACCGCCTGCACGATGGACACATAGGCCCCGCAGCGGCACAGGTTGCCGCTCATCCGCTCCCGTATCTCGTCGGCCGTCAGCGGTGGGACCCCCGCATCGGGCCGTACGTCGTCGGTCACCGCGCTCGGCCAGCCGGCGGCGTGCTCCTCGATCACGGCGATGGCCGAGCAGATCTGGCCCGGGGTGCAGTAGCCGCACTGGTAGCCGTCGAGGTCGAGGAAGGCCTGCTGTACCGGATGCAGCCGGTCACCGTCCGCCACGCCCTCGATGGTGGTGATCTCCCGCCCCTCGGCGGCCACCGCGAGCTGGAGGCAGGAGACCGTCCGGCGCCCGTCGAGCAGCACCGTGCAGGCACCGCACTGGCCCTGGTCACAGCCCTTTTTGGTGCCGGTCAGGTCGAGGCGCTCGCGCAGCGCGTCGAGCAGGGTGGTGCGGTGGTCGACGGGCAGCGCGTGTTTCTCGCCGTTGATGTTCAGGGTGATGGCGCTGGACGTCGATAGGGCCATGATCAGCCTTCTTTCGCGTATCAGGTGCGCGGCGGGCACCCGGGCACGGGCCCGGTGCCGACGTGGCCGGCCCCGAGTGCCCGAAAGGCCCCTGTCACACATGGTCACGCATGAGCAGGGTCCGAGCAGGGCGGTGCCGTCGAGGGGGTCGGGAGGGGTGGCGCTGTTCCGAGGGAAACCGGCCGGGCTCCGGCGGCGGGGACGGCGAGGCGGGTCGGTCGCCGGCGGCCACCGGCCCTCCACTCCGGCCGCATCTGCCGCTATGGTGGACCCAACCGGACAGTTGTCCGTTACCGTCAACTTACCGGACAGCTGTCCGCTTAGCAAGACCGGCCCCGCCGCGCATCCGGACGCCGGGAGGAGGACGAGTGCAGCAGAAGAAGGACGCACCCCTGCGCTCGGACGCGCAGCGGAACCGCGAGCGCATCCTGGAAGTGGCCCTGGAGGAGCTGACCCGCTCGGCCGACGCCCCGCTCAGCGCCATCGCGAAGAAGGCCGGCGTCGGACAGGGGACCTTCTACCGCCACTTCCCCAACCGCGAGTCCCTCGTGCTGGAGGTCTACCGCTACGAGGTCCAGCAGGTCTCCGACACCGCCGCCCAACTGCTCCGGACTCACACCCCCGACCAGGCCCTGCGCGAGTGGATGGACCGCCTGGCGCAGTACGCGATGGCCAAGGCCGGCCTGGCCGATGCGATGCGCCGGGCCACCAGCACCCCCTGCTCCCTGGCCGGACTGGGCCACGGCCCGGTGACCTCCGCCGTCGCGCTCCTGCTGAAGGCGAACGAGGAGGCCGGCACCATCCGCCCCGGAGTGACCTCGGACGACTTCGTGCTCGCCATCGCCGGCCTCTGGCAGCTCGATCCGCACGGCGACTGGCAGGAACGCGCCGGCCGCCTCCTCGACCTCGTCATGGACGGCCTGCGCGCCGGCGCCCCAAGGGCCTGACGCACACACCCCGGAGCGGTTCCCCGGCCCCGCACGGCTACTGCGCCGAGGCCGCCGGGCGTACCACGATCTCGTTCACATCGACCTCCGGCGGCTGGTCCACCGCGAAGGCGATGGCGTCCGCGATCGCGGCGGCCGGCAGCGCCACCGACCGGTAGGCCTGCATCGCCTTGCGGGCCTGCGGATCCGCGATGCCGTCGGCGAGTTCCGACTCGGTGACGCCGGGTGAGACCAAGCTGACGCGGATGTCGCCGCCGGACTCCTGACGGAGCCCCTCGGAGATCGCCCGGACGGCGAACTTGGTCGCGCAGTAGACCGCGGCGGTGGGCGAGACCTCGTACGCCCCGACCGAGGCGACGTTGACGAAGTGTCCGCCGCCCTGCGCCCGCATCAGGGGGAGGGCCGCAGCGATGCCATGGAGCACCCCGCGCACATTGACGTCCAGCATCCGGTCCCACTCCACGACGCGCAGCGCCCCCAGCGGCGACAGGGGCATCACACCGGCGTTGTTGACGACCACATCAACCCGGCCGAACGCGGCGCGGGCGGCACCGACGAACGCCCGCACCTCGGCCGCGTCGGTGACGTCCACCCGCCGGGACTCCGCGATGCCGCCGGCCTCGACGAGCTGCCCGGCCAGCGCCTCCAGCCGGTCGGTGCGGCGGGCACCGAGGAAGACGCGGTGCCCGTCCGCGGCGAGCCGGCGGGCGGTCGCCTCGCCGATGCCGCTGCTCGCTCCGGTGATCACGACGACCTTGGGGTTCCCATTCATCCCTGCTCCTTCTCTCGGGGGTACGGCAACGAGGCTGCACCGCCGGACCGCCGCCTACCAGGACGGCTTGTTCCTGGGAGTCGCACGGCCAGTCACCCCGGCCGGCCGGCGGAGCTACCCATTCAGCTTTTTGGAGATGGGATTCATTTTCAGATAGCCTGCGAGCCTCACCGTCCCCTCATCCAGGAGGTCACCATGGCCGTGCCCAAGCGGAAGATGTCCCGCAGCAACACCCGTCACCGCCGCGCCCAGTGGAAGGCCCGCACCCCCCAGCTCGTGCCGGTCACCGTCGACGGCTCCACCTACCTGGTCCCGCAGCGGCTGGCCAAGGCGTACGAGCGCGGGCTGCTCCGCCCGGAGGGCTGAGCCTCCATGGCGCACAACCGACTGCCCGTCACGGTCCTGTCCGGCTTCCTCGGAGCCGGCAAGACCACCCTGCTCCAACACGTCCTGACCAACCGGGAGGGCCTGCGGGTCGCGGTCATCGTCAACGACATGAGCGAGATCGGCATCGACGCGGCCCTGGTGCGCAGCGGCGGGGCCGCCCTCTCCCGCACCGAGGAACGCCTGGTGGAGATGGTCAACGGGTGCATCTGCTGCACCCTGCGCGAGGATCTGCTCGACGAGGTCGACCGGCTGGCGCGCGAGGGCCGCTTCGACCACCTCCTGATCGAGTCCAGCGGCATCTCCGAACCGATGCCGGTCGCGGCCACCTTCTCCTTCCCGCGCGACGACGGCGCGACCCTGGGTGACCTGGCCCGGCTCGACACCATGGTCACCGTCGTGGACGCCGTCTCCTTCCTCCCCGAGCTGCACCGCGGCGACGGGCTGGCCGAGCGGGGGCTGGACCAGTACGCGGAGGACGAACGCACCGTCAGCGACCTACTGATGGACCAGATCGAGTTCGCCGATGTCCTGGTCTTGAACAAGACCGACCTGGTCGACGCCCCGAGCGCCGACCGCCTGCGGGCCGCCCTGGCCCGACTCAACCCGGCCGCCCGGATCGTGTCCGCCGCGTACGGGCGGGTGCCCCTCGGCGAGATCCTCGGCACCGGCCGGTTCGACCTGGAGCGGGCCCAGCAGGCTCCGGGCTGGGTCAGGGAGCTCAACGGCGACCACGTCCCGGAGACCGAGGAGTACGGCATCTCCAGCACGGTCTTCCGGGCCGAAGCGCCGTTCCACCCGGGACGGCTGTGGACCTTCGTCACCGAGGGGCTCGACAGCGGCGCCTACGGGCGGATCCTGCGCTCCAAGGGCTTCTTCTGGCTGGCCGCCCGTCCGCGGGTCACCGGACTCTGGTCACAGGCCGGGGCGGTCGCCCGGTTCGAGCCGTCCGGAGTGCGCACCGCCGACGACGGCCAGGGCCAGGAACTGGTCTTCATCGGCACCGGGCTGCGCGCCGAGGCGCTGCACACGGCCCTGGCCGACTGCCTACTGGCCGACGGGGAGCCGGTCGGCGACGATCCGTTCCCCGTCTGGGACACCCACGGGCTCGACGACACCTGCGCCCACGAGCACCCTCAACCGGCCTGAACGACGCCGCCTGAACGGCCCTGCGGCCCGGGTCCCCACCCGGGCCGCAGGGCCGTTTCAGCAGCGGTTTTGCACCGGCACGGCCGTCACCAGGACGACTTGGTGACCCCGGGCAGGAACCCGGCGTGCACCTGCTCCCGTACGCGCACCCGGGAGAGACCGAACTTCCGCAGGTGCCCGCGCGGGCGGCCGTCCACGCTGTCCCGGTTGCGTACCCGGGTGGCGCTGGCGTCGCGCGGTTGGCGCCGCAATTCGGCCATGGCGGCGGTCCGTTCGGCCTCCGTGGAGGACGGCTGTCGGATGATCTCCTTCAGTTCGGCGCGCCGGACCGCGTACCGCTCGACGATCGCCCTGCGCTGCTCGTTCTTTGCGATCTTGCTCCGCTTGGCCATCAGACCTTCCCCCCTCGGGCACGGATGCGTGCCACCGCCGCTTCGACGCCGATGACGTCCACCGTCTTGATCGCCCTGGCGCTGAGCGTGAGCCGGACGTGCCGGCCCTCACTCGCCAGCCAGTAGCGCTTGCGCTGGACATTGGGGTCGAACCGGCGGGAGGTGCGGCGGTGCGAGTGTGAGACGGATTTGCCGAAGCCGGGCCTGGCGCCGGTCAGTTGGCAGTGTGCGGACATACGTCGGTCACCTCTCGTCAGAGCTTATCGGAAATGGAAACCATTCCCATATGGTAGCCCCCCGGCCCCTGCACGGTGCCCCTCCCCCCTGTCCGCCGGCACCGCGGTCCACCCATGCCACCGAGTCCCGGAGCCACCGCCGCCCCGCGTCCGAAAGCAGCTCCCCCGCCGAACGGCCCCACAGACAGCCCTCCCGCCCGGGACTAGACTCCGGGCGGCGCGTGCCGGCGCGGGGCGTTCATGGGGAGGCCGTTGCGGATGAGCGATGCGGTGTTCGAGACAGTCCGGGCGTGTGCGGTGGAGGTGCTCCAGGTCACCCCGGAAGAGGTGACGCCGGAGGCCGACTTCACCGACCAGTTGGGCGCCACGAGCCTGACGCTGGTGGAGCTGGTGATGGCGATCGAGGAGGCCTGCCAGGTCGAGCTGCCCGACGACGGCGTGGAGTCGGTCCGTACCGTGCGGGACGCCTGCGACCTGGTGCGCGCACAGCGATGAGGGGCGGCCGACGGGTGGTCGTCACGGGCCTGGGCAGCATCACGGCGGCGGGCGCCGGCTGCGCGGCGCTCTGGCAGGACCTGCTGGCTCCCCCGGCGCCGGGACACCGCCCGATGGACGACTGGGACGCCTCGCCCTGGATGGACCGGGCCGGAATCCGGCACACCGACCGCTGCACCCAACTGGCCGTGGCAGCAGCTGACTTGGCGGTCAGCGATGCCGGTGGCGGCACGGCACTGGCAGCGCGGTACGGACCGGAGCGGGCGGGGGTGGTCCTGGGCACCGCGCTGGCCGGGGTGAGCAGCCTGGAGCGGCAGGCGCTGGTGCGGCAGGCGCGCGGCGACAAGCGCGTCTCCCCCTTCGTGGTCCCGATGATCATGCCCAATGCGGCGTCCGCCGCGGTGTCCCAGCGGCTCGGCTGGCGAGGGCCCTGCGAGACGGTCACCACCGCCTGTGCCTCCGGCACCCACGCCCTGGCCTCGGCCGCCCGGCTGATCGCGTACGGGGTGTGCGACACCGTGCTGACCGGAGCCACCGAGGCCGCGGCGTACGGCACGGTCCTGGCGGGCTTCGCCACCATGCGCGCGCTCTCCCCGACCGGCCGCACCCGGCCCTTCGACCGTGACCGGGACGGCTTCACGGTTGCCGAGGGGGCGGCCGCGCTGGTCCTCGAAGCCGCGGAGACCGCCCGGGCGCGGGGCGCCACGGTCCTGGCCGAGGTCCTCGGGGCGGCGAGCACCGCCGACGCCCACGATGTGACCCTGCCGCTCCCCGACGGCTCCGGCGCCGCCCGGTGCATGCGGCTGGCCCTGCAGGACGCGGGGCTGGCCCCGTCCGACGTCGCGCAGATCAGCGCGCACGGCACCGGCACCCTCCAGGGCGACCTCGCCGAGTCCCGGGCGATGGCGCTGGTCTTCGGCCCGGACGGTCCTCCGGTCACCTCGGTCAAGGGGGCCACCGGGCACGCCTTCGGGGCCAGTGGTGCGCTGGAGGCGGTGGCCGCGGTGCTGTCGCTGCGCCATCGTCAGATTCCTCCGGTGCAGGGACTGCGGGCGCCGGACCCGGAGCTGGCCACCGGCCTGGATCCGGTGCGGGCGGCGCCCCGGGCGTGGGAGCCGGGCCCCGTCCTGTCCAATTCGTTCGGCTTCGGCGGTCACAACGGGAGCCTGCTGCTGGGGCCCGCCGGACCGTAGCGGGACGGCGGTGCACACAGCGGCACGGAAACGGCACCGCACACCGGGAGCGAACCGCCGTACGACATCAGGGAGTTCCGCATGGCCCAGCCGGAGCACGACCACCAGCGTCCCCCCGAGGCCGTGTTCGACTGGCTGGACGACAGCGCCCGCCGCCGCGAGCGGGCGGGTCTGCGGCGGGAGATGCGCGTCCGGGACACCGCGGGGACGGCGGCCGGGGCGGCCGTCGGGGCGGTCGACCTCGCCGGGAACGACTACCTCGGCCTGTCCCGCCACCCCGAGGTGACCGCCGCGGCCGCCGAGGCCGCCACGGTCTGGGGCGCCGGCGCGGGCGCGGCACGGCTGGTGACCGGGACCACCCGTCTGCACCAGGAGTTGGAGCGGGAGCTCGCCGCGTTCTGCGGCACCGAGGCGGCGCTGGTCTTCTCCTCCGGCTATCTGGCCAACCTGGGCGCGCTGTCCGCCCTGTGCCGGCCGGGCAGCCTGGTGGCGGCGGACGCCGCCAACCACGCCTCACTGATCGACGGCTGCCGGCTGACCGGGGCCGAGGTGGTGGACCTCCCGCACGGCGACGCCGTCGCGCTGGACGAGGCGCTGGCCACGAGGCGGCAGCCCCGGGCGCTGGTGGTCACCGAGTCGGTCTTCTCGGTGGACGGGGA
The DNA here is from genome assembly GCF_040641675.1 of Streptomyces sp. NPDC020742. Lineage (NCBI taxonomy): Bacteria > Bacillati > Actinomycetota > Actinomycetes > Kitasatosporales > Streptomycetaceae > Streptomyces > Streptomyces sp. NPDC020742. Next base: position 313,843 of record NZ_JBFAEA010000005.1, read on the forward strand.
CCTCGTCGAGCTGCCCGAGGTGCTCGCCGTCTGCCGGCGTCGGGGCGCCGGGCTGCTGGTGGACGAGGCGCATGCGCTCGGGGTGATCGGTGCCCGCGGCGAGGGCGCGCTGGGCGCGGCCGGGCTGGCCGGGAGCCCGGACACCGTCGCCACGGTCACCCTGTCCAAGGCACTGGGGGCGCAGGGCGGCGCCGTACTGGGCCCGCGCCGGGTGATCGAGCACGTGCTCAACAGCGCGCGCAGCTTCCTGTTCGACACCGGGCTCGCACCGGCCTGCGCGGGCGGGGCACTGGCCGGGCTCCGGGTGCTGCGGCGGGAGCCCGGGCGGGTGGCCCGGGTCCGTGCGGTGGCGGCCCGGCTGCACACCGGGCTGGCCGCCGCCGGGCTGCCGGTGGCCCCGGTCCGGGCCGCCGTGGTGTCCGTACGGGCCGGCTCGGCGCGCGCGGCGGTGGCCTGGCGGGAGGGCTGCCGGGCGGCGGGGGTGGAGGTGGGCTGCTTCCGGCCGCCGTCGGTGCCGGACCGGTTCTCCCGGCTGCGGCTCACCGCACGGGCGGACCTCACCGACGAGCAGGTCGACCGGGCGGTGGAGGTGATCAGGGCCTGCCGCCCGGCATGACCGCGCCGGCCCGCCGGACCGGGACGGCCGGCGGGGCGCGGAACGACAGCAGCCCGCGCACCGGAATGTCCTCCACCGCACGGGCCAGGCACAGGTCGGGCAGCCGCGCGGAGAGCCCCCGCAGTACCCGCTCCGCCTCCATCCTGGCGAGTGCCGCGCCGGGGCAGCGGTGCCGGCCCAGGCCGAACGAGAGGTGTTCCCGGGCGTGCGGCCGGTACGGGACCAATAGCTCGGGGTCCTCGAACCGGGCCGGATCGGAACCGGTGGCCGCGAGCATCAGCAACAGCGGTGCGCCCTGCGGCAGTTCGACGCCGCCCAGGCGGGTGGGCCGCGCCGTGACCCGGCGCCAGGTCGTCAGCGGCGGCTCGCGGCGCAGCACCTCCTCCGCCCAGGCGGCTGCCAGGGTCTCCTCCCGGCCCAGTCGCGGCCACAGTTCGGCGTCGGAGAGGGCGCGCAGCAGCATGGTGGCGAGCATCTGTCCGGTGGTGGTCTGGCCGGCGATGACCATGAAGTAGCAGACCGCGACGGTCTCCTCGCGGCGCAGCGGCGTCCCGTCCGGGTGCCGGTGCGCGGCGAGCAGCCCCAGCAGACCGGGCCCGCCCGGCTCCGCCCGCTCGGCGAGGCCGCCGAGCCACTGGTGGAACTCGGCGGCGAGCCGGGCGAGCGGCAGGTGGCGCTCGCGCGGCGGTACCCCCCAGAACAGCTCCAGCGAGGCGTCGTTCCAACGGGCGAGGAGGTCGATGTCCACATCGACGTCGCCCTCCAGGCCGAGCACCCGCAGCATCACCTCGAAGGGCAGGTCACGGGTGAGGGCGGACACCAGATCGCACTCCCCGCCGTCGGTGAGCCGCCGCTCGATCCGGTCCAGGCGGGGTGCCATCAGGCGGTCGACCAGCGGCGCCGCGGCCACCACCCGGTCGCGGCGCAGCAGGCCGGTGATCAACCGGCGCAGTCCACCGTGGGTGGCGGTGCCGTTGTTGGCGAGCGTCGGCGGCAGGGTGAAGCCGGCGCCCGCCAGGCAGCGCAGCGCGGGCACCGACATCCGGACCACCGCGTCGAGCGCGTTGTCCGGGCGGTACCGCTCGGGGTCGAGCAGTACCGTCCGGACGTCGCGGTAGGTGCTGACCAGCCACAGCCCGGTCGCCGGGTCGTGGTGGACCGGGCCGGTCTCCCGCAGGGTCCCGTACACCGGGTAGGGGTCGTGCAGGAACTCCGGTGCGAACAGGTCCACCGCGGGGCAGCGGTTCGTCGACTCCACCTATCCGCCTTGCTGTTCCGGGGTGAGCGGGAGCGCATTGGGCGGCAGCTCCGTGCCGGTGCCGCGCCGGCGCACCTTGACCACGTCGTCCCGGTGCTCGGGCATGGTGGTCTCCTGCACGCCCTCGACGACGAATCCGGCGTCCCTGATCATCTCCAGGTCCGCGGCGCCGGCCTGGCCCTCGCTGGTCAGGTAGTCGCCGAGGAAGATGGAGTTGGCGATGTGCAGGGCCAGCGGCTGCATCCCGCGCAGGTGGATCTCCCGGCCGCCGGCCAGCCGCACCTCGACGTCGGGGCAGACGAACCGGACCATGGCCAGAATGCGCAGGCAGTGCTGCGGGGTGAGGGCCCACTCGGTGGCCAGGGGCGTGCCCTTGAACGGCATCAGGAAGTTCACCGGCACCGAGTCGGGGTCCAGCGCGCGCAGCGAGAAGGCCACGTCGACCAGCTCCTCGGGGCTCTCCCCCATTCCGGCGATCAGCCCCGAACAGGGCGACATACCGGCCGACTTGGCCTGTTCGACGGTCTCCAGCCGGTCGGCGTAGGTGTGCGTGGTGCAGATGTCGGCGTACCGCTCGCCGGCGGTGTTGAGGTTGTGGTTGTAGGCGTCGGCACCCGCCTCGCTCAGCCGCTCGGCCTGCCCTTCGGAGAGCAGCCCGAGGCAGGCGCAGACCTCGACGCCGGGGCTCTCCGCCCGGATCGCCGCGATGGTGTCCGACACCCGGCCGATGTCGCGGTCGGTGGGGCCCCGGCCGCTGGCCACCAGGCAGACCCGCTTGGCCCCCGCGGCGATGCCCTGGGCGGCGGCCTCGGCCGCCTCCTGGGGCTTCAGCCAGGTGTACTTGAGGATCTCGGCCTGCGAGCCGAGCCGCTGGGAGCAGTAGGAGCAGTCCTCCGGGCAGAGGCCGCTCTTGAGGTTCACCAGGAAGTTGAGCTTGACCCTGCGGCCGAAGTAGCGGCGGCGTACCCGGGAGGCGCCGGCCACGACGTCGAGGACGACCTCGTCGGGGGTCTTCAGGAGCGCCAACGCCTCGTCGCGGGTGGGTGGTTCGCGGCGCAGCGCCTTGTCGACCAGGGTGTCGATCAGGGCGTCGGCCGAGGTGTCGGCCGGGCTGGCGGCGGCATGGGCGGGGGTGCTGGCGTCGGTGGGGCGGAGATCCACGGGTTTTCCTTCCCGCTCGGGCGGTGCGGTCCGGGGGCCGGTGCGGCGGTCCGGATGCCGGTGCGGCGCTCCCGCGGCCGAGTATCGTCCGGCGTCCCCGCGCCGGGAAAGGACGCAGTCCGGACAGCGGTGCGATGCCCGGCGCCTCAGGCGGGCCACCGTCCGACGAAGTCCGCGGCCTGGAACTCTCCGCCCAGCGGGGCGCCGAGACCGGCCCGCGCCGCTGCGATGAAGGCCTCGCGCTCCAGGCCCGCCATGCCCGTGGGCAGCGCCCCGACCAGCGGCGCTCCGGTCATGTCCGGGAGGTCGAGGAGGTTGCAGCGCATGGCCAGATCCGGCTGTGCGGGCCAACTGCCGATCACCAGCCCGCGCAGCGTCGCCCCCCGGCGTTCAAGGGCCTCGGCGGTCAGTGCGGCGACGTTGAGCGTGCCGAGGCCGGCGGTGGCGACCACCACGACCGGTGCCGCCAGGTCGGCCGCGAGGTCCGCCAGCGTCCACCCCTTGTCGTCGAACCGCGCCATCAGGCCGCCCGCGCCCTCGATCAGGACCAGGTCGTGATCGGTGTCCAGCGCCGTCGCCGCCCGGGCCGCGGCGTCCCTCGGGATGCCGGGCAGCCCCGCCCGGCGGGCGGCCGTGGCGGGCGCCAACGGCTCGGGGTAGCGGGCCAGTTCCCGTACGTCGACGGGCCCGGCGAGCCGCGTCACCTCGGCGAGGTCACCGCCCTCCTGGGGCGCCAGCCCGGTCTGGACGACCTTCAGCACGGCGACGCGCAGGCCCGCGGCCCGGGCCAGCGCCGCAACGGCGGCCGTGGTGACGGTCTTTCCGACCTCGGTGCCGGTACCGGTGACGGCCAGCAGTGCCATGGTGTCGCTCCCTCGTCTCGGTCGGTCCGGTTGCCGCTGGTGGCACGGAAGCCGGAGGTGGTGCAGGTGACGGTGGTGGTGCAGGTGACGGTGGTGGTACGGGTGGCGGTGGTAGTACGGGTGCCAGTGGTGACCCAGGTGCCATGCGTGGTGCAGGTGCCGGAGGCGGTGCAGATGTCGGTGGTGCCCCAGGCGCCAGCGCGGCATCAGGCGCTCCGAGTGCCGCAAGCGCCCCAAGTACCGGTACCGCCGGCCCCCACTGGGGGCGCGCTCAGCCAGCCCCCGCCGCGGCCGTCAGCGCGGCGGCGATGCGCGCCACCTCCTCCGCGGTGCAGCGGTAGGGCGGCATGGCGTAGACGAGGTCCCGAAACGGCCGCAGCCATACCCCCTCGCGGGCCGCTGCCGCGGTCGCCGCGGCGAGGTCCACGGGGTGGTCCAGCTGGACCACCCCGATGGCGCCGAGCACCCGTACGTCGGTGACCGTGGGCAGCGCCGCCGCCCCGGCCAGCCCGTCCCGCAGGCCGGCCTCGATCCGGGCCACGTCAGTGCGCCAGCTGCCGTCCGCCAGCAGGTCCAGGGAGGCGCCGGCGACCGCACAGGCGAGCGGGTTGCCCATGAACGTCGGGCCGTGCGCGAGCACCGGGACCTCGCCGTCGGAGATGCCCCGCGCCACCTCGGACGTGCACAGGGTCGCCGCCAGCGAGAGGTAGCCGCCGGTCAGCGCCTTGCCCACGCACAGTACGTCCGGCGCCACCCCCGCGTGGTCGGCGGCGAAGAGCCGCCCGGTCCGGCCGAAGCCGGTGGCGATCTCGTCGAACACCAGCAGCACGCCGTGTTCCCGGGTGGCCGCGCGCAACACCCGCAGGTACTCCGGGTGGTGGAAGCGCATTCCGCCGGCGCCCTGCACCACCGGTTCGACGATGACGGCGGCCAGTTCCGGGGCGTGCCGCGCGACCGTGGCGGCCAGCCGCTCGGCGTAGTCGGCGTCGACCGGTGCGTCGAGGCCGGCCGGCGGCGCCTCGGCGAAGACCTGGGCCGGCAGGACGTCCCGCCACATGCCGTGCATCCCCCCGTCGGGGTCGCACACCGACATCGCGTGCAGGGTGTCGCCGTGGTAGCCGCCGCGCCAGGTGAGCACCCGGTGCCGCTCGGGCCGGCCGCGGGAACGCCAGTACTGCAGGCACATCTTGAGCGCCACCTCGACCGACACCGAACCGGAGTCGGCCAGGAAGACCCGGTCCAGGCCGTCCGGGGTCAGCTCGACGAGGCGGGCCGCCAGCTCCACCGCCGGGCGGTGGGTGAGCCCGCCGAACATCACATGGCTGATCCGGCCGAGCTGGTCGCGCACCGCGGCGTCCAGCGCGGGATGCGCGTACCCGTGGATCGCCGCCCACCAGGACGACATCCCGTCGATCAGCTCCGTACGGCCCTCGAACGGGGCGGCCAGCCGCAGCCGCACCCCGTGGCCGGACTCCACGAGCAGTGGGGGCCGGGGCGCGGGCAGCGGCGCATAGGGGTGCCAGACATGGCGACGGTCGAACGCGAGTAAGTCCTCAGGCGTCACAGCGGTCGAGCATAGGTGCCCCGGGCGGTGCACGGAATGGCGCCGCGGGCGGCGGCGGTTCAGCCGGCGGGGCGCAGCAGCACCTTGCCCCGCCGGCCGGCCGCCGCATCCTGCCGCAGCGCCTGCCGTACCGCGGACAGCGGATGCACCTGTGCCACCTGCGAGGCGGCGGTGCCGTCCAGCACCAGGGCGAAGACCTCCGCCAGGGCCTCGGTGAGCCGTTCCGGGGCGGTGGCCTGCACGGTGTGCACCCAGTCCCGGAGCCGGAACAGCACGATCCGCACATCGGGCCGCTCGGCCGCCAGTTGGGCCGGCAGCGGACGCCCGGAGAGCAGCCCGTAGTGCACCAGGGTGCCGCCGCCGGTGAGCGCGCGGCCCAGTTCCGCGCCCTCCGGACCGCCCACCGCGTCCAGCACCACATCGGCCCCGCGGCCGAGGGTGCTCTCCCGTACGGCCTCCCCCGCGGCGCGGTCCGCGGTGCACACCGCGGCGGTCAGCTCGCTGCCGGCGAGCCGCTCCAGGCTCCGGGGGTGCCGGACGACCGCGACCGGCCGGATGCCCGAGCGGTTCAGCATCCGGATCAGCGTCCGGCCGATGGCCGAGGCGGCGGCGTTCACCACGACCGTCCGCGCCCCGGTGTCCGCCACGTACTGACGCACCATCAGAAGAGCGGTGAGGGGGTTGATGTACGCGGTGGCGGCCTGTTCCTCGGTGAGTTCCACGGGGACCGGGAAGCACCACCCGGCATCGGTGACCTTGGTCTGCTGCCAGGCGCCGGCGCTGCCCAACGGGAGCACCCGCTGCCCGGCCCGGATGCCGCGGACCTCCGGTCCGGTCTCCTCGACCACCCCCACGCCCTCGAAGCCGGGCACGAACGGCAGCTCGGTGCGGGAGGCGTAGGCGCCGGAAATGGTCACCAGGTCGGAGGGGTTGATGCTCGCCAGCAGCATCCGGACGGCCACCTGGCCGGGGCCCGGCCGGGCCGGCGCGTACGGCTCGGTGGTGACCACCTCGGGCGCCGGGCCGAACTCCCGGACGATGCTGCGGAGGCTCCGGGACATCGACCAAGTCCTCACGTGGTGGTGACAGTTCGGCGGCGGTCTGGGTACCGTGCTGTTCTCACAGGCACAGGTCCTGGCGACCTTACACGGAGAGCGGGGGTTCGTGCGGCAGCGAGTTCCGTTCTCGGACGTGGACATGCACGGCCATGTGCACAACGGCGTCTACTGCGCCTACGCCGAGACCGCGATCAATGAGTTCCTCCGCGAGGCCGGGCTGTCCGACCGTTTCGACCCGCGGGCCGACGCCCACGGGGTGGTCTACCACGTCAAGAAGGTCGAGCTCTGCTACGAGGGCTCGGCGGGCTTCGACGACGTCCTGGACATCACCGCGTCCGTGGAGCGGATCGGCGGTTCCAGCCTGACCTTCTCCGCCGTGATGGCGCACGCCGGGGCCCCCGGTGACGCCGAGGAGCCCGCACCGGTCGCGCGGGCCCAGGTGGTCTGGGTCTGCGTCGACAAGGCGACCGGCAGGGCCCGCCCGATACCCGAACCGACCCGTGCGGCGCTCGCTGCCGCACAGCACGCCCCTGCCACGGCTCGGAGCGCGGCGCCCGGGCAGCCGGCCGAGGGCCGGTGACGGTGCACATCTCACTGGACGGCGTGACCGTCCGCTTCGGTCCGCGCACGGTGCTGGACGCCCTGAGCGTCGAGCTGACCGAGCGGCGCATCGGTGTGATCGGCGCCAACGGCTCCGGCAAGAGCACCTTCGCCCGGCTGCTCAACGGTCTGGTTCGGCCGAGCGAGGGAACGGTGCGGGTCGGCGGCCACGACACCGCCAAGGACGCCCGGCGGATCCGCCGCCAGGTCGGCTTCGTCTTCCAGAACCCGGACAACCAGATCGTCCTCCCCCTCGTCGAGGAGGACATGGCCTTCGGCCTGCGGAACACCGGCGTGCCCCGCAAGGAGATACCCGACCGGGTGCGCGGGCAGCTGGCGCATCTGGGCATCGGCGCGCTGGCCGACCGGCCCAGCCACGCCCTGAGCGGCGGGGAGAAGCAACTCGTCGCGCTGGCCGCGGTCCTGGTGATGCGGCCGGAGACGGTGGTGTTCGACGAGCCGACCACCCTGCTGGACCTGCGCAACCGCAACCTGCTCCGCTCGGTGATCGACGCCATGCCCCAGCAGGCCGTCGTCCTCACCCACGACCTGGACCTGCTCACCGGATACGACCGGGTGCTGGTGATGGAGCAGGGCCGCATCGTCCACGACGGCCCGCCGGGGACCGCCGTGCCGTGGTACGTGGAGCGCTGCTCATGAGGATGTCGCTGTACGTGCCCGGCTCCTCGCCGCTGCACCGGGTCCCGGCCGGGTGGAAGCTGGCGGCGCTGCTGGTCTGCGGGGTCGGCGTCTTCCTCACCACCTCCGCGGCGGTCCTCGGCCCGGCCGCGGTACTCGCGCTGGCCCTGCTGCTGTCCGTACGGGCACCGCGGGAGCAGTGGGTGCGGCAGCTCGGGGGGCCGGTCTGGGTGCTGGCCGCCGTGGTGGCGGTGGCCGCGCTGACCGAGTCGGTGCATGCGGCGCTCGTCGTGGGGCTGCGGCTGGTCGTCCTGCTGCTGACCGCGCTGAGCGTCACCCTCACCACCCGGACGTCGGAGCTGCAAGGGGTGCTGGAGCGGGTGCTGCGTCCGCTGGACCGGGCGGGGCTGGTGAACGCGCCGGCCGTGGCGCTGGCCGTGTCATTGGCGCTGCGCTTCGTGCCGGAGGTGTTCCGGCAGTTCCAGGACATCCGGGAGGCGCAGGCGGCGCGCGGTCTCCAGGGCAGCCCGCTGGCACTCGTCGTGCCCCTGGTGGTCCGGGTGCTGAGGTCGGCGGAGGACATCGCGGCCGCCATCGACGCCCGCTGCTATCCGCCGGCCCGCTCCGGCCGGCCCGACCATGACGCCCGGCCGGGCGGGAAGGCCCTCGGATGACCGAACGCACCGCTTCCAGCAGCCGCTCCATGGGCACTCAGGACATCGTCCTGATCGCCCTGTTCTGCGCCATCATCGTCGCCCTGGGGCTGGTGCCCCCGGTGAACATCGCGATCGTGCCGGTGCCGATCACCCTCCAGACGCTGGGGGTGATGCTGGCGGGCGCGGTCCTGGGTCCGGTCCGCGGCGCCTGCGCCTGTGCGCTGGTCGTCCTGCTGACCGTGCTGGGCCTGCCGGTGCTGGCCGGCGGTCGGGGCGGTCTGGGGGTGATCCCCGGCCCGACCGGCGGCTACCTGCTGGGCTGGATCCCCGGTGCGTTGGTGACCGGCCTGCTGGTGAAGGCGTTCGCGGTGCGGGTCACCGGCCGCGCCCCGCAGTTCGCCGCCTACCTCGCCGCCTGTCTCGCCGGCGGACTGCTGGTCGTCTACGCCCTGGGCATCCCCTGGACGGCGCTGACCACCGGTCTGGGCCTGGGGAAGGCCGCGGTCGGCGCGCTCTACTTCGCCGTCGGGGACACCCTCAAAGCGGTGGCCGCGGCGGCGGTGGCGCACAACGTACGACGCTCCTATCCGATCGAACCGAGGTGAGGTGAGCGCGGATGCCGGTGGCACAGCGGGTTGCGCGGTCGGGTACCGGGCCGCGGCGGGACGAACCAGCCTTCACCCTGGACAACCAGGTCCTCACTCACCGTCAACTCGCCCTCCATGCCGCCGCGGTGGCCGCCGGCCTGCGGACCGTCCGACCGCTGAGGAGGCCGTGGCTGCCGCCGGGCGCCCCGCTGCTCGCCCTGGGCACCGGCAACCACCCGGTCTTCGCCGAGCTGTTCGCCGGGGCGAGCGCGGGCGACGGGGCGGTCGCCGTCCTCGACCCGCAGTGGGGCGCCGAGCAGGCCGGCGCCGTACTGGACCGGCTCCGCCCCGACCTCCTGGTGCTCCCCGCCGGGCGGACCGCGCTGCACCGGGCAGCGGACCGGCTGGGCCTTCGGACCCTGCGCGCCGACGCCGGTGCCGATGCGGACGCGTACGAGGCCTGGCGTGCGCGGTACCTGGGCGCCGCACCGGCGGAGCACCTGCGCGCGGGCGGCGACGACACCCCGTTCCTGATCGGGTTCACCTCGGGGAGCACCGGCCTGCCGCACGCCTTCCACCGGTCCCGCGGCTCCTGGCGGATCAGCCTCGCCGAGGGCCGGAAGGTCTGGGGGATGGACGCCGAGGCGCACACCCTCGCACCGGGACCGCTCGCCCACGGCCTGAGCCTCTATGCGCTCGCGGAGTGCCTGGAGAGCGGGGCGGCGTTCCACGGGCTGCGGCGGTTCGACGCCGCGAGCGTGCTGCGTCATCTGGAGCGGGGGGCGGTCCGCCGGCTGATCGTGGTGCCGACGATGCTCAGCGCGCTGTGCGCCGCTGCCGCCGGCCGCGGTGCGCCGGGACGGCGGTTCGCCTCGGTGGAGACGGTGGTCAGCGGAGGCGCCAAGCTCTCCCCCCAACTGATCGCACCGGTAGCCGAGTTACTCCCGCAGGCGCGGGTGCGGGAGTACTACGGCGCCTCCGAACTCGGCTTCGTCACGGTCGGCTCGCCCGACCCCGACACCCCCGCCCAGGACGTCGGCACGGCGTTCCCTTCGGTCACTCTGGAGATCCGGGACACCGCCGGACGGCCGGCCCCCCTCGGCACACCAGGCACGGTGTTCGTCCGCAGCCCGCTGGTGAGCGACGGCTATGTGTGGGGCGAGGGCAGCTTCCGGACCGTCGGGGACTGGGCCACCGTCGGCGACACCGGGCGGCTCACCGCGGACGGGCACCTGCACCTCCTCGGCCGCGGCGGCATGGTCATCAGCGGCGGGCTCAACGTCTACCCGTCCGAGGTGGAGGACGCCCTCACCCGGCTCGCCCCGATCGACACCGCGCTGGTGACCGCGGTGCCCGACGACCATCTGGGCCAGGCGCTGGTCGCCGTGGTGTCCGGGACCGGTCCGGACCACCTGGGCCACACCGCACTGCGCGACCTCTGCGCGACCGTACTGCCCCGCTACCAAGTGCCGCGCCGTTTCTACACCCTGGACGCCTGGCCGCTGACGTCGAGCGGCAAGATCGCACGGGGCCGGATCGAGGAGTGGATCGCCCGGGGCGACTCCCGGCTCCGCGCGCTGCCGGAGGAGCCCCATGGCTGAGCCCACCGCACACCCCGAACTCCCCGACGACCGGCGGCCGGTGGTGGTCGCCGCCCGCCGCACCCCGATCGGCCGGGCCGGCGGCGCGCTGGCCGGCGTCGAGGCGTCCCTGCTGGTCGCGCAGGTGATCCGGGACGTGGTGGCGGATGCGCGGGTGGCGGCCGGGCAGATCGAGGAGGTCATCGTCGGCAATGCGGCCGGCGGGGGCGGCAACCTCGCACGGCTGGCCGCGCTGGAGGCGGGACTGCCGACGGAGGTGCCCGGCGTCACCGTCGACCGGCAGTGCGGCTCGGGGCTGGAGGCGGTCGTCCTCGCCTCCCGGCTGGTGGCCGCCGGCGCCGGCGAGGTCTATCTCGCGGGCGGCGGGGAGAGCGTGAGCACCGCACCGTGGCGGGTCCGCCGGCCGGCCCGCCCGGGTGCGCTCCCGGAGTTCTACGCCCGGGCCCGGTTCGCCCCGGAGGCGGTGGGCGACCCCGACATGGGGGTGGCCGCCGAGAACGTCGCCGCCCGCTACGGCATCACCCGCCGCAGGCAGGACGAGTTCGCCCTGCGCAGCCACCGGCGTGCGGTCCGCGCCCAGCAGGAGGGCCGCTTCACCGCGGAGCTCTCCACGGTGTCCACCGCCCAGGGCCCGGTCACCGCCGATGAGTGCCCCCGCCCCGACACGTCCCTGGAGGCGCTGTCCGCACTGCGTCCGCTCTTCGCCGCCCCCGGCGCGGGGACGGTGACGGCCGGCAACTCCTGTCCGCTGAACGACGGTGCGGCGATGGTCGTGGTCACCAGCCGGTCGGTGGCCCGCGCCCTCGGGCATGAGCGCGTCCTGGGCTTCCTCGACGCCGCCTCCGCGGGCGTGGACCCCAACCTCCTGGGCACCGGCTCGGTCGCCTCTACCCGGCGGCTGCTCGCCCGCCGCCCAGACCTGGGCGGGGATCCCGCCCACCGCGGCCCGGACGCACCCGCCGCGGTGGACCGCGTCGAGTTCAACGAGGCGTTCGCCGCCCAGGTCCTGGCCTCGCTGGACGCCCTCGGCATCCCGGACGAACGAGTCAACCTCGACGGCGGAGCGCTCGCCCTCGGCCACCCCTTCGGTGCCTCCGGCGCGATCCTGGTGACCCGGCTGTTCAGTCAGCTCGTCCGCGCCCCCTCCCCCGACGCTCCGCTCGGCGCCCGCGGCCTCGCCATGCTGGGCATCGCCGGCGGCCTGGGCCTCACCGCCCTCTTCTCGTCCCAGACGACCGGCTGACCGGCCGCCCGGCGGGGCGGCACCGACGGGGGAGGCACCGACCGGGGGGAGAGCGGCACGGCCCGATCGCCGGGGACGGCGCCGGGCACCGGCCGCGGTGCCGCCTAGACTGGGCGGCCGGGCGACCAGGACGGCGTCCCAGGGGGACGGAGACGGACAGTGGTGATGGGCGGCAAGGGCGAGCGCGGCATGGCGGACCCGTCCGCCGAGGTGCTGGGCGCGGCGGCGGCCGTGTTCGGCCTGCTCGCCTCCCCGCCGCGGCTGCACCTCGTCTGGGCGCTGGCGCAGGGCGAGAGCGATGTGAGCGGACTGGCGGAGCGGGTCGGCGGTGCGCTGCCGGCGGTGAGCCAGCACCTGTCGAAGCTGAAGCTCGCCGGGCTGGTGCGCTCGCGCCGGGAGGGGCGCCGGGTGGTGTACTTCGTCGACGAACCCGATGTGGTGGCGGTGGTACGGCTCCTGGTCGTCCAGCTGTCCGCGCGCCATGCGCAGGCGCCGTCGGCAGAGCTCCGTCACTTTGGTGCCTGAGACGACCGCGGCACCCGGCACGGCCGGTACGTCCCCGAACGCCGGGACCGTACCGGCCGGTGCGGCCCCGTGCCCCGGCCGCGGCGCCGTCGAACCGGCCGGGCTCACCGCGCTGCAGCTGATGCGGCGACTGGACAGCGGACCGCGCGGGCTGACCGAGCGGCAGGCCGAGGAGCGGCTGGTCCGGGACGGCGAGAACGTGGTGCCGGCCTGGCGGCCGGTCTCCTGGCCGCGGCGTTTCCTGGCCAGTCTGCGGGATCCGTTCACCACCGTCCTGCTGTGCCTGGGGCTGGTGTCGGCGGGCATCGCCTCCTGGGGCACCGCCTGCGTGATCATGGCTCTGGTCGTGGTGAGCTGCGTGCTGCGCTCGGGCGGCGAGCACCAGGCCAGCCGGTCGATGGCCGCACTGTGGGAACTGGTCGCCAGCACCGCGTCGGTGCAGCGGCGGGCGGACGACCAGGCGCCGCCGCTGGTGCGCGAGTTGCCGGTCGATCAGCTCGTGGTCGGAGACGTGATCCGGCTGGGGCCGGGCGACCTGGTACCGGCCGATGTGCGGCTGCTGCGCGCCAGCGGGCTGACCGTGCACCAGTCCGCGCTGACCGGCGAGTCCGTTCCGGTGCCGAAGGACGCCGTGGACGCACCGGCCGAGGGCGGTGCGGAGCTGCCGGAGCCCGAGCACCTCTGCTTCCAGGGCAGCAGCGTGGCGTCCGGCAGCGGTACCGCCCTGGTCGTCGCCACCGGCGCGGACACCCGCTTCGCCGCCGCATACGGAGGCCCGGCCCGCCGGCGCACCGAGACCGCCTTCGACCGCTCGGTGCACGGCATCGCCTGGACGCTGATCCGCTTCATGTTGCTGACGCCGCCACTGGTGCTGATGGCCAATGCGGCGCTGCGCGGACGGGGGCTGGAGACGCTGCCGTTCGCGATCGCCGTGGCGGTCGGTCTGACCCCGGAGATGCTGCCGGTGATCGTCACCGCCACGCTGGCCCGGGGCGCCGCCGCGCTCGCGCGCACCAGCGGCGTGATCGTCAAACGGCTGCCGGCCCTGCACGACCTCGGTGCGATCGATGTGCTGTGCCTGGACAAGACCGGCACCCTCACCCAGGACCGGCCGGTGGTGGAACGCTCCCTGGACGGCCGCGGCGGGGACGACCCCGGCGTACTGCGCTGGGCGGCGGTCAACAGCTTCTGGACCCTGGAACTCGCCGAACTGCCCGCCCCGGACACCCTGGACGAGGCGATCCTCGACGCGGCCGGGGAGGCCGGCGCGGACCCCCTCGCCCATGACGGCATCGCGGCCCTGCCGTTCGATCCCGCCCACCGCCTGGCCACGGCCGTCGTCCGCCGGCCCGGCCGGCACGGTGTGCACACCCTGGTCGTCAAGGGCGCGGTGGAGGACGTCCTCGGCCGCTGCACCCGGCTGGTGGCGTCCGGCGGTTCGGCCGCTGGGGACGACCACCCGAACGCCGCAGGCACCACGGGCACCGCAGGCACAACAGGCACGGCAGGTAGGGCAGGCACCACGGGCACGGCAGGCAGGGCAGGCACCGCGGGGGACGCTGCGGCCCCCGGTTCCGGACCGGCGCCCCTCCCCCTCGACGACGAGGAACGCGACCGCCTCCTCGGCCTCGCCGCGAAGGAGGCGGCCGGCGGCTTGCGCCTGCTGGCCGTCGCGCTCGCCGACCGTCCGGCCCGACCCGGCGGGTACGGTGAGCCGGACCTACACGCCCTGACCTTCGTCGGCTTTGTCGCGCTCCGCGATGCGCTGGCGCCGTCCGCCGGCGAGGCGCTGGACGAACTCGCCCGGCGCGGCGTCGCGGTGAAGGTGCTGACCGGCGACCACCCCGGCACCGCCGCCCGCGCCTGCCGTGACCTCGGGTTGGAGCCGGGCGGGGTGCTCACCGCCGACCAGCTCGGCGCGCTCAGCGGGCCGCCGCTCGCCGAGGCCGTCGGCCGGGCCACCGTGGTGGCCCGCTGCACCGCCCAGGACAAGGCCCGTATCGTCACCGCCCTGCGCGAGAGCGGCCGGACCACCGGCTTCCTCGGCGACGGCGTCAACGACCTGCCCGCGCTGCGCGCCGCCGATGTCGGGATCTGCCCGCGGGGCGCGGTGACCGTCGCCCGCGAGGGCGCCGATGTGGTCCTGGCCCAGAAGGACCTCACCGCCATCGACCGCGCCATCGCCGCCGGGCGCACCGGCAGCAGCACCCTCGCCGGCTATCTGCGGATCACGCTCTCCTCGAACCTCGGCAATGTCATCGCCATGCTCGCCGCCGGCCTGCTGCTGCCGTTCCTGCCGATGCTGCCGGCGCAGGTCCTGGTCCAGAACCTGTGCTTCGACGCGGCCCAACTCGCGTTCGCCTTCGACCGGCCGGCGGACGCCGCACTGCACCGGCCGGCCGTGCTGCGTCCGCGCACCTTCCTCCGCTACATCACCGCCTTCGGCCTGCTCAACGCCGCGGCCGACCTCGCGACCTTCGCGGTGCTCGCCCTGGCCGTGCACACCACTGCGGGCCGGGGCGACCCGGCGGTGTTCCACGCCGGGTGGTTCACCGAGAACCTCCTGACCCAGGCGATGGTGATGCTGCTACTGCGCAGCGGCCACCGCACCGCAGCGGGCCGGGCGGCCGGGCCGGTGCACCTCGCGGTGGCCGCCCTCGCGGTGATCGGGGTGCTGCTGCCGCTGTCGCCGCTGGGCCCACCACTGGACATGGCTGCCCCGCCGCCCCTCTACTACGCGCTGCTCGCCGCGGTCCTGACCCTGTACGGCGTTGCGCTGGCCGCCGCCAAGAGGCGCTACACCGACCGCCGGAGCTGACCGCCCGCCGCCCCTCCAGTAGGCCCCACGGAGCCCCCGGGGCAGCCGCGAGCGCCGCCGTCGGAGAACGTCCAGGGAACCCACGGGAGCCTCGGGAGATCCGGGGGGAACGCACCAACGCCTCCGGAGGCCGCACACCCGGCCGGGGCCGGGGCGCCTCTCCGTACGGCCGCCCGGGCGGATACTTTAGAGATTGCGCAATCCGGGAACCATGCGGCACCCCCTGGCGTTGGAGCCGAAGGACGCTGCACACCAGGACAGTTGTGGAGGAAGCAGATGAGCGTGGCCCTGACCAAGGGCGGCAACGTATCGCTCGGCAGACAGGCGCCCGGCCTGACCGCCGTGCGCGTGGGGCTGGGCTGGCAGGCGGGAGCCGCCGGCGGGTCCGGCTTCGACCTGGACGCCAGCGCACTGCTGTGCGCCCCGTCCGGAAAGGTCCTCTCCGACGAACACTTCGTCTTCTTCAACAACCTGAGCAGCCCCGAGGGTTCGGTACGGCACTCGGGAGGCGAGCCGGTCGGCGGCGAGGACGACGAGCAGATCCTGGTCGACCTCGCTTCGGTGCCCACCGGGGTGGCGAAGATCGTCTTCGTGGTCTCCCTCTACGAGGCCGAACAGCGCGGGCAGAGCTTCGGCCAGGTGCACCGCGCCCACATCCGCCTCACCGACGGCGTCGACGGCACCGAATTCGCCCGCTACGACCTGCGGGGCGACGCCGCCACCGAGACCGCCATGGTCTTCGGTGAGCTCTACCGGCACGGCGTGGACTGGAAGTTCCGCGCCATCGGCCAGGGCTACGCCTCCGGACTGGCGGGCATCGCACAGGACTTCGGCGTCGACGTCCTACGGCCGGCCCCGGCACCCGAGGCCCCGCCGGCGCCGGCCCACCATCCCCCAGCCCCCGAGCCGGCCGCCCCCTTCACCGGCGCCGCCACCGCCGCCGGCTGGGCCGCGTCCGGCCATGACTCTTCGACCACCACCGCACCGCAATCCACCGGGAGTTCCGCCATGACATGCTTCTTCGACCCCGGCCACGGTCCCGGCACGACGGCCGTCCTGTGGTCCCCGCAGTGGGGGGTGCCCCGTCAGATCCAGGCCTGCGGTGGGTGCGCCCAGCGGGTGCAGACCACTCCCCCGCCGTACTACACCGCACCCCAGGCCGGGTACCCCCAGCCGGTGCAGCAGGGCTACCCGCAGCCCGCCCAGCAGGGCTACCCGCAGGAGCCGCACCACCAGCAGGGCGGCCGCCGCTTCGGCACCGGAGCACTCATCGGCGCCGGTGCGGCCGGCCTGGTGGGCGGCGCGCTGCTCAACGAGGCGTTCGACGACGACGAGCCCGAAGTGATCGTCAACAACTACTACGAGGACTGATCCCGCCCGGTGCCCGGCCGGCCACGCCCCACCCCGGCCGGCCGGGCGCCGACGCCTTGTACGCCGGAACCTCGTACGCCGGAACCCGTACACCGGAACCTCCCACGCCGGCGCGTCGTACCGGCACTGGACGAACGCCGGACGGACGCCGGACGAACGCCGGACGGACGCCGGACGGACGCCGGAAACGCAGCAGCACCCCGCACGTCGCCCCGCCGCCGGACCTGCGGCGCGCGGATGCCGCATCCGCCCGGGGCCCTGGCCACACTCCCCCTCCCGGGCTATACAGTTGCGCAAGGACGCAAGTAACGCACCGGTCCGCCCGCGCTCGCGGCGGTCCGTGGCGCACCGGCGCCCGTACGACATGACACGGCGCGAGGCCGCGGGGCGGCGAGAGAGGCGGACAGCGATGCTGCGCAATGGACTGGAACCCTGGCACCTGCTGATCGTGGGCCTCGTGGTGTTGCTCCTCTTCGGCTCCAAGAAGCTGCCGGACACCGCACGGGCGCTGGGCAAGTCGCTCCGGATCCTCAAGAGCGAGGCCAGGGCCATGAAGGGCGACGATTCCCCGCCCGCCACGGGGTACACCGCGAGGCCGACGGCGCAGCCGGAACCCTCCCCTGCGGCCTCGGCCCCCTCCGCCCCGGCCCCCACCGCCCCGGTCCCGTCCCACCCGGAGAGCGACCCGGGCACGACCCGCTGAAGCCCACCTCACCCATCGGGGGAACACCGTGCACGACCGTGACCACGTGCCGGCGGCGGACGATCCGGACTTCGCCCGGCTCGTCGACCGTGCCCTGGACTCCGAGGAGGTCAAGGACGCCTTACGCCGCAGCGACACCGGCCTCGACACCGAAGCGCTGCGCACCCTCGCGCTCCGGGCGGGAGCCGCCGTCACCGCCACCGCGGACGCCGAGTACCGCGGCTACCTCCGACTGCGCACCGCCGCACCCGCCGCGCCCACCGTGGCGCCGGAGCCACCGCCCCAGCAGCCCGGCACACCCGTACGCGCCGGAGCCGGGGTGCTTCCCGCACTCGGCGTACTGGTCCCGGCGCTTGCGGCCACCGCCGCCGCCCTCTTCCTGCTCCTCGGCTTCGGCCTGCGGGCCCTCGGCCTGTCCCGCCGTCTCGCGGACGAGTTGGTCCGGGCCGGCTTCACCGCCACGGGGGTCGCCGCGGCGACGGCCCTGTGCGGACTGCTCTGGCTGCTGGTCACCGCAGCCCGCAACCGCTCGGCGGCCGCTGCCGACCCCCTGCCGGAGGCTCCGGACCCGGACCCGGCCCTCGCCCGGGCCCACGAGGCCTGGCAGCAGGCGGTGTTGGAGCGCGGGGTGATCCCTTTCCTGCTCGGCCGGCTCGACGGTCCGCACCGGGAAGCACCGCGCCCGGACGGCCCGGCAGGCTCATGCCCCGGCCCCACCGGCCGCCCCTGACCCACCGATAGCCCACGGAGTGGCCGGGGCCCCGGACAGGCCGGTGCCCCGGCCACTCAGGCCACTCCGGTCTCACCGGCCCTGGTGGGCTCCCGGGGTGTGCCCAAACGCGCGGTGGAAGACGTCGATGAACGCGCTGGCCGACGACCAGCCGCACAGGTGGGCCACGGCCGTGACCGGGGTGCCGTCGGCCAGCAGGACCAGGGCGTGGTGGAGCCGCAGTTGGGTGCGCCACTGCGGGAAGGTCATCCCGAGGTCCGCGCGGAAGAGCCGGGACAGGGTGCGGTCGCTGGCGCCCACCTGCCGGCCCAGTGCCGCCAGGGTGCGGTGGTCGGCCGGATCGGCCGCGAGGATCTCGCACACCTCCTGCAACCGGGGTGAGGTGGGCGCGGGCAGGTGCACCGGCTGGCGGGGCGCGGCGCGCAACTGGTCGACCAGGACGGCGCGGAGGCGCCCGTGCTCGGGTCCGTCGTCGTGCGGGACGCGGGTGCAGGCGAGGATCAGTTCACGTAGCAGCGGGCCGACGCCCAGCACCACCGGCTCGTCCAGGCCGAGCGGGTTGTCGGTCGCGGGCAGGCCGACCGTGTGGAGTTCGAGTGCGCCGTGGGCCTGATGGGCGTGCACGGTGCCGGCCGGTACCCAGATGGCGCGGTTGGCGGGGGCGATCCACGCACCCGCCGGGGTCGTGACGGCGAGCACGCCACGGGCCGCGTGGACGAGCTGATGGTCGTCGTGCCGGTGGGCATCGATGGCGGCTCCGGGTGCCAGCCACTGGGCACGGGTCGGAGCGATCGGCTGATGGCGGATTTCCTTCACTGCTTGGCAGTTTATCGGAAGCGCGTCAGCCGGCGCCGCGCCGAGCATGAGCGGTGTGACCAGAAAGAAGTCGATCATCCTGCTGTCGGTGGGGCACGCCTGTGTGGACGTCTACCAGGGCGCCGTGGCCTCCCTCGTCCCGTTCTTCGTCGCCGAGCGCGCCTACACCTACGCCGCGGCCTCCGGCATCGTGCTCGCCGCGTCCCTGCTGTCGTCGGTGGCCCAGCCGCTGTTCGGCGCGCTCACCGACCGCCGGGCGCTGCCCTGGCTGCTGCCGGTGAGCACGGTCCTCGGCGGACTGGGGATCGCGCTCAGCGGCCTCGGCGGTTCCTATGCGCTGACGCTGGTGTTCGTGGCGGTGTCCGGTATCGGGGTCGCCGCCTACCATCCGGAATCCGCCCGGGTCGCGCGGAAGGTGAGCGGGGGGAGCCACCGTGCGATGGGCTGGTTCTCCGTCGGCGGCAACCTCGGCTTCGCCGCGGCGCCGCTGCTGGTCACCGCCGTGGTCGGCGCCGGCGGCCTGCGGCTGACGCCGCTGCTGGCCCTGCCCGCCCTGGCCGGCAGCGTGCTGTGCCTCCCGGTGCTGCGGGCACTGGCGGGGAGTGCGGCGGGCGCCGGCGGTGCCGGGTCCACGGCCCGGGCCGGGGCCGACGATCCGGCGTCCTTCGTGCGGCTGTCGCTGGCCGTGGTCTGCCGGTCGGTCGCCTTCATCGGCCTGAGCACCTTCCTGGCGTTCTACGCCCAGCAGCGCACCGGCGGGGGCACCGCGGCGGGCACCGCCGCGCTGTGCGTGCTCTATCTCGGCGGCGCGGTGGGCAGTGTGCTCGGCGGCAACCTGGCCCACCGCTGGGACCGGGTCACCGTCGTGCGCGGGTCGTACCTGGTCGCGGTCGCCGCCGTCGCCGGGGTGGTGTACGTCCCCGGCCCGGCGTTCTTCGGATGCGTGGCGCTGACCTCGGCGGGCCTGTACGTCCCGTTCTCGCTCCAAGTGACCCTGGGTCAGGACTACCTGCCCTCGCGCGTCGGCACCGCCAGCGGGATCACCCTCGGACTGACCGTGAGCATCGGCGGCCTCATCAGCCCCCTCCTCGGCCGCCTCGCCGATGCGACCTCGCTGCAGACGGCGCTGGCCCCGCTGATCGTGATGCCGGCCCTCAGCTGGCTGCTGCTGCGCGGGCTGCCCGAACCGGCGGTGCCCGGCGCCGTGGTGGCACCGGTGCCGGCCCCGGCGTCGCCATCGCGCTGACGGGACTCGGGCACCGGGAGCCTCACCCCTCCCGGAGCGCGTCGAGGCGGACCGGGCCGCCGGTGGTCACCGACCGGATGGCGGCGAGCGCGACGGTCAGCGCGGCGCGGGCGTCCCGGCCGGTGACGGAGGGGGTCCGGCCGCTGCGGACCTGACCACCGTCGGGCAGGACGTCCCGCGCCTGACGCGCCTGGCGCTCGACCGGGCCATCGCCCGGCTGGAGGGCGACGCGGCGCCCGGCGAGGAGGGTGCGGTGCTGCCGCATCTGGTCGTCCGGGGCACCACAGCGGCGGCCGGCGACAGCGGCTGAGCCACCGCCGACCGCTGCCGGGGCACGGGCGGGCAGCGGGTGACCGGTCCGGGTACGGCCTCCTGCTACCGGGCCCGCCTACCGCGTGCCCTCCGGCAGCGCCGCGGCGGTCCGGAGGTCGGACGCCTCCGGGAGCTCCTCCACATCGACACCGCTGACCTGAGCCAACTCGTGCTTAAGCGCGGCGAGTTCGGCGCCGCCGGCCATGTGGTTGGTGAGCTCCTCCAGGCCGATCTCGCTGCGGGCCGCGCTGAGTTCCAGAGTGCCCAGCCGCAGCACGCTGAAGTGGTCACCGACCATGTAGGCGTGGTGCGGGTTGTGGGTGATGAAGATGACGCCGAGGCCCCGGTCGCGGGCGGCGGCGATGTACTTCAGCACCACGCCGGACTGCTTGACGCCGAGCGCCGCGGTGGGCTCGTCGAGGATGAGCACCCGCGCACCGAAGTAGACGGCGCGGGCGATGGCCACGGACTGGCGCTGGCCGCCGGAGAGCGTGCCGATCGGCTGGTCCAGGTCGTCGAGGACGATGCCCATGGCGCGCAGTTCGGTGTCGGCGGTCCGCTTCATCCGGGCGATGTCGAGGCGGCGCAGCGGCCAGGGGCCGCGGGTCATCTCGGAGCCGAGGAAGAAGTTCCGCCACACGGGCATCAGGGGGACGGTGGCGAGGTCCTGGTAGACGGTGGCGATGCCGCGGTCCAGCGCCTCGCGCGGCGTGCCGAAGTGCACCGGTGCGCCGTCGACGAGGAACTCGCCCTCGGTGTGCTGGTGCAGCCCAGAGATGATCTTGATCAGGGTCGACTTGCCGGCGCCGTTGTCGCCGAGCACACAGGTCACCCGGCCCGGCCGGACAGTGAGGTCGACGCCGTGCAGGGCCCGGACATTGCCGTACGACTTGCCGGCGCCCTTCAGCTCGACGAGGGGCCGGGCGTCCTCGGGAGCGGTGGCGCCCTCAAGAGCGGTGGCCTCTTCGGAACCGTTGGCGCCCTCGGGAACAGTGGCGTCCCCGGTGCCGTACGGCGGGGTGTGGTTGCTGCTGGTCATGGGATCACCTCCGGGTCGCCGTACGGCGGACCCACAGATTGACGAGGGCGGCGAGCAGGAGCATCACGCCGAGGAAGGCCTTGAACCAGTCGGGGTTCCAGTTGGCGTAGACGATGCCCTGGGAGACCACGCCGAAGATGAAGGCGCCGATGACCGGGCCGATCGCCGAGCCGTACCCGCCAGTGAGCAGACAGCCGCCGATGACCGCCGCGATGATGTAGAGGAACTCGTTGCCCACGCCCTCGCCGGACTGCACGGTGTTGAACGAGAACAGCAGGTGCATCCCGACGAACCAGGCGCCGGCGCCCACTCCCATGAACAGTGCGATCTTGGTGAAGTTGACCGGTACCCCGACGGCGCGGGCGCTGTCCTTGTTGCCGCCGACCGCGAAGATCCAGTTGCCGAACCGGGTGCGCCACAGCATCCAGGTGGTGGCCGCGGCGAACAGCAGCCAGTAGAAGACCGTGATCTTCACATTGACCCCGAGGACATCGACCTCCGAGGCGAAGATCTGCTTGGCCTGAGCGAAGCCGTCCATGTCGCTGATCGAGTCGCTGGCCACATTGCCGGTGAAGATCTTGGTCACCGCCAGGTTGACGCCCTGCAGCACCAGGAAGGAGCCCAGGGTGATCAGGAAGCTGGGCAGTCCGGTCTTGATCAGCAGATAGCCGTTGAACGCGCCGACCGCGAGCGAGACCACCAGGGCGACCAGGACACCGGTCCAGACGTTCATCGTCAGCTGGAAACTGAGCATGCTGGCGGTGAGCGCCGAGGTGGTGACGGCGACGCCGGCCGACAGGTCGAACTCCCCGCCGATCATCAGCATCGCCACCGGCAGCGCCATGATGCCCATCACCGACGCTTGGTAGAGCACCGTGGCGAGCGCACTGCCCTCGCGGAGGGCGGGGGCGGCGACGAAGAAGAACCCGTACACCCCGACGGCGGCGATCAGTGCGCCGATCTCGGGTCGGGCCAGCAGCCGGCGCGAGAGGGAGCGCCGGCGGGTGCGGCCGTCCTTCTGGACGGCCGGCTGGGCCGGCGACGAAGAACCCGTCGCCGGGGCCGTTGCCTGCGACATGGTCATCACCGGGTGCCCTTCGCCGCGAACTTGGCGATGGTGTCGACGTTGGTCTTGTCGACGAACGCGGGCCCGGTCAGCACCGGCGCCTCACCACCGCCGCTGAAGTTGCCGTTGTTCTTCTCCAGCCACAGGGCGTCCACCGAGAGGTAGCCCTGGAGGTAGGGCTGCTGGTCGACGGCGAACTGGATGTCGCCGGCCTTGACCGCACTGACCAGGTCCTTGTTCAGGTCGAAGGTGCCGACCTTGGCCTTGCTGCCCGCGTCGGACACCGACTGCACCGCGGTCAGCGCGAACGGGGCGCCCAGCGTGGCTACGTAGTCGATCGAGGAGTCCTGCTTGAGCTTGGCGGTGATGGTCGACTTCACCGACGGCATGTCGGTGCCATTGACGTAGAGGATGTCGGTCTTGCCCTTGAAGGCCTGCTTCACACCGGCGCAGCGGGCCTCCAGGGCGACATGCCCCTGCTCCTGGATGACACATATGTCGTGCTTGGCGCCGAGGTCGTTGAGCCGCTTGCCGAAGGCCTCACCGGCGACGGTCTCGTCCTGGCCGAAGTACTCCAGCAGGCCCTGCTTCTTCCAGTCGTCCACACCGGCGTTGAAGCCGACCACGGGGATGCCCGCGTGCCGGGCCTTGGCGACGACGTCCTTCATCGCGCTGGCCTTGGCGAGGGTGACCGCGATGCCGTCGACCTTCTGGTCGATCGCGTTCTGGACCAGGTTGGCCTGGTTCCCCGCGTTGGGGTCGCTGGAGTACACCAGCTTGATGTTGTCCTTGGCGGCGGCGGCCTGGGCGCCCTTACGGATGGTGTCCCAGAAGGTGTCCCCGGGTGCGGCGTGGGTGACCATGGCAACGGTCATCCGTGGGGTGTTGGCCTTGCCGGCCGAGACGTCGGCGCCTTCCTCTTCGGCCCTCTTCCCGCCGGAGCTGCTGGAGCAGCCGGCGGCGAGCAGCGCGGCGGCGGCCACCGCGGCGAGTGGGGCGACCCTACGAGATCTGGGGTGAAGCGAGCGGTCCATCTTTCCAGCACCTCACTGTGCGACGGGGGGAAAGGGAGCAGATCGACTCCGGGCCGGGGACCCGGGCAGCGCGGCCTGGACGGGAGCCCGGGACGTGCGCCGATGACACGGCTGATGCGTTGGGACCGGATACAAGCCCCTGCCACACCCACCTGTCAAGACTTTGTTAGGACATCATTTCGCTAGCAGGTCCGAATGTCAGCACAAAGTCTTGACACGTGCCCGACGGGGGCTTAGATCTAGGGCCTGTCGATCGGATCCGGCCTGGTCCGAACGACAGGCCCTGGCCAGGGCCACACCGGTCCCCTCGCAAGGACCGGGGCACCTGCATCCCGCGCCGAAGGAGCGACACCCGTGCCCGAGTCTGCGGCATCCTCGGGTCTGATCACCATGGTCCGCAGCGTGGTCGAGCCACACCCGTTACCAGCCGGAACGGGCCACCCGCCCCGCCGGCCCGCCGCCGGCCGCCCCCGCCGCGCTCAGACCAGGCTGGAGAGGCAGAACGGATGGCCCGCGGGGTCCAGCAGCACCCGCCACCGGCCGGGGTCCGGCTGGAACGCGGGCCGCACGGCCCCCCGCGCCAGCAGCCAGGCCTCGGCGGCCTCCACATCGTCCACGCCCACCTCGATATGCGCCTGCTTCTCCTGGGACGTGCCCGGCCAGGTGGGCCGGCGGTAGTCGGCCAGCCGGTTGAACCCCAGCCCCGCCGCGCCCTCCTGTCCGAGCAGGACGAAGTCATCGGTGGAGAGGACGACGGGCAGGCCGAGGATCTCGCCGTAGAAGCGGGCCAGTTCGGCGGGGTCCGGGCAGTCGAAGGTGACAGCCGCGTAGCGGAACGACGGTGCGGTGGTGGTCGGTGTGTTCATGGCGGGGACGGTAGGGCGGGACCAGGACAGCTACTGTCCTGGTCCCATGGAGTACCTGGGCACAACTGCTGGAAGCACGAGGAGGACCTCGTCATCCGCTACACGGGGGTGACGGACTTCCGGATCGAGGTCCCGCACGGCTGGGGTGACCCCGGCACCGTCATCCTGGACGAGGTACTTCCGCACGCGGACGGCTGCTCCCACGAGGTGGCCTTCCGCCCCGGCACGCTGTTCGTCGTCTGCCGCGACCTCACTGCCACGTGGGTGGAAACGGACTGCCCGGACGCCCGGGGCGGCGGCTGACGGCCGGGCTCCTGCGACCGGGACACCGCGCGGGGCCGACAGCGCGGACGCGCGACCACCGCACTCGGCGGGCAGCCCCGCGGGACGCCGGGCCTCAACGGCCGCTCCACCGGCGGGCGATGGCCGCAGGCGACGACTGCGCGGGGACCGCTCCGGCCGGGCGCAGCGCCGCCGACGGGTTCACGGTCGGTGCGCCGCCCGGGTTGGCCGTGGGTGCGCCGCCCGGGTTCAGCCCGTGGTGAGCACCATCCGGAAGCGGGCCGCGCCGGAGAGCATCTTCCCGTACGCCTCGGCGACCCCGCTCAACGGCACGCTCTCGATCATCGGCCGGATGCCGTGCAGGGCGCTGAACGCCATGGTGTCCTGTACGTCCTGCGCGGTGCCCGACGGATGGCCGCGGACCACCAGGCCACGCATCAGCAGCGGGACCGGGCTGACGCCCAGCGGCTCCGGGGCCGCGCCGATCACCACCAGCTCCCCGCGGTGCGTCAGCCCCTCCACGGTCGCTGTCATGGCGGCGGAGTTGGCCGCGGTGGCCAGGACCACCTTGGCACCGCCGAGGGACTGCAGGGCGTCCGCGACAGAAGTGTCCGCCGTGCTGTCGAGGTAGTGGTGCGCCCCGAGTTGCTTGGCGAAGTCGGCCTTGTCGGCCCCGCGGGCGATGGCCACGGTCTCGAAGCCCATTGCGGCCGCGTACTTCACCGCCAGGTGCCCGAGGCCGCCGATGCCGAGCACGGCGACCAGGTCACCCGGCCGGGCCAAGCTGCGCCGCAGCCCGTTGTACGTGGTGACGCCCGCGCAGGCCATGGGCGCCGCATCGGTCGCCGCCACCGCGTCCGGAATCCGGGCCAGGGCGTCGACCGGCGCGATCACCGACTCGGCGAAGCCCCCGTCGTAGGCCCAACCGGGCACCTTGAGGTTGTCGCACACCACGAAGTCGCCCTGCCTGCACGGTGTGCAATGGCCGCAGCTGCCGCCGAACCAGCCGACGGCCACCCGGTCGCCGGCCTGCCAGCCCATGTCCGACGCGCCTTCGCCCAGCGCCTCGATGCGCCCGGCGATCTCATGACCGGGGACCAGCGGGAAGCGGATGCCCGGTACCGCGGCGTCGACGAAGAGGGCATCGCTGTGGCAGATCCCGCAGGCCTCCACGGCGACCCGTACATGGCCGGGGCCTGGCTGCGGCACCTCCCGCTCACGGATCTCGAACGGCCCGCCGGCGGCGGCGACCTGCGCGACGCGATAGGTAGTCATCAGGATCTCCCAGAAACGGGCGGGACGGTCCCCGTAACCCAGCAGACCAGCTCGGGCTCGAACGCGCGCGTCGAAGCGGGGGCGCGCAGGGAAGGGGCGGGTCGGAGGGGAGGGAGCGAAGGAAGGCCCGGCCAGGAGCAGGGGCCGCCCGGCCGGCCACGGCGTCCGGTCCGCGCTGTCAGTGCCCCCTGCCATGCTGACCGGCAGTACTGACAGGAGCAGGAGCGGGGGGAGCACGACATGGTGGAGCAGGCCACGCGGCGGATCGTCGAGCAGATCGTCGCACAGGCGCCGGCGGGCTGGACACGGGCGGTGCTGAGCAGCACGGCGGGCGGGGGCAGCATCGGGGTGTCCGGCGGCTATGCCGTTCCCGGCGCGCCCCTGTGGCACAACCCGGTGGCCAGCCCCTTCAGGGAGCTGGGAGGGCTGGCGGAGGCGTTGCGCGACGTCCGGGGCTGGGAGCGCACCAGCCTGGAGATCGCGTGCCAGCCGTCCGGGGAGTACGCCCTGGTCGCGACCGGGGACCCGATCACCAGCCTGCGCGGACGGGACGGCGGCTTCCAGGCCGTTCTGGACCCCGACCAGCGACTGCCCCAGCCCGGTTTCGGCCAGGAGGAAGGCACGGCCGCTCCGGACGGTGATCCGGAACTGGCCGTGACGCGGTTCCACGCGTACCTGGAGCGGCGCGCCGCGATCCTGGGGCGGTCCGAGCAGCTGCCGCCGCCCGCGTCCGCCGCCGCACTCGACGAGGCCGAGCGCCGGATCGGCCGCCCCCTGCCCGCCGATCTGCGGGCGCTGTACCGGATCGCCGACGGCGACACGATCGGCCATGAGTCCCCCTGCCTGCTCGGGGACATGATCTGGATGCCGCTGGCGACCCTGGTCGCCGTGCACGCCGGGCAGCGTGAGCCGCTCTGGCTCGGCTGGGAGCTGGCCTGGGACTCGATCGTCTTCGACGCGGAGCCGGCCGGCACCGTCCGGCGCTGCGGTGGGCACCCGGGCTGGCTGCCCTTCGCCACCGGCGAGGACGGCAACTACCTTGCGGTGGACCTGGCCCCGGCCCGCAACGGCCGCCCCGGCCAGGTCATCCGCATCGGCCGCGATTACCACGACGGTCCGCACCACGTCGCCGACTCGGTGACCTCGCTGCTCGGCCGGCATCTGGAGCTGCTGGAGCGGGGAGCCTACGAGCGGTACGACGACCACCTCTCCCTGGTGGAGCCCGACCACCGGCCCGGCCCCCACACCATCGTCGGCGAGCTCCCCGACGAGATCCCACCCACGCTCCAGGCCCTCCACCTCAACGACGCCGCCGGCCCGGTCGATCTGGCCCCGCTCACCGCCGCCCCGCACCTGCGCCTGCTGCACCTCAACCGCTGTGGCACCGCCGACCTGGCACCGCTGCGCGCGCTGCCCGTCGAATCGTTGCGGGTCACCCTGGACGGCGGTGACCTGACACCGCTCGAAGGCCACCGCGCCCTGACGTCCCTGGATCTGGAGACCACCGCGCCGGTCGACATCGCACCGTCGCGCACCTGCGCGGCCTGGACCTTTCCCGGGCCGGGGTCCGCGACCTGACGGTCCTGGCCGACCTGCCGGACCTGCGCTACCTGGCCCTCACCGCGCGCCAGTGGACGACCCTGCTGGACGAGGGCAAGGCCCCGCCCGCGCTCGCTGCCGCCCGTCTGGCCGACGACGCCGCCACCCTGGACGAGGCCCTGGCCTGGTCGGCCCGCCTCGGCCTGCACACCGGGGACGCCCTCCGCGCCACCGGCGCCCTCTGACCCGACGGCGGATGAGCCCCCGGCGGTCCCGTCGGCCGCGCGGTCAGACCTTCAGGGCGCCGTGAAGAGGGCCGGGAAGCGGGGAGCGAGCCAGGGCCTGCGGCCCCAGAAGAGGACATGGCCGCGGGCGCTGGCGGTCCACTGGTCACGGCGGCCAAGTGCCATGAGGAGGAAGGTGACCGGCTCGGTGAGGATGGTGCAGTCCGGACGGGGCGGCGGCGCGGAGGCGACCGACACCGCGCCGTCGGTCACGGTCACCCCGAATCGGGCACCGCCCCACAGCCGGAGCGCGTAGCGGGCGGTCAGCCCCGCCGTGCGGGCGGTGTCGGTCACCCGCGGCATGGCCGTGATCAGGAACGGCAGGGTCAGCTCGACCCGGGCACGGTCGATCATGTGGGGGCGCCCCAGCGCGCGGGCCAGGTCGTAGCCGTGGCCCAGCATGTGGGTGAGCAGGTACGAGCCCAGGACCGCCCGACTCATCGGGCCCAGGGGGGTGACCACGGACTCCTCCGCGGCGTCCTCGGCCATCGCCTTCAGGTAGGCGTCCGCCTGCGCCACGATCATCGCCGCCAGCGGCTCGGCCCGGCGCTCGTCGAACGCGGCGAGGGCCCGCTCGTTGGCCGCGGCGAGGCTCTGCGGGGTGCCGTCCCCGTAACTGCGGGGGTGCCCCGCCGCGATCTCGGCCATCAAGGCGTTGGCCTGTGCCAGATGTGCCGCCGCCTGCCCGACGGTCCACGCCGCCCCGGGTATCGCACGCCCCATGGCGGCACCGGGGCGCAGCAGCGCGGCGATCTCCCGGGCGGTGTCGCGTACGGCCGCACCGAGGCCCTCGGGCAGCGTGGCCGGTGCCCCCTTCCCCACTGCTGATTCCACGCGGTCCCGTCCTCGCTCTCGTGCCCGTGCCGGATGCGCCGGTGCCGGGACGGCACGTGCGTGACGGGCCGTCCCGGCGTACAGGAGACCAGGCCACAAGGGCCCCGGCAAGACTCTGTGCGGGACCCGCTCCTGCGACGAGCGCATCCGGCCCACAGGGCGTATATGTGAAGCCAGTGGATGTCCCTCTATGGAGCGGTACGGGCGCACCGCGCGGTGGTCCGCCCTCCGGGTCGCGGGCCGCGGCCCGGCAGCAGGAGAGCACTGTGAGAGTCCTGCAACCCACGCTGTCGAAGGTGCCGTGGATGCTCGCGGCACTGGCCCTGGTGGCCGGCGTGCTGCTGGACCTCTTCGCGCCCCAGCCGTACACGGGGCTCCCGCTGCTGGCCGCCGCACCGCTCGTCGCGGGCGCCACGCTCTCCTTCCGCTCCGCGCTGGCCGTGGTGTGTGCGGCGTGTGTGGTGTCGGTGGCGGTGGACCTGGAGCGCGCACGTCCGGCGACGCCGTTGCTGGTCGATCTGGCCGTGGTCGGGGTGATCGGCGTGCTGGCTCTCGCGGTCAACCGGCTCATCGTGCGGCAGGGGCGCGATCTGGCGGTGGCCAGGGACGTCGCGGAGGCGGTCCAGCGGGCGGTGCTCCCCGACCCGCCGAGGGAGGTCGGGCCGCTGGCCGTCGCCGCGGGGTACACGGCGGCACAGGCCGAGGCGCGGATCGGCGGTGACTTCTTCGCGGTGCTGGAGACGCCGTTCGGAGTGCGGATGATCATCGGTGATGTGCGGGGGAAGGGGATACCGGCCGTCGCCGCGGTGTCCGTCGCGATCGGCGCCTTCCGTCAGGAGGCCGAGTACACGTCCTCCCTGGTCACGCTGGGACAGCGGCTGGACGAGGCGCTGGCCAGGGCGGCCGCCAGGAGCGACCCGGTGATCGCCACGGAGGGCTTCACCACCGCCCTGCTGGCCGAGGTCTCCGCCGACGGCGAGGAGCTGAGCCTGGTGAACCGCGGACATCCGCCGCCGTATCTGGTGCGCGACGGACAGTTCGTACGGCTCGATCCGGCCGTCCCGCAACTGCCCCTAGGGGTGGGGTTGGACGACATCGCGCCGACCGGCGCCGCGCCGGTCGACGTAGTGCGGCTGTCCCCCGGGACCTCGCTGCTGCTGGTGACCGACGGGGTCACCGAGGCGCGGGACAAGCGGGGGACCTTCTACGACCCCGTCGCGTCACGGCACCTGCACCGGCCCTTCGGGGAACCCGAGGCACTGGTGGACGCCCTGGCCAAGGACGTCGGGCGCTGGACCGACGGCGCGCACGAGGACGACATGGCCATTCTGGTGGTCACCCGGCGCCCCCCTTCCCCCGCCGCCTGACCGGACGGCACACCCGGTCCTGGCCTCGGCACGGTCTCCGCTTCGGGGAGGCGGATCGCCCGTGGGGCGGTCACGGACCTGGCGCCCGATGAACTGCCGCTGTGCGATGCCCCCCTTCCGGCACCGGAAGCGTCCCGCCCGCCCCTGGGGCGCGTTCGACCCGCTTCCGGACGGCTGGCGCCCGCCGGACGCCCTGGTCGGACCGTCCCGCGCCCTCGTGGCCGGACTGGCGGCCACAGCGGCGGCGCTCACCGCCGCCACCGGCTGCTACGCCCTTGCGGTCACGGTCCACGACCTCGCGCCCGATGCTCTCACCCCGATCGGCCAACTCCTCAACTTCCTGCCGTTCCTGCTCGCCGCGGTGGCCGTCGTAGCGGCCGCTCTGATCTCCACGGCGCGGGCGCAGGAGCTCCGTACGCTGCACGGTCTGCTGGCGGCATGCGTCCCGGGGCTGCCCATTGTCTTCGGCGGAGACCTCATCCAGTCCAGCGCCCGGTGTCTGATCGGCCGGTGCACCGGCCCGCATCTGGCCAACTCCTGAGACCTCTTCCGCTGGTTCGAGCGCTGGACCCTGCCGGTCTCCTTGGTCCTCTCCGCACTCCTGGCAGCGGTCCTGGCCGCCGTCCTCGCATTCCGCACGGGGCGCGACCGTGCAGCAAGGGCGGGCGGTTGATTCCGCTCTCCCCTTAGGGCCGGCGCTCCCACGTCATCTCCCGACCCCGAGCCAGGCTCCGGTTCGGCCGATCGCCGGGGCGTACCTTCCCTTGGCGTGAGCGGACGGAGAACGATGGGGTGGGCTTCCCTCCGCACCGCCGAACGAGGGCCACGTGCCGGGCTGACCACCCGGCGGAGGCGCCGGACGGCTCGGACGGGAGCGGTGCGGAACGGGAGGAGAGCGGGCATGGAGTTGGAGCTTCGGCATCTGAGGGTGCTGTGTGCGATCGCCGATGCCGGGAGCCTGGGCCGGGCCGCGTCGGACCTGGGGTACTCGCAGCCGGCCATCAGCACCCAACTCAGGCGGATCGAGCAGCACTTCGGCCATCCGCTGTTCGAGCGGAACACCTCGGGTGTGGAGCTGACCCGGTACGGCACGGAGGTCCTGGCGCAGGCCCGGGACGTCCTGGCCCGCGCGGCTGCGATCGGGAGCCGGCCGGCCGAAGGCGGGGCGAGCATGCGCCGCCCCCTCCGCCTGGCCGCGACCAACTCACCGGTCCTGGCCGGCATGCTCATCCGGCTCCGGAGCCGGCTGCCCGATCTCGCGCTCACGGTGAGCAGTGTGTATGCGTCCTCGGAGATCGTCGAACTTCTGGAACACGGTGAGGTGGACGCCGCGATCGCCGCGGACTACCCCGGAAACGAACTGCGGCACTCGGCCGCCGTGGCGCACCGCGGGATCGTCACCGAGCCGTCCTTCGTCGCCCTGCCGGCCGGGCACCGGCTCCGGCGCTCCCGGGAGGTGGCGCTCGCCGACCTGGCCGACGACGCGTGGTTCCTGACCCCGGACGACGGGGCGGGCTGGCCGGAAGTGTTCTACGCGGCCTGCCGCGCGGCCGGGTTCACCCCGGCGGCGGTGCACGAATTCCTGGGCGATCAGCAGCAGTTGCAGAACATGATCGCCGAAGGCATCGGGGTCTCCCTCGTGCAGGCGACGCTCCGGCCGATCCCTGGCGTCCTCGTCAAGCCACTGGTCGGCACTCCCCTGTGGTGCCGCTATGTGCTGGCCTGGCGACGCGAGAGCCTTGCCGACGAGCTGGCGGACGCGCTCTTCACCTCCGCGGCCGCGGCATACCGCGCCCTCATCGCGCAGTCGCCGCACTTCCGGACCTGGGCCTCACGGACCTGGAACCTGGCAAGACGCCGGTAGGCGCTCAGCAACGTCGCGGTGCAGGTGTGGGAGTACCGGCCGGATGCACCATGGACACGCTGCTGACGCAGCCCGTCGCACCCGCCTCCTTCCCCCTGCCTGCTGCCTGCTGCCGACCGGGCCTCTCGGAGCGGTCAATCGGGGCCATGCGGAGCGGCCGTTCGGGCCGCGCGGCACCTCTCCCCGGGGGACCGACCACAGACCGACCACACGACGTTCGGCCGGATGTTATGACGCATGCGACCCAAGTACTATGTCACACCTTATTGTCGGCGGCCAGTGGGCCTGAGACGGTGCCACACACGCCTCAGCACGACCCCGAGGCGCATCTGCCCACGAAGGAGCATGGATGCGCTACCGCTTCCCCCTGCCCAGATCACTGGCTGGCGGCCTGGGCGCCTGCCTCGCCACGGCGGGCCTGCTGGCCGCGCCGGCACACGCGACGCCACGTCCGCCGGCCACCGTCCACGCCGTAACGGCGTCGTCCCGGCCCGCTCCCCACGCCGTACCACCGACCGGCCCGACAGCCGGCGCGAACGACAGGCCCGTGCTGTCGAGCCGACCGCTCGGCGTCGCCCAACTCCCTCCGCTCAGCGCGAAGAATCCCCCCATTTCTTCGACTGGTGCGGCACGGGACAAGGGCACCGAGCACGGCCCCGCGGCCTCCTGCAGCCCGTCCGACTTCGGCAGCCGGACCGGCGCCGAACTGGTCACGTTCGTCAAGGCCTCGACGACGGACTGCGTCAACACCCTGTTCAGCGTGACCGGCAAGGACGCCCACGACGTCTTCCGCGAGGACCAGATGGTCACCGTGGCCAACGCCTTCCAGGCCGGGGCGACGGCGTACCCCGGTGACAACGCGGACCACGTATGGCAGCTCGTACTGTTCCTGCGCGCTGGCTACTACGTGCAGTTCAACCATCCGGACGATGTCGGCAGCTACGGCCCGACCCTGGCAGCGGCCACCCAGGGCGCCCTGGACGCCTTCTTCGCCAACGCGCACTCCAAGGACGTCACTTCGGGCAACGGCGACGTCCTGGGCGAGGTCCTCATCCTCACCGACAGCGCCAACGAGCAGGCCCGCTATCTGAACACCTACCGGCAGGTGCTCAGCGGCTACAACAGCTCCTACGACGGCATCCCCAGCATGCTGGCGGCCGTCAACGACGTCTACACACCCCTCTGGCGCGGAAACTGGAACCCCGCCTACGTCCAGGCGGTCACCGCCGATCCGAGCATCGTCGACACCCTGAACGCCTTCGCGCTCGCCCACCTGGACATGCTGGGCACCGACAAGTCCTACCTCGACTCCAACGCGGGCATGAACGTCGCCCGGTACGTCGAGCACCCGGCGCTCCAGCAGAAGGTCCGGCCGCTGATGAAGGGCCTGCTGGACGCCTCGAAGATCACCGGCAAGACCGCGCCGCTCTGGGTCACCGTCGCCTCCCAGGCCGACGCCTACGACAAGGCCAACTGCTCGTACTACGGCGTCTGCGACCTGGCCGACCAGCTGACCAAGGCGGCGCTGCCGGTCACCCACGCCTGCGATGCGACGCACACCATCAAGGCGCAGGCGCTGACCTCGGAAGAGCTCAATGCCGCCTGCAGCAGCGTCCTCAGCCAGGGCGCGTACGTCCAGAGCCTGGTGAAGAACAACGGCCCGATCCCCGACCAGCACGAATCGACCATCCAGCTCGTCGTGTTCGGCAGTCGCAACGACTATCAGACCTACGCCGGGGTCATCTTCGGCGTCGACACCAACAACGGCGGCATCACCATGATCGGGGACCCCACCCGACCCGACAACCAGCCCCTGTCCATCATGTACCAGCGGAGCGACGACAACGGCTTCCCGGCCCGGATATGGAACCTCAACCACGAGTACACGCACTACCTCGACGCCCGTGACGACATGAAGGGCGACTTCGGCCAGCAGACATCGGTCCCGGACGTCTGGTGGATCGAGGGCTTCGCGGAGTATGTCTCGTACGGCTACCGCAAGATCACCGACGACGAGGCGGTCACCGAGGCCGGCAAGCACACCTACCAGCTGAGCGCGCTGTTCCAGAGCACCTACGCCAACAGCGACGTCACCCGCACCTACCCCTGGGGCTACCTCGCGGTCCGCTACATGTTCGAAAAGCACCCCGAG
This sequence comes from Streptomyces sp. NPDC020742, assembly GCF_040641675.1. Classification (NCBI taxonomy): domain Bacteria; kingdom Bacillati; phylum Actinomycetota; class Actinomycetes; order Kitasatosporales; family Streptomycetaceae; genus Streptomyces; species Streptomyces sp. NPDC020742. Next base: position 347,812 of record NZ_JBFAEA010000005.1, read on the forward strand.
GACATCGCCACCATGCTCCAGCACTTCCGGACCGGCGACTACGCGGGCGGCTACGCCGTCTACCACACCGACATCGGCACGCGCTACGACGCCGACTTCGACACCTGGCTCACCGCCTGCGCGAACGGCGCCTGCACCGCCGGGGCAGCACCCACGAGTGCACCCTCGGCGCAACGGCCTCCGGCCCACCCGTCACACTGACCGACCGCCCACCCCACCCGGCCCGGCAGCGGCACCGCACCTCCATGGCCCTTCGGCAGCGGCGCGTCCCCCACGGCCGCCAACCGCCGAAGAGCCACACCGCCGCCGGGCCGGCACGTCGTTCCCCTCGATCGCCGTACGAACGGATCCGCACCGGCTTCGCCCAGAGCTCGGATCCGCAGCGGGCGCCGCCCTCCGGCCGTGCCGCGCCCGCCGGTCGAACGCGCCCGGGCCCCGGCCCGCCGGCCGGACTCCCCCGGAACCCGACTCCCTGCTGGAGGCATCCATGCGCGCGCTCTCCCGTCTCTCCCGTCTCTCCCGTCTGCTGTCCGTCGCCACCCTCTTACTCCCCGCGCTCGGCACCCCCCTGTTCAGCGCAGGCCCCGCCCAGGCCCTGGGCACCCCCCTGGCCCTCACCCCGCCCATGGGCTGGAACAGCTGGAACACCTTCGGCTGCAACGCAACCGAGCAGATCGTCAAGGACACCGCCGACTTCATGGCGGCCAGCGGTATGCGCGACGCCGGCTACCAGTACCTCACCATCGACGACTGCTGGATGGAACGGTCCCGCGACTCCGCAGGACGCCTCGTACCCGACGCGGCCAAGTACCCCCACGGCCTGGCCGAGCTCGCCGCCTACGTACACGGCAAGGGTCTGAAGTTCGGTGTCTACGAGAGCCCGACCTACCACACCTGTCAGGGCTTCCCCGGAAGTCTCGGCTATGAGCAGAAGGACGCCGACACCTTCGCCTCGTGGGGCGTGGACTTCCTCAAGTACGACAACTGCACGGCCAGCGACCCCTCCCAGCGCCCCGGCGACGAAAGGCTGCCGCTGGAGACCCGGGACAGCACCATGCGCGACGCCCTCGCAAGAACCGGCCGCCCGATCGTCTTCAGTCTCTCGCTCCAGCCCGCGGCCCAAGGCGAGTCCCCCTGGGAGTGGGGCAAGAGCGTGGCCAACATGTGGCGCATCGACGGGGACCGGGACGCCTCCTTCGACGGCCTCAAACGCCTCATCCACACCGACTTGGACAAGTCGAAGTGGGCCGCCCCCGGCGGATGGAACGACATCGACATGCTGGGTACCGGCAACTACGCCTTCGCGGCAGGCTCTTCCGACCCCACCAAGCGCCTGACGTACGACCAGGAGAAGTCCGAGCTCTCGGTCGCCGCGGTGCTCGCGGCCCCGTTGATCTCGGGTGCCGACCTGCGTACCCCCGCTGCCGCCGGCACGTCCGGCTTCCCCATCAGCGACCAGGACCTGAGCGTCTACCTCAACAAGGACGTCATCGCCGTCAATCAGGACAGCCGTGGCGAACAGGGCACGGCGGTCACCACCACGGGCGGCCTGAACGTGCTGCGTCGCCCCCTGGCCAACGGCGATGTCGCCGTGGCCCTGTTCAACGAGACGTCCTCCCAGGCCGCCCTCTCCACCACCGCGGGGGCCGTGGGCCTTCCACCGAGCAGCACCGGCTATGTTCTCAACGACCTGTGGGACCACTCCAGCCACGTCAGCACCGACGGCACCATCAGCGCCACCGTTCCGGCGGGCGGCACCGTGCTCTACCGGGTGAGCCCGCGGCCCGCCCGGTAGACCGACGGAGCGGACCTCGACGTTCGCCACGCTCGCGAGTTCCTTGGCGGGTGATGTCTGCGCTCTTCACGCCCGGTTCAGCGTGGCGACGGGCGGCTGGACAGCTTCCCGCACGCGGTGGTGGAGCCATGGGGACGCGGGACCGTCATCGCATCCGCGCCACCCGGGACGGAACGGGCGGCGCGGAGGGCGGCTTCCAGGGTGTTTGGGGCGCTGTCGATTCAGTGGGCGAAGCCCCAGTCGAGCATCTTGGTGGCGTCGTCGAAGCGGCCCTGGTCGTCCTTGAGGATCGCTCCGACCAGGGTGCGGTCGTCCCGCTTCGCGGCGAAGACGAGGGCGTAGCCGGCCTCCGGGCCGCTGCCCGTCTTGATGCCCAGGGCGCCGTCGTAGCTGCTCAGCAGCTTGTTGGTGTTGTCCCAGGTGTAGTAGCGGGTGCGGCCGTTGGCTGCCGGGGCCTCGGTCTTGAACTGCTTGTTCTTCACGATGTCGGCGAACACCGGCTGCAGCATGGCGCGCTGGCCGAGCTTGGCCAGGTCGCGGGCGGTGCTGTAGTTGTTGCCGTGCGAGATGCCGTCGAAGCCGTCGAAGTGCGTGCCGGTCAGGCCCAGTTGTTGCGCCTCGACGTTCATCTGGTTCACGAAGTCGGCGATCCGCGCGTCCGTGGTGTCCCCGGATCCCAGATTGTCGGCCAGGGCCATTGCGGCGTCGTCGCCGGACGGGATCAGCATGGCGTGCAGCAGCTGCTCGACGGTCAGCGTGTCGCCGGTCTGGAGGTCGGCGGTGCTGCCGCCGACCTTCTGGACGTAGTCCCGGTACTCCTGCTTCACCGTGATCTGCCGGTTCAGCCACTCCGGGTGCTTGAACACCACGACAGCCGTCATGATCTTGGTGGTGCTGGCCATCGACACGCTCTCGTCCGCCTTGGCCCCGCCCCACAGCTCCCGCTCCTGGCTGCCGTCGCGGGCGTCCAATAGGAAGGCATGTTCGGTGTTGATCTGAGGAGCGGTCTGATCCTGGGCATCCTGCGCATCGATGGCCTTGCCCTTGGCGGCGTGCCGCGCCTGCCGGACAGACTGGAACTGCCGCTGCGCACCGTGCTTCTGGCCGGCCGCTGTGGTGGCCTCGCTACCCTGCTGGTCGTTCTCGTCTGCGGAGTGCGTAGCGCCGGGGGTGGCCGCCTCTGCGAGGCCGCCGGCGGTGATCGGCAGGGCAGCACCGACCAGTGCGACCATCGCGATCCGGACTCCGGTGCGGTGTATTCGGTTGGGGCGGGCGTGGGAACCCATGGGGCGTCCATCCTTCCGGCGAAGGGACGCCGGCGTGTAGCAGAAATCGGGCTATAGCGAACCTACTTGTGCGATGGCGACGGCTCAAGTCGGCTATGTCGTAGCCCTGTAACGAGGTTCGCCTCCGTGGACGTGTTGTGCGGGTGACTGATGGGTCCCGTGAGGCCGCTCGCGCACGGCGCCCCGTCAGCCCCCTGGGGCCTACTGGTTCGCTGCCGGCGCCCGTCCGCCCGGCACGGCACGGCACCACCCGCCCACTCCGACGCATCCGGTTTCCGTCGGTCCGGCGACCGGATGCGCCCTGCTGCCCGACCGGCGGCGCCCGGTGAGGGCGGGCGCCCCCCGCCCCGGGGAGCGGGAGGCACCGGGAACGGCACCGAGCCGTGCGTGGCGGATGCGTAACTGATCGGTTCAGGCCGCGAACCCCCACTGGTGGGGCGTCGTTCGTCGCTGGGACGTGTCCGCCTACCGGGAGAGGGCCTGCCTATAGGGGGTCACCTCTCTACACTCTCTGCACTCTCTGGACTCCCTGGGGCCGGGGGCGGCGCGCTCGGGGTGGCGTGCAGGGCTCCGTGCAGATGGACCAGGCTGGCCCCTGGGGAACCGATCCGTACGTGCTCCACGAGGCAGACGATCAACTCGTGATCACCGAGCTTGAGTTGGTGGTGCCGCGTGCCGACCAGCCATGCGGCACAGTCGTCGAGCAGCGGCACCCCGTGCGGGCCGGTGTGCCAGCGGGTGGGCGGCGCGAACCGGTCGACGCCGACGGCCGCGAACCGCTCGGCCAGATCGCGCTGGGCGGCGCCGAGCAGCTGGATCCCGAACCTCTGGCAGCCCTTGATCCTGGCCCAGGTCGAGGACGTCTCGGCGAGCGCGAAGGAGACCAGCGCCGGTTCGGCGCTCACCGAGGTGAACGAGGTGATCGTCACCCCGGCGGGGCCGGAGGGCGTGGCCGCGGTGAGCACCGCGACGCCGGAGGCGTGCCCCCGCAGTGCGGTGCGCAGCTGCCGGGCGCCGACCGTGGGCGCCGCGGTGGTCACGAGCCCGTCCCTGAGGGCGTGGTCCCGATCAGCCGTTCGGGGCGGGGGGCCACGGCCGCGATGGAGCGCGGTGTGCCCGACGCCGTGTCGGGTCGGGTCTTGATGGTGATCCGGGCGGCCAGTTCGTGGGCGAGGGCACGCGCTTCGTCGGCCGACTCGCCACGGACGATGAGCAGCCCGGACCGGTCGTACGACCAGGCGATGGGGGCCACCGTGTCACCGGGCGCGACGGAGAGCTGCAGGGCCACCACCCGCGGATCGGCGCGCACCTCGTCGGCTCCGGTGACGGACTCGACGATGCCCGGCTCGGCGGTCAGGAAACGGATGGCGCCGCCGCCCCTGGCCGGGCCTGGCGTTATGGGCGCGGTACGGTCCGCGTACCAGAGGAAGCCCAGCGCGTCGATGTCCGTCCCGTACACCTCGTGGGCCAGGTCGGTGATCCGGTCGCCGCCGCGCCGGTTGTGGGACTCCACCAGGCGGGGGCCGTCGGGGGTGAGGATCACCTCGGTGTGCGAGGGGCCGTCCTTGACTCCGACGGCGTCCAGCATCCTGGTGACCAGCGCATCGATCCGGGCCGTGGCGTCCGCGTCGAGGCCCGCCGGCTGTACGTGCCCGACCTCGACGAACGAGTCCAGCTTCTCCTTGGCCGTGTACGCGACGACCACGTGCTCGCCCGCGAAGCTGAACGCCTCCACGCTGAACTCGGGGCCCTGCAGATACTGCTCCATCACGAAGGTATGCAGCCCGAACTCCGCTGCCCAGGCCGCGACGTCCGGCACCGCGTCGGGGCCCGGTACCAGCCGCACACCGAGGCTGCCGGATCCGTACCTGGGCTTGATCACCGCGGGCCCGTACTCGGCGACGAAGGCGCGGATGTCGGCCTCGTCGTGCCCCAGGCGGGCGGCGACCCCTTCGATGCCCCGCTCGGCGAGCAGCTCCCGGAAGGCCAGCTTGTCCTGCAGCAGGCGGACGGTGTCGAGGCCGGTGCCCGGCAGGCCGAGCGCCGTCGTCGCGGCCGCCGCCGACTCCAGGCCGTCTTCGATGATCGAGACGACCCGGACCAGCGGCCGGTGCCGGTGCACGGCGGCGAGGAGATCGGCGACCGCCTGCGGGTCGCGGTAGTCCGTGAGGTGGGCCTCGGCCACCAACTCCAGCCCCGACGGGTCGAGTTCATGCGGGCCGTGCAGCCAGACGATGTCGAAGCCGGCCTTCCGTGCCTTCTTCAGTGCGGCGACCTGGCCGCCGATGACCGCGATCCGCGGTGCGTTTTCGTGCGTCATGCGCGCAGCTCCCGTCCCGATGCGTTCTCCAGCCAGCGCACGACCTCGACGTTGTCGGCGCCCGCTGGCAGTTCGTCGTGCGCCTTCTCCCACAGCTCCTGGCAGGCGTGCCCGAAGGCGGCGGGGCCGCCCGCGGAGTCGAGCAGCGACGTGCCGATGCGGATGTCCTTGAGCATCAGGCGCAGCGCGAAGCCCGAGTCGAAGGTACCGGGCAGCACATGGTCGGGGAGCTTGGTCTGCGAGGCGTGGTTGCGGCCGGTGGACGCGTTGATCACCTCCAGCATCGCCGCGGGTTCCAGGCCGAACGCCCGCCCGGCGAGCATGACTTCGGCGACCGCGGCGAGATTGACCGCGGAGAGCAGGTTGTTGAGCGCCTTCAGCGCGTGGCCCGCGCCCGCGGGGCCCACCCGGTACACCTTGCCGAGCGCGCCGAGTACCTGCTCCGCTAGTGCCACGTGCTCGGGTTCGCCCGCGGCCATCAGCGTCAGCTCACCCGCGCGCGCGGCGGCCGGGGAGCCGGAGACCGGCGCGTCCACCACGGACACCTCGTGCGCGGCGGCCGCGCGGCCGAGGTCCAGCGTGTCCTCGGGCGCCGAGGAGCCCGTGTCGACGATCAGGGAGCCCGCGGCGAGGTGCGGGAGCAGCTCCTCGGCCACCTGCCGCACTGCCGCTCCGTCGGGGAGCATGGTGACCACCACCGGCGCGGCCAGGTCCGCGACGCCCTCCGCCGTGCGCACGCCCGGGTGCTCACCGGCCGCCGCGGCGACGCTCGGATCGGCGTCGTATGCGACCACGTCGAACCCGCGCTCCGCGAGGCGACGGCACATCCCTCCGCCCATGGACCCCAGTCCGGCAAATCCCACCCGCATGATCCGATCCGTTCCTTTCTCGGTACTTGTTGCTCGCGCGTCCCAGCGGACGCGCTCATGCCGTTCCGGTGCGCTCATGCCGTTCCGGTGCGCTCGTGGCGTAGCGCCGCTCTCATCCCGTGACGAGGGCGGCCAGCCCCCTGACGAGGAGGACGAGCGCCGCGACGACCGCGAGGACGAGCACCGCGCCGCGCATCCGGCCGCCGCCGTCCACCCGCCGCCGGACCGGCCCCGACAGCGCGAATCCGGCCACCACCGCGGGCAACAGCATGGCACCGAAGGCGAGTTGCTCGGCGGGCAGGCGGCCTACGACGGTGAGGGAGCCGAGCGAGAGCAGCGTCCCTGCCGTGTAGAAGACGCTGAGGGTGCCGCGGACCGTGGGCCCGGGCTCCCGGTGGTAGACGAGCGCGATGAACGGCCCGCCGATGGACGACGTCGTCCCGGTGAGGCCCGCCACGGCGCCGGAGGCGAGCAGCGTGCCCCGGTTCCTGGGCAGCCTGGCCGGGTCGAAGGCGAGCAGCGAGACGACGCCCAGGGTGATGCCCGCCGAGAGCAGGTCGAGCGTCGGCACCGAGACCACGAGGATCACGTACGAGGCTGCCACCGTGCCCACGATCCGCCCGGCCATCGCCCAGGAGACGCCGTACCAGTCGGTGTGGGAGATCTCCCGGACCGCCCCGAGCGCGGCCAGGACGGCGGCGACCAGGAGCAGTGACCCCGGCATGAGACTCGGCGCGGCGATCTGCACCACCGGCGCCGACACCAGGGCGAGCCCCACTCCCAGGCTGCCCTGGACCAGCGCGCCGAGGAACACCGCGACGGACGCGAAGACCAGGACGGACAGTTCAGGCATCGACGGGCACCCCTTCGCGCATCCGCTCCCCAGCCGCGCGGGCGACCCGCTCGGCCGCGACGCCCGCCACCACGAGCACCGCCGCGGCCACCCACCAGCCGAGCGAACCCGAGCCGAGCAGCAGACCGGTGACCATCACGGGGCCGAGGACCCGCTGTCCGGCCACGCTCAGATTGAAGACGGACAGATAGCGTCCGCGCTGCTCCTCGGGGGCCAGGGCGATGGACAGGTCCCACACCGCGGAGTTGGCGATCACCTCGGCCAGGGACAGCGTCACCACGGCGGCGGCCAGCCACGCCACCGCGGGCCCGCCCGCGACGGAGCCGGACGCGGCGAAGCACAGACTGCTCACCGCGAGCACAGCGCCCGTCCACGTCAGCATCCGGGTGGTGCGCCGCTGGCCGGTCGCCAGCTTGCTGACCGGGATCTGCAGCACCACGACGAGCACGGTGTTCAGCGCGAACAGCACGGACACCGTGGCCCGCGGGGCATCCGTGTGCTCCAGGATCCACACGGGCATCGCGACCAGCAGCATCGTGTCGAAGAAGAACAGCAGGAAGTTGAGCCCGGTCAGCGTCAGATAGCGCGCGTCGGGCAACACCCGGCCCTTGACCGGCCGTTCCGCCGCGCCCTCTGGGGCGGTCTCGGACGCCGGCGCAGCCTCGGCCGCCGACGCGGCCAGCTCGGGCACCCGCAGCACGAGCACCGCACCGCCGAGGAAGGCGAGCCCGATGGCGACCAGCGTGACCCGGTAGGCGGCCTGGGTGTCGCTGGCGAGCGCCACTCCGGCCGCCATCGCGCCGACGCCGAGTCCACAGTTGCGTACGACATTGACCACCGCGAGCAGTCGGGTGCGCTCCTGACGCTCCGGCACGGCCACCGCGACCAGTGCCTGGAGCACCGGAGGCGCCGCCCGGTCGCACGCCACCGCGCACAGCGTCACCGCCATGAACTGCCAGAAGTCCGTGACGAAGACGTACGCCACACAGCACACCCCCCGCCCCAGATACACCGCGGCGAGTACCCGCCGCGCCCCGTACCGGTCGGCGAGGACCCCACCGAGCAGCGAGACCCCCAGGGCCACGACACCGGCGAGGGCGAGCCCGGAGGCCACCTGGTTCGCCGAGAGGTCCACTTGCCGGGTGAAGTACGCCATGGAGCTCGCCATGAACAGGCCGATGCCGAGCGACTGGACGAGGGCTGCGGCGGCGAGCCTGCGGCCGCCCGCGGTGAGCTTCACGTCACTCGGCCCCGAAGTCGAAGTCGACCTGGTCCTCGAGCTCCATCTCGCGCACGATGCGCCGTACCCCGGAGAAGTCGCGCACCAGCAGGCCGGTGCCGGCCTGGCGGCGGCAGTCCTCGACGATCTCGTCGGCCTGCTCAAACCCGGCCGCCCGCAGGATGCCGGGCCACACCGCGAAGTCCTGCTCCACGAAGGCGTGCAGCGCCTTGGGCAGCGAGTCGACGAAGGTGCGGCGCTGTTCGGCGTTCATGTGCACGTACAGCGCCTTGGCGACCTCGACCATGACGGAGGAGTGCGCGGACTCGTCGCGGGCGTGCAGCCGGGGCACCAGGGCGTGCAGCGGCTGGACGGTCTTGTCGCGGGAGAGCAGTTCCAGATAGGCGTTGACGCTGATCTCCGAGACGGTCGTCCACACCAGCTTCAACAGGTCCCGCTCCCAGCGCTCCGACACCTTCGCGTCGGCCTCGAGGAGCCGGCGGTAGGTGACCGTGTGCGGGTAGGCGGGCTCGCCGGTGACCTGCCGGACCTCGCGGGTGCGCTGCATCGCGATCATGTGCATGTACGTGTGCCAGACCTCGTCCACGTGCGTCTGCTGGACGGCGCGCTTGAGCTGGACGCTGTCGGCACCGGGGAAGGCGCCGTGCATGATCATGGCGAAGGTCGGGTTGGCGACGTGCTCCTCGGCCGCGATGACCCGCTCGTTGTAGACCAGCCAGGCCATGGTGAGGACCTTCTGGCGCTGCTCGGGCGTGGCCGCGAGGTACAGCGGGTGCTCGGCGAACGGCAGCAGCCGCTCCGGGTAGTCCGGCAGCTCCTCGTCGTACTCCTCCGGCTCCGATATCTGGTCCAGATCGGTGCGGATCGTGGCGCGCCGCGGCCAGGAGTCGGCGATCCGGCGCAGCACGCTCTCGTCGATGCCGTGCGCGTGCCCGTCCTCGTGGTCGCTGTCGATGGTCTGCTCGTGCTCGGCGATGCTCAACTCGGGTCCCCTTCGGATGCGCGGTCTTGTGCGTCTAGTGCGGCCGACGCGATGGAGTCGGAGAGGAGGGCGAGGCCGGGCGCCAGCTCTTCGGCGTCCGCCACGATCGGCGGCATGATCTTGAGGACCTGGCCGCGGGCGCCGGACGTCTCCACCAGGAGCCCGCGCGTGAAGGCGGCCCGGGACACCCGGTCCGCGAGCGTCGGGTCGGTGAAGCCGAGCCCGCGGATCAGGCCGCGGCCCAGCACGGTGCAGCCGAGGTCCGCGAACGTGGCGGCCAGTTCGGTGAGTCGGTCCTCCAGGGCTGCGGCGTTGCGCCGCACCTGGGCGGCGAACTCCGGATCCGCCCAGCGGTCCAGGCAGGCCGTGGCGGTGACGAAGGCCAGGTTGTTGCCGCGGAAGGTGCCGCTGTGCTCGCCGGGGCCCAGCTGGTCGAGCTCGGGGCGGACCAGGACGAGGGCCATCGGCAGGCCGAAGCCGCTGATGGACTTGGACAGGCAGATCAGGTCGGGGACGATGCCCGCCTCTTCGAAGCTGAAGAAGGTGCCGGTGCGCCCGCATCCTGCCTGGATGTCGTCGACGATCAGCAGGATGCCCCGCTCGCGCGCCACCTCGGCGAGCCTGCGCAGCCACGGCGCGCTCGCCGCCGCCAGGCCGCCCTCGCCCTGCACGGTCTCGACCACGAAGGCCGCGGGCAGGTCGATGCCGCTGCCCGGGTCGTCGAGCAGGCGGGTGAGGTAGTCGATGGTGTCGACGCCTTCGCCCGCGTAGCCCTCGTACGGCATCCGCGTGACGTGACCGAGCGGCACCCCGGCCGCCCCGCGCTTGAACGAGGTGGCGGACGCGGCGAGCGCGCCGAGCGAGAGGCCGTGGAAGCCGCCGGTGAAGGCGATGATGTCGGTGCGTCCGGTGACCCGGCGGGCCGTCTTGAACGCCGCCTCGACGGCGTTGGTGCCGGTCGGCCCGGTGAACTGCACCCGGTGGTCGAGCCCGCGCGGCGCGAGCACCACCTCGCGGAAGCGGTGCAGGAACGCGGCCTTGGCGCCGGTGTGCAGGTCGAGGCCGTGGACCGGCCCGTCGGCCTGCAGGTACTCGATGAGGGCGGCGCGCACCTCGGGCGGGTTGTGGCCGTAGTTCAGCGCACCGGCGCCCGATAGGAAGTCGATGTACTCGCGGCCTTCCGCGTCCCACATGCGGTGTCCCGCCGCCCGCGTGAAGACGGCGGGGAAGCGCCGGCAGTAGGTGCGTACGGCCGATTCGAGCTCGTCGAAGACGGCCGTGTCCGATCCGGGGGTCGCCGGCCCTGCGGTGACCGGTTCGGCGGTGGTCATGAGGCACTCCAAGGGTCGATGCCGGTGATCTCGGCCGTCTCACGGGGGGTCAGGGCGGTGCGCGGGGAGAGCGGGAACCAGCCGGCGACGCTGAGCCGCAGCAGTTGGCGCATGCGGTCGGCGATCAGCTCCGGGGTGTACCGCTCTTCCACCTCGGCCGCGTCGATCACCGGGGTCGGCGGGAAGTAGCGGCCGCCCGGGACGGGGCGTACGACGGCGTCCCACAGGTTGAGGCTCTGGCCGCCCCAGCGGGCTCGGCCGCTGAACACCGAGTACAGCGGGAGGCCTTCGGGGTGCGGCCGGCTCAGCGCCTGGTTCACGGCCTCGCTGACCATCTCGACGATCAGCCCGCAGCCGCCCGCGGCCCGGGCCCTGCGGGCCTGCGCGAAGAGCGCGAGCGCGCCGTCCAGGGCGTCGCCGTGCCGGGCCAAGCCGCCGCTCTGCGGGGTGTAGCCGAGGTGCGCCAGGGTGGGCGTGCCGGTCGCGGCCACCGCCTCGATGCAGTCGAACTCGCCCTCGCCCGCCACCTCGATCTTGACGGCGTCCGCGCCGGCCGCGACGAACCGGTCGGCGGCGGCCCGGGCCGTGGCGGGGCTACGGGTCGCCCCGTCCGGCAGGTCGGCGAGCAGGAACGGCCGCCTGGCAGCCGGGAATTCGGCGTCCATGGCCTTGCGCACCTCGGCCACCAGGCCGGTGAGGGTGGCGAGGCCCCACTCCTGCTCGGCGTCGCCGGTCAGCGTGGTGCCGCTGCGGCCCAGGTGTGTCATGAAGTACGAGTCACCGACCATCACGCATTCGACGGGGGCGTCGTGCAGGTCCGGCACCCGCAGCGCCTCGGCGAGGCCCTCCACCTCGTAGCCCCGATACGCGTTGATCTTGAGTCCGAGTTGTGCCGGGCTGTCGTAGCGGTGCAGATACGGAGCCAGCGCGGCAGCCGCCGCCGGCCTGGCCACGGTGGTGTCAACGGTCACGGCCGCCCTCCCAGTAGATCTTGTTGATACGGCCGATGGCGTCCGTGACGACCTCTTCGGGTGCCGCGGTGAAGCAGAGCCGGGCCCAGCCGTCGCAGTGCGCGCCGAACACCCGGCCCGGTGCGAGTCCCACGCCGGCCTCGGCGCAGCGACGCACGAACTCCGCGCCGTCGCCGTACCGGCTCAGGTCGAGGAAGGTGTAGAGCCCGCCCTTGATGCGGGTGTGCGGGATCTCCAGGGCGGCGTCGGCGCGGCGCCATGCGCGCTCGGCCGCCGCCCGGCGCCGCGCGAGCTCGTCGGCGGGTGTGGCGAGCGCCCGGAACGCGGCGTACTGCGCGGCCGTGGAGACCGAGTACAGCGTGTGCAGCGACCACTTGGTGAGGACCTCCTCCGCGCCGGGCGGCGAGATCAGGTGGCCCACGCGGGCGCCGGGCATCGCGTACGTCTTGCTACAGCTGTACACCGAGAAGGTGCGCTCCGCCGCGCCGGGGACGGTCGCCATGTCGAGGAAGCCGCCGTCGCTGAAGTCGTAGTTCTCGTACGCGTTGTCGGCGATCAGCCACAGGTCGTGCCGTGCGGCGAGCTCGGCGAGCGCGCCCAGGGCACGCTCGTCCAGGCGGAAGCCCGTCGGATTGTTGGGGTTGTTGAAGTAGATCGCCCGGGTGCGCGGCCCCACGGCCCGCTCAATCGCGGCGATGAAGTCGAAGTCGGGGTCCTCGCTGAGCTCCAGGAAGACCGGCACCTCGCGCGGCGTCCCGCCGGCCGCCCACACCAGGCCGGTCGCGAACAGCCATTGCGGGGACAGGATGAGGACCTCGTCGCCCGCACCCAGGATGGCGTGCAGGGTCACCGCGATGGCATGGGTGGCGCCGCTCGTCACCAGGACCTGCTCGGGGGCGACGGGGGTGCCCCGGCGTCGGCTCGCCGCCTCGGCGAACGCCGAGCGCAGCGCGGGGACTCCGGCGGGCGGCGCGTGCTCATGGGCCGCGATCCCGAACTCCGCGCGCTCCCAGGTGCCCGGCCGCACGCAGGGCTCGAAGACGGTCTTGCCCTGCTGCAACGGCACCGGTTCGGTGTGCGCGCCGGAGCGCAGCAGCCGGTCGACGGCCACCAGCGGGGAGGGCGGTATCTCGCTGAGGGTTCTAGCAAACGACGGCATGGGGGGTGCTCACTCCTGGACTTGGAACGGGCCCGTGCTGAGCGGGAGTTCGGCTGCGGCGCCCCGGGCGGGCCGGTCGATGCCGAGGTTTCCGCGCAGGGTGGTGCTCTCGTACTCGGTACGGAACAGGCCCCGGCGCTGGAGCTCGGGCACCACGAGGTCGACGAAGTCGTCCAGGCCCTCGGGGAGCACGGGCGGCATCACGTTGAAGCCGTCGGCGGCCTCCCCGGTGAACCACTCCTCCATGAGGTCGGCGACGTCCTGGGGGGTGCCGATGACGATGCGGTGCCCGCGGCCCCCGGTCAGGGACTGGTACAGCTCCCGGACCGTCAGCCCCTCGCGGCGCGCCTTGTCGTAGACGAGCTGCTGGCGGCTGGTGCTGCCCTGGGTGGACGGCAGTTCGGGCAGCGGCTCGTCGAGCGGGAAGCCCGAGATGTCGATGTCGCCGAGGAGCTGGGTGAGCAGCCCCAACCCGACCACCGGGTCGACCAGTTCCTGCAGTACCGCGTACTTGTCCTCGGCCTCGGCGCGGGTGCGGCCGATCACCGGGAAGAGACCGGGCATCACCTTCATCTGGTCGGCGTCGCGCCCGTAGGAGGCGGCCTGCTTCTTGATGCCGCGGTAGAACGTCTGGCCCTCGTCCAGGGTCTGGGCGGCGGTGAACACCACCTCCGCCCAGCGGGCGGCGAAGTCCTGGCCGTCCGCGGAGGCGCCCGCCTGGACGAGCACGGGGTAACCCTGGGGCGGGCGCGCCACGTTGAGCGGACCGCGCACCGAGAAGTGCTCGCCCTTGTGGTCGAGGACGTGCAGTCCGTCGGGGTCGAAGTAGCGCCCGGACTCCTTGTCGTACCCGAACGCGTCGTCGTCCCAGCTGTCCCACAGGCCGGTGACGACCTCCATGAACTCCCTGGCCCGGTGGTAGCGCGATGCGTGGTCGGGCTGGGAGTCGCGGTTGAAGTTCTTCGCCTCGGCGTCCGTCACCGAGGTGACGATGTTCCAGGCGGCCCGGCCGGCGCTGAGGTGGTCGATCGAGGCGAACTTCCGTGCGATGTGGAACGGTTCGTTGTACGTCGTCGACGCGGTCGCCGCAAGACCGATGTGCGTGGTGTGCACGGCGAGGGCGGACAGCAGCGTCAGCGGGTCGAACTGGAGGAAGCGGCCCCATCGGCTCAGCTCGTCGGCGTTGCGGTACGGGGTGCGGATGCCCACCCCGTCGGCGACGAAGAACATGTCAAACTTGCCGCGCTCGGCGGTGTGCAGGAGCTCGCGGTAGTGAGCGAAGTCCAGGCCGCCGTTCGCGCGGGCCGTGGGGTGCCGCCAGGAGGCGACGTGGTAGCCGGGGGCCAGGAGAAAGGCTCCAAGACGGAGCGTACGGCGTGTCACGCCCATGGCAGGTCTCCGGTGTCCTTGCAGGTGAGGAGCTTTGGATCACGACGGACACTAGATCAGGAGCCGAGCGGGGACACGGTTCTGCGTGCACTGTGGCTTTACTGCGGAAAGCTCCTTCTGCTTCTTTTGATGACCGCGCGATTACCTCCCGATGACACCGGCGGAACGGCGCAGGCCCCGCACCCTTCGGGGTGTGGGGCCTGGTGACGCCGGGGGCGCCCTCGTGGTGTGCGCTCAGCGGGGGCGCGTGCGGGAGGCGCCGTGCGCGGACTCGTAGTGGTGCTCGGGGCGGCCGGCGCCCCCGTATTTCAGGGCGAGTTGGACGCTGCCACGTTCCTGCAGGTGCTTGAGGTAGCGCTGCGCGGTGGAGCGGCTCACCCCGGTGAGGTCGGCCACCTCCTGCGCGGACAGCGCCTTGCCGGCCCGGAGCAGCACGTCGCGGATGTGCTCGGTGGTCGCCGCCGCGTACCCCTTGGGCGGCGCTTCCGTCTGGACCGGTGCGTGGAGCGTGCCGAAGATCTCGTCCACCTCGCCCTGGCCCAGGGAGTCTAAGCGGTCGAGGCGGTCACGCATCTGCGCGTAGGACGTTAACTTGGCCCGCAGCGCCGCGAAACCGAACGGTTTGACCAGGTACTGCAGGACACCGTTGCGCAGCGCCGAGCTCACCTGCTCCGCACCGTGGGCCGCCGAGACCATGATGACGTCGGTCTCGTGGCCGAGCCGACGGAGCCTGCGCACCAGCTGCAGCCCGTCCTCGTCGGGAAGGTAGTGGTCGAGCAGGATCAGATCGACACCGCCGCGTTCGACGGCCAGCAGCGCCTCGGCGGCCGTGTGGGCCCGGCCCACGACGCGGAATCCTGGAATGCGGGACACATAGCGGGAGTTGACATCGGCGACGTAGAAGTCGTCGTCCACGACCAGCACGTCGATCACGATGCCGCTCCCGTCGCCACGGGCGGATTCCGAGGCAGCCGGACCGTGAACACCGCACCACCACCCGGCCGTTCGGCCAGCCGGACCGAGCCGCCGTAGCGTCGGGCGACGCCGTGGACGAGCCTGCGGCCGACCCCCCGACCGTGATCCGGCGGCGCCTTCTTCGTCGAGCAGCCCTCGCGGAACACCGCCGCTCGCCGGGCGGTGGGCACCCCCGGCCCGTTGTCGGCGACGCTCAGCACCGTGGCACGGGGCTCCGCCCACCTGCCGACCTCGGCTAAGGGCTTCGCCGGCGGGTGCCCGGCCGCCGCGTCGACAGCGTTGTCGATGAGATTGCCGAGCACCGTCACCAGGTCGCGCGAAGCGACGGCAGCGCGGGACGGTGGCGGCCTGTCGGCGAGCCGGAGCGTGACGCCCCGCTCGGCTGCCGCCGCCCGCTTACCGGCGAGGAGGCCTTGGAGGAGCGGCTCGGACTCCCGCTCCTGCGGCGGGTGTGACTCCGGCGCGTGGCCTCGCTCCGGTGCGGGATCGCCGGAGAGCTCCGCGACGAACTGCCGGGCCCGTCCGTACCTTTCCAGGTCCAGCAGGCCCGCGAGGGTGTGCGGGTCATTCGCCAGTTCGTGGTCACGAGCCGATGGCGTTGCGGCGAGAATTCGTTGGCCCTTCAACTTCCCCCCAGTGCATGCGGAAGATCAAGATCGTCGGTCCCTGCTCTTCCTACACGGTCAGAATGAGCAGAACAATCTTTCCGAGGTAAAGCCGAGGTATCCGCCAAGACGGTCCTGACCTGGGCTCACGCCCCTAGCCTTGGTGCCGCACGCAGCCGGTGCGTGCTCTTCAGGAGTCCTGGGAGGTGCTGGTGAGCTCTGGAGCAGAACGGTGTGTTCTGGCTTTCGTGGACAGCGACTATGCGGACACTCCGTACGACAAGTGGGCGGCTGATACGGGCGTACGGCCACACCTCCTGGTCTCCGCGGCCAAATTCCCGCAGTACAGTCACGTTCCGGACGCCGTCTCCTTCCCCGACTACCGCCAGGGCGGCGGCGAGGAGCGGACGGCCCTCGACCTCGCCGAGCGCACGCCGCCCAGCGCGGTGATCGCCCGCATGGAGGGCGACTTGCTGCGCGCGGCGCGGCTGCGGGAGCTGCTCGGCGTGCCGGGCCAGGACTACGCCAGCACCCTCGCGTTCCGCGACAAGGTCCATATGAAGACCCTGGTGCGCCAAAGCGGCCTCGAAGTACCGGAGTTCGCCCCGGTACGCGTGGCCTTCGACCTCTTCGGCTTCGTCCGCGAGCACGGCTACCCCGTGGTGGTGAAACCGGCCCTCGGTTCCGGTTCCACCGGCACCCAGGTGCTCCGCGGCCCCGCGGACCTGGCCCGACTCCTCGCCGAAGGCCTGCCCGAACACGCCGAGGTCGAGCGGTTCGTGGAGGGGCAGATGTATGTGGTCGACGGGCTGGTGGCGGCCGGCGCACCAGTGGCCACCTTCGTCTCGCGCTACCTCAACGACTGCCTGTCCTTCCACGACGGCATATACCTGGGCTCGGCGCAGCTCACCCGCGACCACCCGCTGACGGACCGGCTCATCGGCTATGCGCGAAAGGTCCTCGACGCGCTGCCCACCCCCGAGTGCGCCACCTTCCACCTGGAGGTCTTCCACACGCCCGACGACCGCCTCGTACTGTGCGAGATCGGTAGCAGGACCGGCGGCGCGCTGACCGCCCCCGCCATCCACGCCGCCACCGGCTTCAACCTCGACGAGCAGTGGTTCCGGGCCCAGGTCGCCCCCCACACCCTGACCGATGCCAGGATTCACGGCGTCGCGCCCGGACAGAGCGCGGGCTGGGTCGTCTTCTATCCCGAACGGGCCACACTCGCGGCCCTGCCCGAGGACCCCCCGCCCTTCGTGGTGGAGGAACGCCTGCGGGGTACGGTGGGCACGGCGTACCAGGGGGGCGTGAAGTCCGCGCACTACCTGGCGGCTTACGTCCTGACCGGCGCCGACGACCAGGAGGTCGAGCAGCGCGCCCAGGAACTCGCCCAGTGGTACGCCGCGGGGGTGCGGTGGACCGGACACCACGACGAGGACGACCACCCGCCCCTCAACTGACCGCAGACCCAACCCTCTTCGGGCCGCACAACACCTGACGCTTCAGGACGCCGCCCGACAACGGGCGGCCGCTCACGATCCCCACCTACCCGCTCACGCACACCGGCGCCCTGGCCCTACACCTTCCCTTCCTCGGCTCCGCAGCCTGCAGCGCCGGGCAGCGGCAAGGTTGTCTCCGCGAAGGTCCCTGAGGGTGTGAAGGTCCCTGAGGAGCTGCGTATGGCCCGCTGGGCTTGCGTCGAGAGGAACAGCAGGTCAGACGGGTTTTCAGCCCAGCGCGCGAAGTCCAGCTAGCAGGAGTGTCAAATGAGCGTCACGGCAGGCAGGGCCGACACTCAGGTGTGCATTCAACCGCTCCGCGTGCGGCTCAACAGCCCGTGCCGTCGAAGCCATGCCCGGCAACAGTAGTGACGGTCACTGAGCGAAGGCGCACCGAGCGCCCTGACGACACCTTCGGCCGCCTGCGGCCTCGCCCCATACCGGAAGTGTTGGCCACGATCCCACCGATAAGGTTGGCTGCCGCGATCTCGGCGAGCTCGACCAAGTCTGCGTCCCTCAGCGCCACCGCTGCTGAACTCGCCCTGGCCTGCCTGACCGAATCCGTTCACGGTGCACACCGCCCCGGTCCACCACATCCGGCTCTGGCCTCCAGGTTCTCGGCCGAAGCGAACATCCCTCCTCTCGTTGCCAGTTCCACCCTTTAGGATTTAGGCGGGGGTACAGCCAGGCTTCCCGAACGCGCCGACAGAGATGCGGCAGGTACGCACGCAACACAAGCACCACACACGGGGAGCCGCATGCTGGAAGGCCGGTGGACGACGGTCACCGAGTCCGAGTACGAGCACGAGCGCCGCGGTCTCGAGGCGATCCGCAGGCGGCTCCCGGACGAGGAGCCGTGGCGCGCCTGGTCAAACTTCACGTTCACCGCGAACAGCGGGCATGTCCGTGAGAGCGATCTTCTGGTGGTAGCGCCGGCCGGGGTGTTCCTGGTCGAGCTGAAAGACTGGCACGGATCAGTGAGCGGCGGCGGCAACGACTGGGTACAGACCACACCCGGTGGGACCAGCCGTCGGCACAGCAATCCGCTGCACCTGTCGAACCGAAAGGCCAAGGAGCTGTCGGGCCTGATCAACGAGGTTTCCGGCCGCCCCGGGGGCCGACCGAGGATCTGGGTGGGTGAGGCGGTCTGCTTCACCGACGACAAGCTTCGGGTGAATCTTCCGGCCGCCGACATGAATGGCGTATTCACGGTCAAGCGATTAGTGGAGATGCTGGCCGAGCCGCCGGGAGATGCCCGCCACCGGACCACGGCCGAGACGTCCCGCCATGTCGACGCGGCTCTGAAGAAGCTCGGTATTGCGCCCATCCGCCGCCATTACGAGGTGGGTTCCTACCTCCTGGAGGCGAAGGCGTTCGACTCCGGGCCAACCTGGGCAGACTATCTGGGCCGCCACTCCCAACTGCACGATCTGGCGCGGGTACGGGTCTTCCTCAGTGAACGTGGCGCATCCGACGACGAGCGGCGTTCGGTGGAGCGGGCCGCCGCCCGCGAGGCCTCGGTCCTCAGTCGGTTTCGGCATCCAGGCGCGGTGCAGCTGAAAAACTATCTTCCGTCGGGGCATCCGGCCGGGCCCACGATCCTCTTCGACTACCACCCGGAGACGCTGCGCCTGGACGACTACCTGGTCCAGCACGGGGAGCGTCTGGACCTGAAGGGGCGCCTCGCGCTGGTGCGGCAGCTTGCCGAGACGGTGCGTTCCGCGCATTCTCGGCGAGTTCACCACCGCACGCTGTCGGCGCACGCGGTGCATGTGATTCCGCGCGACCGTGGCCCGCGCGAGCGAGAACTCGGCGAAGAAAAGCGCTGGCT
The DNA here is from genome assembly GCF_040641675.1 of Streptomyces sp. NPDC020742. NCBI lineage: Bacteria > Bacillati > Actinomycetota > Actinomycetes > Kitasatosporales > Streptomycetaceae > Streptomyces > Streptomyces sp. NPDC020742. The sequence continues at coordinate 366,920 of NZ_JBFAEA010000005.1, forward strand.
GCGGCCGTGGCCGCAGATCGCGGACTGGCAGATAGCCACCGGCCAAAGCGCCAGCGGCGGCCGGCCGCTGACCCTGGCACCGACCCATGTGTCGGGGTTCCATCTCTCGGAGCAGGCTGATCCGTATCTGGCGCCGGAGATAAGGATTCCGAAGGCCGATCCGGTGCGCCTCGATGTGTACGGGCTCGGCGTGCTCACCTATCTGCTAGTCACCGGGCAGGCGCCCGGTGCGAGCCAGAACGAGGTCATGGCGCGCCTGGAGGCCGGCGAGAGTCTGCGTCCGAGCGCGCTGGTCGACGGTCTCCATCCTGACGTCGACGATCTGGTGGAGGCATCCACCGCGTACGAACCGGGCCGGCGTCTGTCCACGGTCGACGATTTCCTGGAGATGCTGGAGTACGTCGAGCAGGCGTTCGTCGAGGAGGCCTCGGTCGGCGGGGGCGGTTCTGCCGACGCGAGCGGGGATGGTGGTTCGGCCACAAGCACGGGCGAGGAGCGGTCCGGGCCGGAGAAGGATCCGCTGGAGGCGGTGGCCGGGGATGTGCTGGCCAGGCGCTGGGAGGTCGTGCGCCGACTCGGTACGGGCTCGACCTCCCGGGCGTTCCTGGTACGGGACTTGGAGGGCGAGCCGCGCCGGAGCGGCGCCCTGCCGGTCGCGGTGTTGAAGGTCGCGCTGAGTGAGGCCAAGCACGCGGTCCTGGATCGGGAGGCGGAGGTCCTGGGCCGTATCCACCGGGATTCCAGCATCATCGCGCTGTACGAGCGGGAGCCGCTCACACTGGCCGGACGCCGGGTCCTGGTCCTGGAGTACGTGGGCGACAGCCGGGAGTTGAAGGAGCGGGACGGGGGCGCGGGGAAGGGGCCACGCCGCCGTGAGGACACCGTCGCCCGCCAGCTGCGGGACAACGGCCGCCTGGGCATGGACCAGTTGGAGGCCTACGGGAAGTGCCTAATCGGCGCGGTGGAGCACCTGGAGGCAGAGGGGATCTGGCACCGGGACCTGAAGCCGGACAACATCGCGATCCGAATCCGTCCCAACGGCACCCGGCAGCTGGTGCTGATCGACTTCTCGCTCGCCGGGTATCCGGCGAAGGAGGTCGAGGCGGGTACCGAGGGCTACCTCGACCCGTTCGTGGGGATCATTACGCGCGGCTCGTACGACGGGCATGCCGAGCGGTACGCGCTGGCCGTCACTCTGTATGAGATGGCCTCGAACGAGCTGCCACGCTGGGGCGACGGCTCGGTCACGGCCCGGCAGACGGACGCGAAGGAGTGGCCGTACCCACACCTCGCATCCGACGCCTTCGAACCGGCCGTTCACGACGGCCTGTTGGAGTTCTTCCGTAAGGCGCTGGCTCGGGACGTGAAGGACCGTTTCCCGGACCTGAAGCCGATGGAGCGCGCCTGGCAGCGCATCTTCCTGGACGCACAGCAGACGACGGCGCCGAGCACCGGTCACGGTGAGAAGTCGGGGCGCGGCGCGAAGGGCGGCACAGACGCGGTCGCCCAGTCGGCTACGGAGCCGCGGATCGGGCGGGAGGACGACGACGTCTCCGCCGAGCAGGTCCGCGACCAGCAGGCCGAGCGTGCCGACCGGAAAACGCCACTGTCGGTGGCCGGTCTGACGGTCTCAGCGCAGTCGCAGCTGTTTGCGATGGAACTGAACACCGTCGGGGACGTCCTGGAGTACTCGGCGAGGAAGTTCCTGACCGCGCCGGGCATGGGTTCGCGTACCCGGGAGGAGATCCAGCGCCGGCAGAAGGAGTGGAACACACGCCTGGGCAAGGCAGCCCCTACGCCGCTCAGCGCGGAGGCCCGCAAGGCAGCGGGTCAGGAGCTCTCCGACCTGGAACGGACGGTAGCGGAGTCGGTCGCTGCGGCCGGCGCGGACGTCACCGACCCGCAGGTGCTCCGCGGCCTGAGCCTGGATGCGCTCGCCTCCCGCCTGGTGCCGAGGCCGTCTGGTGGTAACGCCCGCTCCAACGCCAAGGAGCGTGAGGTGGTCCGGCTGTTGCTGAGGCTGCCCGACGAGGCGGGCAAGCTGCCCGAGGGCCTGGCGTGGGTCCGGCAGCGGGATGTCGCCGATGCGGTAGGTCTGACCGCGGGCCGTATCCCGCACATCGTGAAGAAAGCGCGCGAGCGCTGGCACGAGGACGCTGCCCTGGAGCTGCTGCGTGAGCAGGTGGTGGAGCTCCTCACCGAGCGCGGCCGGGTGGCCCCGGTGATCGAGCTCGCGGATGCACTGATAGCCCGGCGTGGCACGCAGCACGTGGAGCGGCGCGACCGGCGTGCACTCGCCGTCTCGCTACTGCGTGCGGTGGTGGAACGCGAGAGTTACAACGAAGACAACGAGTCCCCGCCACTCTTCCGCTACTTCCACGCCCGGATGCCCAAGGGCACCGATCCGGTGCTCGGCCTGCTCGCTCTGGACGTCCGGGAAGACGTGGACGGCCCGGACACCCCGACGCTGCCCGCCTTGCAGGAGTACGCCCTGAGCCTGGGCGCGCGGGCGGACCGGCTAGCGGCGCTTGAGTCCCTGCCGACGGCGAGCACGGTCCTCACCGAGCTGGACGCGGTGCGCCGGCCGCCTGGCAGCCTGGGCTGGGACGAACGGCGCACCGCCGAGATCGCAGTCGCAGCCTCCACCCGGGCGGCCCTCACCCCACGTCTGGAGATCTACCCGCGCGACCTGCACCTGGTGCGCGCGCTGCGGATCACCCAGGCCGGTGTGGTCGCCGTGCAGCCGGGCGTCGAAGAGGAGCGGCAGCCGGGCCTGACGGTGGACGCCCTGCACAAGCGGGTCGCCACCCGCTTCCCCGACCTGGGCACCGATCCTCTCGCACCACGCGAACTGCCTACAGGCAGCGCCCTGGTCCGCGACCTGAAGCAGGCCGGCTTCGAGCTGAAGCTGGCCACCCGCTACGACAAGGTGCTCCGGCTCATTCCGGAACGCCCGGCCGGAGACGCCACCGCCGGTCTGACCTCCGGGAGTTGGGGCGCATCGGCGGCGCGCCGCTCCGCCCCCACCCAGTACGACGCGGACGCGGCCGTCGCCGCCGCCGTCAAAGCCGAGCAGCGCCTCGCGCACTCGGCACAGCAGGACGGCTTCCGAGTCCTGACCGTGCCCCAGCGGCGCGCCGAGGCCGCGGTGCGGTGGCTGGCCGGCAAGCCGTACGGGGCGCGGCCGGTGTCGCTGACCGGACTCTTCGTGGCTGAACTACGCGGCGTGGTCAGCGAGGCGGCCCGCCCGACCTGGGAGACCATCCTCAAGGCGGACGCCGCCGAACCGGGCAGCCGGGCACACCAGCAGTTGCGCATCCGCACCGACAAGGCGTGGGGGCGCATCGAACCGCGGCTGCGGGAGCGGCTGGCGGAGGAGCCCGGCCCGCTGCTCCTCACCGACACCGCGGTTCTCGCCCGGTACGACGCGCTCGACCTACTCGGGCGGCTCGCGGAGGAGGCACGGCAGGGCGGCAGCCCGCTGTGGCTGCTCGTGGCGCAGTCCGACCCGGCACGGGCACCGCGGCTGGCCGGGCAGAACGTGCCGTACCAGGCGGGGTTCGACGAGTGGGTCGTCGTACCGGATGCCTGGGTAGCGCGTAGACACGTCGCGCCGGACGCCTGACCCGCTTCCCCCTCTCACCTCATCTCTTTCCGTCCTCTCCTACTCTCCACAGGAGCCGTTCGTGATCGACCGCAAGAGCCTCCTCGCCGATCTGCAAAAGCAGGTCAAGGCGGCAGAGAGCGACCTGGAACAGCAGGTCAAAGCCGTCCCCGAGGTCGGGACGCGGCTGCGCGGCGAGTACGACCAGGCCCGGAAGCTGGGCCGTACGGCGGCGACGTGGAACGCCTGGCTCGGCGAGCGGATCACGCAGGTCGCGGTGGCCTGGGTACTCGGCACGGTCTTCGTCCGCTTCAGCGAAGACAACCGGCTGATCGCCGAGCCGTACATCACCTCCCCCGACGTGGCCGGCCGGGAGACCGCCCAGGCGCGGTACGAGGAGTACCTGGAGAAGGACGCCGACCCGACGTACCGAGGATGGCTGGAGACCGCGTTCGCCGAGTTAGGCGCCGGGCAGGCCGGGCGGCTGCTCTTCGACCGCGACCACAACCCGCTCTACCAGATCCCGCTCTCACACGACGGGGCGGGCGCGTTACTCGCGTTCTGGCGGGAACAGCGGGCTGGCGAGGGTCAGGGCAACGGGGACGGCCGGAGTGGGGGCGGCGGCCCGATCCTCGCGCACGACTTCACCGACCCGCTGAGCGAGGACGGCACCGAGGGCTGGGACACCCGCTTCCTGGGCGACCTGTACCAGGACCTCAGCGAGGCGGCACGCAAGACGTACGCGCTGCTGCAGACACCGGAGTTCGTGGAGGAGTTCATCCTCGACCGAACAATGACCCCTGCGGTACGGGAGTTCGGCTTCGAAAAGCTGAAGATGATCGACCCGACCTGCGGCTCCGGACACTTCGTACTCGGCGCGTTCCGGCGCCTGGTGCGCATGTGGGCCGAGCAGCGGCCCGAGGTGGGCTCATTCGAGCGAGTGCGGGCGGCGCTCGAGTCGGTACACGGTGTGGACCTCAACCCGTTCGCGGTCGCGGTGGCCCGCTTCCGACTCCTGGTCGCGGCGATGGCCGCGAGCGGCATGCGGACCTTCGAGGATGCGCGGCGTTACGAGTGGCCGATCCAGCTCGCGGTGGGCGACTCGCTTATCAAGGACCGGCAGTTGGAGCTGCAGCTGGGGCTCGGGCTTGAGGAGCAGACCAGTGCGGCCGGTGACCCGCTAGCTCAGTTCTCGTACGCGACGGAGGACGTGCACAAGTACCCCGGGATCCTAGCCCAGGGGCGATACCACGTGGTGGTGGGCAACCCGCCGTACATCACGGTCAAGGACAAGAAGCTCAACAAGCTGTACCGGCAGCTGTACGACGCCTGCGCGGGCACGTACGCGCTGTCCGTTCCCTTCGCCCAGCGGTTCTTTGAGCTGGCCAAGCAGGGCGGGGCCGACGGAAACGGCTATGGCATGGTCGGCCAAATCACCGCGAACTCCTTTATGAAGCGGGAGTTCGGTACGAAGCTCATCGAGGAGTACTTCGCCCATAAGGTCGAACTCACCGAGGTTATCGACACGTCGGGGGCGTACATCCCGGGGCACGGGACACCGACGGTAATCCTCGTGGGACGACCAGAGAAGGGATCCAAACGACAGGCGACGATCCGGACGGTGCGGAGCGTGCAGGGCGAGCCTACTGCGCCAGAGAAGGCGGAGGAGGGGTGGGTTTGGCGGGCGATCGTCAAACAGATCGACCACCCTGACACCATAAGTCGGTGGGTGTCAGTGGGTGACCTAACACGCACCCGCTACTTCAACCGACAGCCATGGATCCTGACCGATGGCGGCCTCGAAATGAACGAAGCCATCAGCCAGGCGGGCACCGCGACTTTGTCGCAAATCTGTCAGAGCATCGGGTTCAATGCAGTTACCCGCGAAGATGACGCATACATGTTGGGCACGGAGGCTGCGCGCAGACTTCGGGTCCCTGACGAAAACATTCGAACCTTTCACGGTGGTGGATCGGTTCGCGATTGGCAGAAGAATGACGGCGTCGGCACAGTCTTCCCCTACCGGGACGATAGTCGCAAGGCTGAGATTCCAGAGGAAGTCAAATGGATTCTGTGGCCCAATCGCGTCCTGTTGCGGCTTCGCCGTGCTCTCTCCGGCTCACAGGAAGAACAAGGGCTCGAATGGTTCGAGTACTCTAGCTTTAACCCGAAGCGCTACTGGTCAAAATTTCTGATCGCATTCCCATTTGTTGCGACTCATAGCAGCTTCGCCCTGCGGCGTGATCGTGATGGATTCATCCGAACCGCTCCAGTTGTCATGCTGCGAGAGGGGGCATCAGAGGAGGAGTACGTGCGGCTGCTCGGGCTGCTCAATAGCTCCACGGCCAGTTTCTGGCTGAAGATGGTGAGCCAGGCTAAGGGAGGCAGTGGCCTTGGGCGCGGGATTCAAAGCGAAGCCTGGGAGGAGCGCTACGAGTTCACTGGAACCAACCTGGAAGAATTTCCGCTCCCCGTCGAATATCCCACCGTCCTAGCCACGGAGCTCGACGCCCTTGCCCAGCAGGTCTCCGCAACGGCCCCCGCCACCCTCGCCACCAAGGCCGTCCCCACCGCGTCAGCCCTCCGCGCAGCCCGGGGCTCCTACCAGTCCACCCGCGCCCGCATGATCGCCCTCCAGGAGGAGTTGGACTGGCAGGTCTACTCCCTCTACAACCTGCACGCCGAGGACCTACGCCTGCCCGACGTCACCGCCATACCCGAACTCGCCTTAGGTGAACGAGCCTTCGAGATCGTGCTCGCGCGGCGGGTCGAGGCGGGGGAAGCAAGCGGCGAGTGGTTCAAGCGCCACGGGTCCACCCCCCTCACGGAGATTCCCACACACTGGCCCGACGCCTACCGCGACCTCGTGCAGAAGCGCATCGACGCCATCGAGTCGAACCGCGCCATCGGCATGGTGGAGCGCCCCGAGTACAAACGCCGCTGGGCCACCGAGGGCTGGGACGCGATGCGGCAGAAGGCCCTCAAGTCCTGGCTGCTCGACCGGGTCGAGGACCGCGCGTACTGGTTCGACGCCAGCGGCAACCCCACCGTCACCGCCCTCGCCCGCCTCGCCGAAAGCCTTTCCGCCGACGAGGACTTCACGTCCGTCGCCGAGCTGTACGCACCCCGGCAAGACCTCGCGAAGACCGTACGGGAGCTGCTATCCGAGGAGCACGTGCCGTTCGTGTCCGCGCTGCGCTACAAGCCGGCCGGGCTGAAGAAGCGCGCCGACTGGGAGCACGTCTGGGACCTCCAGCGCGAGGAGGACGCCGCGCCTGACGAGCCCGCCAAGCGAAGGATCCGTCAGCGGACGCCCGTTCCGCCCAAGTACACCTCCGCCGACTTCCTGAAGCCGAGCTTCTGGCGTGCGCGCGGCAAGCTCGACGTGCCCAAGGAGCGCTTCGTCTCGTACGGCACGGTCAACGCGCAGTCGCCGGAGCTTTACGGATGGGCCGGCTGGGACCACCTGGAGCAGGCCCTGGCGCTCGCCTCGTACGTCCAGCAGGCCGGGCTCGGCGACGACGACCTCGTGCCGTACCTGGCCGGTCTGCTGGAGCTGCAGCCGTGGCTGGAGCAGTGGTACGGCGAGTACGACCCGGAGTTCGGTGCGTCGCCGGCCGCCGAGATCCTGGCGTTCCGGCAGCAGAAGCAGGGCGAGCTTGGGCTGACTGACGATGCGCTGCGAGCCTGGCGCCCGGCCGCCGCCGCCCGCGGACGCGGCGCGAAAAAGGCTGCCGTGCCGCGGCAGCGCACCGGCGCGAAGACCGCCGTTCAGATATCCGGCACGGACACCGTCATCGATGCCGTCACCAGCGACACAGAGTCCGACTGAGCAGGGCGAGGAACCAAGACACCATGGCATTCATGAGCAGGAACACCCCTCGCCCCGAGGACCAGCCGCTGCTACGGGAGTTGATCGACATCCCGGAGTCGGTGTCCACCTCTGACTTCGTGCTGAAACTGAACGAGGCGGTCACCCCCGAGGGGGCCGAGGCGACGCTGAAGGACTATGTCGTCACCGACCGGCTGCTCGGCAACTTCGATGAGGCCCTCGACCTGATCAAGTCGGCGCTCGACAGTCACTCGTCGAAGGCGGCCTATCTGCACGGCTCGTTTGGTTCCGGTAAGTCGCACTTCATGGCGGTGCTCTACGCGCTGCTGTCGCGAAACCAGGCCGCCCGGGCGCGCGGCGACCTCGACCCGGTGCGGGCCCGTCACTCCTGGCTGGACGCGGACGACCGCAAGTTCCTGCTGGTGCCGTACCACATGCTGGGCTCAAAGTCCTTGGAGCAGCGTGTGCTCGGCAAGTACGTGGAGCACGTACGGAAGTTGCACCCCGGCTGCCCGCTGCCGCAGGTCTACCGGACCGACGGGCTCTTCGAGGACTTCGCCGAGCAGCGCCGCCGTAACGGCGACGACCGGGTGATCGAGCAGCTCGCCGACGCCGGCGACGGCCAAGAGGACGAGTGGGGCGACTCTTTCGCCTGGACCACCGAACTGCTGGATCAGGCGGTGAACGCGCCGGAGGAGCATGAGAACACCAAGGACCTCGACCTGGAGAACCCCTCCGCGCCGCGGGAACTGCGGGCCCGTCTCGTGCAGGACCTCACCCAGACCCTTTTCCCGTCGTTCTCGCGCAACGCCTCCGAGGACGCCGACGGGTTCGTCTCCCTTGACAAGGGACTCGGCACCATAGCCGCGCACGCCAAGTCCCTCGGCTACGACGGGCTCATCCTGTTCATGGACGAGCTGATCCTGTGGCTCGCCTCCCGCATCCATGACCAGAAGTTCGTCTCACGGGAAGCCGACAAAATCACGAACTTTGTGGAGGGCGGCGACGAGCGGCGCGCCATCCCGGTGGTGTCGTTCATCGCCCGCCAGCGCGATCTCCGCGAACTGGTCGGCGAGGAGATGTCGGGGGCTGCCGAAGCCGCCGTGCAGGACAGTCTGAAGCTCAGCGGTGGGCGTTTCGACAAGGTCGTCCTGGAGGACCGCAACCTCCCACAGATCGCACAGGCCCGCCTGCTCAAGCCCGCATCCTCCGAGGCCGAGGCGAAGGTGGCGGCGGCGTTCGCGGAGGCGAAGAAGCTCGCCCCGGACGTCTGGGACACGCTGCTCGGCCACGACAAGTCCACCACCGGCGCGGACGAGGACGCCTTCCGGCGGACGTATCCGTTCCCACCGGCGTTCATGGACACCCTGGTGCACATCTCCGCCGCGTTGCAACGCTCCCGCACCGGCCTGAAGCTGATGAGTCAGCTGCTCGTCGACCACCGCGACGACTGGCGGCTCGGACAGCTCGTACCGCTCGGCGATCTGTACCCGGCAATCGCTGGAGGCGGCGACAAGGCGTTCAGTGGGGAGACCAATGTCCACTTCGAGGCCGCCGACAAGCTGTACCGGGACAAGCTCCGCCCGTACCTGCTGAAGACCAACCAGGTCACCGAGGACCAGGTCGAGGCGTACCGGCGCCGTCCCGATTCCCTCGGCGACCCGCAGCTCGGAGCCCGCTGCCGCGACTTCACCGGCGACAGCCGGCTGGTGCAGACGCTGCTGCTCTCCGCGCTCACGCCCAGCGTGCCCGCCCTCGCCGACCTCACCCTCGCGCGGCTGAACGCCCTCAACCACGGCTCCATCACCACCCGCATCAAGGGCACCGAGGTCGGCCGCCTTGAGCAGAAGGCCAAGGAGTGGGCGGCGACCTTCCCCGAAATCAAGGTCACCGGTACCGGGCCCGGCGCGGTGATCCGCCTGGAACTCACCGGTGTCGACCTGGACGCCGTCCTGGCCAACGCCCAGGTCCACAACAACCAGAACAACCGACGTGCCAAGATGCGCGGCCTGCTCAAGGACGCGCTCGGCGTCAGCGACGGGCCCGGCGGCTTCGACGCGTACGACGTGCTGAACCTGGTGTGGAAGGGCACAGAACGGCAGGTCGAGGTGGTCTTCGGCAGCGTCGCCGAGGTCGACTTGTTGCCCGAGGCGACGCTTCGGCCCAGCCAGGACGACGCTTGGCGGCTCGTCGTCGATTTCCCGTACGACGAGGGCGAGTTCGGGCCGATGGACGACCTGCAGCGGCTGCGCGCCCTGCGGGAGAAGCCGGGCGGTGACTCGCGCACCCTGGCTTGGCTGCCCACCCACCTGACCGATGCCTCCCTCAGCGACTTCGAGCGTCTCGTCGTCATCGACAAGGCCCTCGCCGACGAGACCCGCTTCGACTCCGACTTCGCGCGCAGCCTCAACGCCGACGACAAGGCGCGCGCCAAGGGCATGCTCCAGTCGCAACTCGCTATCCTCACCGAGCGCGTCAGCCAGGCGCTGCGGCAGGCTTATGGGCTCGCGCAGAAGCAGGAAGGGGTCGTCGATCTCAGCTTTGACACCCATCTGGTCGCCCAGCAGGACGTCCCCGAGCTGCGGCTTCCGCTCGGCGCACCCCTGGCTGCCGCTTCCCGCGACCTGGCCGGCAAGCTGCTCTCCCACCAGTACCCCGCACACCCCGACCTGGACCCCGACGGAACTGGCAAACCCGTCAAGCCTGCCGACATCAGGACCGTCTTCGAGTATGTGCGCAAGGCCGCCGAGGACCGCGACGGACAGGTCGAGGTCGATCGCAGGGACCGCGACACCATGGCGCGGATCGCGGGCGGCCTCGGGCTCGGCGCCATGCGGGAGGCGTACTACCGGCAGTCCACCTCATGGCCCGACCACTTCAACAACCAGGCCCGCCGGGACGGCATCGCCGAGCCAACCCTGGTCAAGCTCTCCGACTGGAGCGACCTTCCCGAACCACGCGGACTGCCCGAGCCGTTGCGCCGACTGCTCGCCGCCGCCTACGCGGAGATGACCGACCGGGTGTGGGTTCGCGGCGGTATGCCCGTCGAGCCCGCACCCGCACCGCACGAGTTGAAGCGGGACTACGCCCTGCGCGAGCAGCAACTGCCCGGCGCGAGCGACTGGGCGGAAGCGCGCAAGCGGTTCGAGACCGTGCTCGGAGACCGGGCGCCGCAACTGCGGCGCGGGCGGATCGTCAACCAGTTCGCCGGGCAGATCAAGCAGGCCGCCAGCGCACTCTCCCAAGACGCAGGGCGGCTCGTCGCGGAGCTGGAGAAGCACCGCGAATTCCTCCAGCTGAACGACGACTCTCCCCGGCTCGTCCTCGCCCGGCGGGCACAGGAGCTGGTCAAGGAGGTGACGGAAGCGGGCATCGAGGCCAAGACCGTCGTGGACCGGCTCGCCCGCTTCGACCTCGGTGACTTCACCGCACACCGGTACGGCATGTCGTTGAAGAGCGCCGGGAAGGTCGCCACCGCGCTGCAGAACACCAGCTGGGACCAGCTGGGCCTGGCCGACACCCTCGACGTGGACGGCGCCGGCGTCCTGGAGCGGGTGCGGGATGCCGCAGCCGGCGACCCGGGTGACTACCCCGACCTGCCCGGAGTGCTGAATGCCGGAGGCCGGGAGGTGCTGTCCCTGCTGAGGTCCCGGCAGACCACGGCCGAGCGTCCCCAGCCGCCCGCCACCCCGCCGCCGAGCTCCGACAGCGTGGACCTGAACGGCGGCTCCGCCCACCCGCAGGTCTTGCCGGAGCCGGTGGAGCAGCCGGGGCCTCGCACACCGTCGCGGTCGGTGGCCCGCTCCGGCGGCGGGCGGACCACCGCCGCGCGGGCCGCCGCCGAACTGCAGGCGGAGATCGCGGCGCTCGCGGCCGAGCACCCGAACGCCGCCGTCGAGGTCGTCTGGAAGGTCGTCGACTGATGTCCGACACGGTCACCGCAGCCCCCGCGACCGTCGGTCCCGCCCGGCTGACCGCAGGAACCGTCCGCCAGTACGTCGCCGCCCGCAGCCGGCTCGGCGACGGCGCGGTCCGCGTACTGCTGTTGCGGGCCGCACCCGCCTGGGATGGACCCGCCGTGCAGCGGACGGCGGGCGGACTGCAGGTACGGGTGGCCGTCGCGCCCTCAGTGCTCGCCGTGCACGAGCAGATCCTGAGCCATCTCGACGCGGCAACTCCGCCCGACCCCAAGGTCCTGGTCGTCCTCACCGACCGCGAGGACACCGACCTCGACCCTGGGCTGCTCGCCCGCGTCTACGGCGGAAGGATCCGGTGCGTCGACAACTGGGAGGTCGTGCAGGAGGCGTTCGATGCGCGCGGTCTCGACGGACGGCTGCGCGGCGAAACCTGGGCGGCCGAAGCGCTTCTCGACGCAGCGGCCACCCGCGGCTGGCCCTCTCTCGGCAAGGGATTGCTCTCCCACGACGAGGCCCTCACCCGGCTGGCCAGGCGCCGGCTCAGGCTCGGCCGCCACGACACGGACGCGCTGGGCGGGCCTGCCGCACACGACGATGGAGACCGCATCGACCCCGTCGCACTGTTCCGGTGGACCCTCACCCCCGGCGGCCCCGACCTCCTGCGCGACCTGCGCGGACCGGAACGCGCCGGCCTGGCCCGCTTCCTCGCCAGACCCGAACAGGGCGGCTCCACCGGCAAGATCGTGACCGCCCTGGTGGAAGCCGAGCACGGGGCGGACGCAGCCGCCTATGCGGTCGTCTGCGCCGCCCTGTGGGGGCACGCGGAGGCCGACCACGACCTGTACCGGGCACGCGGGCGCGCCGAGCGGTGGCTCGGCGACCAGCCGCCAGCCCAGGGCGACGACCTCGACAGACTCCTGGCCACCTTCGGACACAGCGGCGAGGCATACGTCCGCGGCCTCGTCGACCGGAGCGAGCACCGGCTCGCCGACCCGGTCCTGAGCAGGGCCGCGCAGCTCGTCGCCCAGTTCGGGGCACAGTCCGCCGCCGCTGCCAGCCCGCTGCTCGCGGCCGGACTTGACGCCCGCTTCACCGCCGCGGGCCGCGCGCTGGCTGACGGTACCGAGACGGTCACGGCAGCCGTCACCGCGCTGGCCGAGCACGCCCTGGCCACCGACGGCGCCACCCGGGCCCGTATCGAGCGGGTACGCATGGCGGCGCGGCTCGGGCGGTGGCTCGCCGGCCAGCCTGAAGCCGACATCGCCTCGGTGGCCGACGGTACTGCCCGTCAGATCCGCGAACTCGCCTGGGTGGACCGGGCCTTGGAATTCCTGGAAGCGGGCGGCGACGCGGACGACGTGCTGGCCGACGCGTACAGCCGGATCGGCGCGCAGGTGCGGGCCAAGCGCCGTGAGCTGGACCGCGCATTCTCCGATCGGCTCGCGGTGTGGACCGCGGACGCCACCACACCCGGCGTCATGCTCACCGTGGAAAGCTTCCTGGAACGGGTCGTCGCGCCCGTCGTGGCCTGCCCCGACCGCCGGGTCCTGCTCCTCCTCGTCGACGGGATGAGCGCGGCGATCGCATCCGAACTGGGTGAGGAACTGCACGGACACTGGTCCGAGTTCGATCCGCTGCCGGACGCGGCTGGAGCACCGGTCCGGCGCGCCATGGCCGCCGCCCTGCCCACCCTTACCGCCGTTTCGCGCACCTCCCTGTTCGCAGGCACCTTGATGAAGGGCGACCAGAGCGATGAGAAACGGCTCTTCCCCCAGCACCCCTGCTGGAACGGGGCCCCGGCGGCCCTCTTCCACAAGAACGACCTGCGCGGCCCCGACACCGGCTCGCCCTTCTCCACCGCTCTCTCCGAGGCTCTCGCCGACGAGCGCACCCATGTCGCGGTCGTCCTCAACACCGTTGACGACCGCCTCGACAAGGAGCAGAAGCTCAGCGACGGCACATGGCAGACCAAGGAGATCGGCGGCCTTGAACCACTGCTGCGGGTCGCCCGCGCGAACGACATGACCGTGCTCCTCACCTCCGACCACGGCCATGTGGTCGAGCGACGCGGCAACAAGCTCGATGTGTCCGGCGGCACCGTCGGCTCGTCCCGTCACCGCACCCCCGGCGGACCCGTCGCACCGGCCGAAATCGAACTGTCCGGACCACGGGTGGTCTGGCCGGAACCCGGATCACAGATCGTCGCGCTGCGGGACCACGACACCCGGTACACCACGCTGAAGGCCGGCTACCACGGCGGGGCGACCCTCGCCGAGTTCACCATCCCGCTGCTCGCCCTGCTGCCCTTCGGCGCTCAGCCGCCCACGGGTTGGCGGGAGTTGGGCGACCCGGCACCCTCATGGTGGGCGGTGGACGCCGAAGACGGTGCCGGGGCTAAGGCCGGAGCAGACGCCGACGCGACGCCCGAAACCATCCCAGCACGCCCGGGCCGCAAGCAGGCCAAGAAGGCCACCCCGCCCGTAACCGAGGGAGCCATCAGTCTCTTCGGCGAGGACGAGGTGGCGCCCCCTGCACCTCAGGAAGTCGCCAACCCTGCGGTGGAGCCTGGGGCCGTACCCGCCTCCGGTAGGCCGGAAGCCGCTGCCACCACGCTGGTGGAACGCCTCATGGCCACCGAGCTGTACCAGGCGCAGCTGGACCTGCTCGCCCGTAAGCCGCAGGGCAAGGCCGTCCCGAAGGCCCTGGCCGCGCTCGTCGAGGCCGGCACCCTGCCGATGACCGCCCTCGCCGAACGCGCCGGCCAGCCCGCCACCCGCGCCCCCGGCTTCGCCGCGACCCTGGCTCAGCTCCTCAACTACGACGGCGCCCAGATCCTGGAGATCCTTCCCGACAACCGCACCCTGCGCCTGCACCGGGCCCAGCTGATCGAGCAGTTCGGGCTGTGAACCGGAGCTCTGCGGCTGCGACGGGCGGGGCGGTTTGCCGGACCGCCCGGTCCGCGCGCTGGCCTCCCAGTCTCCCAATGGGTGTCCGGCCGGATGGGAGACTGTTCGGGTGAACGCGTTTGGATCTTCAGCATCCGGGACCGTCTCCTCGGTCGGTGTCGTGCGACGGCGCGCCGTGGTGGACGCGCTGCGGCGCGGCGCAGTCCCCGAGAGCGGCCTCGACCTGCTCGCCACCGGACTCGGCCGCTTCGAGCGGGCAGTTGACGAAGAACTGGACACCGTCGCCGCCGGCGGATCGGTGTTCAAGGCCGTGCGCGGTGAGTACGGCTCCGGAAAGACCTTCTTCACCCGCTGGCTCGGCGAGCGCGCCAAACGGCGCACCTTCGCCGTGGCCGAGGTGCAGGTGTCGGAGACCGAGACCCCACTACACAAGCTGGAGACTGTCTACCGGCGACTCACCGAACGTCTGGCCACTGCGAGTTTCCCTCCCAGTGCCCTGCGGCCAGTCGCCGACGCCTGGTTCTACGCACTGGAGGAGGACGCACTCGCGGACGGCGCGGGCGAGGGCGAGCTGCCGGAGGCCGTGGATCGACTGCTCACCGCCCGCCTTGCCGAGGTGTCTCGGCACGCCCCTGCTTTCGCCACCGCCCTGCGCGGATACAAGCAGTCCCTGGACACCGGAGACGAAGCGACCGCCGCTGCGGTGATGTCATGGCTCGGCGGCCAGCCGCACGTCGCCGCAGCCGCCCGACGCAGCGCAGGGGTCCGTGGCGACCTCGACCACTTCGGTGCCTTCGGCTTCCTTCAGGGCCTGCTCACCGTGCTCCGGGACGCCGGGCACGCCGGACTCGTCCTCGTCCTGGACGAAGTGGAGACCCTGCAACGGGTCCGCTCCGACGCCCGCGACAAGGCACTCAACGCGCTGCGGCAGCTCATCGACGAGGTCCACTCCGGCCGCTTCCCCGGTCTGTACCTCGTCATCACCGGCACGCCCGCCTTCTACGACGGACAGCAGGGCGTACAGCGACTCGCACCGCTCGCCCAGCGCCTCGCCACCGACTTCAGCACCGACCCTCGCTTCGACAATCCCCGGGCCGTCCAGATCCGGCTGCCCGGATTCACCGAGGAATCCCTCACCAGCCTCGGCGCCACCATCCGCGACCTGTACGCCGAAGGCTCCCAGTCCCCCGACCGGATCAAGCAGCTCGCCGATGACGCCTACCTCATCGACCTGGCACGGGCCGTGGGCGGGGCCCTCGGCGGAAAGGTCGGCGTAGCACCCCGGCTGTACCTGAAGAAGCTGATCGGAGACGTACTCGACCGGGTCGACCAGTTCCCCGACTTCGACCCGCGCACGCACTACAAGTTGACCGTGGGTAGCGGTGAACTCACAGCCACCGAAAGGAACTTCACCGCACCCTCGCGGGCCGCCTCAGCGGACGACCTCGACCTCAACCTCTGAAGACCCATTTCCCGAAATCCCGAACTCTGACGATCAATGCAGGAGTCGCAGACGTGCAGGCGCAGCCGCGGGGCACCGATCCGGTGGACCGCCTCGACCCGGTAGTCCTGCACCACATCGTCAACACGCTCGGGTGGCCCGATCTGCGCCCCCTGCAGAAAGCCGCCGTGCATCCGCTGATGGACGGCGAGGACGCGATCCTTCTCGCGCCGACGGCGGGCGGGAAGACGGAGGCCGCCACCTTCCCACTGTTGTCCGCAATGCGACAGAAGCGCTGGAACGGCACCTCCGTCCTCTACCTGGCCCCGCTCAAGGCGCTTCTGAACAACCTGGTGCACCGGGTCGACAGCTACGCCCAGTGGCTGGGACGCCGAGCCGTCCTCTGGCACGGCGACACCCCCGAGTCCGTACGCCGCCGCATCCGCACCGAGTCCCCCGACTTCCTGCTCACCACGCCCGAGTCCCTCGAAGCGATGCTCATCAGCGTCAAGACCGACCACATGCACATGCTGGGACGGGTGCGTGCCGTCGTCGTCGACGAGGTGCACGCCTTCGCCGGGGACGACCGCGGCTGGCACCTGCTCGCCGTGCTCGAACGCCTGGAGCGGCTGGCCGGCCACCGCATCCAGCGCATCGGGCTCTCCGCCACCGTCGGCAACCCCGACACCCTGCTTACCTGGCTCCAGGGTGCAAGCCCCGCCGACCGCCCCGGCCAGGTCGTCGCCCCCGGCCTCACCCTGCCCCCCACTACCGATGCCAGCAGCGCCACCGAACTCCCGCGGCCCGCAGGAGAAGTGGAGCTCGACTACGTCGGTTCGCTCGCCAATGCCGCCAAAGTGATCTCCGCCCTGCACTGGGGCGAAAAGCGGCTCGTCTTCTGCGACTCCCGCAAGCAGGTGGAAGAACTCGGTGCGGCCCTGCGCGCCCGCGACGTCACCGTGTTCCTCTCCCACGCCTCGCTCTCCACCGATGAACGCGCCCGATCCGAGCAAGCATTCGCCGAAGCCCGCGACTGCGTCATCGTCTCCACCTCCACTCTCGAACTCGGCATCGACGTGGGCGACCTCGACCGCGTCATCCAGATCGACTCACCCAGCACCGTGGCCTCCTTCCTGCAGCGCATCGGCCGGACCGGACGCCGCACCGGTGCCTCCCGCAACTGCCTGTTCCTCACCACTCGGTTCGACACCCTGCTCCAAGCCGCCGGCCTGCTCACCCTGTGGGCCCGCGGCTGGGTGGAACCCGTCACCCCGCCACCCTCACCCCGCCACCTCGTGGCACAGCAACTCCTCGCCCTCACCCTGCAGGAACACCGCATCGGCGACCGGCTGTGGCCCGAGCAGTGGAACGGCCTCACGCCCTTCGACCGGTCTGCCGCGCCCCTCCTGTCCCACTTGGTCGCCGGCGGCTTCCTCGACAGCGACGGTGGCATGCTGTTCATCGGCCCCGAAGCCGAGAAACGCTTCGGCCGTCGGCACTTCATGGAGCTGACCGCCTCCTTCACCGCGCCCCCGGAATTCACCGTGCTCGCTGGACGTACCGAGATCGGCACCACCGACCCCGCCGTCCTCACCGAGGAACGCCAGGGCCCGCGTCGCCTGCTCCTGGCCGGACGCAGCTGGCAGGTCACGTTCATCGACTGGGCCCGACGTCGCGCCTTCGTCGAACCCGTCGAGGACGGTGGCATCGCCAAATGGCAGGGGAGTGAAGCCCGCGGCCTGTCGTATGCCCTCACCCGCGCCATGCGCGACGTTCTCCTCGGCACCGACCCCGACGTCCGCCTCACTCGCCGTGCCATCGCGGCCCTCACCGAACTCCGTATGGACCGCGCACCCCACGAAGTGCACCCTGCGGGTGCACTGTTGATCCGCGACGCGGACGCCGCCCGCTGGTGGACCTGGGCCGGATACCGCGCCAACGCCACACTCGCCGCTTCCCTAGGCAACCTCGCCGACCCTGTGCAGCGCCCTACCGACACCCACGTCCGACTTCGTCAGGACCTCTCCCCCGCGGACTGGAATGCCGCCCGCGCCGAACTCCCTGACTCCCTCACCCTGCCCACCGTCGACCCGCGCGCCGTCCGTGGCCTGAAGTTCTCGGTGGCCCTCCCTCCCCGCATCGCCACTACCACCCTCGCCGAACGCCTCGCTGACCTCGACGGCGCCCTGGCAGCGGCCCGCGAGCCCGTGCGGATGGAAGGGAACGCCTGAACAACCAAACACGCCGCCCGTCGGCCCTCGGTGGCAACCCGAGGAATCCGCGGGCACAGTACGCGGTCCGCGAGTCCCTGGAGCAGACCGGCACCATCACCGAGATCACCGGCTTTCGCGGCTCCTACACCAACCCCAACCACATCGCCGCCTACACCGACGGAGGGATCCGCCAGCAGCACGAGAACACCTACATCGGCCGACGCGAGGCGGTCTGCGCGTCAAACGAGCGTCACGGGCGGACCGGACCTGCCTCCGAGGGGAGACGGCGGCGGAAACCGACGGTGTCAGGAGAAGGACGTAGCCGACCTTGGACCCGGCCGACGAAAAGAGGCGCCTCATCGAGGCGGCCAGCGTCGGCGCCTTGGGTCCACCACAGCTCCCCAGATGGTTGGTCCCGCCAACGCACCGCCGCGTAGTCCCTTCTCCCTCTGGGCTCAGCCGTCGATGTGCCCGCCGACAGATGCTGCGGCTGTCAGTACGTCCTCCCGTTGACGCTCCGGGGACGAGGTGGCCAGCCATCTTGGTCAGCCCAGGAAGCTCAGCCGCACCTGCCGGTTCGGGTTGTCGACGTTGGTGTCCGCCAACCTCCGTTAAGGCAACCCCACGGTAGCGGAGACCTCAACCGAACGGCTTCCGAGGTGCGACCCGGCTACAGAGGGCCCTACCGTCGGCGGGCGGCCAAGCTGAATCGGGCACCGCGCCCCGCCATGCCGCCGGCTCAAACCGTCGTGACGGATCGAGAGAGTCCAGCATTAGCCTGGGGAACCGGCATCGCATGTGCCAGCGATACGACACCGGAGCGGTGCCCCCGGCCGCAAGGTGGTCCCCGCGCATGCGGGGTTGGTCCCAGGTCCCCCTCCCGTCGTAGCGTGGAGTCCGTGATTGCAGAGGAAGTTGGGGTTCATGGGATCCAAGCAAGGGACGTACACGCCTGACTTTGTGAGGGCTGTACGCATTGTGATCGAATCGGGAAGCCGAACCCGGACGTCGCAGAGGAGCTCGGCGTCCACTCCGGCACGCTGCACAGCTGGGTGTCGCGGTGACGGCGCGACGGGTCGGCGTCGTCCGACCGGCCGGCTGAGCCCGCCCCGGGTGAACGGATCGGAAGTGAGGGGTTCACGAGTGGTGCGGGTGGCGCGGCCTGACGGCGTGTAGGCGTCCCGCTACATCGTCGCCGACTTCGAAGTCTGCGGTGTAGAACTGATATCTACCCGCCGGCAGAGAGATGGGCAGCACCTCGACTTGTTCCAGAGAATGCCCCGGGACCGTTGCATCAAACATGATCAATTGGCCATGGACATCAAGCGCGGGGCCTTGATGCCAGTCGTCGATACGATCAAAAGAGCTGCGCGCGCCATCAATCAACCGCTCCTCGGATGGCGCATAGCTCCATTGGAGCACGCATTGGAATTCTGACAGGAACGTAGCAGGCAACGGCTCGTCCGCTACGACGATAGCTGGCACTTTCTGGGCATCCGGCCCGAATTCCACTCGCCCGAGATAGTCTTCCACGAGACACGCTTCGTCGTAGTCATCGCCCTCGATTCCCTGCCAAAGGGCGGCGTGAGCGTCGGAAACAATGACGAACGGGCCTCCGGTTGACTCAATCCATTTCGTCGGATTGTTTGCCGCTTCGACGGGAGATTCCATGCCTTCCATCACTTTCACTTGCTCTCGTACAAGGGCTTCATGATAGGCGCGAGCTGTCTTGCCCAGCCCGCTTGCTGTCGGCTGCATGGCAGGCATTGCGGGTAGAGGCGCTGCGGCGTCCCATCGGGGACCCATGAGCTGATGGGTTGATGGTCGGGCACGAAGTTCCCGCCCTTCGACATCGGGTCCTTGGAGCCACATGTGTGGCAACCGAATTGCTCACCAAGGTCGTTTATTTGCTTTCGCTCCTCAGCGGTGAACTTCTGGGACTTGCTCTGCGCTGGAATGGACTCCTGAGCGTAGTCCCCGATGGTGCACACCTTCTCTGGGTCGCTGCGCTGAGACTTCTTCTTCGGGCAGCTCTCAGGGGACAGCCCCAGAGGATCAGACCAGGTGTGGGGGTTATGCGGGTAGGTGGCGGGATTCGGTGCGGGCTCTAGTCCGAGCGGATCGGGCGTTACGTAGCGCGCCGTATCGGGATCGTAGTGGCGGTGGAAATTATAGTGGAGGGCGGTTTCCTGGTCGTCATATTGGCCAGGAAACCGCAGCGGTGTGTGGGCGGTGGCATTGCGATTCCGTGCAGTAGTACCCCAGAGCGTTCTACGGGAGTACCAGGCAACGTGTCCGGTCTCATCGACGAGGTCTGTGGGCGTTCCGATGAGGTCGGTAATGATGGCGAAGAAGCGGGAGTCGATTTCGGACTGGTTCGAGTTGAGTCGCCGCTCGGTCTGCGTGAGCGGGCGATGGTCGTCGTGCTCCCAGGTCAGAGTGATGCCGGTATGGAGAGTGGTCTGCTCCGCGAGGCGTGTGCCATCCCAGGTAAAGATGGTTTCTTCCGCGACTGAACCATCTGCCGTCAGGCGGCGCTTGGCGGTCCTGCGCCCCAATGGGTCGTATGTGTAATTCCATACCGTTCCGTCTGGGGTGGAGCAGGCGATCAGGCGGTCTTCGACGTCCCACTCGTAGCGCCAGGTATCCGGTTTCTTTGACAGCCGGGTCTTCTGGCGCTGGAGCGTGCGCCCGGCGCCGTCGTATTCATACTGGATCCTGCCAGCTGTCAGAAGTCGGGTGCCGGAGTACGTGCGCTCGCCACGAGCGGCGATGCGGCCGGCCTGATCCGGCCACTCAGCAGTCGTCTGGTTGCCAGCCACGTCGTAGGCATATGACTCGGACCAGTTCTCGGCTGTCACCGCCACTGGTCGACCAACCGGATCTAGATCGAAGTGAGTTTGTGTTCCCCTCAGCTCATCGCTCACGGCCGTGAGGTAGCTGTCGGGGCGGTAGCGATAGGAGCGCGAGCGGACGGTACGGGCTTGTGTGGCCAGCGTCTGGTGCGTGGGCCGACTACGTTCGTCCCACGCAGTGGTGAGCGTGACAAGGTCGTGCGCCGTGCCGAAAGTGCGATGCACTTCGCGACCCAGCTCATCGTGGGCGAACGTCATCCTGTGCCCATGCACGGACATCTCTGTGCGATTGCCAGCGAGGTCGTAGGCAAGGTGTGTGACTACGCCTGTGGGGGTGACGCGCGAGATGCGACGGCCTTCTCCGTCATAGGAATAGGTCGTCGTGCGCCCATCCACGGTTTCCGACAACACGCGGCCCATGACGTCACGTTCATAGGTCAGCGTGGATGTCGGCGAGGCAGCCCCGATGAAGTCGCCGGCCATGTTGTAGCTGTACGTAGTGACCTCACCCGCGGCGCCCTTGCTCACCAACTGTCCCATAGGATTCCAGGCATAGGTGACGGTCTGCCCCAACGGATTAGTGCGGGACGTAGGCCGACCGGCGGCGTCATACTGGTAAGTGATGGTGCGATCGTCGAAATCTGTCTCGGATATAAGACGTCCCGCAGCATCGTAGGTGTAGTCCCAGGTGAGCCCTTGTGGGTTCCGTACGCTGGTTATGTGAAGCTCGGTGTCGTAAGAGAACTCGTACCGGACGCCATCGGGGCCTGTGCGCGCCGCCAATTGGTCGAAGTGAGTGTACTCGTAACGCGTGAGGCCACCGTTGGAGTCAGTGTGGGAAACACAGTTTCCCTCACCGTCCCACGTCCACGACTCCTCACGGCCGTCTTGCAGGATCCGCCGGGTGGGGTTGCCTTCGGCCGTCCACTCCAGTCGGACGATCGCCCCAGTTGAATCAATCAGCTGTGTGACATGCCCAAATGCGTCCCGGACGACGGACGTGGTGTTCCCCAGCGGATCCCTGATGGCAGTCGGCAGTCCTGCGCTGCCGTTGACGAAGTGCCTTGTCGCCCCTGTCAGGTCCGTGATCGCCGTAACAGCCCCGGTCGCATCGTAGGTGAACGACGAACGTGCGCCGTCCGGAGTGGTGACCGATGTGCGATTTCCGTTGCCGTCCCACTTCTGCTGCCACACCGCGCCATTAGCGCCCGTTACCTCCACTGGCATGTGGAGCGAGTTGCAGGCGATCGTTTGTACGCTGCCATCGGGTAGATGGATCGCCGCCAGGTTGTGGTCGTCATCCCATACGTACCTGGTGACGCTCTCGAACGCATCCGTGGACGAGAGGAGCCGGTCCCAGCTATCCCATTGCTTCCGGCGGGTGTTGCCCAGGGGATCGGTCTCGGCCACGACTTGAAGGCGTTCGTTGATCCGATAGTGGGTGGTGTGGCCAAGGGAGTTGGTAGCCGTGGTGATGATGTGGCTAGTTTCGGGGTCGGCCTGGCGGTATGCGTAGTGGTATCGCAGGTGACCGTCGGCTCCGCCCTGAGACACGCAGCGGCTGCTCGTATCATAGGTGTACTCGTAACGGCTGCCATTGGTGTCGACCCACGCGGTCATCCGGTGGCGATCGTCGTATTCATACCGGCCAGGAACGCCAGAGGATTTGGTAACCGCCGTGAGGTTGCCCATATCGTCGTGCCCATACGACACGACCAGGGCGTCACCCCCGTCTTCCGCGCCGCCGACGAGGTACAGGGCTGTGACACGACCCTGCTCGTCGCAGGTGAACTTGAGGTGGTACCCACCAGAGTGTCTGATGGCAAGCGGAGCGCCGGTCTCGTCGTCGTAGTCAAAGGAGAGGTAGTTGCCGTTGCGATCCGTCAGCTCATCGAGCAGGGCCAAGCCTGGGGCGTGTGTGGCTTCGGAGAAGTATCGAGTGTGACCGGTTCTGGGGTTTTCAATGGCCCAATCACCCTGATGCGTACGAAACAACGGCCAGCGAGGTCCCTGGTCCGGCAGTCTCCGCTGACCAGGCTCAGGAAGATCGTAGGACAGCAGCATTCCGTCCTCGGTGACGAAGATGATCCCCTGCTCGTCGATTTCCAGACGCTGGTCAACCGTGGAGGACCAGGATGGCCCTATGTGCCGGCCAACGCGGTACGAGGACTCGAACTTCCGCACAATCCGGAGAGGCAGGACGCCGGGAAGGCAAATATCGGTTTCCGCCAGGAAGACGCGTCCTGTAGCGACATCTACCGGATCCCCGCAGTCTTCCGTGGCGCTCTCGGGTCGGGTGTTGTTGTTCGGGTGCTCCTTGTCGAGTTGGTCACGCGCCGCCCCCTTGTCGGGACGGCGCGTGCCGCTCTTGCCACCAGGCCCACTTCTCCCGCCATGAGTGTGGGGGGCCTTGGGGTCGCCTTTCCCGCACTTCCCCAGACCCTTGAAGTGGTCGGCTAGGCCCTTGTCGTTGTCGTGGTGGTTTTTGGCCATCTGCTTGATGCCGCGGGTCATGTTGTCGTCGAGGTGATTGGCGGTCTTCTTCACACCGTCCTCGATACCGTCGATGACCTTGTCCAGCATCGCGTTCGCCGCGTCTGCGATGGGGTCCTTGCCCCTGGTGCGACCGTGGTGGCTCCGTGCGCGACCGATCTTTCCGCCAGCCTTGATGCGGAAGGTCCCACCCGCACTCTGCAGACCTGTCACGGCCCTGTCGTGTTCCTCCGGATCATGGCTGAATCCACTGCTGCCCCCGGAGCCGCCGCTGCCGCCCGACCCACCACTGCTGCGACCGCCGGCGCTGAGAAGTTCCATCGGGTTGTCGGCAGCTGATTTCGCGGACTTCTTTGCGCCCTGGACGCCCTCGTTGAAGCCTTCCTTGCCGGCATTGGCCGTCTGTCCCAGGTCCACACCGTCCTGGACGCCGAGAGCATTTGCGCCGAGCTGGACGACCAAGTCACCGACCATCGCACCGAGCGCTTCCTCAACAGGGGTAAGAGCCATGCTGATGACCTGCTCGGCGACCTGCTGACAGACCTCCTTGAACAGCCGCTTAACGATCACGCGCGTAGCCTGGGTGGCAGCCAACGCACCGACCTCGGAGAGCCCTAGGGTGAACGGGGCCGCAGCCTGCGCGGCAATCACCTCAGCCGCGAGAATGCCGAGTTGGACGATAGCGCCGAGCTTGGCACCCTCGATCAGGACGGCGACGCCATCCAGGGCGGTGGCCGCCATGCGGCCGCAGTCCCCCAGGTTCTTCAGGTGCGTGCCGTTGATCTTGCCCCAGTGGGCGTTCAGCGCCTCGACGGCCACCGAACCGCCTGCGGAGGAGACAAGTCCCTGGATCGCGGTGTGCGCTTCATTCGCGCCATCATCGATGTCGTCGGCGAACTCCCGCATGGCGACGCCCATCTCACGGTAGTCGCCTTCGTCCACGTTGGGCCAGGAAACCCCGATGATGTCGAGAACCTCGTCAGCCCACCCAGGCAGCACAACACCCATGCGATCCCCCGCGCTAACCGCCATTCAGATGCTCACACCCTCTCACCTGGTCAGACGGTTCCTCAAGGCGGAAACATGTCGGCTTTCCCCCACCCTCTTCGGCGTACGGATCGGGTTCAGTGGCTTCCGCATGTCAGATCCGCGATGGAAGGAGCGGACACCTACGGACAGCCGATCCAGTCCTGGGTCTGCTCTTGGCGAGGGGGGCGACCACCGGTGGTGAGATGCCGGTCCAGTACCTCAGCAGGTCCTCAAAGACGTCGAGAACTTGGTAGAGGGGCAGTCCGGCATCCGCACTTTGGGGTCGAGCCGCCGCGGCGTGAGTACGCCTGGGCGGCGGTGACGAGAGTGGCGTGGTGATGCCAGCCTCGCCAAGTGCGGCCTTCGAACTGGTCCAGGCTCAGACCGTGCTTGAGTTCACGGTAATCGTGCTCAATGCGCCAGCGCCCCCCGGGACCCGAAGTGGGCTCCAGCACCACTGGCCGCAGCCGCCGGGCCTCACCCGGACCGCCTGCTTCGGCTCGAACGCCACCGGCATGAAGCCCGCGGGTCGCACGGCCGCTGCGCACACTGCTTGTCTATTCGTGCGCGGGGTGGTGGAGGACCGGGTAGCGGCAATCCTTCCAGACCTGCACAGTCACCCCGCTGTTGCGGGAGATCGACCTTGACGAGGTGGTGCCGATGGCGCTCGGCGGCGTACCCGAGGAAAGCGTCGCCCTCGGCATCCCTGAGGCGCTGACGATGGTCACCGTCGCCCCGGGGCTGCCGGAGGAAGCCGTGGCCAACGTAATCGAGAACGCGGTGAAGTACAGCCCCGACGGCGAGTCCGTGCTGGTGAACGCCAGCACACTCGGCGATCGTGACGAGATACACGTGATCGACCGTGGCCCAGGCATCCCCCACGCCGCCAAAAACCTCATCTTCGCGCCGTTCCAACGCTATAGACCTGGCCCAGCCGCACTCCGCACATCGCCGAGCTGCGTGACAGCCCTTCACCCGGCCGCCCGCGTTCCTGGCGCGCAGCCCTGCGTTCGCCGAAGCGAGCCTCGCCGAGCACGTCAGCGTTCCAAGCTCCGGTGCTCGAAAGCGGAGAGCCGGAGTACAGCGGTGTCCACGCCGGACGCTGGACGCCGTCCTGATCCGCCACACACGAACCCCTGCCGGTCATCTGGCGGTGTGGACACCCAAGCGGCACCGATGTATCCCAGGATGGGCGCCCCGTGACGCTCGCAGCTCCTGATGATGCGGTGGCGCGGGTCGCGGTGAGGTCGTGGCAGCGTTCCCGGCAGGGCCGAGGCAGCCACAACACAACGAGCCGGCACCACCCAAAGGAGTGTTCCATGACCGTCGGAAAGCGACACCCGTGATCGAGTGCGCCCTCACGTGCGTCACCAGTGGTTTGGAGATTTCCTCCACCCGAAAAGCCGAACGATCCGACTTAGGAGTCCGCCTCGGACGTGCTCAGCCAGTCCCGTGCGCTCCTGGCCGTAGCGCGCAACTGCGGGTGGTCACGCACGATCTCTCGTTGACGCCCAGCTGGCAGCCCAAGTTCGTTCAGCAGATTCAGAATAACCACCGCGGTGGTTACGTCCACAATGGCGATCAGCTCCTCGAGCTCGTGGTTGGGGGTTCGCCCTTCGTGTGCTAGGTCGTTTCGCGCTCGAGTCGTCCGTCTGGCCCACCGGTCCACGTCAGGCACGAGGGTGGACAGCGCCTCCTGGTCGGGGCGGGCCGCGAGTGCGTACAACCGATCCCGAAGGGTCGGGTCATTGCGTAGGGAGCCGCGAATCCGCTTCCTATGCTCCTCGGGCACCTGAGCCAGCATCGCTTCCCGCATCGGTTTGAAATCCTCCGATGGGATCGGCGGTTCGTCAATGTCAAAGCCACGGTGCAGCACCTCAGCCGCTCCCACCGCCGTCAGAAGATTATTCTCGACGTAACGTGCTGGCGCGTACCGAAGCCCCAGAACCATGTTCGTCGCGGACTGCAGCCGCTCGTGCACATCGCACCAACGGGGGATGATTTCCTCGAAAGGTAGAGCCTCGCACGTGAAGAACACACGATGATGAGCGGCTGCCTTCGCATCGTGCTTCCCGACCACGAAGGGCGAGTACAGCACGTCGACATTCCGCTCCAGCCGCGGCCCGCCGCACTCCGACACAGCGTCGTCCGGGGCTAGTTTCAGGCGTACCCAGATCATGCCTGCAGCACGATGAGTGGCAAGGGCGATCAGGTCTTGTATCAACCGGGCATAGCCAATCGCATCACTCAATGAAGACGCCTCGCGCCGGGTGATCTGCTTGTACGCGGTATCACTCATGCGACCAACGGTTCCACCCCGACGCTGATCGAAGAACGGCAGCGTGTGGCGGTGCGCGAGCACGAACTCGGTCCCGTCGACTTCGACTGACTGCACCTCCACCGGCTTAACGGAAATGGTGCCGCTCCCATCAGGACGCCCGCCGGGCGCACCCAGGAACCCCTCGAGCACTGACGATGCCGCCCAATGCCCGAGATCCTCCACTGAAACCTCTGTTGTGGAGAACGCTGCCTCGTCTTCACCGCCGACGTGCGCCCCGATGAGTGCCGTCGTTGCCACAACGGTCTGTTTATCGGGGGTCTTTACCCGCGCACCGAAGGTCCGCTGGCCACCGTCAGGAAAACAGCCGAAGAGGCTGATCTCGCGTTGATCGGCGGCACCATGGATCACACCCCACGTTCGACGGCCCTCATGGACCATCAGCACACCTGGAGCAGGCGTCGTCGTGACTCGGTCCTCGAACGCGCCGATCAATGAGAGTATCAAGCCGCGCTCGGGCTCGTAGCGAAGCACGCCTGGCACCTGGTGCCCAGGGTCTTCCGGCAGCCACCACAAGCCAGCCCACTCGCCTGATGCGTCGAGATTCAGCGGGTCACTGCCCCTCATGATCACCTTGCCCGTCGTATGGAGTGTTCGCGAGTTCACGCACGGCGCTCTTCCGAATTATTCCTGGGTTGCGTCTCGGGGAAGAGATCAACCGTGGCTGGCGACGAGGCGCGGAGCCGGGCGCTGATTGAACCGCTCCGGGTCTGATGGAGGCGTTAATGTGCCTCGGCTTACGTAGAGTCGAGTTACTGGACTCTAGACGAGTCTTTCCGAGTGTCTGCGGGCATGAGGCGAGAGTGGTCAAGATCCGTTTGTGACGACAGACTTGAACACCCTCGTGACCGCACTGTACGTGAAGGTCGACGACGACTGGGACGGATCGCCCGGCTTCCGGGCCGGCCGCCGAATCTGCGTCATTCGGAGTTGCGTCGACGACGATGTGACCGTAGCGGTGACGCAGATAGCGCATCGCCGGAGCTGTTGTCGTTGAGGTGGGCCAGGTCACCGCCGCCGATGTCCTCCTTGCGCTCGGCCCGCCCCTGGATCTTGCGGGCCCGCTCCATCTCGTAACGCGCCGCGCGTTCGGGAGCCTGGGCCCAGCTCTCCCGCTCCCGGCCGTTGAGACGCAGGGTGAACTGGTCCAGCAGTTCGCCGGGGACGACGGCGACACCATCGACATCCGGCCGATGGAGACCAAGGGGCAGGGCGTGGTCTCCGAACACCAGGTCACCCTGAAACGGTTCGAGAGCGTCTACACCCCCGCCGGATGGGACGTCGCCGTCTACCGGCAGGACATGCCCAAGGCGATGTGGGGTGCGCCGCTGGGCGATCCCCGCGATGTCCTGGACGGTGACGGGCTACTCAGCGGCTGCCTGGCCGGCATCACCTTCGAGATCCCCAAGCCCGAACTGGCTCCCTCGGTCGGCTGGGTCGGCGCGGAGGCTCTGGAGGCCGATGGGCTGCCGGATGCGCCGATCCCGCTGCTGGGCTCGCAGCCTGAGGGGCCGCCGTCAGTCCCGGACGACGAGGGCGAGGGCAGCATCGGCGCCATCGTCGACCCGGACACCGGTATCGCCGCGCAGACCACCGCCACCCGCCGCGCCTCGGTGCACGCCGCCCTGGCCGGCCTCGGCTTCGCCCCCCGGCACCGACGACCCCCTGACCCGCTACGCGGACCTCGCGAAGACCACGTTCACCAACGCGCCCATGACCACCACAGCCGAGAGGTGAACCGACGTTGAGCGGCACCGAAGACCTCCGCGTCGCCTTCCACGACTACCGTCGCCCGCTTGCCACCGCCGGCGTCTACACGCTCACGGCGGAGCACCACCTGACCAAGGACGGCAACCGGGTCGACATGAATCCGGCCATCCCTGCCACCACACAGCAGTTCGAGATCCGCGCGGTCCGGTTCGTCCTGGACCCCTCGTCCGTGCACGCCCACTACCCGGCAGAGGGCGCCGCCGGCGACTTCAGCCGCACCCTGCCGCACATCATCCTGGACCGCTCCATCCTGCCCTGGGAGCGACTGCTGAAGGCCCGCGCAGTGCCCGAGCAGGCACCGTGGCTTGCGCTCATGGTGTTCCGCGCGGGTGAACTGCCCGACGCCCCCGAGAGCTTGGGCCAGACCACCACCCGCACCGTCGCCGAGCTGCGCAGCCCCGGCGACGGCATCCTCGGACCCGACCTCAGCGACACCGGCATCACCCCGGGCATCGCGGCCAGCCGCTGCCAGAGCATCGACGTCCCGGCCGCACTGTTCACCGCGCTGGTGCCGCGTGAGGAGGAACTGAACTACCTCGCCCACGTCCGCGACGTCTCCACCCGACCGCAACGACGCGACGACGGCGAGATCCTGACCAAGGGCCAGTACGCTGTCCTGGCCGCCAACCGCCTCCCGCGACAGCCCGGTACCTACACCGCGCACCTGGTCTCCCTGGAGGGCTTCAACGGCAAGCTCAACCCCGGCCAACTGGGCGGGAACGTAAGGTCCGTGCGGCTGTGCGTGCTGCACTCCTGGACGTTCACCAGCGACCCGGCCGGCACCCGCGACGCCGCGGCCCTGCTGAGCAACCTCGTCGCACCAGCCCGCGCCGACCGGGAGAACCTGACACTGCGCCTTCGCCCGAGCGGGAGCGTGGCGGCCCGGTCCACCGCGGACGCCGAGCAGTACGCCCGCCGCCGCCTGCACCTGGGGTACACCCCGCTGCCATACCGGCTGCTGTCCGGGGAGACCACCTACGGCTGGTACCGCGGCCCCCTCGTCCCCGTCATGGCCGCCGAGACCCGCGGCTTCGCCCGCGATACCCCGAAGACCACCGCCGACCACGCGCTGATCTACGAGCAGGAGCACGGCCTGTTCGACGTCTCCTACGCCGCCGCCTGGACCCTGGGCCGCACCCTGGCGCTGAGCGACCCCGACTACTGCGAGGAGATCACCCGCGCACGACGCGAACTGGCCAACACCGCAGCGACGATGATGGCCCTGGCCACCGCCGGCCCGGGGCTCGCCGCCGCCGACCCCGCCGACCTGGACGGGCGAACCCTTCGGGAGTTGGCCGCTCCCGGCTTCGCCACCGACCTGCTCGACGCGCTCGCCCGCCCCCTCGCCCCGCACGACCAAGCCCCGGCATCGGCATCGGCCCGCCGCAGCCGCCGTGCCTGCCTCACCCAGCAGAGCGCCCGCGCCGTCCTCGCGGCCGGACCCCAGACAGCGGCCCTGCAGGCCACCGCCGAACGGCACACCCGCACCCTGCCGGCCTGGGCTGGACGAGCTCACCCTGCTGCGCCGAGTGCCGTTCAACTACCTGGTGCCGCACCCCGCGATGCTCCCCCCGGAGTCGATCCGGCTTTTCCGCATCGACGAGAACTGGATCGAGGCACTGCTCGCCGGCGCACGCGACGTCGGCGTCCACACGTCCCTGGACGCACTCGTCGACACGACGCTCACCGCCGCCATCGACAGCCGCCGCACCCGTATCCGCACCGGGGAAACCGGCCGGGCCGGGCTGCTGGTCCGCTCCGAACTCGTCGAAGCATGGCCGGTGTTCGACATCCTCACCAGCGCCGGCGGAGCGAACCTCGCCGAACTGCGCCGCGACCACCTCGCCCCGGACACACTGCTGCTGCTCCTGGACGCCATGCCGGACGAGATCGTCATCCGCGAGCCTGGCCAAGGGATCCACTTCGGCATCGACAGCAGCGGCGCAGGCGGCGAAGACGACAGTGTCCTCAACCTGCGCGAGCACCGGCCCGGCGAAGACCTCGGCTACCCGCTGCGCCGCGACTACCCCGCTGCAGGCGGCCTGCTCACCCGCCACCTGCGGCTGCCCAACGGGGGCGGTGCGCCGGATGTTCTCGCCCTACGCGGCGACCGGGGCCTGGTGCCCGCGCTCGCCGCTGACCTCGACCCCACCCTGAGCGACCTCGCCCCCGGTGAGTTCGCCCTGCAACTCGTCAACGCCCCCGTCGAACAACGCCTGACCCTCGACTCCGCGCCCGACCAGGAGAGCGCCCGATGACCGACACCGAACTGATCGTCCCCGTCGAGGTCCACGCGCTGCTGGTCACCCGCGACGTGGCGAATTTCGACGACTTCCGACGCTGGACCCCGAAATACCCGTGGACGTTCTCCAAGGACTTCCGCAGCAACGCCGAACCGCCTTTCCATGCATCCGAGGGCGACCCCGGCGAGGGCATCCACGTGCAGTGGCAGCTGCCCGAACCCCTGACCACCGGCGCGATCGACCCTGCCACCGGCGTCAGCACCTTCCCGCTGGTCCCCAACCGCTGGCTCGTGGTGCGCTACGCCAAGGTGCGTGACGAGCTGAAGGCCGCCGGGTTCCTCGTCCACAGCGACTACCTGGAGAAGGCCGACGGCGGACCCGTGGAGTCGGCCTTCACCCCGTTCGTCGATCCGGCCTCCCCCAAGGAAGCGCCTCGCGCCGACTACATCGGCCGCGTCCACCCGCTGAGCGACGGCCCCTGGCAGGAGCCCGCCGCCCGGCGGCTGTTCCTCACCGCCATCGGCAGCGGACTGCCCGCCTTCGCCGCCTTCGCCCCCCTACCACGAGAACGTCTTCCTCTTCCACGACACCCTCGCCGACCTCAAGGCCAACGACAACTACCCACCCCCGTGCACCGTCAGCTACTGCGTCATCGGCTGGTACAGCCAGGACGACGCCGACATCCTCACCACCGCACGCGACATCGAAGGCCTGCTGCCCCCGACGCCGACCCCGACAACCCAGCAGACGTGCTGCGAGCCCTGGGCTGGGCCGCCCCCGACGGCATGCCGAACACGATCACCCGGACCCGGTACGTCGGCACCGCCCTCGGCATCCCCTGGGACCGCGAGGGCGGCCACCACGACTCCGACCGCCCCAAAACCCGGGACGTCAAGGTTGCGATCGGGCAGAGTACCGCCGACGCCGTCGCAGCCCTCGCCGATCACCAGACCGGCGGCACCGACCTCGCCGACCAGATCCGCGCCCTGTTCCACGGCAACCCCGACGAACTCGACGGCCCCGACTGGCAGGTCTCCCTGGATGAGATCACCCGCCGGTCCTGGTTCAGCGGCCACGACGGCGGTGCCACCTGGCAGGTCGTCAACCGGCCCAGCGACCAGGCCGACGCCCAGGCCCCCCCGCCCAACCGGACTGGATCACCACCCTCAACCGCAACCAGGACGCCTACGACCAGGCCAAGCACCGGCTCGCCGCCGCACAGCGGCGGCTGTGGACGCTGTGGTGGCTGCGCAACCTGCCCGACAACCGTCGCCCCCTCGACTTCGACTTCGACGAGGCAGCCTGGGACGGGCAGATCCAGGCCGTCGGAACGCAGGTCACGCAGCTCGAGACCGAGGTCGAGCGGCTGAGTGGCAAGGTCCCGCACGGTCTCACCCCCGAAGCGGTCCAGACCGCGATCGACCGCTACCCGGCGGACAATAAGCTGGAACTGCCCGAAGAGCTGGAGCTCAAGCGCACCCCCCGGCAGAGCTACCACCGCCCCGCCGACCCCGTCCTCGCCCTGACCGACACGGGCACCACCCAACCGCTCGGCCGCGACGAGGACGACCCGCTACCCTGCCGCCTGCCCTCCACGCTACTCACCCGAGTGAAGATCAACCACGACTGGGAGGACGTCCCAGCCAACCCGCTGTTGCCCGCCAACACCCCCGAAGCCCCAAGCATCATCAGGTCGGTCATCGCTGAATTCGCCCTGCTCGACCAGGCCGCACGCACCCCGGCCGCCGACGGCGACACCGCTCACACCGCGCTCCACGCCGTCGTCGCCCGCCCGGCCACCAGCTCCCAGGGCCCGTGGCCCGAATACACCCGCATGTGGCGCCAGCCCTGGCTCCCGCTCTATCTCCAGTGGGAGATCAAGCACTGCGCCACCCCCTATCAGAGTCAAGACGCCACCCTCAAATGGGAGTTCGGCCTCGGCTGCGACGGCGACCCCGAGCCCGACCGCTACCGCTACCGCTGGAAGGGCACGGACGCGGCCGACGGCGACGGCGACGGCGGACGGCGCTGGAACGCTTTCGGCGGACGCGCCTTCGTCACCCCCTCCACCCGCTACGTCCTGCGCGAGCAGGCCCGTCGGCTGGCCGAGCACGCCCCGCCGCAACTGGCCCGCCAACTGCGCGCCATGCGTGAGGACCTGGAAGGCATCGACGTGCTCTCCCAGGCCCTGGACGGCTTCCACGACTGGCTCATCCAGCAGGACGGCGCCGCCCAGGCCGTCACCGACCGCTCGATCCTGGCCCTGGCCGGCGAGACCAACCACGTCCCCGACGGCGCGGAAGGCCACGGCGAGCAGCGCTTCCAGCCCGTGCGGGCGGGCCAGTTCCACTTCATCGAGCTGGTTATCATCGACCGCTTCGGACGCGTGTGCTCGCTGGTGCAGCCGGTTGACACCCAACCCATCCAGTTCCCGCTGGTCCGCGCGGACAGCGTCGTGCCGGACAAGGACTTGTTCCCGAACCCGCCCGGCCCTCAGCGCTTCGTACAGCTACCGCCCCGGCTCGTGCAACCGGCCCGAGTACGCCTGGACACCGTGCCGCTACGGACCGACCAGCCGCCCGCCGAGGCCACCGAAGCCGTCGATGCCACGCAACTCCCCGGCGCCGACACACCGGTAGCCGGATGGCTGCTGGTCAACCACCTCGACCAGACCCTGCTGGCCTACGGCCCCGACGGGGAACCACTCGGCGAGCTGCGCGTGGTACGCGATGTCCAGAACACCCGCACGACGGCCTGGAACGCGCTCCCGCACGCCCCCTACACCCACCCGGAGGACGAGGACTTCGCCGCTGCCTACCCGCATCTCGCAGCCTTCGCCCGCGGCCTGCTCGGCCAAGACCCGGACGCCTTGGAAGCACTTGCCAAGACGATCGACACCGCACTCGACCACATCCTCGAACCCTCACCGGCCGAGGACCGCTCCCCGGCCCGGCTGATCGGCCGCCCCATCGCCCTCATCCGCACCCGCCTCAACCTGGACCTGATGGGCGAGCCGCTGACCGACCCCAGCTGGAAACGCGCGCTCATCCCGCCGGACGAGGACTACCCCGACCACCGTGATCACCCCGACTACCGCAACTACCCCGACTACCGCTGGACCGTGCGCCTCGGCGACCCCGACCGGCTCTCCGACGGCTTCATCGGCTACTTCGCCGCCGACGACCACGACCAGCGAACCCGCTACCACCGCTTCCACGCCGTCGACCCCAGCGGCCCGGCCAACGCCTACGTGACGCCGATCGAAGCCGGCACCCATCTCACCCTGCCCGCCCGGCCCGCCGACCGCCCCGCCACCCACCACCTCACCCTGCTCGCCTGCCCGCACACCGCCGTCCACGCCACCACCGACATCCTCCCCATCGCCGAAGTCACCGTGGACGCCGACACCACCCACCGGGCCCTGGCCCGCATCCGCGCCTCCTTCCGCCTCAACCCGCTGCTCGCCCCCGACCGCTTCGGCCCACCCACCGCCGCAGCCTCCGTCAAAGCCCAGGCCGGCCTCCCCGTCTCAGCCATAACGGACGGCGACCCGACCACCTCCTACGAGAGCACCGAATCACCGACGGTCGGCCCCTGGGTCCGGCTCGACCTGCACACCGAACGCCGCGTGGAAGCCATCGACATCCTCCTCGGCCGCCCGGACGGCAGCCACACCCCCGCGGCGACCGACCTGGAAGCCTCAACCGACGGCGAGCAGTGGACCGTCCTGCACAGCTACACCCAGGTGACCGAGATCCACCACGCCACTGAACCACCGCTCACCGCCCGCTTCCTGCGGCTGCGACACACCAGCGCCGCCACCGGGCCCTGCGCCGTACGCGAGTTCACAGTGCAGGCCGAACCACCGGACAAGTCACTCGTCATGCCCCGCCCCGCGGCCTGGCACGGCGACTGGACCTGGGCCGAACCGATCCCCGTGGACGGCACCGCCACCGGCCTGCCGCTGGCCGACTGGGACGAGCACCTCATCTACAACGCCGACCAGCTCTCCCACCCCGACGCACCCCTGCCCGTCGCCCGCTCCGGCTACCTCCAACTCCAACCGACCGCCTCGGAACGGACCCGCTCCACCCCGGCCCCCGCCGCCCCTACCCAGGCCCCGGAAGGAACAGCGTCGTGACCAGCCCCAACCCAGCCCTGCTCCTCCCGTACCGGCTGGAGCACACCCCGGCGACCGCCGCACATCCCGGAGAGGTAGCCCTCAACCGCGTCCGCCTCACCATCGGGGACGACCCGGACGGCCGCGCCAGCTGGCCGGTGCGGTGCGCACGGATCGCCCTTGACCTCCCCACTGCCCACGGCGCAGCCGCGCGGACCGAGGAACCCGTCATCCTGCGCACCCGACTGGAACTCGAACGTGGCACCGGCCGAGGCCGGCAATGGCTGGTCGAAACCACCACCACCGACCCAACCGTCATCACCCTCACCCTCAACCCCGCCGAACCGGCCACCTTCGACGGCACCTGGACCCTCACCCTCACCCTCGGCATCAGCACCCCACTCGGCACCCAGAGCCGCATCACCGAGGACACCGCACCCGGCGGCAGCAGCCCGCGACGCCACGCTGGCACTGCCACCCTCACCACCACACCCCTGCCCAACTGACTTCCTGCGCCGAGGAGTTCCAGAGCCGTGACCACCGCTGACCTCCCCATGCTGCTCCCGCCCGCCCTGGTCGAGGATCCGAGCCCGCT
The DNA here is from genome assembly GCF_040641675.1 of Streptomyces sp. NPDC020742. Lineage (NCBI taxonomy): Bacteria > Bacillati > Actinomycetota > Actinomycetes > Kitasatosporales > Streptomycetaceae > Streptomyces > Streptomyces sp. NPDC020742. The sequence goes on from NZ_JBFAEA010000005.1 coordinate 402,276, forward strand.
CAATGTCTCCACCTTCGCCAAACCGGAGTACGCCAACCTGACCTTCACCTATGGCAAGGTGAAGTCCGGCGGCAACTGGCCCGTGCACTGCAAGTGGTTCAAGGTCCGCATCCCGACCGGCCGCCAGGCCTCCGCCCTGACCAGCGAACCATCCCTGATCCGCTACGAGTTGACCGTACCCACCGGCAAACGGCAGTGGGCCGTCGAGCGCGACTCCCGCGACCCCAACCAGACGATCTTCACCTGCTCGCCGCCGCCGAACGAGCACGCCGCGTTCGACGGCACCTGGAGCGTCCAGCTGGAGCTGTGGGGCATCGAGGTCAATGGCGGCATCGGCCCGGTCGACATCGTCCGGCAGGAGTCCGTCTCGACGACCGGCGCGGACGGCCCCTACGAGGAACGCACAGGCAAAGGCGGAGTCAGCAAGAGCGACGACTCGTTCTACCTCCACAGCTTCCGCCCAGCCTCCGTGGCCGTCAGCCGCAACACCAAGGCCACTCTCCACTGGGAAGGCACCCCCCACGCGAAGTACACCATGTACTACCGCAAGCCCGACGGCACCCAGGGTTCGTCCACGGTGACCAAGGATGGTGAATGGAGCTCCCCAGAAAACCTGGTAGACGACACCAGCTTCACCCTCGAAGCCAAGATGAAAAACGAAGTCCGCTACCTCACCACCTACATCAAGGTCAACAATCCCGATATCACCGTCAACAACGTGACCGCCAACGGCAACGTCACGGTCGATGGGGAAAAGGAGCTCAAGGTCGGCCGCCTGAGGGGAGCTGGACAATATCCATCTCTCAAAATCGAATCGCACATCACGGCCAACTCCGAGGACCCTGGGCGGACGATCGCATTCCAGAGTAAGTTCACCACCAGCGGCCCCGTCACCGCCAACGGCGACGTGACCATCGCCACCGCGAAGACCCTCACCGTGGAGACCATCAAGTCGCCCGAAAATGGTGCGCTAACTATCGTGAACATGCCGAGCAAAGAGAATGCCGTCAAAAAGGTGAAAGCCAGTTTCGCCGATGGCATTCTCTCCGTCACGGGAAATGAGTACTACAGCGGCGCCATCAGCACCATCAGTATTGCGGCCAGCGAAATCAACGGACGCGGGGGCGGCGCCCTCGCCCTCAACGGCATTGTCACGGTCAATGGTCTTGTCACCGCCAATGAGGGCATCACCCTCGCCGCAAAGAAGAGCATCAAAACCGACTACATCAACGCCAGGGTCCCCGCCGACGGCATTGTCGTGGGCAACAACATGAGAATGTACGAGGGAATGACCCTCACCACCAACGGAATCATCGCCGAAGGGGGTATCAGCGCCAAGGGCGGCTTCGGCTCTAATGGCAAATGGGTGATCAAAGCGGGCGATGAAATCGCTCTTCAAAGCACTGGGAGCTGAAACGGGAGCAGTGCTGGTACAAGCCCTAATCACAAGGCTTACCTAGTTTCCGCCGAGTTCGACGGCAATACCACAAACTGGCACAGGGTTTACTCCAGTGTTGGCTGGAAGTCGGAGGCCACCGTCTGGACCGTCGACTTGAGAGTTGCCAGTCGCGAGGGGGAGGAGCCCGGCAACGCAGATGCGGCCATGGCCGCCGCGGAGGAGCTGATTACCAGCGCCCGTCCCGATGGCGACGCTGGAGAGCCGCACGCCACAGGAGTGGAGGAGGCGTAGCGCGCTGATCTTCATGTGCGGGTCTGCACAGCTGGTCGAGGACCTCGCGCCGCAGGGTTGCGGTGACCCGTTCGAGGTGGGCGGTCACCTGGCGATGTGGGTCGGCGCACGCCATTTGACTGGGCGTCAGGTATAGGTCCTGTTGGTCCGTCGGTTCGGCAGCTCGGTGCCGTCGCCGGCCTGGCGGGGGGGCGGGCGTCTGACTGGACTGGGTGACCGGGGCCGTGGCTCCCGATACCTCCCAGTCATCGGCCCAGCCAATGATGTGCCCGCCGACAGATGCCGCGGCTGTCAGAACGTCCTCCCGATGACGCTCCGGGGACGACGTGGCCAGCCATCTTGGTCAGCCCAGAAAGCTCAGCCGCACCTGACGGTTGTAATTATCGATATTGGTGTCGACCAGGCATACCGACTGCCAGGTGCCCAGTGCCAGGCGCCCGGACACGACCGGGAGGGTGGCGTGCGGTGGGACCAGGGCCGGGAGGACGTGGTCGCGGCCGTGGCCGGGGGTGCCGTGGCGGTGGCGCCAGCGGTCGTCGGCGGGGAGCAGGTCCTGGAGGGTGGCTAGGAGGTCCTCGTCGCTTCCGGCGCCGGTTTCGAGTACGGCGATGCCGGCTGTGGCGTGCGGGACGAAGACGTTGAGGAGGCCGTCGCGGCCGTCCGCGGCGTCGCGGAGGAAGGCGGCGCAGTCGGCGGTGAGGTCGGCGACGGTCTCCGTCGAACCGGTGGTGATGTCGAGGGTGCGGGTGGTGAATGCAGTGCTCATGCGTTCATTGTCGTACGGTCGCCCGCTCGGGTCGGCAGGGCGGCGGGACGACGGGGCGGCGAGGAGGCGGGACGGCGAAGCAGCGGGACGGCGAAGCAGCGGGACGGCGAAGCAGCGGGGTGGCAGGGTAGCTCGCCATGGTGGCTCCATGCTGCGGAAACAAAGGTCCAGCAGCCGAGACGACGATTGCCCCTTGTCCTGGCGCACCGCTACGTTCAGCGGCATGTCCACCTTCGCTCTGCTCACCACGCGCGGTCATATCGACCTGCTGCGGGTGGCGTCCGCCGCGTGTCGCGGCCGCGGCGTGCGCTGAAGCCCGCGCTGAACCCCCATGCCGGTCGTGCCCTGATGTGTTGATTCCTCGGGGCCGGGGACGGGTCCGGGTCCAGGTCCGGGTTCGTGTCGGGGCCGGGTCCCTGTCCGAGCCTCGGTTGCGCGGCCGGCTCGACTGGGGCGCAATTCTTGGCCGCTGCTGAGGTTCGCCCGGGAGTCCCGAGCCGGCTGTGTGCGGGTGGGGCGCGTTCGTGAGGGGTTTCGGTCTCCCCGTTCCCTTTTCGGGCGGGCGGTTCTCTGCGCTGGTGCTTGGACTGTGGCTGGTGCCGCTCGGCCTGGAATCTTTCCGGTTGCGGGTGTGCGGGTTATCTGGGTGATCTGGTGATCCCCGCTTGCTTGCCTTGCGGGCCTTGGTGCCTTTTCGCGGGAGCACTTCTGCAGTCGGGATGAGCCGGGCCTTCTCGTTTCTTGTCGGCGCCCCTCGTCCGCCTTGCTTTCTCCTTTTTCTTTTTTGTCCTTCCCTGTGTGTGGAGCGGTTTATGAGTCTCGATCAGGCGGTGCGCGGGCAGGCCCCGCCCGGCGGCGGCGTGACGTCGTCGGGTGAGGTGGAGCTGGCTCGGGTCGTGCCGGCGTCCGGGCGACGGCGGGTGGTGCCGCGGTGGGTGCGGCGGGCCGTCGGGCCCCTGGCGCTGCTGGTGCTGTGGCAGGTGTTGAGTGCGGGCGGGGTCCTGGAGGGGGACATCCTGGCGTCGCCGGGGACCATCGCGGCCACTGCCGGGCAGGTGATCAGCGATGGGACGCTGCCCTCGGCCATGCTCGTTTCGCTCCAGCGGGTCGCCGTCGGGCTGGCACTCGGTGGGGTGACCGGTGTGGCGCTGGCACTCGTATCGGGGCTGTCGCGGCTCGGTGAGGATCTGGTCGATGCGACGGTGCAGATGCTCCGCTCGGTGCCTTGGGTCGGCATGATTCCGCTGTTGATCATCTGGCTGGGCATCGGCGAGGCTCCGAAGATCGCGCTGATCTCGGTCGGTGTGGCCTTCCACCTCTATCTGAACGTCTACACCGGAATCCGCGGTGTGGATGCGCAATTGGTCGAGGCCGGGACGTCCCTCGGACTGAACCGTTGGGGCCTGATCCGTCATGTGGTGCTTCCCGGTGCGCTGCCGGGCGCCATGACCGGGTTGCGCTATTCGCTGGCCACCGCGTGGCTCGCGCTGGTCTTCGGTGAACAGATCAATGCCGACGACGGTCTCGGATTCCTGATGAACCAGGCCAGGGAGTTCTTCCGCACCGATGTGATCGTGGTGTGCCTGGTGGTCTACGCACTTCTTGGGCTTATCGCTGATTTCCTCGTACGTACCCTCGAAAGGTTGTTGCTGCAATGGCGACCGACGTTCACGGGCCAGTGACCGGTTCAGCGACCGAGTCAGTGACCGGGTCAGCGACCGGGGCGGTGACCCGGGCGGTGCCCCGGTCAGCGACCGGGCTGACGAGCGAGAAGGAACGGTGGGACGCCTCGGCCGGGCCCTCCGGCGCCGCCGTTGCGGTGAGCGGACTGGTGCGGGCCTTCGACGGGCGGAGCATCCTCGAAGAGCTCCAACTCACCATACGACCAGGAGAGTTCGTGGCCCTGCTGGGACGCAGCGGCTGCGGCAAGTCGACGCTGCTGAAAGTGCTCGCCGGTCTCGACCGGGAGATCGAGGGGGACGTACGGGTGCCTCGCCGCAAGGCCGTGGCGTTCCAGGCCCCCCGGCTGATGCCCTGGAAGCGGGTCTGGCGGAACGTGCTGCTGGGGTTGCCCGGCCGCCCTGAACGTGGCACCGCAGTACGGGCGTTGGAGGAGGTCGGGCTCGGGCACCGTGCCGACTCCTGGCCCAAGACGCTGTCCGGCGGTGAGGCGCAGCGTGCGTCGCTCGCCCGGGCGCTCGTACGGGAGCCGGATCTGCTGCTGCTCGACGAACCGTTCGGAGCCCTGGACGCGCTCACCCGGATCAGGGCCCAGCGGCTGGTGGCCGAGCTGTGGCAGCGGCGGGGCTGCGCGGTGCTGCTGGTCACGCATGACGTGGAGGAGGCGCTGCTGCTCGCGGACCGGGCGCTGGTGATGGAGGGCGGCCGGATCGCGTACGAGGTGACGGTGGATCTGCCCCGCCCGCGCACCGTGACCGATCCGCGTTTCGGCGCGCTGCGCGCCGAGTTGCTCGACCGGCTGGGCGTCGAGGAAGGAACGGCGGCGACCACATGAGCCCCAGCGCCCGACCCCAACTCCCCCAGACACCCCCTACCACCCCACCCGGAACGGAAGCACTCATGAGATCACGTCACCTCACCCCAGCCACCCTGCTACTCCCCTTCGCCCTGTTGCTCGCCGGGTGCGGTGGGGGTGCGTCGCGGGCCGACGGGGCTGGCGGGGGGACCGGGAGCGGGAGCGACGGGAAGGGGTCGGTGACGCTCAACGTCGGGGATCAGAAGGGTGGTTCGGAGGCGCTGCTGCGGGCCGCCGGTGAGCTGGACGATCTGCCGTACCGGATCGAGTGGTCGACGTTCGCCTCCGGTCCGCCGCTGCTGGAGGCGGTCAACGCCGGAGCCGTGGACGTCGGCGGGGTCGGCAACACGCCGCCCGTGTTCGCCGCCGCGGCGAAGTCGAAGATCAAGGTGATCGCCGCGTCGCACAGCCGGTCCGACGGCGACACGGTGCTGGTGAAGAAGGGCTCGCCGCTGAGGTCGCCGGCCCAGCTCAAGGGCAGGTCGATCGCGGTGGCGCAGGGCAGTTCGGCGCACTACCAGCTCATCGCATCGTTGAAGAAGGTGGGACTGTCCCCGAAGGACGTCCATCTGAACTACCTGCAGCCGGCCGATGCGCTGGCCGCGTTCACCCGCGGCAAGGTGGACGCCTGGGCGGTCTGGGACCCGTACACCTCGCAGGCGCTGGCCCAGGCCGACGCCCGGGTGCTGACCACCGGGCAGGGGGTGGTCAACGGGCTGAGCTTCCAGGTCGCCGCGCCCGCCGCGCTGGCGGACAAGAAGAAGGCTGCGGCCCTGGAGGACTACACGAAGCGGCTACGGCGGGCACAGAACTGGGTGTTCCGGCACCCCGATGTCTGGGCGAAGGCCTGGGCCAAGGAGACCGGGCTGCCGCGGAAGGTGGCGCTGGACGCGGTCAAGCGCACCCGGGGGACGGCGGTGACGGTGGCCGTGGACAAGGCCGCGGTCGCCTCCGAGCAGCAGATCGTCGACGCCTTCGCCGCGCTGAAGCTGATCCCCCGCCGCTTCGACTTCGGGACGTTCGTCGATCCCCGCTTCAACGGTGGCCTGCCGCCTTCGAGCACGGCGCCGCGTACCTATGGAAAGGCCGAGTGACATGTCCGTACACCTGCATTGGTTCCTGCCGACCGGCGGCGACGGGCGGACGCTCGTCGACCGGCACGCCTACACCGACGGAGGGGTCCGGCGTGAGCGCATCACACCGGTGAGCGGGGTACGCGCCCCGGACATCGAGTATCTGGCCCAAATAGCCAAGGCAGCGGAGCAGTTGGGGTTCGAGGCGGTGCTCACCCCGACCGGGACGTGGTGCGAGGACGCGTGGCTGACGACGGTGGCGCTCAGCCAGGTAACGGAGCGGCTGAAGTTCCTGGTGGCGTTCCGACCGGGGGTGATCTCTCCGGTGCTGGCGGCGCAGATGGCCGCGACGTACCAGCGGATCTCGCGGGGGCGGCTGCTGCTGAATGTGGTGACGGGCGGGGACTCGACCGAGCAGCGGCGGTTCGGCGACGCGCTGGACCATGACCGGCGGTACGCCCGTACGGATGAGTTCCTGCAGGTCGTACGGGGAGTGTGGGGCGGTACGCCGTTCGACTTCCACGGTGCGCACTACCAGGTCGAGGGCGGTCTGACGGCGCTGCCGCCGGACCCGCTGCCGCAGATCTTCTTCGGCGGGTCGTCCGCGGCCGCGGGGCCGGTCGCCGCCCGGAACGTGGATGTGTACCTCACCTGGGGTGAGCCGCCCGCTCAGGTCAAGGAGAAGATCGACTGGATCCGGGGGCTGGCGCAGCAGGAGGGACGTACGGTTCGGTTCGGGATCCGGCTGCACACGATCTCCCGGGATTCGTCGAAGGAGGCCTGGGCGACCGCCGGCCGGCTGCTCGACGACCTCGACCCGGACACCGTGGCCGCGGCCCAACAGGCCCTGGGCAAGAGCGAATCGGTGGGGCAGCAGCGGATGCTGGCGCTGCACGGCGGCTCGCGCGACAAGCTGGAGATCTCGCCCAACCTGTGGGCGGGGGTGGGGCTGGTGCGGGGCGGCGCGGGCACCGCGCTGGTCGGCAGCCATGCGGAGGTGGCCGACCGGATCGAGGAGTACCACGCCCTGGGTGTCGAGCACTTCGTCCTGTCCGGCTATCCGCATCTGGAGGAGGCGTACTGGTTCGGCGAGGGCGTACGGCCGGTGCTCGCCGCCCGGGGGCTGCTGGACGCCGGGCCGTCACCCCTGGAGGGGGTACCCGCGGCCAACGGCCGGCCGGCCTCCGCGCCGGGCGGTGCACCGCTGCTGGTCGCGGGCGGGCGGTGAGGGCCGGGTGGGGTGCCGGGGCGAGCCCCCGACCCCGGGTGGGGTTCCCGGGTGGCAGGCCCCGGCACCCCACCCGGGAATGAGAGCACCCCTCCCCCAGTTAGTGGAAACATGAACTACTCCGGGGTGCGTACGGTCGAGGTCGCGGTGATCGGTGCCGGGCAGGCAGGGCTCGCCGCGGCCTTCCATCTGCGGCGGGTGGGCTACGAACCGGACCGGGACTTCGTGGTGTTCGACCACTCACCGCGGCCGGGCGGCGCCTGGCAGTTCCGCTGGCCGACGCTGACGTACGACAAGGTGCACGGGATGCACGCGCTGCCGGGCATGGAGCTGACCGGCGCCGATCCGCGGCGGCCGTCGTCCGAGGTGATCGGGGCGTACTTCGGCAGCTACGAGCGGACCTTCGGGCTGCGGGTGCACCGGCCGGTGAGTGTGCCGGCGGTGCGGGCGGGCGGCGACGGGCGGCTGCTGGTCGAGACGTCGGAGGGGGGCTATGCGGCGCGGGCGGTGATCAATGCGACGGGGACTTGGGACCGGCCGTTCTGGCCGCGGTTCCCCGGCCAGGAGGTGTTCGGCGGGCGACAGCTGCACAGCGCGCGGTACGAGGGGCCGGAGGGCTTCCGGGGTGCGCGGGTCGTGGTGGTGGGCGGCGGGACCTCGGCGGTCCAGCAGCTGCTGGAGATCGCTCCGGTGGCGGCGAGCACGGTGTGGGTGACGCGCCGGCCCCCGGTCTTCCGCGAGGGCTCCTTCGGCGAGGCGGAGGGCCGGGCGGCGGTGGCGCTCGTCGAGCGGCGGGTCCAGGAGGGGCTGCCGCCGCGGAGCGTGGTGAGCGTGACCGGGCTACGGATGACCGAGGCGGTGCGCAGGGGGCGGGAGAGCGGTGTGTTGGAACGGCTGCCGCTGTTCGAGCGGGTCACGCCCACCGGAGTGGTGTGGCCGGACGGGCGCACCGCCGAGGCGGACGTGATCCTCTACGCCACCGGCTTCCGGGCCGCCCTCGACCACCTCGCCCCCCTGAAGTTGCGCGAGCCGGGCGGCGGGATCCGGATGGCGGGTACCCGGGCGCTGCGCGACCCACGGGTGCATCTGGTCGGTTACGGGCCGTCGGCGAGCACCATCGGCGCCAACCGTGCGGGCCGGGCCGCGGTGCGGGAGATCCAGCGGCTGCTGGCGTCGGAGGAGCTGGCCGCCACCGGGTGACCGCCGCCGGTTGACCGTCGGGCAGGCGTGAAGTTGACGCCGTTCACGCCCCCCGAAGCACCACGAACCGGGCCCCGGAGATCGGCGGGAGATGCCGCCACCCACCTCAACTCCCCCTCTCCGCAAGCAGAATGACCTCAGGCGCGGGGCGTTCTCGCACACCCCGGGGTTGTGAAACGAACGCCAGAGCGAGCATCTCCCCGTAAGGGTGGGGTAACCCGATAGGGGTACCGGGAGCCTCCGCACCGGGAGATGCTTACGGGGCGCAAGCGACGGGCTGCAGTCCGTCATCGCGCATCCGGTCGACATCCCTTGCTGGGCCGGGCATTTGGTCCCACACACGCACTTGCACAAGGAGAAACCCAGATGAACCTCATCACCAACCTGCTTGCAGGCCTCGTTCACTTCGTGGGTTGGCTCGTCTGACGGGCTTCACACGAAGCGCCGCCCCTCCCTGTCCCGGGAGGGGCGGCGCTTCGCCGTTCGGGCGCCGGTGGTGGGGCTACTCCGGCAGTTCCTGACGGGCGGTCTCCGGCAGGGACAGATAGACGAGGAACGACACCAGGCAGAGCCCGGCGACGTACCAGGGGAAGAGGTCGGGGTGGCCGGACTCCTCGAACCACGTGCCCACATAGGGGGCGGTGCCGCCGAAGAGGGCGACGGTGAGGGAGTAGGGAAAGCCGATGCCGGCGGCGCGCACCCGCGCGGGGAACACCTCCGCGTTCACCGCCGCGGCGACCGCGGTGTATCCGGTCAGCAACACCATCCCCGCGCACTGCACCAGCAGCAGCGAGATGAACGCGTCGGTGACGAGGTGCAGCAGCGGCACCGCGAGGACCACGAAGCCCAAGGAGAAGCCGAGCAGCAGCGGTTTGCGGCCGATGCGGTCCGAGAGCATCCCGCCGAGCGGCTGCAGCAGGGCGAAGAAGGCGAGCGAGAGGGTGCCGACGGTGAGTGCCTCGCCCTTGTCGAAGCCCGCGTTGACCTGGGCGTAGGTGGGCAGGTACGTCGTCCAGGTGTAGTAGGCGAGGGTGCCGCCGGCGGTGATGCCGCAGATCAGCAGGGACTGCCGGGGGTGGCGGCGCAGCGCCTCGAAGAGGCCGGGACGGGCGGCGGTGCGCTGCGCGGGGGTCTGGGTCTCCCCTGCGCTCGGCGGCAGGGTCTCCTGCGCGCCGCGCCGGATCCACAGTCCCAGCAGGCTCAGCAGGGCGCCGCCCAGGAAGGCGATCCGCCAGCCCCACTGCCCCATCTGCTGCTCGGTGAGCAGCGCGGCGAGCAGCGCCGCGGTCCCCGAGGCCAGCAGCTGGCCGACGGTGGTGGAGACGTACTGGAAGCTGGAGAACAGCCCGCGCCGGCCGGGGCCCGCCGATTCGACCAGGAAGGTGGTGGAGGCCGCGAACTCGCCGCCCACCGAAAGGCCCTGCACCAGCCTGGCGAGGACCAGCACGACCGGAGCGACCACCCCGGTGGCCGCGTAGGTCGGGGTGAAGGCGACCAGCAGACTGCCGCCGCCCATCAGCAGGATGGTCAGGGTGAGCGCGGCCCGCCGTCCGCGGCGGTCGGCGACCGCGCCCATCAGTAGCCCGCCGACCGGCCGCATGAAGAAGCCGACCGCGAAGACGGCGAAGGTCGACAGCAGCGGCACCAGTGAGTTGCCGGCGCCGGTGGGGAAGATCTGCTCGGCGAAGTACACCGCGAGGAACGAGTACGCGTACCAGTCGTACCACTCGACGGCATTGCCGATGGAGGCCGCGGCCAGCTGCCGCAGCCGTGACGGCGGGCGGACCCCCTCGGGCGTCCGGTCCCCGGCTATGAATTCGGCACTCGACATGGTCCTCCGCTCCGGTCCTTCTCCTGGACCTGCCGCTGGGCAGGATGAGCCGACACATGATCATGTACCGCGGATGCGGCCGGCCGCCAGAGGCCGTGGGCGGCCGAAAGGAGCGCGCAACGTGCGCGTAGCACTCCGGCCCGGGCGAGGGTGACCCTGGTGTGCGTAAGCATCCGCTGCGTACCCCTCGCAGAGGCCTGGGTGACCGCCGCGTGCGGCAGCAGACTCGCTGTCATCGCCACCGGGGCGATCAACAGAGAGGCGGACGGCGGCATGAGCGATCTGAGCAATCCGAGCGACGCAAGGGAACCGAGGGACCTGACGGACCTGAGGGACCTGAGGGATCACAGCGGAGACGGCAATGCGCTTGCCTGGACGGCCGTTTGGGCCGCCGCCCTGCAACGCCCCAGTGAGGGCTCCGACAAGAACTGGGCGCTGGAGGGGTTCGCGGACCAGACGGTGCGTCAGGTGGTGCGGGTCACCGGCTCCGGCACCGCGGCCCGGATCACCCTCTCCAACCGGTACGGCACCGCCCCGCTGGAGGTGGCGGGCGCCACCCTCGCCCGTACGGACCGGGGCCCGGCGGTGCGGGAGGGCACGTCCCGCCGGCTCACCTTCGACGGCGCCCCCTCCGTCGTGATCCCGGCCGGCGGGCAGGTGCGCAGTGACGCCGCCGAGGTGAGCGCGGCCGTCTTCGACTCGCTCACCGTGTCGCTGTACTTCGCACGGCCATCGGGTCCGGCCACCTTCCACGCCCAGGCGTTCGCCACGGCCTACCGCGCGGCGGGCGACCAACTGGCCGCCGCTGACCCGGCGGTGTTCACTGAGACGACGGTCTCCTGGTACCACCTGGCCGCCGTGGAGCTGGCGGACGGCGGGCCGGCCCGGCGGGACACCGTGGTGGTCTTCGGCGACTCACTGACCGACGGTTTCTCCTCGACCGTGGACGGCAACGGCCGCTACTCCGACGCCCTGGCGGAGCGGTTGGCCGCCCAGGGCCTGACGCGTCCGGTACTCAACCAGGGCATCGGCGGGAACCTGCTGCTCAGCGATTCGGCGTGGTTCGGTGAGGGCGCGCTGGCCCGCTTCCGGCGGGACGTGCTCGACCGGCCGGGAGTGCGGTCGGTGGTGGTGCTGGTGGGCCTGAACGACATCGGGTTCAGCGAAGTCGACCTGCCGACGTACAAGCCGAACCCGGACCGGTCCGCCGACCGGCTGATCGACGGGTACCGGGAGCTGATCGACGCGGCCCGCGGCGCCGGCGTGCGGATCATCGGGGGCACGATCCTGCCGTTTCGGGGCTCGGAGTACCACACCCCGGCTGCCGAGGCGAAGCGCCGGACGGTCAACGACTGGATTCGCAGCTCGGGCGCGTTCGATGCGGTGGCCGACTTCGCCGCGGCGTTGGCGGATCCCGGCGCCCCGGAGGCGCTGGCGCCCGCGTACGACAGCGGCGACCGGAAGCACCCGAACGACGCGGGGTACCGCGCGATGGCCGGGGCGGTCGCTCTCGCCGCCCTGTGAGCGCTACGGCGGACCGGCAGCAACGGGGCGGGATTCCGCGCTCGCTCCGCCGACTCCTACGGCGCCGTTCCGTACCAACGCCTGCCCGCAGAGCCGGGGTTGGTCCCAGGCGCATCCCGTGGAGGCGTCCGCGGGAGGGGAAGGAGGCCCGGGGTGTTCGGCCACCCGGGGTGCGAAAGGATGTCCAGGCTCCTGCAATCGACGAACCGAGGGAACCGACAACCGTGACGCACCAGCCGCCGCAGATGCCGCAGCAGGGATACGGCACCCCGCATCCGCCCTATCCCGGCACACCGGTTCCGCCGCAGAATGGCTCGACGCCGCCGACCGGCCTGCCGCACCCCGGGGGCGTGGGCTTCGCTCCGCAGCCGCCGGCTCCGCCCACCCGCCGCACCGGACTGATCGTGGCCGTCGTCCTGGTCGTCGTGGTGCTGCTGGCCGGGGGCGGCTTTCTGGTGTGGTCGATGCTCGGCGGCGGGGGCAACACCGAGGCGGGAGGGAACACTTCCACGGCGGGCACGCTGCCCACCCCCATGGTGGTGAAGTCGACGCCGGTCGACCTTCGCTACGACGCGAAGGCCACCGCGCTGAAGTACCCGCCAGAAAAGCGGAACCCCGCGACGTACCCGGAGTTCAAGGGCCTGACCCAGGTCGACTCGGTCTACCACCCGAAGAACAACGACGGGGTCATCCTGGGCGTGCACACCGCTACGGGTACGGTGTCCGATCCTGCGCAGCGGGTGCAGACGGCGTTCGCCCCGAACGACATGGCCGTCGCGCCGAAGGACTTCTCCCTCCACGACCCCGCCGCGAAGGGGGCCGTGCTGCGCTGTGGGATCTCCCAGGGCGACGGCTTCTACGTCCCCCTGTGCGTCTGGGCCGACAGCACCTCGGTCGGCGATGTGACCGGGGTGGGGGACGCATCCTCGCGCTCCCTGGAGAAGATCGACCTGAAGGCGCTTGCCCAGCAGGCGAGCGACCTGCGCAAGGCCATGCGCAGCGGCTCCGCCGGCTGACCCGGCCCGCACCCCAAGACGGCGGCGCAGACCTCATGGGGGGGGGGCGGGCCGCCGCCGAGGGAGGGGGGGTGGGGGGGCCCCCCCCCCCCT